>NZ_BNAF01000010.1 GCF_014653155.1 Sphingobacterium griseoflavum | reverse complement strand
GAATAAGATAGAAAATAGCGCGAGGTAAACAAGTAAAAAAAACCGTCCCATAATTACTTATGAGACGGCCTCTTATCTGGCGGAGAGTTCAGGATTGGTTTAGCCGCGCCTAGCTCGCACACATCCCTAAACCTCCTTCGGTTCGAACCCCGGCCAGCCCTTCGGTTCGAATCAGGTGCTACATAAACGATAAAAGCAGCTTAAAAAAAGCTGCTTTTATCTGGCGGAGAGTGAGGGATTCGAACCCCCGGACCTGTTACAGTCAACAGTTTTCAAGACTGCCGCATTCGACCACTCTGCCAACTCTCCGCGACAAAAGTAGAAATTCCTCGCTTTTCTGCAAAAATTATTTTGGCGCTATTATTTTATCGGTTGAAAATGAGGGAGATTATTTTAATTACGCCCTGTTGCATCCAGCAAAATCATGGTTGCAGTACCTCGGAGACGTGTTTTTTAATGTTTAACGCGATTTTGTCTATCGGTAAATCGTCGGCATCGACGCCAAATGGCTCTTCGATGGATTCGCCAATCAGCTCTAGGGAGGCCAGTACATAAAAGATGAAGGGTACCGCTGCGACGACAAAATAGCCCATGGAAAAGACGTAGCCTATCGGTAGCGTAACGGAATAGGCGATGACAAACTTTTTAATAAATGAACTATAGCTCAACGGGATCGGCGTGTTCTTGATACGCTCGCAGGCACCGCAAACGTTGGTAAGGGTTTGCAGTTCGTCGTTCAGGATAATAAACTGTTCGCCCGAAAGATGCTGTTCCTGATACAATACATGTACCTTATTAAAGATTAAGGCAGCAAGTTGGTTGGGGCCATGCTTATCCTCGTCGAGCGTCTTAAACTCGGGATGCTCCTTTTCATCCAGCATGAACTTTACATAGTCTGATCGCAGAAAGTTAAATAACGTTTCGGCATAGAGTGGAATAGCGCGCCGAAAGAAACTGCGCGTAACATGATCCTCTTTTCCTATAAACGCATCAAGCTTGTAAGCCAGCGAACGGCTGACGTTTGTTAAGGTTCCCCATTGCTTTCGGGCTTCCCACCAACGGTCATAGGCGGTATTGGTACGGAATACCAGCAGCAGGGACAGCACAAAGCCCAATAGACTATGTACCATGGTGATGTTTTTTATCCAGCTTTTCTCGGACAGCTTGAGGTATTCGAGCTCCCAGTATGCAATCCCCCACGAATAGAGCGCCATAAGGAGCAGGAAAGGCCATAGTTTGCGAAAGGTGTCGCTACGGTGGAAGAATACCGTAGCCGTAAACCATTCTTTGGAATTGTAGACACGCATAATGGAGTTATAGGATTTCTATTGTCAATAAAAAATAAATGCATTATTTTCACTGCAATATGGCAAAATCCAAGAGAACGGTCAAGAGCAAAGCGAAAGAGGAGGCGTATGAGCGACGGAAATTTCTAATCTGGAGCATCGTGATACCGGCGATCGTCATTGGCTTGGGTGCGTTGTTGCTCGTCACAGACCTGCAGCATGTGGCAAAAAGGTGGATTTACGGAGACGATGTAGGAGAAAAATATAGCGATGATGCCCATACGCGGCGAAACTTGGATCTGATGCGGGTACATGACAGCTATCTGTACGGAATCGACATCTCGCAGTACCAAGGATCCATAAACTGGATCGAGCTGCACACCATACACGATGAAATTCCGCTGGATTTTGTTTTTATTCGCGCTACCATGGGGGAAAGCAAGAAGGATCGCCGATTTAAAGAAAATTGGGAAGCCGCTTTAAGTAGGACAAAGTTGCGTGGAGCCTATCACTATTTCAGGCCAAATGAGAATTCCCGGCGCCAAGCGCGTAATTTCATACAAACGGTTCGGCTGAAGCCCGGCGATTTACCGCCGGTACTGGATATCGAAGAACGCCCAAAGCGACAGCCGATGGATTCACTGAAAGTAGGATTGAAGCGTTGGTTGGACGAGGTAGAGAAGCACTATGGCATCAAGCCCATTCTCTATTCCGGGGATAGTTACTTCACAGACTTTCTGGAGAAAGAATTTTCTGATTATGTACTTTGGATTGCCAACTATAATTTTTGGGTAGACAAACCCAAAAAGCATTGGCAGTTTTGGCAGTTTTCTGAGCGTGGTGCCGTTCGTGGGATCAAAGGCCATGTGGATATCAATATGTTCAGAGGAGATATGGAAGACTTGGAAGCGCTTACAATTCCATATTGAGAGCTGGTACTTCCAAAAGGAAAACGGTATATTTGAACTATGGCAACTTTCAATGACATCATCAAACAACATCCGCTCGTGCTGGTTGATTTCTCGGCGACATGGTGTGGGCCGTGCCAAGCGCTGGCTCCCATATTAAAAGATTTAAAAGACCAGTACAAGGAGCAGCTATCGATTATCAAGATTGATGTCGACAAGAACAATGCGCTAGCGACAGCTTATCGCGTACAAGGCGTGCCAACCATGATTTTATTTCAAAATGGGCAACAGGTTTGGCGACAAAGCGGGGTCCTTAGCTTGGATAATCTCACGGCGGTGGTGGATCCCTTTATAGGCTAACGCGCGCTTTAGTCCTCATTTTCGGGAATATCATGACGTAGACCGGATAGCTTCTCGATCATCACTTTATCGATACGATTACCATCCATATCTATCACTTCTAGTTTATAATTCTTGAAATGTATGGATTCACCTTCCTGCGGCACATGGTCCAGCGTCAGAAATATAAGTCCCCCCAACGTTGTGATGTTGCTGAGTTCGTCTTCTTCTTCGGGAGTGAGGGAAAGGTGAAAGTAGCTCATGAAATCGCTGAGCTGTATGCGTCCATCGGCAAAAAATGAACCATCTTCCCGTTGTCGGATGTTACCTTCTCCGTGGCTATCATCTGTAGAGTCCATGTCACCAAAAAGTGTTCGAACGATATCCTTGATAGAAACGATCCCCTGTGGGATGCCATATTCATCAATAACCACGGCGAGCTGTGCCTTGGCATTTCTAAAGACATTGAGAATATTATAGGCCGAGGTATTCTCATTGACAAAAGGAATGGGCTGTATCAGTTCGGCAAAATTGATGGGTTGGTCATCAATATATTTTTTCAGAAATGTCTTGACATGTATAATTCCTTTCACCTGGTCAAAGCTGCCATCCACAACTGGAAACTCGGTATGTTCGGATGTACGGATAATGGCTTTGTTTTCCTCCACTGTATCCTGCAAATCCAGACAATCGATTTCCGAGCGGTGTACCATCAGGTTGATGGCACGTTTATCGCCCAAGACGAGCAATCTGTCCATGAAGTCATGTTCAAAATTTTCGATTACCCCGCTACTGACGCCCTCATCGACCAACGCTTTTATCTCTTCTTCCGTCACGGAATTTTCCGAGACCCTGATGTTCAATAACTTCACGATCGCCTCGGTGGAAACACTTAATAGCCATACAAAAGGCTTGACAATTTTGCTTAAAAGCCTCATCGGTGCTGCAATGAAAGAAGCGTAACGTTCTGGTATAGCCATGCCTATACGTTTGGGTACCAGCTCGCCGATCACCAAGGACAGATAGGTGATCACCAATACGACCAAAATAACGGAGATCTGTTGGCTATAGGCTGCCAAAAACGATACCTGATTTAGTTGAAGTGCCAAGTAGGAAGAAATGCTGCCTCCACCAAAAAATCCTGTCAATATCCCAATCAAGGTGATCCCGATCTGTACGGTGGAAAGAAATTGATTTGGATTTTCTTTTAATTTAAGGACTACCTGTGCAGCATGGTTTTTCTTATCGGCCAAGGCCTGTAGTCTCGCTTTTCGGCTGGAGACAATGGCGATCTCCGATGCGGATAAAATACCGTTTAAAAGAATAAGGGCCAGAATGATGATGATTTCCGTGAGCATGTTGCTTTTTTTGTCTTTTAAAAATACGAAATCTTTTGCAATAGAAGTGATGGTTGATTTAAAAAAGCAAACCACGGCCGGTAGTGCGCTGTCGACAGCACGGAAGATTTGTTGATAAAGGGCTGTTTTTTTTGGTTGATTGCAACATCGAGGTAGTTTGAAAAAAGTGCAAACGTTTGCTTTCTATTAGGTCTTTTGTTTTTAATAATTATTTAATGATATTGCGATGGTATAGACCTAGATGGTGTTTTTTAATTATATTTTATGTTTGATTGCAAAGATAGTACGATTATAGATTCTGTTAATCATTTTGATATTGACGGTAATATGGTGAGCTTGGAACGATTTGGTTCTGGGCATATAAACGATACTTTTTGTGTGAAAACAGACATAAAACAGGGTAGAAGCTACCTGCTCCAGCGGATCAATAAAAACATTTTTCCCGATGTTGAAGGGTTGATGGCTAATACGAAAATTGTACTGGATCATTTAAAGGCCAAATTGGCACCGCTCGGCGCCGAAGCCGTCGAAAAGGGTACGTTGACGCTTATCCCAACGAAGTCAGGGGCGCTTTATTACAAAGATGCGGAAAGCGGTTACTGGCGGATGTTTATCCTATTGGAGGGCACCAAAAGCTACGATATTGTCGAAACGGAGGCACAGGCTTATGCAGGAGGTAGAGCGTTTGGTGAGTTTCAAAAGCAACTAGCCGATTTGGATGCAACCCGATTAGTGGAGGTATTGCCAAATTTCCATAACATAGACTTTCGTATGGACAATCTGCGCCAAGCCATAGCCGCCGATCCCCTTGAACGATTAGAGGCTGTGGGCGATCTTTTGGATTACATCTTTGTGCGGGAAGATAACATGCGTTCTATACTGAAACGTGCCGATAAGGGAGAAATTCCCTTACGGATCACGCATAACGATACAAAGTTTAATAATGTATTGCTGGATCAAGAAGACAGGGTACAGTGTGTCATTGATCTGGATACCGTCATGCCCGGTTATGTCGCTTATGATTTTGGGGACGCCATCAGAACGATCATCAACTCGGCCGCCGAAGATGAAGCTGATACGGACAGGATACAATTGAATATTGCCCTATTTAAAGCTTACACAGCCGGCTATATCTGCGAAGCTAAAGATTTTCTTTCGAAAGCAGAGATCGAGTCGCTGTTGGAAGGCGTTTTTCTTTTGCCTTATATGCAGGCGGTACGCTTTTTAACGGATTATCTAAATGGCGATACCTATTATAAGATACAATATCCGACGCATAATTTGGTTAGAACTCGCGCACAGCTTAAATTAGTAGCCGAACTGGAAGAGCATGCACCTTTGTTAAAGCGCATTTTGCTGGACAGTTTTCAAAGCTAAAACTGAACATATGAAAAAGTTGACCGTGGAATTGCGAGATGTCGCGTTAGCGGAGTTTGATTATTACGAAGTCGCCCGTCAGATGGCTGACCTTTCGTGGCAGCCGGTGGCGCAGCAAAACTGGCGCGATCAGTTTCCTGATAAACCTAACGTGGCCTTTCAAATTGCACACAACAATAAGGGAATTCTGTTGCATTTCGCCGTGGAAGAACAGTTTATCAAAGCGCAATACGTCCGACCAAATGAGGCAGTATGGGAAGATAGTTGTGTCGAGTTTTTTGTTTCCTTTGACAATAAGCAACATTATTACAACATAGAGTTTAATGTTGCGGGGACAGGGCTGATTGGATATGGACCTGAAATTAAGACGGACAGGACAAGGTTGAAAGCCGACGTGATATCGGAGGTTATGACAGCCACATCCATTGTCAATCGACAGTCTACCAAACGCTGGTATATGATTATGTACATATCGAGCACTGTTTTTATCCACTCCGAATTGACTATGCTCTCAGGACTGTTGGCCCACGGTAACTTTTATAAATGTGGCGACGGCCTTCCAAACGCGCATTTCTTATCTTGGGCACCTATCCTTGCGCCCAATCCAAACTTTCATTTGCCTGCATTTTTTGGCGAGCTGGTGTTTCAATAATCTTTTTAAATGATTAGGAGGGTGGCCTCGATGCCAAAAGCCTTTGAATACCGCTAGGCTAGACCGAGCTTAACCAAATCTCTGATTTTGCTACCCTGCAATGCAGGATGGTGCTGCACAAATACAAGCTCTCCGGAGGGGGTATCGTATTTATACGTGGAAATGATAAAAGCTCAAACATTTCGTCCAAGAAATTGTATTAATACCCAAATATAACGAAGTTAAGACTCGCCCTTTGGATCGTATCATCACTTCCTCTGGAAGTTTAAAGGGACATGTATGGAAAATCAAGTAATTTTGACGCTAGTAAACCTCTTGCTTCTTTGTATATTGGCTTGTTTTGGTTATCGGCAGCGCCTGTCCACAAAAAGGGTAGGCCAGTTTAAAATGGAAAGAAAGAAGCTCATGCTCGCGCAAACAAAGCTAGGGCTTTCTTTTGGAAAGTTGCAAAAGGAGCATCAGCTCTTGCAGCAAAAGCAAGTTTTCAATTTGGCTGTGCTGTCTCTTATGGCACACGATCTGCGCGCACCCTTTCAGAACCTCAAGATGCTTCTCGCTGCAGAAAAGGCATCTTGGATAACCAAGGAAGATAACACTTACCTCAGTACGCTGTTGCATGATCAAATCCAGACATCGGAAAAGCTGTTGGAGAATTTACTCTCTTGGAGCGCCCAACGTTTGCAAACAGACGAAATCAAACAAGATTTTTTTTCTGTTATACAGGAAACAGAGCACGTTGTAAGCTTATTTTCGTTGCAGCTAAAACAAAAAAATATCATACTAAAAAACATCCTTCCTGATGCTGTTGTCGCAATCGGTGAAACCGAAATGTTTCAGTTTACCCTGCGCAATTTGTTGAGCAACGCCATAAAATATAGCGATGAAAATAGCGTCATTGAAATTGGCGCTTCTATGGATCTGGACACTTCAGCATCTTTTGTGTATATACGTGACTCGGGCTGCGGAATGGATACCGTTACACTACAAGAAATAAAGGAGAAAAAGCAGATCCCTAGTTTGCCGGGTACGAACAACGAAAAAGGTAGCGGATTGGGATTGGCACTCTGTCAGAATTTGATTGAGCGGGTGGGCTGGCGACTAATGGTGTACAGCAGGTTGGGGCATGGAACGACCTTTCAACTCTATATGCCGCTTACAACACAGGAAAACCATAGTATGGTACAGGGAGAAGCGATTGATGTGTCTCGCCCGGAAAGGTCTGAATTGGTTTGATCCTATCTTTTTTTTCCGAGAGATCCCTGCTTTCGTCTTTGGAGCATAAGAGACATTATTACATTCAGAATCACCCAATTCTTTTCTTAATTTTTCAAGTTTGCGCATTATTTTCATTCTTATACCGTCTAAAGCAGGAGCTTCGTAGAGGATCTATAATTCGTCGGATTCATTTTCAGGCTATAAAGCTGCCATTTACTTATATTCCTTAAAAATGGATGTGCTTGAATCGGGTCGTACGATGTCCATAGTGTTTTTTGAACATGTGGATACCAGGATATTCAAAATAGCTTGACAAGGGCATATGCGCCAAATACTGTCTTTTACTGGGCATCAACCAAACCAAAGAGAATAAACATCTAAAAAAATTTTTTGCTAAAAAAATTAGTATTATTTTTGTATTCTAGGAAGGAGGAAACATCATGCCTGAAACAACGGATAAACAAAAAACCATACAGGATCTGCAACGCCAAATATTGGCCTGGCAGGGATATAAAGAGACAGGGCAGCCGTCTTTGTCTTTAGGGCTGGGCGACCTGGAGAAGGTGTTTCCAGGAAAGGTTTTTCCACGCGGCGCGATGCATGAGTTTATGACGTTTTGTCCAGAGGATAAAGCGGCAAGCACAGGCTTTATTGCCAGTCTACTGTCCAAACTGATGCGGAAAGGAGGAACAGCCTTATGGATCAGCGGATCGCCGGAGCTTTTTCCGCCATCCTTACAGACCTTCGGGCTAGAGCCGGATCGCATGGTTTTTGTCTGTATAAAAAAGGAAAAAGATAGGTTGTGGGCTTTGGAAGAAGCCTTAAAGTGCGACGCCCTATGTGTGGTGGTCGCGGAAATAAATGATGTGGATTTTGTTCAATCGCGGCGCTTGCAGCTTGTTGTGGAGGAAAGTAAAGTAACGGGCTTGCTATTGCGCACTGCCCCACGCGTGCAGATGACTACAGCATGTACGGTGCGTTGGCATATTCGCGCTTTGCCAAGTGTGACGGAGGGTGGATTACCGGGGGTCGGTTTTCCTGCCTGGGACGTTATGTTGCTCAAGGTGAGAAATGGTAATCCCAGCCATTGGCAGATTGCGTGGCAAAACAACGCTTTTGTCCTGCAGCAACAAAAACATTCGGATATTCCAGGATCCAAAATAGTAAATCGTAAAGTGGGTTAGTCGTATGAAGAAGCGCTATGCCGTATTGTTTTTTCCTTACCTGCTAACCGATTGGTATTTGCGGAAAAACACCGAATATGTTGCGGAACCTGTCGTTTTTATGGCTTCTGCCAATAGCCGCATGTTCATTACGGCAAGTAATGCCATAGCGCAAGAACTCGGTATTTTTCCCAACATGTTACTAGCCGATGCTAGGGCCGCGGTGCCTCAGCTCCACGTGCTGACCGATAAACCTTTGCGAAAGAAGAAGCTCCTTGAGGCACTGGCTCAATGGTGTTTGCAGTTTACACCTACGGTAGCGACCGACGACCTTGGAAACCTTCTGCTGGATATCAGTGGCTGTGCACACCTGTGGGGAGGTGAAAAAGGATATCTAGCTGCTATTATTGCACAGCTGGGTAGTAAAGGATATGAAGCTAACATCTGTAGCGCAGATACCATTGGGGCGGCGTGGGCTGCTGCACATTATCGTCCTACTGGGACAGTGATCGATGCAGGAAGACAGCTAGAGCTGTTGTCGCATTTGCCTCCCGAGGCCCTTCGTCTAGAAAGTAATACCTTAGATCGATTGTATAAATTAGGTTTCAGAACCTTGGACAGCTTTGCTGCAATACCAGTTGATGTATTAAACCGTCGGTTTTCTTCAGAGCTTGTCCTTCGCTTGCAGCAGTTCTTGGGAAAAGTAGAAGAATACCTGGAATGGGTGCAGCCTATACAACCCTATTCCGAATCATTATCATGCCTCGAACCCATCTGTACGGATAAAGGTATTGAAATAGCTATTGGGAAGCTCATGACTGATCTGTGCGCTCGACTTGAAGCGGAAGGCAAAGGATTGCGAAAGGCTAAACTTTCATGCCATCGGGTCGATGGAAAAGTGAAAACAATAGAGATTGGTACGAATAGGCCATCGGCGCATGTACCCCATTTATGCGCACTCTTCGCGCAAAAGATAGCTGAAATAGAGCCAGGCTTGGGTATAGAGCTTTTTGTAATGGATGCGCTTATGCTGGATGATGCCTCGCCCCTGCAAGAAGTGCTGTGGAAAGGTAGTGCGGGAGTGTCCGACCAGGCTCTAGTAGAACTATTGGATAAGATTAAAGTGCGAGATAGCAATTGCCGTATCGATCGCTATTTGCCCAATGAACATCATTGGCCGGAACGTTCCATCCGATCGGCAACAGCGCTCACCGAAAAGAAAGATAGGGAGTGGCCGCTGGGTAAGCTGCGACCGACGAGGTTGTTACATCCTCCACATGCCATTGAAGTTGCAGCTCCGATCCCAGACTATCCGCCTATGCTTTTTCGCTACCTAGGCGAAGTGCACCATATCAAAAAAGCAGATGGCCCTGAACGTATAGAACGGGAATGGTGGCTGGAATTAGGGGAACATAGAGACTATTATTACGTAGAAGATGAAAAAGGACGAAGGTATTGGCTGTTTCGCGCCGGGCACTATACGGCAGACACAGTTGCTGAATGGTATTTACATGGTTTTTTCGCATGATGGAGGAATCTTATATTGAATTGCAGGTAACCAGTAATTTTACTTTCCTACGCGGAGCTTCCCATCCGGAGGAATTGGTGGAACAAGCAGCTGCTTTGGGCTATAAGACCATCGCAATTACCGACAGAAATAGTTTGGCAGGCATGGTCAGAGCGCATGTGGCTGCAAAGAAGAAGGGGGTCAGGCTTATTGTAGGCTGCCGCCTCGATTTGATGGATGGTTACAGCTTGTTGGCATATCCCCAAAGCAAAACAGGATACGCGGTGCTTTGTGATCTGCTATCCAAAGGCAATCTGCGTGCAGAAAAAGGCAAATGCTACCTGTATAAAGCGGATATTGCCACGCATAAAAATGACCTGCTGTTTATTGTTGTTCCGCCAAAGCAACTCGACTTAAACTTCTCTTTGGATGATAATTACAGAAATGATGTGACAGAATATGCGCAATTGCTTGGCAAACAATTGTATATAGGTGTTTCAAAGCTTTATCTAGGTGATGACGATAAACGCTTGTTTCGTGTGCAGGAAATCGCGGATAAATTGAAATTGCCAATTGTTGCCCTAGGTGATGTGCATTACCACAATCCCCATCGTCGAGAGCTATCAGATATTTTAACCTGTGTGCGTGAAAAATGCACCATACAACAAGCTGGTTATCGGCTGCATGCCAATGCCGAACGCTACTTAAAGCCCATGGACGAAATGGAACGTCTCTTTCGTAAATATCCGGAAGCACTCCTCCATACGCAGAAAGTTGCTGCCGCCTGTTCTTTCTCTTTGGATCAATTGACTTATGTTTATCCTGAAGAGTTGACGCAGGGTGGACGAACCCCGCAGCAAGAGCTGGAAAAATTGGTGTGGGAAGGTGCAGAAAAGCGCTTTAACGGAAATATCCTCCCTGAACATCGGCAACAGATCCAAATGGAGCTGGAATTTATTGCCCGGAAAAACTATCCTTCTTATTTTTTGACAGTGCATGATTACGTACAGTTTGCACGCAGGCGTGGCATTCTTTGCCAAGGTCGGGGTTCTGCCGCCAACTCAATTGTCTGTTATTGCTTGGAAATTACGGCCGTTGACCCCACACAGATCAAGCTTTTGTTTGCCCGCTTTATGTCGGATGCGCGTGATGAACCACCTGATATTGATGTGGATTTCGAACATGAACGTCGAGAGGAAGTCATCCAATACATCTACGAAAAATATGGCCGAGATCGCGCTGCTATCGTAGCTACTGTCACGCAGGAGCGCGCGAAGGGTGCGCTGCGTGATGTGGGAAAGGCAATGGGTTTGTCTGCCGATGCTTTAAGTAGGCTTTCACAAACTGTTAGTGCTCATTGGGATAGCGAATTGGATCTTGATCGTTTTGCTGAACATGGTTTTTCAATAGAAGACCCCCATTTTCGTAAAACTATTGCGCTTGCTGAGCAGTTGATGGGCTTTCCCCGTCAGCTCGGGCAGCATACAGGGGGCTTTGTCATTACGCAGGGCAAAATGCACGAATTATGCCCCAGCATTCCTGCACGTATGGAAAACAGAACCAATATTGAATGGAACAAGGATGATTTGGAGGCTTTGGGTTTTCTGAAGGTAGATGTGTTGGGACTGGGCATGCTAACCTGCCTGCGAAAGAGCTTTGACATGGTGAAAGAACATTATGGCGAAGAATTGACCCTCTTTAATATCCCGCCAAACGACGAGCGGGTGTACGATATGATCTGTTTGGCCGATACATTAGGGGTTTTCCAAATAGAAAGTAGAGCGCAGATGTCTATGTTACCGCGCCTGAAACCTAGAGAATTTTACGACCTCGTCATTGAAGTGGCCATTGTGCGGCCTGGTCCCATTCAGGGAAATATGGTGCATCCTTATCTACGACGGCGAAATGGCGAGGAAGATGTGGAATACCCCAAAGAGGAGATTAGGGGGATCCTGGAAAAAACCAGAGGGGTACCGTTGTTTCAGGAACAGGCCATGGAAATTGCGATCGTGGCGGCAGGTTTTACACCTGCCGAGGCGGATGCTTTGCGCCGCAGCATGGCAACCTTTAAAGCAAAAGGCGAGGTGAGCCAATTTCGGCAAAAGATGTTGGATGGGATGCTGGCCAAAGGTTATAAAGAAGAGTTTGCCGAACGGGTGTTCAAACAGATAGAAGGGTTTGGTGGCTATGGCTTTCCAGAGAGTCATGCAGCATCTTTTGCCCTGCTGGTTTATATATCGAGCTATATTAAATGTTACTATCCCGATGTATTTGCAGCATCGCTGCTCAATAGCCAACCAATGGGATTTTATCGACCTGCCCAGATTATCATAGATGCCCAAAACCATGGGATAACAGTGCTGCCCATAGATGTTAACCATTCCTTTTGGGATAATACCTTGGAAGGTGAGTTTGGGAAAAAATTTCATCATTTGCGCCTGGGATTCCGTCAGTTAAAAGGTATAGCTGAAGAAGAAGTGGAACAGTTAATCAAAGCGCGAAAGCAGGTTTTCAGCAACATGGAGGAACTGGCAGATGTCATGACCATATCGATGTTGGAGAAATTGGCAGATGCCGATGCTTTCCGTTCCATGGGCTTGGATCGAAGAGAGGCCCTATGGCAAGTGGCGGCGGTGCGGGATCGACCGATCGCACTGTTTAAAGGCCAACCATCAACTAGTGCAAGTGAAGCGCAGATCCAGCTACCCTTTATGACGGATAGCGAACATGTCGTGCAGGACTATGCCAGCATGGGACTTTCCGTGAAGGCGCATCCGCTATATTTCCTCCGCGAAAAATTAGATAAAAAGCATGTGGTTTCCGCTCATAAACTACCTTTGGTGAAAAATGGTATGCCGGTAAAAGTCTGTGGATTAGTGACCGTAAGGCAGCGCCCCGGCACGGCAAAAGGGGTGTTGTTTGTAACGATTGAAGACGAAACGGGTTTTGCAAATTTGGTGGTATGGTCCCAAACATTTGTTAAATTTAGGCGTGAAATACTTCAGTCTAAATTGCTGTTGGTGAGTGGTGTATTGCAGGTAGAAGGGCAGGTTATTCATGTGGTGGTCAAACAGTGCTATAACTTGAATGATTGGCTGTTGGAGTTGGAACAAGCTGGAGACCGGAAGGTGTCTGCCATTTTTCACAAGGGACGCAATTTCAAGTAAATGTAAATAAGGCGAGAGCATATGCTTATCTTAGCTGGTAGATTTAACCCTCATAAAAATGATTAAGAAGTTTCTTTCCCTTAGTATTGCTGTGCTGCTTTATACGGTACCTACCTTCGGCCAAATATCGCAGCTTCGTGCGCAAATTGAAGCATGCACCCAAGATAAAGATGCAATTGTCGCCGTGGCGATCCAAGGTGTTGATAAAGATGATCAGGTATATGTTCGTGCGACAGAACGATTGCCCATGCAAAGTGTATTCAAATTTCATATCGCTGTGGCCATGCTGACAGCGATTGATAAAGGTAAGTTCAAACTCGAGCAAGCTATCGCAATCAAAAAACGTGATCTTACGCCCGAGATCTGGAGCCCATTGCGTGAAAAGTATCCCCATGGAGCTACCCTTCCCATCTCCGAAATATTGACGTTTATGTTGGCGCAAAGCGACAACGTTGCTTGCGACGTTTTGTTGAAATTGCTCGGTGGACCGGCTAAAGTAGATCGGTTCTATAAAGATCGTGGTATACGGGATTTGGCTATCGCCATCAATGAAAAGACCATGCAAAGCAATTGGGATATGCAATTTCTAAATTGGACCACAGCGGCAGCATGCGCGGACTTGATGCAGACTTATTTTTATAACCGACATCAGGAGCTGTCTGCCACAAGCCACGCCTTCTTATGGCGGGTAATGAGTGAGTCCCAAACCGGTTTAAAGCGGTTGAAGGGGAAACTGCCAGCCGATGTTACAGTAGCTCATAAGACTGGTTTTTCAGGAACCAAAGATGGAACCACTGCAGCCGTACACGATGCCGGTGTCATATTTCTGCCTAACGGAGAGCCGCTGTTTATCACGGTATTTGTGAGCGATTCTAAAGAAGATCTTCAAACAAATGAAGCTGTGATTGCCGAGGTTGCACGCATGGGCTATGATTATTTTGTAAAACAGAGTGAAAAATAAAAAATCCTGAAGCGGGGAACTTCAGGATTTTACCAAACCAATTATTAACCTAAATTATGAAATTATACAATATAAACGACGCTCAAGCATCGCTAGTATGTTGATAGTTGTTCTTAACATTTTTTAACATTTGATTTTAATAGCTTTTGGAATCCTTGTTCCAAACCAGCACGACCTGTTTCATCATTTGTAAGGATACTGCTTGCCGGCCAGTAAATTGGAACAATCTCAAACTTTTATCGTATTGTGGTGGTTAACTAAATAGTTAACAATCGATACACATATATGAATACACCGTTGATCTTTCAATTTATTTCCGAGCCTTCAGACGTGAATTATGGAGGAAAAGTACATGGTGGAGCTGTGATGAAATGGATAGATCAGGCAGGTTACGCTTGCGCGAGCAGTTGGAGTAGCCGCTATTGCGTAACGGTGTATGTTGGTGGTATCCGTTTCTATCAACCAATCAAGATCGGGCAGATTGTCAAAGTGGAAGCCCACGTGATATACACCGGCTCGAGTAGTATGCATATTGGAATTGATGTATATGCCCGGGATCTGAAAAGCAATAGCTTCGAGAAAAAAACACATTGCATCATCGTTTTTGTTGCATTGGACGACGATGGCAAAGCAACTCAAGTACCGAAATGGATTCCGATGACGGAAGACGAAAAGCGTCAGGAAGAATACGCCAAAAGATTGATGATACACCGCAAGCAGATTGAGGAAGAAATGAAGCCCTTTCTGTAGGAATTTATTCATATCTATTCCCCAATCCTAGCATCGGATAGCAATGCAGGACTTTTCCGCAATGCGTATTTGACGCATGTTTTTATGGTAAATATACCTAATGCGTTTATTGAAGTCAATTTTGCATCCCTATTCTGAGGCCTTAGGATTTGATTATAGCAGCTTTTTTGTTAATTTGTAAATTAAAAGCAAATAGATCACTAGTCATACACTATGCGTAAAGCCAACTTTGATTCGGAATTTTGTGGCAATCTTCCTATACATCACATCAATACCATACAGCCATACGGTGCTGTCGTGCTATTGGATAAACATGATTTACGGATCATTCAAGTGAGTGCGAATATAGCGACATATTTAGATTTGGAACCGCAGGCTGCGGTTGGAACAGTATTCGTTACACATATTTTGGAAACGCGTGAGGAGTTTTTGATGCGCTTGGAAGAAAGTGTGCGGAAGAAAATCACCGTCGAATTGACGGTTTCGGGAAAACCCATACGAATGTGGGCCACTGAACATGAGCTTTATTATATGCTAGAACTGCAATTGGCGCAGCAAAACAATCCTAGCCAATTTGGAGGACTACAGCAAGTACGACAACTGGTTGCCGAACTGGACGCGGTAGATGAGTTGCAGGAAGCATGTGACTTGATCGTTCGCAATATACAGACTATGTTGGATATCGACGGAGTCATGATGTATAAATTTGATGCGGATTGGAATGGTAAGGTCATCGCGGAAAGCAAGACCGATGCGCTGGAACCCTATTTGGGTGTAACTTTTCCGGCATCTGATGTCCCACGGCAGGCACGTGAACTGTACTTAAAAAACCCGATAAGACTGATTCCGGACAGAACGTATACGCCTGCGCGCCTGTATCCAGTAATAAATCCCTTAACGAATGCCTTCACAGATTTATCAGCATCTTTTTTGCGGGGCGTGGCCGATGTACATTTGGAATATATGGCCAATATGGAAGTCATGGGATCGATGTCCTTGCGTGTCATCCATAATGGGAAGCTTTGGGGACTTATATCTTGCAATCATAGCGTGCCACTCGACCTTAGTTTTGAGGATAGTGCAAATTTAGCTTTGCTGACCAATGTTATTTCCACTAAAATTTCATCGATCATAAACAGCGACGAATATCAGTTTGTCTCAAATTTGCAACAGGATCGAAATCGAATAATTGACCAGGTGTATAAATCGGGTGTTAAATCCGGTACGCTTGATGATGAACTGAATGTTTTAGACCTGTTTAGAGCAACAGCAGCAGTTATTTACGATGGTAATCAACGTTATGTAAAGGGAGAAACACCTGAAGCCAGTTTTTTAGATGACGTGTACCTGTGGTTGCAGGCGAAAGAGATCAAACAGGTGTATGCAACCCATAATTTAGCAAGTGTTATTGAAGAAGCGATGCATGTCAGCGATCAGGCCAGTGGCATGTTGGTTATCCCGCTTTCCGGGAGCGAACCCAATTATATGGTCTGCTTTCGACCGGAAGTAGTTAAAACCATCGAGTGGGGCGGAAACCCACATCAGGCAATAAATTTTGATGTCGGTGGCAAAACGTATCACCCACGAAATTCGTTTAAAGTATGGATGGAAACGGTCAGTCAAACCGCAATGCCTTGGCATGAACAGGAGTTGCAGATTGCCAATTCGATCCGTAGTTTTCTTATAGAGCATAAGCATTAATTTTTTTATACGTCGAATGGCAAGCAGAAAAAAGGTAGACACCCATTATGTAGTCGGTATTGGAGCGTCAGCAGGTGGATTGGAAGCCATCCATGATCTTTTTGATCGTATTCCCTCTGCAATAGAGGTTTCCTTCGTGTTGATTCAACACCTTTCATCGGACTATAAAAGCTTACTGGTTGAACTCGTTTCGAAGCATACCCATATGCAAGTGATTGAGGCTGCTGAAAATCAAATTGTAGAGCCCTCGTGCGTATATGTCATCCCAAATGACAAGTTTATTACGATTCGAAATGGGCGTTTGCACTTGGGAAAAAAGGAAGGAAAGGTTCCAAACAATGCGATTGATAATTTCCTGATCAGCTTGGCTGAAAATAGTAAAAGTAAGGCTATAGCCATTATTCTTTCCGGAACAGGTAGCGACGGGACGCTGGGTATCGAGGCCATAAAAGAAAATGGAGGATTGGTTATCGCACAAGATCCACAGACAGCCAAATTCGATAGTATGCCTATCAATGCAATTAAATCGGGCAATGTAGACCATGTCGTACCCATATCTGCGATGTATGATAAGTTGGCGGATTATATCAGTCTTGCACCGGTACGTGCACTGGAGAATGGTCAGGTAAACGAAGCGGTTTTGAATGAAATATTTGATTTGGTTCATGCACACACGGATCACGATTTCTCGCTATACAAGACGCCGACAATCTTCCGACGGATCGGACGTCGCATGAAAGCCGTACAATTGGACGACGTAGCGGACTATCTCGAATTGCTGCGCGATAGTGAAAATGAGATCGATTTGCTCGGAAAGGATTTTTTGATCGGCGTAACGCGTTTCTTTCGTGACCAGCAGGCTTTTGATATCTTGAAAAATAAGGCGATTCCGCATATTATCGATCGCAAACAGGATAACGAGGTCGTTAAGGTGTGGGTGTGCGCATGTAGCACGGGGGAGGAGGTGTATTCTGTCGCGATCTTGATTGACCAATACTTAAAGAAAATCGGAAAGAATCTAGAAATAAAAATTTTTGCATCTGATATTGACGAAGTTAGTTTGGATATAGCCTCTCGCAATAGCTATCCCGTTTCGTTCCGGAAAGATATCCCTGAAACGATATTCCATGAATACTTTATACAGGATGGGCAGCAGATCTCTGTCGTTCCCCATATTCGTAAACAAGTGGTTTTCGCGAAACACAATGTAATCAAAACACCGCCTTTTATTAAGAATGATCTTATCTGTTGTCGGAACATGTTGATCTACATGAATAGTCTCTTGCAGCATAATATCTTGACGACGTTTCATTTTGCGTTGAACCAAGATGGATTCTTGTTTTTAGGGCCTAGCGAAACCATAAACCCCATTAAGGAAGGGGTAAAGGAAATAAGTAGCAAGTGGAAGATCTTTATGAAGACTGGTCCGATATCGAAAGCTACTGAATTTTTAGGTACTGGCAAAACCAGCGTGCAACGTCCGTTTCCCGTACGTACGGCAAAGAAGGTGCAGAAAACTTCCGAAGACTTGTTCCAACAGTTTCTATTGGAGCAATATGGCTATGTCGCTGTATTCATTGATAAAAATTTTGAGATAAAAGATACCATAGGAAACTACAAAAGGTTTCTCTCGCTACCGGAAAAAAAGTTGGAGATGAATCTTCTGAAAATGGTGCCGAAGGAAATCTCCTATTTACTGAACAACACCGTTCGAGCTGTGTGGAAGGACAATGTATCGAAGTCTTTAAAAAGACTTCGTGTAAAAAGCGCGAAGGAGGACATGGTTTTCAATATTGATGTAAGTCCCGCCAATCCAGATCTGGAACGACCTTTTACGCTAGTCGTATTTCGAGAGGTTGAAATGGAAGTTGAGCCGCTGAACTATCATCCGCAAGTGGCGACGGACGAGCATCAAAACACGTATCTCATTGAGTTGGAAAGTGAGCTTAGTGAGGTGCGGAACAATTTGCAGGTGGCCATCGAAGAAATGGATACCGCCAATGAAGAGCTGCAGTCCAGCAACGAAGAACTGCTGTCTGCCAATGAAGAACTGCAATCCAGCAATGAGGAATTACAGTCTCTGAATGAAGAACTGCACACCTTGAATGCAGAGCATCAACAGAAGATCAAGGAGCTCGTGGAATTGAATGATGACTTAAACAATTATTTCAAGAGCGTAGATATCGGACAGATTTTTATCGACAGCACGGGCCGCATCCGTAAATTTAACCCAGCTGCGGTGGACATGGTGAACTTGATTGATGCAGATATTGGGCGGCCCATCAAGCATATCTCCAATAATATAAACTACGAACATTTCTTGGCGGATATTGACCATGCGTTGAAAAGCAATGTCGCGCTGCCCGAACGGGAAATAAACTTGAAAAATGGCCGAACATGTTTATTGAGGATCATGCCTTATGTTCGAATCGATGGCCAGTCGGATGGTGTGGTCGTGACATTTGTTGATATAACGGCTCTAAACGAATTAAGCAACATCATCGTCGGGGTATTCAAAACCAGTTTAAGCGCCATCCTGATATTTACCAGTGTGCGTAACACGAGTGGACAGGTTGTCGATTTCAAATGCTACGCGGCGAACAATACCGCGGAGCAGATTGCTGAGCGGGGCGAGCATGATCTGGCAGGCTTACTTTTCCGGAAGCAATTGCAAAGCCTGTATAATGAAAAACTCTTCCTGCAATTAAAGGACATCGTATCTTCGGGCGATAATATGCAAACCGAGATCCAATTAGATAATGAGCGATGGTACATTGTAACAGCAACCAATATTGGCGATCTACTGGCGGTGACCTATACCGACGTCACCGAAAGAAAAAAGGGCGAACAAAACCTGAAACGGAATTACAATGAGCTTTTGACGGTTCGTGAATCCCTAAAGACGCTCAACAATGAACTGGAAAGTAGAGTTCGTGAGCGCACACTAAGTTTGACAAAAAGCGAAGACCGATTTAACCTGGTTTCTGAAGCCACCAACGATACTGTTTGGGATTGGGATTTGGTAAACAATAGTATCTGGCGTAGTCAAAACTTTTCCGCCATGTTCGGCTATGAAATAAATGCCGATACGCAGACGACGGCTTTTTGGTATACATGCGTTCACCCGGACGATGTAGATCGCGTTCGAGAGAGTGTGTACGCGGCGATAAATGAACAACAGGAATCGTGGCTTGCAGAATACCGCTTTAGACGTGCTGACGGCGAATATGCGGAGATACTGGATCGTGGAACGGTACAGCACGACGACCATGGCGTGGCTTACCGGATGGTGGGATCGGTGGTTGATGTGACGCGTATCAAGGCAGCAGAGCGCAGAAAACAGGAACTACAGGAGTTCATCCTTCGCCAGCAGAAAGAATTTTATGAGCTTTTCGCAAATGCACCTGCGTTGATTTCCATCCGTCGCGGACTGGATCTTCGTTATGAATACAGCAACGCAGCGTTTAAAGAATTCTATGCAGGGAGGGATTTTTTTGGGTTGGCATCAGGCGATGCGCATCAAATAGGTGTGGACAAACGTTTGTTTCAGGCAGACAACGATATTTTAAACGAAGGACGCGCGTTTTCTGGCAAAGCCTTTCGCGTAGTGAAATTCGATGGGGATGGAAACGAAATTGGACAAGCTTGGATAGATTACCTCTTCACGCCGATTTTCGACGATAGAGAACAGATCGATGGCATTGCATTTTTTGGCTTTGAAGTAAGTGAACTGGTGAAATCGCAGATCGCCACAAGGCAACTGATGAATCGAAAGGACGAGTTTATGAGCATAGCAAGCCATGAACTTAAAACGCCCATTACCAGCTTGAAAGCCATGTTGCAGATAGGCCTGAAGTCGATAGATCAAGGAAAATCGATGGCGCTCATCCAAGATTTTCTTTCGAAAAGCTTAAAGCAAACGGATAAACTTACTTACTTGATCAATGACCTGCTGGATGTGACGAAAATACATTCCGGAAAAATGCAGCTGAATTACACGGAGTTTAATCTTTCAGAATTGACAAAAGAGGTCGTCCATGATGTGGTAAATGGAGATATCGCACATCAAATTGAGTTGGTTGTAGAGGAAGATCTTTACCTGTCCGCTGATAGGCATCGCATCGAACAGGTTGTGGTAAATTTTCTTTCCAACGCAATTAAGTACTCGCCTGGTCAACAGAAAGTTACGGTGACGGTCAAGCGGTCAAACGCACAAAATCTGCGCCTTGCCGTCCGTGATTTTGGTATCGGTATATCGAATGATAAAAAAGATCTAGTCTTTGACCGGTTTTTCCGGGTAGAGGAATCCATCAAGTTTTCAGGCTTGGGATTGGGCCTGTTCATCTGTAAGGATATTATTGAGCGGCACCATGGCCAAATCGGTGTAGAAAGTATAGAAGGAGAGGGGTCGACCTTTTGGTTTACCGTACCAACAAATTTGCCAACGGATAACTAACGAAGTTTCTCGTAAGCAAATCCGCATTACTTCAGCGTATTATTCTTTAAACGAATTAAAGTACATAAAAAGCCGCTCTCGATTGCAAGAGCGGCTTTTCTATGTAGTAACTAAGACTATAAATTGGATGAATTACTATGCTTGTGCTGACGCCTAATTTTACTGTTTTTCATGCCGTAGAAGATATAAATAACGAGGCCGATCAATAACCATACGCCTAAACGTTCCCAACTTTCTATCGGAAGAGAAGCCATGAGCAAGACACATACCACAACACCTAGTATGGGTAGTACCGGAACAAATGGCGTACGGAAAGGACGCTCAATTTCGGGATTGGACTTCCTTAGTACCAATATTCCGATACAAACCAACGTAAAGGCAAACAACGTTCCTATGCTCACCATATGTCCGAGGTCTGAAACAGGAACAAAGCCTGCGAACACCGACACAAAAACCATAAATATCAAATTCGTTTTCCAAGGTGTTTGGTTTTTGGACAGCTCGGAGAATATTTTCGGAAGTAAACCATCTTTACTCATCGAGTAGAAAACACGACTTTGACCTAGCAACATCACTAAGATAACGGAGGTGTATCCCGCGATGATCGTAACAATCAAGGCGGAATTTAAAAAAGTGTATCCCGTTTTGGCAAATGCCGTCGCGACGGGCTTCGCATCTCCTTTAAACATCTGATAGTTCTCCAAACCAGTCATTACATAGGAGAAAAGGACGTAAAGGATGGTACACACGATCAACGAGCCTATGATCCCGATTGGCATGCCTTTCTTTGGATCCTTCGCCTCCTGTGCTGCGGTGCTTACGGCATCAAACCCTACAAAAGCGAAAAACAAAACGCCTGCAGCACGCAGAATTCCACTGATCCCAAATTTACCGAAGTCATCGCTTGTCAAAAAGGACCATAACCCCTTTTCTCCGCTTTTCACTAGTTCTTCTCCTTCATTGGTAGGAATAAACGGACTGTGATTAGCCGAATCGATGAAGCTCCAACCAAGAACAATGAAGATTAATACCACGCTCACTTTGAGAATGACTAAAATATTATTTACCGTGGAAGATTCTTTTGTGCCGCGCATCAGTAGAAGAGAAAGCAAACAAACGATCACGATTGCCGGGACATTGACCAATCCGCCCTCCCAGGGGCCTTTTAAAAATTGGTCGGGAATCGAGACGCCGAACGTCATCAGCAACTGGTTGAAATATTGGGACCAGCTCACGGCGACCGTTGCGCTGGCCAAAGCATATTCAAGCACCAAATCCCAGCCAATAATCCAAGCGACAAATTCGCCCATCGTCGCGTAGGAATAGGTATAGGCACTCCCCGCTACGGGGATCATGGATGCAAACTCTGCATAGCAAAGGCCGGCAAAGGAACAGGCTACCGCGGCGATGACAAAAGATAATATAACAGCTGGTCCTGCGTTCTCCGCAGCGGCGATACCGGTTAACGAGAATAGACCCGCCCCAATGATGGCACCCACGCCCAGTGCGATAAGGCCGCTACTGGAAAGTGTCCGTTTCAGCGTATGCTCGCCACTTTCTCTGGCTTCACCGATAATTTGTGGAATAGATTTTTTAAAAAGCATATTTTCTTAGAGGTTAGTAGTTTCTTTTATTCGGATTTGAATTTACTGTAGGCATCGAGTACATAGATCCGGAAATCTTCCGGTGAAGCCGTTTGCAAGAACTCCAAAGTTGGGCGGAACTGCTCGCGGAAAAGCGGTAGCTCGGTATCGTTGAGCGGTACAATGGCGCGAATGGCTTGATTGGAAAACAGACGGTCGATTTTTCTGTTGCTTTGCTCGGTTAAAAGGAGCGTCAAATTCTTGCGCGCCATTTTACTCTGACGCCCGAACAGACGTGACGGAGAAAGGCGCATGCCACCGCGGTTTTGGGAAGCATCGACGACCTGCCCGTCTTTTTTAGCTTTTTCGATCTCCGCAACCAAACGACTATCGGTTAGACGGCTCACAATAACCTCATCTATAACAATACTCTTTTGATCACGCACAAGATAAATGCGTTGTACACCAGCCTCGTATATAAAGGCTGTGTCAATTTCGTATCCCGCTTGCGCGAAGGTTAGGTAGTCATTTAGTTGGCCCCCAATACGAAAATTACCTTCACTGTCTGTTTCCGTTTTTTCATTCGTGCGGAGATTTTTAACCAGCACGGCGGGAAGCTTCTGGCTGCTTTCCAGCTCATGCACGATCCCCCGGATCTGCTGTGCTTGTGACGTGTGCATCGACAGAAAGAATACCCAACAAACGCTGGTCATTAAAGCTATATTCCAGTTCATTCTTATCAAAATTTTAGTTTTTAGGCCACACATTGTTTTCGGGATTGATATCCGGATAAACGTTGTCTGGGTCGATCGTAACTTTTGTTAGTTTTTCGGTCGTTTTCAACTTGAAGCGCCAACTTGTATTCCGTTGCCATATTTCCACGGGCAATTTCTTTCTGATCCGCTCTCCCGACTCGGTAACCGCTTCTACCACAACAGGCATCGGGAGTTTTTGCAGGTTTTCTATCGTGATAATAGCACCGTTCTTGGGGTCCAGTTTTTCGTAATCGACGCTGCGGATAGACTGATCCAGCATCCAGTTATGTTGGAACCATCCACGCCAAAACCAAGCGAGATTTTCTCCTGTCTCGTTTTCCATGGTGCGAAAAAAATCGTATGGCGTTGGGTGCTTGTAGGCCCAAGCTTCGATATAGGCACGGAAGGCGCGATCAAATCGTTCCTCACCTATTACCTCGTCGCGTAGCAGGCGAAGACCATAAGCAGGCTTATAATATGCGAGGATTCCAATATTGCGCTCCTTCATGTTTTGAGGTGTAGACATGATAGGTTCAAGTGCAGGTTGGGAAAACGCACGTGCCATACTGTTCCGGTTTCCGAATATTCGTTGATACTCGCCTTTATTGAACGCTTGCGTGGATAGCTCGTTGATAAAACTATTAAACCCTTCGTCCATCCAAGCATGCAAACGTTCGTTGCTACCAACGATCATCGGAAACCAGTTATGACCAAATTCATGATCTGTTACGCCCCACAGGCTGCCTGCTTTTGCTTCGTAGCCGCAAAATGACAGGGCAGGGTACTCCATGCCGCCCACGTTTGCAGCGACATTTACCGCCACGGGATACGGATATTCCAACCATTTTTTGCTGTAATATTCTATGGAAGCTTTGGTATACTCTGTCGAACGTTCCCATGCATTATTGCCGTTGCTCTCTATTGGGTAGGCAGAAAGCGCTAAGGCGGTCTTGCCGCTAGGTTTGTTGATCTTCGCACCATCGATGATGAAAGCCGCAGACGATGCCCACGCGAAATCATGAGCGTTCTGTAATTTATATTTCCAGGTCAACGTGCTTTTTTTCGGTCTAGAATTCGTAGACGTAACTTCGGCCGCGGAGCGGATGGACACCGTTTTGTCGCTTTCAAAGGCTTTTTTATAACGAGAGAGTTGTTCACCTGTCCAGACATCCTCCGGGTTCAGCAGCTCACCGCCAGCTACGACAATGTGGCTGGCGGGTGCCGTGATCTCGATAGTATAGTTGCCATATTCCAAATAGAACTCGCCTGGACCTGTATAGGGCTCGGTATTCCACCCCAGTATGTCGTCGTAAACACAAACGCGTGGGTACCATTGCGCTATTGCAAATATTTTCCCGTTCTTTGTGTTCAGTATGCCCGTTCTGTCGGCACCATACTCAGGTACAGTGTACGAGAAATCCAAATCTAGCGAAATCGTCCCTCCGGAAGGGGCAAGTGCTGTAGGAAGTTCTACGCGCATGCGTGTGTCAATTACCTCGTACGTTGCCGGTTTTCCATTAGCCAGTGTAACCCGGCTTAGATCAAAGCCGCCTTTAAAATCAGAGTCAGCTGATCCATACCTGCTATCTTCCAGCGGAATAGCGGCCTGACCGCGAGACTGCTCATGAAAAAGATTCTGATCCAATTGCAGCCATATGTAATGCAATGGATCTGGGCTGTTGTTGGTGTACTGGATCGAAACGCGCCCACTGATCCGATTACTTTTTTCATCCAGCTGTACTTTTATGGTGTAATCTGCTGCATTTTGCCAATAGGCGTGCCCCGGTCTACCACTGGCAGAGCGATAGCTGTTACCGTTGCTTGTGTAGAAAATGGGATTAAATGCTTCTGTATAGTTATATACGCTTTTGCTTTGCCCGTAAAGTTGACTACAAGTTAGCAGCGCACAAGAAATAGCGCTAAAAATAATTTTACCATTCATAGATTATAATAATTTACTAGAATATTCAGTTTCATCAAAACCCAAAACAATCCCTTTTGGTCCTTCAATAAGCGGTCTTTTGATCATGCTGTTGTGCTGTAAAAGAACGGCATTGGCCGATGCTGCATCGCATACGCTAGCTTGCTGCGTGGTTGAAAGTTTTCGCCACGTTGTGCCCTTTTTGTTTAACAGTGATTCCCACGAAACCTTTTCCTCCCATTGCTTCAGCTTTTCCAATGTGGCAGGTTCTTTTTTGTAGTCATGGAAAACATAGGGCAGGCTCTTTTCATCAAACCAATCCAACGCTTTTTTCACCGTACTACAGTTTTTGATACCGTAAATATGTATGGCCATTTTAGTTTTTATGTTCGTTTAATCCGATAAAGATATTAATATATTTAAAAAAGATACCTATGCGATTGCGTTTTGAAACGATTTATCTGCCTTTCTCCATCTAGCGTTTGCGGAAAACCGAAGATTTCCATAAATTAAGGTAGGAAAATCGGATTATGGAGAATGTCAATCGGATAATTCTGGTAAAAGTACGGATACAATACGATAATTCGCCACAAGATGCTTTGTCGCTTTGCGCAGTTAGCTGTTCCCATCTCGTTGTTCTGCAATATCTCTGTTGACGCATTGCAAATAGTGCATCTCAGCTGCTGTCTCCCGAGAGGGTTGGGGTGGTCGCGGTCGTGTATTTTTAACACTAAGTCTTGTGTAGTATTGGAAAAAAAGCGTATCTTTAGTGACACATATTAAAAAAAAGACAAAACATATGAGCCTAAAAGATTTTAAAGGTGTTTTGACAGGAGATCAAGTTCAAGAGCTTTTCGAGATTGCTAAAACACATAAGTTTGCATTGCCAGCAGTTAACGTTATTGGAACGAATTCCATTAATGCAGTGTTGGAAACTGCAAAGGCAGTAAACTCGCCCGTTATCATTCAGCTATCAAATGGTGGCGCACAATTTTATGCAGGAAAAACATTGAACAACGATGGGCTCAAGGCATGTATCTTAGGAGCCGTTTCTGCCGCGCAGCATGTTCACCTATTGGCGGAACATTATGGGGTAGCTGTTATCTTACATACGGATCATGCAGCGAAAAAGCTGTTGCCTTGGATTGACGGATTGTTAGATGCCGGTGAGAAATTCTTTGCACAACATGGCAAACCTTTGTTTTCATCACATATGTTGGACTTATCGGAAGAACCCCTTGAGGAGAATATCGAGATTTCTGCAAAATATCTTGCCCGCATGAAGCCGCTTGGAATGACCGTAGAAATCGAACTAGGTGTTACCGGCGGGGAAGAGGACGGCGTGGACAATTCGGATGTAGACAGCTCAAAATTGTATACCCAGCCTGAAGAGGTAGCTTATGCATTTGAAGAGTTATCTAAAGTTTCCGATAAATTTACGGTTGCCGCTGCCTTCGGTAATGTGCATGGTGTATATAAGCCAGGGAACGTAAAACTTCAACCGGTTATTTTGCATAATTCCCAAGAATATATCCGTGAAAAATTTGATCTTAAGGCAGAAAAACCTGTGAACTTTGTTTTCCATGGCGGCTCGGGTTCTTCGCCTGAAGAAATTGCGGAAGCATTATCATACGGAGCAATCAAAATGAACATAGATACCGATATGCAATGGGCATTTTGGGATGGTGTTCGTGCATATGAAGCTAAGAACCATGATTACCTGCAAGCACAGATCGGTAACCCGGAAGGTACTGACTCGCCCAATAAAAAATTCTACGATCCACGTGTTTGGTTACGTAAGGGAGAAGAAGCGTTTGTAACGCGGTTGAAACAGGCGTTTAGCGAACTAAATGCGATCGATGTAAATAGCAAGTTGTAGTTGTTCATCTTGCTTGAATATATAGGAGGCCCGATCATGTGATCGGGCTTTTTTGTGCTTAGCGAATTGTTGATTGCCTGCTTTTTTCGTAGCAGTCTTTTTTATCAAGCGTCCAATCCTTTGGCTGTTGAACAAATTCCTGTGGTAAAATTTGGCCTAATAAAATTTGTTTGGCGCGTAGTTTTTGCTAAATTTATCCGACAAGCACGCTCACGATGAATAAAGATAAATTTTTAGATTTCCTTCGGTTCGAAAAGCGTTATTCTTTCCATACGATTACAGCCTATACCGCTGAATTGGACCGCTTTTTTGCTTTTATAGAAGGGGAAGAATTATCTTTTCAGGAGGTCGACCACCGGCTCATCCGTCATTATCTTAGTCTGATGAAAGAACAGGGAAGGGAGGCTGCTAGCATCAATAGGTCTATTTCTACTTTACGGTCCTTTTATAAATTTTTACGCCGAGAGGGCATGACTGACAAAAATCCCATGAGTTTGGTTCGTGCGTTAAAGACACCAAAAAAGTTGCCCGTAGTGGTGGAGCAGGATAAGATGGTAGCTTTATTAGACACCGGTTTTCAGGACGACCAAGACTTTGAGCTGGTAAGGGATCATGTGATATTGGAACTGTTATTTGGAACAGGTATTCGTCTTGCTGAGCTGCTCGCAATGCAAGAGCGAGATATCGATACCTATGGCCGGAAATTGCTCGTTTACGGGAAAAGAGGAAAAGAGCGGTTTGTACCCATCCATCAGACATTGCTGGACAAGGTAAAGCATTACTTAAAATTGAAATATACCTTAGATGTAGAAAACAAATCCACTACATTGATCGTTAATAAACAAGGAAAAGCCGCAAGCAGAAAGTTAGTCTACGATATTGTGCGACATTACCTAAGCCAGATCACATCGCAGAAGAAAAGGAGCCCACACGTGTTAAGGCATACGTTTGCCACCGCGCTACTGAACAACGGAGCCGATTTAAATGCAATAAAGGAGCTTTTGGGGCATGCAGGTCTGGCTGCTACACAGGTATATACGCACAATTCTGTCGAACGGCTGAAGTCAATTTATAAACAAGCCCATCCAAAGGCTTAAAAAAAGGAGGAAAAATGAACATTACTGTGCAAGCTATCAAATTTGATGCAGATCAAAAACTAGTTGAATTTATTAAGAAAAAGACAGCGAAATTAGAGCAGTTCTTGGATAACATCATCGAAGGGGTGTGCTACTTACGTTTGGAAAATGTTGATGATGAAGCAAACAAGGTGGTGGAATTGAAGATGAATATTCCCGGCAATCAGCTG
This sequence comes from Sphingobacterium griseoflavum, assembly GCF_014653155.1. Lineage (GTDB taxonomy): Bacteria > Bacteroidota > Bacteroidia > Sphingobacteriales > Sphingobacteriaceae > Sphingobacterium > Sphingobacterium griseoflavum. The sequence goes on along the minus strand of NZ_BNAF01000010.1, from coordinate 185,701 downwards.
TTTGCAAAAGCACAGGCGAAAAGTTTTGAGGAAGCAACAGATGCGGCGGTGGAGTCTCTAAGGCGGCAAATAAACAAGCATAAAACAAAGACAAGAGCCACCGTAAGTAATCACAAAGAGTTGCTAAGCGATGGCGAAGAGGAGTTTTAGCAAAGCATTTGGACAACAAGTAAAAAGCTGATTGAAAAATCAGCTTTTTATTTGGATTGAATATGGATAAGGTTTATATTTGTTTGAATTTTAAGTTGAACAGAGAGATGGTTTGTCCGTTAGCACAGGTAGAAGAGGTTTTTAAAACAACACAGGGGGCTGTTTATCAATGCAGTCGTAAAAACTGCTATTGGCTGGAGTTTCAGCACAGCACGACGGCATTTAAAATTTCCGATTTCTTCTTATTCAAAAAGCGTATTGACGCGATTGACGTTGCATCTATGATTGGCGATGCTTCCCGATCTGCTGATTTTGAAATTGTTATGCCTTTCCGTACAGAACGTTGTTTTCTATTGTCCGTAGCAGATGTTTTGGCGCTGAAAGAAATTCTTTCAGGTGCTAAATTTGCGATTGAACTCAATAGTGAAGTAAAAAAAATACTGCGGGGCGGCAACGTTTTTGCTCTTTAATCTGTTTTTAATCATATTGATTCTAAACACGTTAGCCGTCTGAACTCCTAATTTAGACTTAATTTGTATTGCTTTTTTTGTCTACAAAAAATCATTTCTAGTGTATCTTTGTACAAACAATGTAGGGATCACATTGTTATTAGTGTAGGAATAAAATAGAAATATCATATGAAAGATTTATTAAAATTGAAGTCTTCGTTAACAGAAGAAATCGAAAATATACTGAATGCCCAAGTTAAAGTTGAAGCGCACTCCTCTGCTTTGTATCTGGCTATGTCGTCTTGGTGCGACGATCAAGGCTTAGATCATTCGGCCAGCTTTTTCGCTAAGCAAGCCGACGAAGAGCGCGCGCACATGCTAAAACTGTTCAACTACATCAACAACCGCGGAGGACGCGCCGTCTCGCCAGAGATTACCAATATTCCGACAGATTTCGAGTCTTTCCGTGGCGTTTTCGAACAGACCCTCGAACAAGAAATGTTTGTGACGGAGCAATTTAACAATATCGCGGATCGCTGTATGAAAGCCAAAGACTATGTAACGTTCAATTTCGTGCAGTGGTTTCTTGAAGAGCAAGTAGAGGAAGAGTATGTTGCTCGTCGTATACTCGAACTGTTCGACGTTATAGGTGAAGAAGGTACAGGGCGCTGGGAAATTGACAGACATTTGGTAAAAGTTACTTTCGACGGCGAATAGTATCTCGATAAGTCATATAAATAAAAGCGGGTTATTTCGATCGAAATAACCCGCTTTTATTTATACAAAAAAAGAATAAATGAACGTTGTACTAAAAACTTTATTGAATTTCAATTTTTTCGTATATTGATAACCATCGAGCAAACGAGTAGTATTTGTGAAGAATATTAGGTGTGTCATACTTATGGTCATGGTGGGTTTTTCCTATACGCTGGGATTGTTCGAGCTGCGTGCACAATCGTTGGAGAAGCATATTCAAGGAATTGTTCTAGATAGTGCATCAAACGGGCTGTCGGGTGTAAATATCAGGTTGACAAGCACCATGGATACGATGGTAACAAGCAGCAGTGCGGATGGGATGTATTATTTCAAGCATGTTAGGGGCAACCATATCCGGATCTCTTATAGTATGTTAGGACACCAAATCGTGACCAAGCTTTTATCTGCCACTGAGCGTAGTGCGTTTGTGGTGATGCCGAATGTGGTTCTCGTACCGCAAAATGCATTGATTGAGGGTGTTTCGGTAACCAAAACCATCCCCGTAGTTTACAGTGAAGATACGATACAGTATAACATGGATGCGTTCAAATTTCGTGCAAATTCGTTGTTGGAGGAGGCCTTGAAGCAGCTTCCAGGGATTCAAGTGCTACGTGATGGCACGGTCTATGCCCAAGGAAAACAAGTGTCCACGGTCTTGGTCGATGGAAAGAAATTTTTTGGGGGCGATGTCAATACGGCAACCAAAAACCTGCCCGCCGATTTTGTCAAAAAGATACAGGTGATCAATTACTTCGGGGATTATGCCACAGAGCGCGGTATAAAATCAGACGAGCCGGAGAAAGTAATCAATATTGTGCTGAAAGAAGATAGCAAGCGTATAACCTTCGGACAGCTAACAGCTGGAGGTGGTACGAGTGATCGGTATATCGGAAGTGTCGGTGTAAATAGATTTGACGACGGACAGGAGTTTTCGGTTGTTGGATCCCTCAACAACACCAATACCAGCCTGTTTTCCTTCGGCTCTCCCAGTGGTGTAGGGGAACGCGAAAAATCGCTCTTCGATGCCAATGATTTTGTTGACCCCACCGATGGTCTCAATAATATCAAGTCGTTTGGGTTCAATTATTCGGACAACCTTGCAGAAAATACCGTGCTGAGTGGTAGTTACAGTTTTACGCATAAGCAAAACGTGACCACTGGAAATTCCTTTCTGCGGTCGGACTATCTTGGAAACAAGATATCGAACGAAGAATCGTACCGGACGACCAACAACGATTACTATCATCGGCTGACGGCTGAATTCAAACATCGTTTCAAGAACAACGACGTGTTGGAGATCAAACCGGTGTTCTCGTATAATAGGGTCTACTTCGGTAATATCCGTGAACGTCTGATCAATAATAATCGCATTACCAATGATGGTACATATCAAGATACGGCTTCGCAGCAGAATCCTAATCTTGACGTAAACATGCTTTACGCTAAATCTTTCAAAAAACCAGGTCGAAAGTTTGTAGGCAACGTGGTTTTAAATTTCAACAGTTTGAATAAACTAGAACATGTGGTGGACACGTACACCTCGATCGACTCATCTATGAATCCGCCTCGGTTTACTAAGTTTGATCAACAATATTTTATTGAACAGCGCAGTGGTACAGATGGTGTGAAAGCGGCGATGTCTTTTGTCGAGCCCTTTTCCGATTACAGTACATTGGAATTTTTTTATGACTATGAGCTAACCGATATGACAGCGGTAAGACGTGTGGAGGACAGGCTCAAATCAGCAGAGTTTGATCAATCCTTTTATGTAGATTCCCTTGGAGTCAGTTATAACTATCGCTTTAACAGTAGTCGAGCTGGATTAAGTTACCAGTATGTGCCCAATAAGAAGTTTAGAACGAGCATAGGTTTTGCCGTGCAACCTATTACGCTTAATGGCTACCTACCGCGGGAAGATCTGCACTATCGCTATGATAATGTCAATTTGGTGCCCAGTGCTGGATTTAAATGGAGGTTGGATAATGAACTCGATTGGAGCGTAGATTATGTTGGAAAAAATAACCAGCCAAATTTCCTACATATTATTCCTGTTAGAGACAACAGCAACTCGCAAAATATCGTTACCGGTAACCCCGAGCTGAAAGCAGAGTTCTCCAATCGCATAAGCACGACCTTGCGGAAATTTATCACGAGCCGAAATCAGTATTTTGAGTCTAATTTTGCCTACAATAAGGTAATAAACAAGATTGTTGCCGATAAAACGGCGTTCCGCAATTCGACCATACAAGAAACCACTTTTAAAAATGCAGATGGGTATTTTGACGTGAAGTGGTACTATTTATTCAATACACCCCTTTTTGACGAGAGCTTGCAGTTGGATTTGATAGGAAACACGGATTTTTACAACAACATTTCGTTTGTCAATGATGAACGGAACAGAACGACACAATTTGTCTATTCGCAATCCGCGCAGCTACGCTACACCTGGAGCGATTATTTTGAGTCGTTGTTCAATACCAATTATATGCTGAACAATGCGACGTATACTTGGCCCTACAGCACGGAGATAACGGCGCATAGCTTATTGTTAAGCGGTGCAACAAAAGGGTACTTAAGTGACTATGTGACCTTAGGCGCAGAAATGTCACAACGCTTTAATTCGGGATACGAGAGCAGTTTTATGAATAATAACCCGACTATTTTAAATGCCTATCTCGAAATTTCCTTCCTACCCAATAAACTGGGGCTGCTACGTTTTCAAGGATTCGACTTGCTTGATCAGAATAAAAATATGGGAACATATAGCGAATACATTGGTAATGACTTGTATGAAGCTAGAAATAACCGGTTAGGACGCTATTTTATGGTAACGTTCAATATGCGCTTGCAGAAATATCCAAAAAAGAAATAACATGAAAGCAGTCGTGATAACAGCGTTCGGCAAGCCCGATGTATTGCGTGTAGAAACGCGCCCTCGTCCAACAATAGTAGCCAACCAGGTTTTGATACAAGTGAAAGCCGCTGGTATCAATCGTCCGGATATTTTTCAACGTAAAGGATATTATCCTGCACCAAAGGATGTCGTGCAGGATATTCCAGGCCTTGAGGTAGCTGGCGTGGTGATTGAAGTGGGATCCGGAGTACGCTGGGAAATAGGCGACGAGGTATGCTGTTTAGTGGCAGGAGGTGGTTATGCCGAATTTGTTGCTGTTGATGCCGACAGTTGCTTGCCTCTCCCTGTCGGACTAACGTTTGCGGAAGCAGCCTCCTTGCCGGAGACGCTATTCACGGTGTGGGACAATGTTTTTCGCCGCGGTGAATTGCAGCGTGATGAGCATATACTGATACATGGGGGAGCTGGGGGTATAGGAAGTACAGCCATACAGCTTGCCAAAGCTTTTGGAGCCCGTGTGTCCGCTACCGCCGGATCCGACGAAAAATGTAAATATTGCAGAGATTTGGGAGCCGATCGTGTTTTTAATTATAAAGAGCAGGACTTCGAACAACTACTTGAAGAGGAGGGGGTGGACTTGGTGCTGGATAGTATTGCGGGCGATTATTTCGAGAAGCACCTCAATATTTTGAGGCCGGACGGCCGATTGGTACAGATCAATGCCGCGCAGGGCAAGCGGGTTTCATTGGATATCTCAAAGCTTATGCAAAAGCGGTTGATCATAACAGGAAGTACGTTGCGCGCGCGTGATTTATCTTTTAAAGCGCAGCTAGCTCGCGATGTACAGAAAGCCATATGGCCAATCTTGGGCCACACGTTCAAGCCGCAGGTATACAGATCCTTCCCCTTCACAGAAGCCGCTGAAGCCCATAGCCTCCTGGAAAATGGTGACGTATTTGGTAAGCTAGTCTTGATTTTCTAAAATGCTAAATACTTTTAGCTATGGTTTTCTGCACCGGAATTCCTATTTTTAGAAAAAAAAGCCTATAGTTCTATGAAGTTTAGATTTTTAAAGACGATCATACTGAGTACGGTGGTTTCAATCGGTTACGGCCAAACTGTTGGTAAGATTGAAAAGCCTATTGATTTAGTAAGTACCTTGGTGGGAACCCAGTCAACCTATTCTCTTTCCACGGGCAATACCTATCCTGCCATAGCGATGCCTTGGGGTATGAATTTTTGGAGTCCGCAAACCGGAAAGATGGGAGACGGATGGATGTATATGTATACGGCCGAAAAAATTCGTGGATTTAAGCAAACCCATCAGCCGTCTCCATGGATGAACGACTATGGACAGTTTGCTATCATGCCGATGGTCGGCAAAAAGACCTTTGACGAGGAAAAACGCGCGAGCTATTTCTCCCACAAGGCAGAGATAGCGAAGCCGCATTATTATTCGGTTTATTTAGCAGATTATGATGTGAAAACGGAAATCACACCAACCGAGCGCGCAGCATATTTCCGCTTTACTTTTCCCAAAACAAATGAAGGGTACATCCTTCTAGATGCTTTTGATAAGGGGTCTTATGTAGAAGTTTTGCCGCGGGAGCAGCGTATAGTCGGCTATTCTACGAAAAATAGTGGCGGCGTTCCGGATAATTTCAAGAATTATTTCGTGCTAGAATTTGACCGTCCTTTTGCAAACGTAGCGACATTTGCGGATTCCGTTTTGACCGATGGACGCTATTTGGTAAAGGCAGATCATGTGGGAGCGTTGGTGGGGTTTCAATTGGCCAACGCGGGTGATCAAGTGCTGCTGAAAGCTGCTTCTTCTTTCATTTCGGAAGAGCAAGCAGTATTAAACCTGAAGGAGCTTGACGGTATATCATTCGATGAGCGAATTGCAAAAGGCGAACAGACGTGGAATAACGAACTGAAAAAGATTGAAATTGAAGGCGGTTCGGTTGACGATATGCGGACCTTTTATTCCTGCTTGTATCGTTCGTTGTTGTTTCCGCGAATGTTTTATGAAATAGACGCCAGTGGGCAGGTTGTACATTATTCCCCATACAATGGGCAGGTCTTGCCGGGATATATGTTTACCGACACCGGTTTCTGGGACACATTCCGCAGCTTATTTCCTTTCTTGCACTTGATGTATCCGGAGATAAGCGAGAAGATGCAGGATGGTTTGGCAAATGCTTACCGAGAAAGTGGCTGGCTGCCCGAATGGGCAAGCCCTGGTTTAAGGAACGTTATGGTGGGCAATAATTCGGCATCTGTGGTTGCCGATGCATGGGTCAAAGGCATACGATCGAAGGATATCGAAGTGCTTTATGAAGCGGTGAAGCATGGTGCAGATCATGCCGGCCCGTTGCCGGCCGTAGGAAGGGCCGGGGCTTCTTATTATAAAGAACTGGGCTACGTTCCCTATGATGTCGATATCAATGAGAACGCCGCACGCACGTTGGAATATGCCTACGATGACTTTGCTATTTACCAATTGGCTAAATCACTCAACAAACCTGATGCGGATTTAAACTATTATAAGACACGTGCATATAATTATCAAAAGCTGTTTGATCCGACGACAGGATTAATGCGCGGTAAAAATAAGGATGGTCAGTTCCAATCACCATTCAATCCATTCAAATGGGGAGATGCATTTACGGAAGGAAACAGTTGGCATTATACCTGGTCGGTATTTCAGGATGTAGACGGCTTGGCCAAATTAATGGGTGGGCACAAAGCGATGGAAATTAAATTAGACTCTGTATTTAGTCTGCCACCGATTTTTGATGACTCGTACTACGGTTTCCCCATACATGAAATTCGCGAAATGCAAATAGCAAACATGGGGCAATATGCGCATGGAAATCAGCCGATTCAGCACATGATCTATTTGTACAATCATGTTGGTGCACCGTGGAAAGCACAGTATTGGGTTCGTGAAACGATGAAACGTATGTACTCTCCCTACCCCGATGGTTATTGCGGCGATGAGGATAATGGACAGACATCGGCATGGTATGTTTTTTCGGCATTAGGTTTTTACCCGGTGACACCAGCCACCGACGAATATATTCTTGGCGCGCCGCTTTTCAAAAAGGCAACGCTACATTTGGCCAACGGAAAGACAGTCGCTATTAACGCCGCAAAAAACTCGGATGTTAACCGTTATGTGAATGCGTTGAAGTGGAATGGAAAGCATTACACTAAAAATTATATCAAACACAGCGAACTTCTTAAGGGTGCTACCTTAAATTTCGACATGCAGGCTGAACCGAATAAAAAGCGTGGAATAAACAAAGATGATCTTCCATTCTCGTTAAGCAAAGATGATAAGTAGCTAATAAAAAAGCGGACATTGTAGAGCAACAATGTCCGCTTTTTTTTGATCTTAGAACTAGTTTAGCCGGCCTGCATTAAGCCTCCACGCATTGAGGATAACAGATACCGAGCTCAAGCTCATAGCGGTAGCTGCAAGCATGGGTGACATCAATATACCGAATGAAGGGTAGAGGACCCCGGCTGCGACAGGTATTCCGATTACATTGTATAAAAAGGCGAATGCAAGGTTTTGTTTGACATTCCGAATCATTTGATGGCTTAATCGAATTGCTTTGCTCACACCTTTTAAATCACCTTTCACTAAAGTTACTTCTGCACTGTGTATCGCGATATCGGTACCCGTGCCCATAGCAATGCCGATGTCTGCCTGTGTCAATGCTGGTGCATCGTTTATGCCGTCACCGGCCATGGCTACTACTTTGCCCTGTTGTTGCAGGAACTTTATTTCATCCAGTTTGTCGCCTGGTAGCATACGGGCGTATACCGTTTCAATCCGAGTTTGTTTTGCAACAAGCCTAGCCGTTTGTTCATTGTCACCCGTGAACATCTGCACATCTATATTCAGGTTCTGCAGCTCAGCAACTGCCTCCGCGCTGGTAGGCTTGATCTCATCCTTCACGGCGATGATACCTACGCAAGATTTGTCTACAGCCAATAATGAGACGCTGTTGCCTTGATCCTCTATCGCCAAAATTTCCCGTTCCTGTTCTTCCGTTATTGTTATTTTGCGCTCGTTGAGCATTTTTTTATTGCCAAGAATGACTTGCATATGAAATATTTTTCCTGACACACCCTGACCTGGGATGTTTTCAAACTGGATAACATCGAGTAGCTGTAAAGCTTGGGCTTTTGCTTGCCGGAGCATGGCATCGGCCAATGGGTGCGAGCTACTTTTATTAATGGAGGCGGCAACCTGCAGGATATCATCATCTTTGAATTTGCCTGCGTCGAATGTACGGACGATTGCTACCTGTGGTTTCCCTCCGGTCAATGTTCCGGTTTTATCGACAATCAACGTGTCTACCTGCTGCAGGCGCTCAAAAGATTCCGCATTCTTTATCAATATGCCGTTTTTGGCCCCTTTTCCGATTCCCACCATGACGGACATCGGCGTGGCTAAGCCCAGCGCACAGGGGCAAGCCACAATGAGCACGGTGATCATATTGCTGAAAGCAAATGCGAATCGATCCACATCGCCTACCAAAAACCAAACAATAAAGGTAAGGATTGCTATGGCAATTACAATCGGCACAAATATGCACGATATGCGATCACTGCGTTTTTGGATGGGTGCCTGGCTACGACTCGCTTCGTTCACCAGTTGTATGATCTGTGCAAGCATGGTTTCTTCTCCTAGTCGCGTAGCTTTCATAAGGAATGCTTGATTGCCATTCATGGTTCCGCCAATAACTGGGTCGCCTATAGACTTTTCAACCGCAAGCGGTTCACCGGTCACCATAGACTCGTCGATACTGCTTCCTCCATCGGTGATTTCACCATCGATCGGCACTTTATCACCGGGACGAACACGCAATAGGTCTCCTTTGCGGATCTCCGATACCCCTATTCGTTCTTCGTTTTCGCCCACTATGCGTGTGGCCTCATGAGGAGATAGTTTAATGAGCTCTTTAAGAGCGCTGTTCGTCTTTGCATGGGCTTTAGCTTCCATCAATTGACCCAATAAAACAAGCGTGAGGATCACGCATACCGATTCAAAGTAGAGCGGAACAGCATGTTCGGTGGTATGATCCTGAGGCAAAAGATCCGGAAAAAACAATGCGAATAAGCTGTAGAGAAATGCTGAACCGGCGCCCAGACCGATCAAACTGAACATGTTTAGCTTCCGCGATCGAAAAGAAGTCCATGCTCGTTCAAAAAACATCCAACAGGTATAGAAAACCACGGGGAGCGTCAAAATAAACTGTATCCAGCCATTGATATGTGGCGGAATCCAAACGCTGACGGGCGATCCGGGCAGCATATCGCCCATAGCCATTATAAAAACAGGAATAGTAAACACTATGCTCAATCGTAGCTTCTCGCGTAAGGACTGGTAGACAGGATCATCACCTTCTTCAATAGCGCTCGCCACAAGCTCCATACCGCATATAGGGCAACTTCCGGGATGGTCTTGTCGTATATCCCCATGCATGGGGCAGCGATATTCCAACTGTACGGTTAATTGAGGGATCTTTTCCAAGTTCATTCCGCAAACTGGACAGGAACCCGCTTTGGGATATACTTTGTCACCTTCGCACATCATTGGACAGTAATATTTACCTGCGTTAGATGCTGTTGCAATAGACAATTTGTCTGTAGTGTCGGGAACACTAGACTTGCTTTTGATGGATTCTACGGGGGCGAGATACATATGACAGACTGGACAGCGTCCCTTCGCTGGATAGGTCTTATCATGTCCTTCGCAATGCATCGGACAGATATATTTGCCACTAGGCGAATCTTCCAACGCCTTGGTGCTTTTTTCAATAGGCGCGTGGACATCATGGATGTCATAATGCCCCAGCGGAGCGAGCTGCCGCTGCAGATCTGAAAGGCTATAGAGCTTTTCGCTCACCACGTCGACTAGACCGCTGTCAAGTGCGACTGTAGCCTGTATTCCATCGAGTTCGTTCAGCTTGCGCTGCACGGCGGCCTGGCAGCCGCTACAGGTCATGCCTGTAATCCTGTATTGTTTGTTCATGTGCTGTCTGGTTTAAATTTTTTTCCATAAAAGTGTGAGGTACTCCCGTTCCACAAGATCCCCTGCTTTATTGGAAATTTGCTCTTTATCAGCAAGACGATATACAAACTGCAGTAGTTTGTTGCCGGCTAACCGACAAAGTTCCGCTTCATCATATAGCCGAAAACCAAAAGCCGTAAATGGTAGTGTTTCCATAAATTTACGACTGGCTAAGGTAATGGCCAGTTTACCATGGGGTCGTAGTAGGCTAGCCAATTGTTCGATAAACCAAGCAGGTTCTTTTATAAAATAGATGGTGTTTACAAAAAAAATCGCGTCAACCTGTTGGATGCTTGCAGGCAGATCTATACCGTCGTAGAGATAAAAGCTAGCTTTCTTGGCAGCTATGGCGTCTAAATTGTTGTTTATTGCCTCTCTGTGCATGGTTTCCGAGATGTCAAGTCCAACGTAGGTGACGTCAGGATGTTTCTCCAATAACCATGAGACATGTCCCGCATTGCCGTGTCCAAGCTCGAGAATCCGCTGCCCCGCTTGGAGGTTGAGCGCCTCTATGGCTTGTTTTGTCATGTTGCTATTCGTCCGATCCATTATGATGGAAAGCTCTACTCCAATATTTCCTGATGGATGAGCCAACTGTGCAGCTAACTGCACTAACTCTTCTTTAGTTGCCATATGTCTTGCCGTCTTGTTACCCTGCAAAGTTCTGCATTTAAACAGAAGATCGGGTTACACAATTTTTGAAATGATTTGCAGAATTACACCGAGCGACGGAATGGCTTGGCGCTAAACTTTGTCCAGTTCGGTGCGTTCGTAGCTGGCAGATTTTTTATAAGCGGTGGGGCTCAATCCCGTAATCTTTTTGAACTGATTGCTAAGGTGGGCAACACTACTGTAATGTAGCTTATAGGCAATTTCGTTCAGATTTAATTCTCCATAGGCAAGCAGTTCCTTGACGCGCTCAATCTTCTGTTTGATAAAGTAGCTTTCTATGGTGGTGTGTTCGCTTTGGCTAAAGAGATGGCTAAGGCTGGCGTAGTCTTTTTTAAGATATGCAGCCAGATAGGAAGAAATATTCGGTGGCGTGTCCGTTTTCTCTTGACGTACGAAATGTCGCAACGCAGACTTAATCTGCTCGACAAGACGAATTTTTTGATCTTGTAACAGTTCGAAGCCCAACGCTATCAAACGCTGTTCAAGAAGTTGGATGTGATCGTCTATTTGTGATTCCTTGATGTCTATTTCCCCGAGTTGGATATTCAGAGGCGTAAGGCCAACGTTTTCCAATTCGGATCTTACCGCCATCTTGCAGCGATCGCAAACCATATTTTTAATGAATAATTTCATAACATCGTGGATCAAGAAGCTTAAAAATACAAAAAAATGAAAACATTTGATGCGTAACAATCCCGATATTGACCCCAGCTTTACTTTTCTGCTTTTAAAAAAATCGCTATCTTAGGCTAGACTAATCTGTAAACCATCGACAATAATGGAGTTTAATAATTTTTCTGCTGAAGTACGAGTAGGTGCGATAGGAATAAAAGGTATGGGATGGCATAATTTAGAAGCTATTTTGAAGGTGGATTCCGTACGTTGTACTGCCATCTGTGATATCGATGATACGGTTTTGGAGCAGCGCAGCAAGCAACTTGCAGAGAGAGGTATGCAGCCAAAACAGTACAAGGATTTTAACGAACTGCTAGCAGATGCGGAGGTGGATGTGGTCATTATCGCGACGCCTGACCACTGGCATTGCCTGCAGGCCATCGCGGCGATCAAAGCCGGAAAAGATGTGTACGTCGAAAAGCCATTGGCCAATTCCATTTTGGAGTGCGATGCTTTAGTCAGGGCCGCAAACAATTCGGACCGGATTGTTCAAGTAGGTCAATGGCAGCGTAGCCAACGACATTTTCAAGATGCGGTATCCTTTGTACATTCCGGTAAATTGGGTAAAATAAGGACGGTAAAGGCGTGGGCATATCTAGGCTGGAAGCAGCGTGTTCCAGAAAAGCCGGACGGCCCGGTGCCAGCTGGCGTGGATTACCTCCTTTGGCAGGGGCCAGCCGAACGTCACTCCTTCAATCCCAATCGCTTCCATTATGATTTTCGGTGGTATTGGGATTACGCAGGTGGTTTGATGACGGACTGGGGCGTTCATTTGCTGGATTATGCGCTGCTGGGGATGAAGGCTTCCGTACCAAAGTCTGTGATGGCAACCGGCGGAAAGTTTGCCTATCCCGAAGACGCAGGCGATACGCCGGATACATTAACTGCCGTCTACGAATTTGATGGCTTCAACATCGTATGGGAGCATGCAACGAGCATTAGCAACGGCCCATACGGTCGCGAGCACGGAATTGCATTCATTGGCGATATGGGGACACTTGTTTTGGATAGGGGAGGCTGGGAAGTGATAGCGGAAAAAGATAGGATGGCTTCGGTGCCACTCCATCCGCGTGAAGATGATGGGCTAGCGTTGCATATGCTTAATTTTGTTGATGCCGTTCGACGACGCGCGCCCGAAATAATCCGAGCACCTGTAGCGGAAGCCGCGCATATTGCCAAACTTTCCCATATGGGGAATATTGCGTACCGCACCGGCCAAAAGTTGATCTGGAACGAGAAGAAAGGCCGCTTTTCTGAGAAAGCTGCCAATAATCTTCTCGCTGCGTCCTATCATAATGGGTATAAATTCCCGAAACTATAATCTTGTAGAGCTAAAAACATCTTAAACCTAACAAATGAAAAGAAAGGATTTTATTCGACAAGCCACATTATTGGCTGCGTCCAGCGTTTTTCTCAAATCGCACGCGTTCACCCGTGCCGATAAGCCGCTTCGGGTGGGCTTGATCGGTGTAAATGGAATGGGCTGGTCCAATTTGAACGCCATACTCAAGCAAAAAGGCGTTCAATGTACCGCCCTATGTGATGTTGATGAACGGGTGTTGGACAAGCGCATCCAGGAACTAGCCGAAAAAAAGATCAATGTCAAGCGCTTTATCGACTATAAGGAACTCCTTCGATCAGACGTGGTCGACGCCGTGATTGTCGCTACTCCCGATCATTGGCACTGCTTGCAAATGGTTGAAGCCGTGCAAGCCGGTAAGCATGTATATGTAGAAAAGCCTATTGGCAATTCGATAAAAGAGTGTGAGCTGATGCAAGCTGCCGCAGCAAAAAGCAATACGATGGTGCAGGTAGGGCAGTGGCAGCGTAGCCAACAGCATTTTAAAGATGCCATCTCGTTCGTTCATAGCGGCAAGTTGGGGAAAATACGTCTGGTAAAAGCTTGGGCTTACCAAGGTTGGATGAAGAGTATTCCTGTCAAGCCGGATGAAGCTGTTCCAGCGGGCGTACACTACGATAAATGGCTGGGGCCAGCGCCGAAACGCTCTTTCAATCCCAATAGATTCCACTTCGAATTTCGCTGGTTCTGGGACTATGCCGGCGGATTGATGACAGACTGGGGGGTACATATGTTGGATTACGCATTAATGGGCATGAAAGTGTCGGACCCCAAATCCGTTATGGCCGCTGGGGGTAAGTTTGCTTATCCAGAGGATGCAGCGCAAACACCGGATACATTGACGACTGTTTTCGAGTTTGAAGGCTTCAATATCCAATGGGAGCACGCTAATGGTATAGATTTAGGGCCTTATAATAAAAACCATGGTGTCGCCTTTATTGGAAACAATGGAACACTTGTCGTCAACCGCGAAGGTTGGGAGGTTATTCCAGAAAAGGGCCGGATGGATGCTGTTGCTCTGCAACGATCGGTAGACAATGGACTGGAAAAGCATATGCTCAATTTTGTAGAAGCTATAGAACGACAGGATAAGGGCCATCTTCATGCCCCTATCGAAGCAGGTGCTCATATTGCAATTTTTTCGCAGATGGGGAATATCGCTTATCGGACCGGCAAAAAGTTGTTCTGGGACCATAAGAAAAGGCAATTTAGCGATAAAGAAGCGAATAGATATTTACAAGCAACTTATCATAACGGGTTTAAGTTGCCTGTGGTTTAAAGCTAGCAGCAGACTAATGAACTAAACTGCGCTAGCATCGCCAGCAGCCCCGTTCAGTTTACAAGTTTCTCGTAATCAATCGCTGGAAGCAGAAGGGATTTGATCATTGCCTACTTGGCGGTATATTAAAAGATTCCGATACTAAAAAGCTTGCTTGAAGTAAAAGCGGGGTGATCTCTGACTTGCAAAGTCAATTAAATTTTGCTACATTTGTCGTTATACCTCACTTAACAACCTGCTTTGCTTCATTAGCATGGAAACTAGGTGTCTTGCGAGACATGGATTATCTTTTAATTTTAATATCACTGAATGGGAAAAAGCCAAATTACATTTAACAAGAAAGAACGCGTAAAAAAGCAACAGCTGAAACGACAGCATAAACTCGAAAAACGAGAAATGCACAAAATGGACAACGATAAGGGTAAAGCATTGGAAGATATGTTTGCTTATGTCGATGAATTCGGGAATATATCCAATACCCCGCCGGAAAAGAAATACGAATTCAAAGAGTCAGATCTTCAACGACCTGTCGATACCGATGAGTATCAGCATGGGAAGGTTTCGTACTACAATGAGCAGGGGCATTACGGATTTATTCGTGATAACTTAACGAGTCAAACGGTGTATTTCAACGATACCTTAGCGGGTAAAGTGTTGCAGTTAAACCAAAAGGTAAAGTATAAATCAGTTCGTACAAAACAGGGAAACCAGATATCTGAGGTATTGGTAGAGATGTAATTGTTTAATATTTCATAATAGAGGGCGGTCATATGTTACGTATGTTCCGCCTTTTTTATGTAAATTATCGGTATAATCGTTATTTCAACGCGTGTTAGATCTTTTATGGCAACGGCTATTGATTCGACTGCTACGAAATGCGCTAAAAAAAGAAGATTTATGGAAAATATAAACTGGGGAATGATTGGCGTTGGGGATGTCACCGAAGTGAAAAGTGGTCCTGCTTTTTACAAATGTCCAAACTCAGCGTTGATAGCTGTTGCCTCAAGAACTTATGACAAGGCTTTGGACTATGCTCGTCGGCATAATGTGAAGACAGTGTATCGCGATGCAGAAGATCTACTGCTGGATCCGGCTGTTTCGATAGTGTATATCGCCACTCCTCCAAGTACGCATAGTGAATTAGCTATTCGGGCGATGCGTGCAGGTAAAGATGTTTATGTAGAAAAGCCCATGGCGTTAACCTTATCGGAGGCCGAGGAGATGGTGAAAGTATCGATACAGACGGGGCGTAGACTCTTTGTCGCATTCTACCGACGTAGCCTGCCTTATTTCGAGAAAGTAAAGGAGTTGCTGGATCAGCAAAAAATCGGGGATCTGTTGACCGTTTCTGTTAGACTGATAAGGGCGCCGCTGTCCACGGATCTCCATCCAGCCACACACACTTGGAGGATAGATAAGAAGGTAGGCGGGGAAGGTTATTTCGTTGATCTGGCACCGCATACGCTGGATATTCTCGACTACTTAATTGCTCCCATTAAAGACGCGCATGGAAGATCGGACAACTTGGCTGGACATTACGAAGTGGCCGATACCGTTAGTGCAGTATGGAAGCATAGTAATGGCGTCTTAGGTAGTGCCATCTGGTGTTTCGTCGCAAACGAGAGTAGTGAGCAGGATGAGATTGTAATAACGGGAACACAAGGACAACTCGTATGCAGTACGTTTAATTTTCGTCCCATAGAGCTGTTAACTTCGCGTGGTAAAACGTTGTTTGACTATGAACGCCCTACTCACATCCAACAACACCTTATCAACACCATTGTCCAGGAGCTAAGAGGCGAGGGGATTTGTCCCTCTACAGGTCAAAGTGCTTTACGGACAACAAGCGTTATGGACGCAATTTTACGCAATAGATAACGAAATATTCGACTGGCATATAGATATCGCAAGTTTATCCACCTTTTTCATGGAAGCTTGTACGCCTGCCGTGCCAAAAGTTGCCAACCGCCCTTAGTTTCTATCCAGGTTAATACGATACCTAATTTAATAAGGGAAGAACCCTTTCCCGGGTCATCGGTTTTTGCATGTAAAACATGGCGGACTATTGCCGTACTACCGACAACCTGAATGGTTTGGTCGGTCAACTCAATTTCTTTAAAGTCCGAGGCGCCAGACAATAGCGTCTCCATGAACTCTTTTTTACGCTCTATTTTGCCATTTGAGTGTCCGTAAGTCAGCGAGTCTGCCGTAAGTTCCATGAGCAACGCTTGGTTAGGCTTTAACATAGCTTGCACAAGCTTATCGATCGATTTTTCGACCCTTTGAATGGCATGTGTTTGTGCAGAAATTGTGTTGAAACCGCTTTGCAATACGAAAGCTAACATAATGAAGGTCAATTTTTTCTTTATCATCATTGAGAAATATAACTGTGTGCATTCTAAGATAGGCAGACAATTGTACTCTTGCAACGTATTTATCGAAATAATTTGGCTGTCCTAAAATGCGGTAATCGCTGTTCGAAATTTTGATCACTTAATTAGAGAGACATAAACCAGTTTAAAAAAGTTTTGCTGAAAATACGTAAAGTTGACCCGATAAATACTTGTTTAAACTTGTTTGTTTAGGAATATCAGCCATGATAAGTCGACTGCTGCCATACTGCGGTAGCCGCATCATATTTTTTGAAGTTTTAGGCAAACGTTTGTCTTCCGATCTTAAGTGTGGAATGCGTTCATAATCAGCTGCTAAATCTAGCTTTGCTATATGTGTATGAACAATAGGCAATAAATACTCAATTCACTTATTTTTGAACCTTATTTGAATCGTATATTTCTGCGCGGGAAACGTTTTTGAAATTGGAGTGATTTTTGATGTTTGAGGACATGCTAAATCCTTTGGTTCGGACAACTATTAACTTATAAGGGGCTAAAATTTTGATAACAGCAGGTGAATTTTTGTTTTGCTCTCGTCAAGACAATAAAACGCATGGCTTTAAATTCTAAGAAATATAAATGATTCTAATAGTCGATGACAAATCAGAAAATATATATTCGCTAAAGAAGCTTCTAGAGGCGAAGAATTTTTCGGTGGACACGGCATTGTCGGGTGAAGAAGCATTAAAGAAGGTGCTGCGCAAAGATTATGCTTTGATAATTTTGGACGTGCAGATGCCCGGAATCGACGGTTTTGAAGTCGCGGAAACGTTATCTGGTTTTAGCAAAACGCGGGATATTCCCATTATATTTCTATCTGCCGTCAATACCGATAAGAAATTCATTACCAAAGGCTATGCTTCCGGAGGGATTGACTATGTGACCAAACCTGTCGATCCAGATATTTTAATGCTTAAGGTCAAGACTTTTTACCGTCTATACGAACAAACCTTGGCCTTAAATGAAACGCAACAGACGTTAAGAAGCGAAATCGAAGCTAGAAAGCAAGCACAGTCCGAATTGAAAGAACGGGTCGATTACCTGCATTTAATTCTTGAGTCTTTACCTCAAATTGCCTTTACCGCAGATAGCAAAGGCCAGATTGATTTTGTGAACAATCAATGGTTTCGTTATGCGCAGCATTCCACTACCTTTCCTGAAACGGCGGTGGGCGATCCCTCCATTGAAGAAGAGTGGTCTCTTTCCGTTTTAAAAAATGTGCCATTGGAAATGGAGGTGCGGATAAGAGAAATCAATGCGGACCTATTCCGCTGGCATCTCTTGCGCGTTACACCAATAAAAGAGCAGGGACAGCTTTCGCGTTGGGTAGGTACATTCACCGACATAGAGGATCGCAAACAGACGGAGAAGAAGAAAGATGAATTTTTAAGTATTGCGAGTCATGAATTGAAGACCCCGCTCACCAGCATCAAGGCGTATACGCAGTTGTTGGGGCGAACTATAAACATCGACGAGGAGCATCCCGCAAACAAATACATTGATAAGGTGCAAGTGCAGGTTGCCAAACTAAATAACCTGATAGCCGATCTTTTGGATATTTCAAAAATCGACAACGGAAAATTGAAAATGAATATGCGGGAATTCAATTTTAAGCACCTATTGGATAATGCGATAGATACAATCTACCATACACATGAGAAGTCGCCCGATATCGTCCGAACGGGTGATAATGTCGACTTAGCTGTGCTTGGTGATGAAATCCGTATAGAACAAGTGCTTATCAACTACCTTACGAATGCAATCAAATATTCACCCAATAGCAAACGTGTGATCGTGAATACCGTCAACAATACTAACGTGATCAAAGTGGAAGTAACGGATTTTGGCATTGGTATTCCAGCGCATAAACAGAAAGATATTTTTAGCAAATTCTACCGTGTAGAAGAGTCTTCGTTAAAATTCCAAGGCTTAGGTATCGGCCTGTATATATGTTCGGAAATTATCCGCCAGCATCAGGGAAGTTTTGGATTGCAAAGCGAAGTCGGATCGGGGTCCACGTTTTATTTTACCTTACCTTTAAATTAATCTATATGCCTAGAAAATTCCTGCGAAACCTTCAAGTCGGTTTCGGAGTTTCACTCGTTATACTGATGGCCAGCTCTGCTGCTTCTTTCATCAGTATTCAGGATCAGATCAACAATCGGGAGAGGGTAGACCATACCCGGCGTGCCATTGCGGCAGCAAATAACGTGCTGAGCGACTTACAGAATGCAGAGACGGGCCAACGAGGTTTTCACCTGACAGGGAGGGAGGTCTTTTTAGAGCCTTATAGTAAGAGCATAGAATCGCTACCGACATCTTTGGATCGTGCCAAGCGATTAACGAGTGACAATAACTTACAGACCGATCGGTTGGATACGTTGATTTCCGTTGTTAAATTACGGACGGGAATTCTAGAAGGTTTGGTAGCTGAGCGACGTCGTGGCGAGGCGATCACGATCAAACAACTGGAGGAAGGTAAGCTGTATATGGATAGCTGCCGAGCTTTGATTGGCCGATTTATCGCTCATGAAGAATTGCTGTTGGATAGTCGACGAGACGCTTTGGATAGTTCGTCTTCCTATACTTCCATATTCATTGTCGTCGCTGCACTTATTTCGTTACTGATTACCGTAGTTTTCTATTTACGGATTCGAGAGGACTTCAAAAAACGGGAAGAACTTCAAAATTCGTTGAAACTAAAGGATGAGGAAATTTCGAAGCGTCTGCGGCTTATTCAACGCGTCGCCTACCAAATAGCACATGGTGATTACTCTACACGAATAGAAGATAGCGAGCAGGATGACTTGGGCAGTTTAGCAGTTTCCTTAAATGACATGACCGATGCTTTAAAGCGTTCGTTTGATGAATTGAATGATAATGAGTGGAGGCAGGCCGGCTTAGCGCTGCTGAATGACAAGTTGATGGGTAACAAAAGTGAACAAGTGATTGCTAAAGAAGTTCTCCAACATCTTGTCGCATACACGCAATGCTGGAACGGCGCCTTTTATTTGTTCGAGGGAGATAGCCTGCTACTGCAAGCAAGCTACGGTTTGGAAGCAAGTATGCGGTCTTCCTATGCACCTGGAGAGGGGATGGTTGGTCAGGTATTTTTGGATGCTAAAGAGAAGGTATTTAAAAACATGGCTGATAAAGAGGGGTATTTGGTCAGTTTTGCCAGTGGTACGGTCCGCATCGACGAGTTGGTGCTCTTGCCGATATTACATGAAGGTAGTTGCATCGGCGTTTTAGAGCTTGGTGCCGCCCAGGACATAAGCGATTTCGCCCTTGCGTTTCTGAAAGAGGCGGCGAGCAATGTCGGCAAGGCACTTGCGGCAGCAAAAAGCCGTAGATTGATACAGACACTGTTAGAGGAAACACAAGCTCAGTCTGAAGAGTTACAGACCCAGCATGGGGAGCTCGAAAACTTAAATACGGAGCTGGAGGCACAAACGCAAAAATTACAGGCTTCCGAAGAGGAGTTGCGAGTGCAGCAGGAAGAATTGCTGCAATCAAACCAAGAGCTGGAAGAGCGGTCTAAGCTGCTGGAAGAAAAAAATCAATTGATAGCCGAACGGAATATAGAAATCCAACAGAAAGCCGAAGAGCTGGCCTTAAGTAGTAAGTACAAATCTGAATTTTTAGCGAACATGTCGCATGAGTTGCGTACACCACTCAACTCGATTCTGCTTCTGTCACGCCTAATGTCTGAAAATACCGAAAAAAACCTCAACGAAGAACAGGTCGAATCTGCAATGGTCATTCAGAGTTCGGGCACTAGCTTACTAACTTTAATCGATGAGATCTTAGACCTATCTAAAATTGAAGCTGGCAAGATGGAAATCGAATATGGGCTTGTAAATCTGAGCGATGTGGTTCGCGAATTAACAAATCTCTTTACACCACTGATACAGGAGAAATCTTTAAATTTACGGGTAAGTTTATCACCTGATTTGGAAGAGGGATTGGAAACAGATCGGTTGAGGTTAGATCAGGTATTGCGAAACTTGATGTCAAACGCTGTAAAGTTTACCCAAAGAGGCGGGGTCGAGCTCATTGTTGATACATACGCGCAGGATGATCAATACATTGCTTTTGCTGTAAAGGACACCGGGATTGGTATTCCCGCTAATAAGCAGCACGTAATTTTTGAAGCCTTTCAGCAAGCGGATGGTTCAACACGCCGCAAATTTGGCGGGACGGGTTTAGGGTTATCGATAAGCCGCGAGATCGCACGTCTGTTGGGTGGTGAAATCAAATTGTCCAGCCAGGAAAACGAAGGCAGTACTTTTACGCTGCTTATTCCTAAAGTTAAGGGTGCTCGCGTTGTGAAGCCCGTTACAGACGAGCTGATCGAAATTATTAGTGCCGACGTGGAAGAGGTGAATACATTGATCGAAGATAAGGAACCTTTGTACACTACGGAACATATTCCGGATGATGTAGATGACGATAGGCACCATATTATGCCGGGCGATCCCGTAATTTTGATCGTCGAAGACGATACAAATTTTGCGAAGGCTTTGTTAAAATACACCCGGCAGCAAAATTACAAAGGTATTGTGGTTGTACGTGGCGATTTGGCTGCGCCAGCAGCACTGACCTACAAGCCTTTGGCCATCTTATTGGATATACAACTCCCTGTAAAAGATGGGTGGCAAGTGATGGATGAAATCAAAGGAAATCCCGCAACGCGGCACATTCCTGTTCATATCATGTCGTCCATGCAAGTAAAAAAAGAGAGTCTCCTAAAAGGTGCTATCGACTTTATCAATAAGCCGATTGCCTTGGAGAAAATTGGCGACATGTTCAAACGTATCGAGCATGCATTGAGCGTTTATCCAAAGAAGGTTCTCATTGTCGAAGAAAATCCAAAACATGCGATGGCTTTATCCTATTTCCTAGGAAGTTTCGATATTGCTTCCGAAATCAAAGACAATGTTGAAGACAGTGTGAAAGCCTTGTCTTCTGATCAGGTGAATTGCGTTATCTTGGACATGGGGGTTCCCGATAAACGGGGTTACGAAACATTGGAAGCCATAAAAAAGAACGAAGGTTTAGAAAAGTTACCCATCATAATATTCACGGGAAAGAACTTGTCGCAAGCTGAAGAACTTCGCATCAAGCAATATGCAGACTCCATTGTGATCAAGACTGCTCATTCCTATCAACGTATCTTGGATGAAGTGGGGCTGTTCCTGCATCTCGTTGAGGAACGAAAGGTCGAGGCCGTTAAAAAGGTGAGCAGTAAACTGGGGAGCCTGAACGAGGTATTGAGCGGGAAGACGGTGCTTATCGCTGACGACGACGTGCGCAATATTTTTTCACTGACAAAAGCTTTAGAGAAGTACCAGATGAAGGTGATATCTGCGATTGATGGTAAGGAGGCCTTGGTACAATTGCAAAACAATCCTGATGTTTCGATTGTACTTATGGATATGATGATGCCGGAAATGGACGGTTATGAAACAATCAAGCTTATTCGGGCGCAATCCCAATACGCGCGATTACCAATCATGGCGGTAACGGCTAAAGCCATGACAGGTGATCGGGAAAAGTGTATTTTGGCAGGAGCATCAGATTATATTTCGAAGCCTGTGGATACCGATCAGCTCCTCTCTTTATTGCGCGTTTGGTTGTATGATAATTAGGAGCTAGCGGAACAGGTATGAAAAATATAGTGTTGATCATCGATGACGATAACCGGAACATCTTCGCATTGCGATTGGCTTTGAAGGCGAGGGGATATACATCCATATCGGCCACAAGTGTTCCTGAAGGTTTAAGTTTGATTTACGAAAATCCACATATCCGTGTTGTGCTGATGGATATGATGATGCCAGACGTGGATGGCTACGCGGCCATTAAGATGTTGCGTGCGGACGAAAGATTTATCGATATGCCAGTCGTTGCCGTTACGGCACAGGCCATGTCGGGCGATCGGGAAAAATGTCTCGCTGCAGGAGCAAATGGGTACGTGTCAAAGCCGGTAGACATCGACAAATTAATTGCAGTTATTGAAAAGGTAGGTTAAATGTTAGAACCCAATGTGATCAAGGACGAAGAACTGGAAATACTGCTTAACGATGTGTTTAGCGTATACGGATACGATTTTACCCAATATAGCAAAGCATCACTGAAGCGACGTGTTAACCGTATCTGCGTTATTGATAAATTTACTAGTTTCGCGGAACTTCGGTACCATTTACTTCATCATCCTGAGTACTTACAGCGATTTGTGGAGGAGATCACGGTCAACGTGACGGAGATGTTTCGTGATCCCGGCTTTTTTAAGGCGCTACGGGATAAGGTGCTGCCGCAGCTAGGAACCTATCCGTTTATACGGATTTGGCTAGCCGGCTGCTCGACAGGGGAAGAGGCTTACTCTATGGCTATTCTGTTGCGCGAAGCAAATCTTTATAATCGATCGCTGATCTACGCAACAGATCTGAATCCCGGCGTGCTCGAAAAAGCTGCCAAAGGAATTTTTCCGATTGCACAGATGAAATTGTATTCAGAAAACTACATGCTCTCCGGAGGACTGCAAGATTTTTCATCATATTACATGGCCAACTATGATGTCGCTAAATTCGATACAAAACTGAGCGAACGAATTATATTTGCAACACATAACCTTGTTTCGGATAGCTCTTTCAACGAATTTCAGTTGGTGGTATGCAGAAATGTGTTGATCTACTTCGACAAGGAATTACAGAATCAGGTCTTTACGTTGTTTGATGAAAGTTTGGACAGCCTTGGTTTTTTGGCGCTTGGAGCGAAGGAGACGATCCGGTTTTCGAATTTGGAGAATAGATACAAGCAATTGGATACGGAGAAGATCTGGCGAAAAAATATGTAATATGGCAAGTGATCGCAAATCAGACAGTAAGGTAGAGCTACTATTGATGGGCGGCTCGGCGGGAAGCCTCAAGGTGCTGTTGTCGTTGCTTCCTACTTTAAGACAAGATTTAGCATTCCCTGTAGTCATCATATTGCATAGAAAAGCTGATCCTGACTCTATGCTGGACGTATTGTTGCGCAACCATACCAAGTTACCTGTTCTGGAAGCGGAAGACAAGATGACTTTGCAGAAAGGAACGATATACTTGGCTCCACCCGATTACCACCTGCTTTTTGAAAGCAACAAATTGGTTTCGCTGGACTACTCCGAAAAATTGAATTACTCGAGACCGTCCATCGACGTGTCTTTTCAATCTGCGGCCCTTGCCTGCAGAGACAAATTGGTGGCAATCTTACTTTCTGGTGCAAACGCGGATGGCGTGGAAGGATTAAAGTGTGTTAAATCGGCGGATGGTTTGGTATTTGTACAGGACCCTGATACCGCAGAAGTCGCGTACATGCCGCGACAAGCTATTGTACATGTTAAGGTGGATGCCGTATTCAAACCGGAGCACTTTCCGGGATTGATCAATAATTTATAGAAGATTAGAAAAATAAGAAAGTTGAAAAAATGACTATGAAAAACAAAACAATATTAATTTTTGACGATGACGTCAATATTCTGGAAGTATGTACGATTATTTTGGTAGACGCCGGATACACGGTTAAGATCTCCGAAACCTCGCATGACATTATCGAGAAGGTATCGCAGATCCATCCAGACATTATATTGATGGACAACTGGATTCCCGAAATTGGCGGCATAGAAGCGACTCGCTTACTCAAGCAACATGCGGAATACAAACAGATACCTGTCGTCTACATATCGGCCAACAATGATATACATTTATTGGCGGAAAAAGCTGGAGCAGACGCATACCTAGCCAAACCATTCGATATCACCGAATTGGAAAGTACCGTGGAACGCGTGTTGGCGGATGTAGAAGCGAAGGCAAAATAGCAAAAACGGCCAGCGACGTCCTATGCATATGCTGGCTTCATGCTGTCCTGTTGCCAATCGCTATCTACAGAAGCTGGCTGCCCAGTTACTCATCGACGCGCTGTGGCATTAGGAGGGGGGATATCACGCGTGCTGCCGTCGCGTACAGCGTGGTAATGGGGCGAAAGTATTTCAATATCGGCTTGATGAAAAGTGTCCAAAAGATGCTTGTATAACTCGGAATAAATAAAAGCTTGTTTATCCGGCGATTTGGTGTATGCATTAAGTTGGTAAGAAACGTAGAAATCATCCAAACTTGTTTGCAAAACGAAGGGCTCTGGCGATTTCTCGAGCAGGTCAACTTGTTCCGCCGCACGTTTTGCTAATTGATGTACCTTTTGCCAAGGTATCTCATATGCTAACGTGATGCTGACGTGCAATATCAGTCCGAGTTGCTGCGCATCAGCGCTGTAATTAACCGTATGATTGTTTAATATCTGCGCATTTGGTATGGAAATTACTTCATTTTTAATACTACGAATGCGCGTCACCAGTAGTGATTTTTCCATGATATCGCCTGTTACATCGCCTATCTTAATTCGATCCCCTATGCTGAAGGAACGCATATAAGTAAGCATCAATCCAGCTACGATATTGCCAAGTGCGCCCGCAGAACTAAAAGTAAACAGTACGCCGATAAAAACGGATATTCCTTTAAAGATTGGCGAATCAGATCCTGGTAGATAAGGGAAGATCACGACGAGCAAGAAGGCCAGCAAAAGCACCCGAAGGATTTGATAGGTGGGAAGTGCCCATTCTTTATAAAAACCGGGGATAGTTAGTACCTCATCTTGCAATTCTTTCGCAAAGAATTTCAAAAATCGCAATAAATAATGGAATACCAAATAAATCACAAAAATAGTAATTAGATTAGGTATGTAAGCGATTATGGCCGAGCCGACATCTTTCAAAGGGGACAGGAAGTAGCCTAATAAAACCGGTGCATAGCCTTCTGTCTGCGGAAATAGATTGAGCATGATAGGCAACGCCAGGTATACGGCAGATAACATGAGCAACCATTTCGCAATGTCAAGTAGTCCCCAAATGATTCTGATTTGTTTGGAAGGAGTTACCACCGTATAACCCCTGATTTGTATGCCATTGAAAATTTTATTTTTGCCCCCAATTGCCTTCTTCTTTAGGTAGTTGGTCAGCTTTCCAATAGCAAAGATAAGGAGACTAAGGGATGCCAGTATAATAACCGCAAGCCCAAGCGCTTGTAAAATGCGTTTCAAGCTGTTCTGTTCTCGCTCGTTTTCTATGGCTATGCTGACTTCTGATCTATAACGGGCAATCAAATCTTTTGCATCGGCATTCGCCCAAAGTGCATCCTGTTGGTTCACACTCAGAATAACCTGATCGCGCCAAGCAAGAATCCAGCTGTCTTCATTATTTTCAATATGCAAGGAGTCCGTGTGAAATTGGACGTTATTCACCATACCGCGTATTCTATTTTCGATGGCCTGCGCCCTATCGTTTGCACTGTAACTGCCGATAGCCGTGTAGATTTTAAAAAGTGTATCCCGAAAAGGAATTACCCCCACACCCTTGTTCAAACGACGTAGCGAATCCACTTTTAATTTTCGGCGATTCACAAGCAGCGAGTCGCGGCTGCGCAAAAGATTAATTTCCTCCATGAGCTTACGCTTTTCTTCGAAATCGCTCCGTTGGACTATTAATAGCTGATCCTCCAAGCGCACACGAAGTAAAGAATCTCTCTGTTGTTGCTGCCTCATGGCTTCCAGTTCTACAGACTTGATGTCAATTTGATGGCGAGTTGTATGATCAGACGAGTCAGGTTGACCCACCAAAGCAGATGAATTTGTTGCAGAAAATAACAGCAATAGGGCGATTGAGATAGGGATTATAAGGGGCATATCTGTGGGTTAGGGCGATTACAAACGTCAAATATCTTTAAAATATCTCGTTTTTTGGTAGGGAAATTCGAAATAGATCCGTAGCTGTACGCTTTTTCTTTGTTAGCTATATTTTGTACTTTTATGAATATAAAACTTTTACTTTATGATGGAAAAGCACGGCTTAGCAGCAAAAACGCAACACCTGATTGCGCAAGAAGATAAATTTGGCGCACATAATTACCATCCATTACCTGTGGTTTTGGAAAGGGGGAATGGGCCATTCGTATGGGACGTTGAGGGTAAACGATATTTTGATTTCCTGTCTGGGTACTCCGCGGTGAACCAAGGGCACTGTCATCCTAAGCTTGTGGAAGCTTTCATCATGCAGGCGAAACAATTGACCTTAACATCGCGTGCCTTCCATAGCGAAAAACTATCCGAATATGTCGCTTATATAAGTGCTTACTTCGGCTATGATCGGGTTCTGCCGATGAATACAGGCGTGGAAGCGGTCGAAACTGCTATCAAGCTTGCCAGAAAGTGGGGGTATAAGGTGAAGGGTGTAGCGGATGGCGCTGCCAAGATCGTAACGATGAACGGCAATTTTCATGGGCGTACCGTGAACGTCATATCTTTTAGTACAGACGAATCTGCAAGAGATGGATTTGGCCCTTTTGTGGATGGATATGTAACGATCCCATACAACGATGTGAACGCCTTGGAGATGGCACTTCAGGATCCTGACGTCGTGGGGCTGTTGATCGAACCAATACAAGGGGAAGCTGGTGTACTCGTTCCGGATGAGGGTTACCTGGCGCAAGCCTTCGCGCTGTGTAAACAGCATCAGGTGCTTTTTATTGCGGATGAAATCCAAACCGGCTTGTGCCGCACCGGGAAATTGCTGGCTTGCGATCATGAAGCTGTAAGGCCTGATATGTTGATTTTGGGAAAGGCCTTAAGTGGCGGCATGTTGCCTGTTTCGGCAGTGCTTGCCGACAACGAAATCATGCTGACTATACAGCCAGGAGAACATGGATCTACTTACGGGGGAAACCCCTTGGCTTGTGCAGTAGCCATTGCGGCACTGGATGTACTGAAAGCAGAATCTTTGGCCGATAACGCCGAGCGTTTGGGAGAGATCTTTCGTGCCGAGATCGCCAAGATAAACCATCCAGCAATAAAAGAAATCCGTGGAAAGGGTTTATTAAATGCGATCGTTATCGAGCATGATAGTAATGATGCAGCTTACGATCTTTGTTTGCAGATGATGCAGTATGGCCTCTTAGCCAAACCTACTCACGGCGATAAAATCCGCTTCGCTCCCCCGTTAGTGATCGACGAAGAGCAACTGCAGGAAGCGGTTGCTATCATCAAAAAATCCTTGACGATTCTAGGTTAATAGGTATTTGATTGTTTAAACTTCTACAAATTGATAATTTCAATGTCTTTTTGTTATTTAAATTATATAGCATATTGTATAATTCAAAAAAGATAAATAATTTTAACGCTTAATTTAGAACAAAAAAACATATTTATGAAAAAAATTGGATTATCTATGGTGGCTGCTGCCGCACTTGTTTTTGCATCTTGCGGCGGAAGTGGTTCAAGCACCAGTACATCTAGCGAGCAAACTGTCGCGGAAGCACAGGGTGATGCGTATGCCGTTGATTTATCAACATCGAAAGTGGATTGGAAGGCTTTTCACAAAGGTGGTTTTGCACCACGCTGGGGAACATTGTCGTTGACGTCGGGCGAGTTGTCCGTTTCAGGTGACGATGTGACCGCAGGCGACTTTACCATTGACATGAAATCACTGAAAGTGGATTCGGCATCCGTTACGGAGGCTGATAAAAAATCATCGGATCTCGAAAACCATTTGAAAAATCCGGATTTCTTCGATGTGGAGAAATTTGCTACGGCAACTTTCAAAATTACAAGCGTATCGGATTTAGATGCTGCTACGGCAAAAGGTGCTATCGAAGGCGCGAATAAGAACGTTAGTGGGAATCTGACACTTTTGGATAGCACGTTGAACATTTCTTTCCCAGCGAAGATCGCTGTTGAGGGAGACAAGGTTTCTGTAGGAGCCAAGTTTACGGTAAATCGTGCAGATTGGGGCATCAAATTTGGTACCTCGGAAGGCGATCCTGCCGAATGGATGATCAGTAAAGACATCGAGATCGGGATACAATTGCACGCTACAAAAAAATAGTATTCCATTTTTTTAGGCGGTTTAAAGCTTCGTTTGAAGTTTTAAACCGCTTTTTTGTGCAATAACGTATGCTTCATCATAGCCTCACACAGCAATTTTTTCGACCACAATATAGGGTAAACGGATAATATGATAGTGTCTTTGGAAGCGCGATTTTATGTTTATATTAGCGTGTCCATTATAATCCAATACATTCTCCGCTATGCATAGGCTCCTCAAAAATCTATATGTTCAGGTATTGATAGGAATAACCGTAGGTATCTCCGTCGGTATTTTCTACCCTGACGCAGCAATTAAGCTGAAACCACTGGGCGACGGATTCATCAAATTGATTAAAATGGTCATCGCTCCGCTGATCTTCAGCTCGATTGTGATTGGTATTGCCAGTATGCAGGATGTGAAGAAAGTCGGAAAAATCGGTTTATCTGCGTTAATTTACTTTGAACTAATGACCACGGCGGCCTTGGTTATAGGTTTGATTTTTGTGAATTGGATTCAACCGGGGACAGGAATGAACGTAGATCCCAGTACATTGGATGGATCGAGTATCGCGCATTATGTAAAAGATGCGGAAACGCAAAAAAATATGCTGGACTGGTTGTTAAGTATCATTCCGGAAAATGTCATTGCAGCGGTGGCATCTGATAACTTGCTGCAAGTACTCGTTTTCGCCGTGCTATTTGGCATTGGGTTGACAAAAATCGGCGAAACAGCAGCAGCGCCTGTTTTGACAGTGTTGAACGCTTTCCTAAAAGGTTTGTTCGCGGTGATCCGGATGATTATGTACCTGGCGCCAATAGGTGCGATGGGTGCAATGGGCTTTACGGTGGGAAAATATGGCGTAGAGGCTTTGTCAAAACTTGGATTGCTGATGCTCAGTTTTTACCTGACCTGTTTGGTCTTTATCGTATGCATCATCGGAGGTGTACTTTATTTTTATGTTGGCATCAACATCGCGAAACTTATCCGCTTCATGAAGGAAGAGTTGTTGATCGTGCTGGGGACATCGTCGTCTGAATCTGCTCTTCCGGGTATCATGCAAAAGCTAGAACGTGCAGGTTGCTCGAAATCGATTGTTGGGCTTGTAATTCCAACCGGATACTCGTTTAATCTGGACGGTACCTGCATATATTTGACCATGGCTGCCGTCTTTGTGTCACAGGCGTTGAATATGCACCTCTCGCTGCAGCAGGAAATTTCGTTGTTATTGGTTCTTTTGTTAACATCGAAAGGCGCCGCGGGTGTTACCGGAAGTGGTTTTGTGACGTTGGCGGCCACATTACCCGTCGTTGGCCATGTGCCAGTAGAAGCCGTTGGCCTGATTTTAGGAATTGATCGGTTTATGAGTGAAGCTCGGGCGATAACGAACATTATCGGAAATGCGGCGGCGACAATAGTCATTTCCAAATTTGAAAAAGGTTTGGATCTTACTGTGCTGAAACAGCAACTACAAGAAGGAGATTAATAATCTAAATAAGTAATTAAACAAAAAGAGGTGCTACTGCATCCTCTTTTTTGCGAGATGTGTTGTTTAGTGATATTCTTTTAAAAAGGTTTCCAAACGGGGAGAATGGAAACCTTAAGCTAACCAATTATAAACCTATGTATTTTATGATAACACAAACGTACCAATATTAAATCACAAAAACAATTATATCTATAGAAATAGTAGATTTTAATAGTTTTTATGTTGTACAGTGAAAAAATTCAGATCATCTATCATATGACAAGGCTGGACTGAATGTAGGATCAAAGGATAAATTTCACGATTAGTTTTATGGGGTAGGTTTAGCTGGGCAGCTAGCGTCCTGTTAACGAAGAAACTCAAAGGCATACCATAGCTCGGTTTTCTTTTCAAGAGGTGAGTCATCGAATTGTAAAGGTAAAGAGGAAATAATTTCAAAAAAATGGTATATTAGAAGGTACGATATTTTTCAATAAAATGATCAAATTTTTTACCTTGCCGTTCTACATTAAACTGGCCTGCACATTGATTTCCATCATTGCCTTAGGTTACATTGCTCGTATCGGACAGACTATCGTGGTGCCACTGATTCTGGGTAGTCTATTTTCCCTGCTACTGGTTCCCGTGTGCAATTGGCTGGAAAGGAAGTTGCGTTTGCATCGTACGTTGGCAGCAGTTGTTGCCTTAATACTTTTTTTTGGGCTTATAGGTGGTCTTTTCACGATGTTGGGCTCTCAATTGTCCATGTTGAAAGACGATTGGCCTGCTTTTGAAAAACAGATTATAGATGGATTTCAGCTAGCGCAAGTTTGGGTACATAAAACCTTTGGTGTTGCGCAAAGTGAACAAATGGAATATCTGACCAGTACCGTTTCCAAATCCGTGAGCCAAGGGACTGCTATTGTGGGTATTGCGCTGCTATCGCTATCGTCCCTCCTTATCTTATTCGTATTCACATTTCTTTATGCATTTTTTATACTCATTTATCGCGGTCATATTGTTCGTTTTCTACTGTTGCTGAACCGAACAGAACACCATATCATCGTGATGGATATTGTGAAACAGATTCAATATGTTGTTAAAAAATACCTGATTGGCTTGGTGTTGCAAATGGCTATAGTTGCGGCACTTACCTTTATAGCGCTGAGTATTATTGGCGTGAAATACAGCCTTATGCTAGCGATTATAACTGGTGTGTTTAACGTGCTGCCCTATATAGGGATTGTGCTCGCTATGCTTATCATTGCGCTCATTACCTTTGCAACGTCTTCGATCACGCATGTTTTTTTTGTTGTGGTGGCATTGATCGTTATCCATCTCATAGATAGTAATTTCGTAGTTCCTAAAATCGTTGGTTCAAAAGTCAAGATAAATTCCCTCTTTGCGATGATGGCCATTATTGTTGGCGAAATGTTGTGGGGTATTTCGGGTATGTTCTTGGCAATCCCAATACTTGCCATCTGCAAGATCTTATTTGATCGGGTACGCGATCTAAAAGCGTGGGGTTTTTTATTGGGTGAAGAGGAGAAAAACAATGAAAATTTCAAGAAATTGCTTGAAGAGCTCAATATATTCAAACGAAATGTAGATAGGTGATAGGTTGTTTTTGGACTTATTTTCCTGTATTTGTCGCTGAATGTATTTGTAAAGGCAATCTGCGTTTGCAATTTGTTACTTACCGTACTTGAGAACAAGTTTCCTTTATTTTTTTCAGTGAAAAGGCCGTTTTTTAATAAAAAATTCGGAATATATCAGAACGTATGAAAACATTCATTTTTTTTACGTTAAATTTAGCAAGTATTTACTGTATAAAACCTTATTCGCCTTATGAGAAAACTTTTTAGAGCAGCGGTGTTTGCATCCTTGCTTTTTATTTGGGTTGGAACATC
The DNA here is from genome assembly GCF_014653155.1 of Sphingobacterium griseoflavum. Taxonomy (GTDB): domain Bacteria; phylum Bacteroidota; class Bacteroidia; order Sphingobacteriales; family Sphingobacteriaceae; genus Sphingobacterium; species Sphingobacterium griseoflavum. The sequence continues at coordinate 153,697 of NZ_BNAF01000010.1, read as the reverse complement.
TGCTCAACAAAAGAAATTTGAGTGGAAGGAAGCTATAGAGGATGGCTACACGTATCGTTACGTAAGCAATGATCCCACGCAAGCCCGTTTTTATAAATTAAAGAATGGACTGACTGTAATCTTAAGTCCGAGCAAAAAACAGCCGCGTATACAAACTTACATTGCTACCAAAGCGGGTAGCAAAACAGATCCCAAAGATCATACTGGCTTAGCGCACTATTTGGAACATATGCTTTTCAAAGGTACCGATAAATTTGGAACGTTGGATTGGAGCGAAGAAAAGCCACTGCTCGCTAAAATAGATGCTCTTTATGAGCAATACAATTCGACATCGGATGAGCAAAAGCGAAAGGCAATTTATCGGCAAATTGACTCGGTATCTGGAGAAGCGGCTAAATTTGCTATTCCCAATGAGTATGATAAACTGATGAGCAATATGGGCTCAGAGGGTACCAACGCCTTCACCTCGTTTGAGCAAACGGTTTATATCGAAGATATCCCGAACAATGTTGTAGATAAATATCTTGCTGTACAGGCAGAACGTTTTCGATCTCCGGTACTTCGGTTATTCCACACCGAACTGGAGGCTGTGTATGAAGAAAAGAACATTGGTTTGGACAACGACGGTAGAAAGGCTGTGGAAGCGATGTTTGAAGCGATTTTTCCCAATAACAACTATGGGAAGCAAACGGTTATCGGTACGGTAGAACATTTAAAAAATCCCTCGTTACGGGCTATCCGAGACTATTATGATACGTACTATGTGCCAAATAACATGGGGGTTATCATGTCAGGGGATTTCGAACCCGCGGAAATGATTCAAAAGATAGAACGCGCTTTTTCTTACATGAAGCCCAAGGAAGTGCCGGCCTACACATTTGATCGCGAAAAGGTAATAGAGCAACCTATCATTCGCGAGGTGAAAGGACCGAATGCAGAATTTCTATTTTTGGGATTTCGTTTTCCTGGTGCGGCGAGTGAGGATGCACAAATGTTGAATCTGATGGCCAACATATTGACGAATGGTTCGGCGGGGATGATCGATCTTGATTTGGTCAAGTCGCAAAAATTACTTGGGGCAGGCGCATTTCCATATGTACTGAAAGACTATTCGATGTTGATTTTGCAGGGAAACCCTTCGCAAGGGCAATCCTTAGAAGATGTCCGGAATCTATTGCTTGCCGAGCTGACAAAGCTACGGAATGGGGAGTTTTCGGACGAACTCATCACATCAATCATTAACAATGAACGTAAAGAGCAGATTTCGCGGAATGAGAGCTATAAAAGTAGGGCCGAGGAGTTGATGTCGGCCTTTACGTCGGACCTAGACTGGGCGAAGGAGCTCGGTTATACGGACCGGTTGAGCAAACTAACGAAAAAAGATGTGGTCGAATTTGCAAACAAATACCTTAACGATCGGAATTATGTGGTGGTTTATAAAAGACAGGGGCTCGATACGGCTGTTGTAAAAGTGGAAAAGCCGGCTATCACTCCGATCACTGTCAACAGAGACAGTCAATCGGAGTTTTTAAAAGCCGTCAACGCACTGCCGGAGCAAGCGATACAACCCGTATGGTTGGATTATGATAAAGAAGTCTTAAAAGGGAAATTGGGCGATATCGATGTTTTGTCCGTACAAAATAAGGACAATACACTTTTTAGCCTTTCTTATCAGTATCCCATAGGAAAGTGGGACAACAAACTTCTGGCTTTAGCGGTTGATTATTTTGAGTTTTTGGGCACCAAGGATAAATCAAGCGAGGATTTCAGTAAATCCTTTTATAGGCTGGCATCTGACTTTTCGGTCTCGGCGGGTAATGAAGAGTCCCGTATTTCCATATCTGGGCTAGACGAGCATTTCGATCAAACGGTATTGCTCATTCAAGATCTGCTACGCAACTGTGTGGTGGATGAGGTCGCATTTCAGGCTTATCTGTCCCGATTGAAAAAGTCACGTTCCAATGCGAAGGAAAACAAAGGCAGTATCATGGAAGGATTAAGAGCGTACGCAAAATATGGTCCACAAAACCCTTTCAACTATACGTTTAGCGATGCAGAGCTTGATCAGTTGAAGGCGGCAGATTTAGTAAAGATCTTACACGACTTGGTTAACACCAAGCATACTATTCTCTACTATGGTCCGCGTGAAGTAAATCAGTTGCTAACAACACTTCCTAAACTAAAACTTGACAAGGGGTCTTATGTCGATGTTCGGCGTGGTGCTGGGTTCAAAGAATTGGCGACGACAGAGAATAGCGTGCTCTTTGCCCACTATGATATGAAACAGGCCGAAGTGTTCTGGTTCCGCAATTCGGAATTGTACCAAGCAACGAATACACCTGTGATATCTTTATTCAACAATTATTTTGGTGGTGGAATGGGTAGCATTGTTTTCCAAACTATCCGGGAATCAAAGGCCTTGGCTTATTCTACATATGCATATTATGGCCAGCCGCAAAAGAAAGAAAACCATTACATTGTCGGCGCCTACATAGGCACACAGACGGATAAATTCAACGAAGCTATTGCCGGTATGAACGAACTGCTAAACGAGTTGCCCGAATCGCCATTGGCTTTAGAAACGGCAAAGGTCAGTTTGATGAAGTCTTTGGCGAGCGAGCGTATTACCAATGCGGGAATATTAAACAGCTACATTGGAGCAAAACGTTTGGGTAACGAAACAGATATTCGTAAATCGGTATATGAACAAGCGCCGAAATTGGATTATGCAGACCTGAAGGCATTTCATAACAAAGAGTTGAGCAATAAACCTTATGTGTATTGTATAGTGGGTGACCAAGAGTCACTGACTGCGGAACAATTGAATAAAATGGGTAAGGTACAGAAATTGACTTTGCAAGAGATATTCGGATACTAAATAATTGTATCGCGGTAGCGAGTAGGAATGTGCGCCGGAGAAACCGGCGCACGTTTTTTATAAGCCCAAGATGCGCTTGTTTAAATCGTCATCTGCCCCGGCACTGGCAAAGTCGTCAAACGTCTTTTTGGTTACATTGATAATGTGCTTGTTGACAAAGTCGACGCCTTCTTCTGCTCCTTGAGCCGGATCTTTGATACAGCATTCCCATTCGATTACGGCCCAGCGATCGAACCCATAACGCGATAGTTTCGTGAAAATACCCTTGAAATCTACCTGTCCATCTCCCAAGGAACGAAAACGTCCAGGGCGGTCTATCCAATCTTGATAACCACCGTAAACGCCTGACTTTCCACTTTTTAAAAATTCTGCGTCTTTTACATGGAAGGCTTTGATACGATCATGATAGAAATCAATGAAGGCTAAATAATCTAACTGTTGTAGGACGAAATGACTAGGATCATAAAGGATATTAGCTCGCTCGTGCCCGCCGACTGCCTCCAAGAACCGCTCGAACGTGATGCCGTCGTGTAGGTCTTCACCCGGATGAAGTTCATAGGCTACATCAACGCCAAACTGATCGCAGATGTCCAGTAGTGGGCGCCAGCGCTTAGCTAATTCGTCGAACCCTGCTTGTACGAGTCCCGTAGGTCGTTGCGGCCAGGGATATACGGTATGCCATAGTAGAGAACCAGAAAAAGCGGCCAGCGTATCCAAACCAAGGTTTGCGGAAGCCTTTGCGGCCAACTCCACTTGGTTCACTGCCCAAGCTGTTCTCGCTTTCGGATCGTTGTGGACATTTTCGGGAGCAAAACCGTCATACATCCTGTCGTAAGCAGGGTGTGTAGCAACAAGTTGACTCTGCAGATGCACAGACAGCTCTGTGATCTCCAAGCCAAATTCCAGCAAGCGACCCTTCAGCTCATCAGCATAAGTTTTACTATGTGCTGCTTTTTCCAAATCAATGCAACGCTTGTCCCAAGTAGGAATTTGAACCCCTTTATAACCTAACTTTGCTAACCAAGCCCCGATATTTTCAAGGTTGTTGAAAGGAGCCTCGTCATCCATAAATTGAGCGAGAAAAATAGCGGGCCCCTTAATTGTCTTCATTTCCATAGTTATAAAAAGTTTTATCTGTTTAACGGAGGTAATCTAATTCTTACTGCTCAAAAAAAGACGCAGTTTTTTAAAAATAATGTTTTTAAAGCAGACAAGCAATTTTGTCCGCAAATTTACTAGCCTATTGGTAACTGTAGGTTCTATGAATACCCATAAACACAAAAAAGGCTTTCAAACGGGGAGAATGAAAGCCTTTAACTAACCAATTATAAACCTAAATTATGAAAGCACAAATATAGTGTAATTTGTACACTTTGAAAATTTTAATCGAATAAAATTTGTTAAATGTTATAAATTCTATGTCTTATATCGCTGTCAACCGGTTGCCTACCGAATAATTGTTCAAATTCGGGTGAATATGTGCTAAACTCTTGTACTTGTAGAAAATAGCATCATGACGCAGTAGTTAACTGCAACGGGCGATTAACAGCGGGTTAACTAAATAAGGCACCACAGCTTAAATTTGGTAGTGGAAGATAGTAGGATGGATTAAGAACAGGATTTGGCAGCAAGTGCAAAAACTACAAGCCAAGCGATACCTTTTATAAGAAAAAACATAAACGCCCCAATACCAGCACGTTTTAGCCACACATTCTTTTTATTTTGTCTCGTTCTGGGCATAAGATTAAGCATTGCTAAGCAACAACATGCGCTGCAAATACGTCACCAAATTTAGAGAATGTTTCATTTGCGATTGCGGAAGCACGCAAGTGAGTGGCTGGGTTTTCGCCAAATTTGTTCAATACACCTACGAACGTCGCCCACATGCTTGAGGTATCCGTGCCATATCCAGCAAAAAAAGATGTTCCTTCGGAAATACCATATTTGTTTAGCATCTGTACAATATAGGGGCCTCCCATAATCGATCCCTCTAATACGTACAGGGCTGATAGCGCCTCCAGCGTGTTCGAAATGGTTGGCGCATGAGCCCTTGGTACATTGTCGACATGGCTACCCAAAGCCTCAATATCTCGTTTGATATCCGATGAATTCCTCCTTGTGTGATAGTCTGGTAAAATATCGACATTGACAAAAGGAGCGATGGCTTGTTCTACAACATGGAAGTAGGCGTAAAAAACTTTTAGCACACGTGCGTAGTCGGCGCGAGATTGTATAGCCTTGAGTTGTCTTACAACAATGCCCTCTAGTTTCTGGTGAGATTCCTTCGTATTTTCTTTAATATGTTGACTTAATAGCATAGTTCTGTATTTAAAAGATCATTACATTTATGTGCAGCCTGCAACCGGAGAAACAAAGCATCTGACAGTCGACGAATAGCTCGCGAGGCATACCTAACCAAAGGTAGGAATTTTAAATCATCTAGCTTATCTTTCCACTTGAATTGCCTTGCTCGTATCTCACAGATCGATCGAGTCAATCAAGGGGAAACTATCCGGTTCCTGAATTAAACAAATCAAGAGTTGACCGTTGCTGATAGGCTTCGAGATGGTTCACGTGTATATAAAGATTTTGCTTACCAATTTTTGCTGGTAACTTTTTTATGATTTTATTGCGCGGGGGTTTGTTTAATAAATTGGTAATTTCTGTAGCGTTTCGATCAGCCAAGCTTTTATGCATGAGTTTATGTAGGGCAGACGCAGTGACAGGATGGCTCAAAACGTCTTGCGCAATCAACTTGTCCAGTTCTCTTGCAAGCAAATTGCTGTTGTCCCGTGTGATCACGCCAATTGTCTTTCGCTTTTCAATTTTTGTCCGCGTGCTTTGCAAAAGGTGTCGCTCTTCCGGAAGGGGGTAGGACGGATCTGCAAAATTGTAATAGTGAACGGAGAAGACGTTTGCGATCTTGATCATCTTCCCTAAACTCAGTCCGACTGAACCACGTATAATAGCACGAACATTATCTGAACTGGAATGTATAAGTTTTCCCAAATCTTCCGGAGTTAAACCAAAAGCGGCTAAATATTTCTCCACCTGTTTTCCGTATTCTTTTCTATATGTCTCTTCAACGCGCATATTGTAGATGAGTTTTTTTTGTACAATCTATTTTAATGATTGCTGAAATTGTCGCTCTAAAGATACATAGACAAAACGATTAGCCATCCCATAATATTTTTTTAAAACGTATTTCCTTATATTTCGTTCTATGTCAAGGAATAAATAAACGCTAAATATGAAAACTATTTCTCGCTTTGCGCTGAAGAGTATATTGCTGCTGAGCATAGCCTGCAGCTTGTCCTTAGGAGTCCATTCTTGCAAAACCGATAACATCATAGCAGATACAATTGCGCTTGGGCCACCGGTAGAAACGGAGCCTGCTGAAACAAATTATGAACCCGCTTTTGTTGGACAGACGCGTGCACCAGGTGTCACGAGCAGCCCGGGATACACCGCTACTGCCATCATTAGCAGTTTGCAAAATCCATGGGGAATTACAGGATTGCCGGATGGCCGGCTGTTGATCACAGAGAAGGGGGGAACGTTGCGTATAGCAACATCGGCGGGCGAACTAAGTCCAGCGATCATAGGTTTGCCATCGGTTGATGCAGCTGGCCAAGGTGGTTTGTTAGGCTTGTGCATCGATCCAGATTTCTCAGCCAACCGATTGATATACTGGGTGTTTTCCGAGTCTCAAGCTGGTGGTAGCGTTACTGCTGTTGCTAAAGGCGTTCTTTCTCTCGACGAATCCAAAGTAGAAAATGTCACGGTAATCTATCGCGCGACACCAGCGTTTGCTGGATCCCTACATTACGGTGGGCGCATCGTCTTCGATCGATCAGGCTTTTTAATTGTCAGCACGGGCGAAAGATCTTCGTTAGTTACTAGACCGCAAGCGCAAGATGTTAGCTCTTCGCTTGGAAAGCTAGTGCGCATCGCGAAAGATGGTAGTCCAGCTGTAGGCAATCCTTCCTTTGGTCAAGGCAATGCGAAACCCGAATTATACAGTATAGGCCATCGCAATCCGCAGGGCTTAGCGATACACCCTACAACCGGAGATATATGGCAAAGTGAACACGGCCCGCGTGGCGGGGATGAATTGAATCACATAACGGCAGGCGCAAATTATGGATGGCCAACGATTACATACGGCATTGAATATAGCGGTCAATCGATCGGCGATGCCATTCAACAAAAGGATGGTATGGAACAACCCGTATATTATTGGGATCCTGTGGTTTCGCCAAGTGGAATGACTTTTTATAGCCACAATCATCTTCCCCAATGGCGAAATAACCTGTTCATTGCGTCACTCAGCGGCCAACATATCATTCGATTGGTTATTCGCGACAACAAAGTGGTTGGTGAAGAGCGCCTTTTGGCAGGGGAAAATCAGCGTTTTCGCGATGTGGCACAAGGTAAGGACGGTGCTTTATACGCAATCACGGACCAAGGCAGGCTGTACCGAATCTATTAATCGATGCGTTTACAAAGTTGTTTCGTAGCTCTGAGCCCTTTGGCCGCACCAATGAATAGATCGTAACCTGTGTGAGCAACCCAACAAGTGCAATACGCTAGCGATGGAGAAATATACGGTATTCAGATCAGCCTAGAAGGTTGTTCGTAAACCGCATTTTTATACCCACTTGAAAATTTTGGATCGTTTTAAAGATTTCTTTCAGCGTGACTTTTTCAATCTTCGTTAACTTGTCTATACTGATGTAGTTGTTGGGTTCTATTTTTTCTACTAATATTTGATTGGCTTGATTTCGCAGACGTAAAGCCATGAGATAGTAATAGCTTTGATAGAGCTCCTGATATTGCTCCGCCGTAAACACGCCTAGCTCCATCAACTTTTTAAGCCTTGCGCCGGTATTTTCTTCATATACCCTTTTTTTCAATGCATAAACGCGAACAAGGTCTACAATGGGCGTCATCGCATTTTTTATATTGAAAACCTCTGTTTTTCCTCTCGTTTCTGTTTTTATGTTTTTGAAGAACGTAAGCGGTGGTTCGTACTGTAATGCATTTTTGGCTATAAAAGCAAAGAAACGATCATTAGGCTTTTGCAGCTCGTCTTCCAAGAATTCTTTTAATTGCTCGATAATTTGACGGTCTCCATAAAGAAATCTACAGTCAAAAAAAGTGGAGAACTTGATCGCATTTTCAGGGACAGTTTCTTCAATCCAATTTTTGTAGTTTTTTTTCCAATGGGATAATGAATGTGTCCAATCAGGATTGCTAGCCATATATCCGCCCTTGCAATAAACGAAACCGATATCGTTCAAATAGTCGGAGACTTTTTCTGCAAATGCCAAAAAATATGCTCGAACCATCTCCCGCTGCTCATTAGCTTTGTCTTCATAGATAATTGCGTTATCCTGATCTGTTTTGAGCGTTTGTTCTTTGCGTCCTTCACTGCCTGTTATCATGAATACAAACTTTGCCGGCGGCTCACCCATCTCGCGAATTACTTTTTCAATAACCTTGATTGCAATGGTATCGGCAATAGTGGTGATGACTTGATTGGTGATTTCGGCATTAATCCCTCTACCTAGCAACTGTTTGATCACCTCGGGTACATAGTTCCACTTTTGGCGTAGTTCGTCGGTAGTCTCTGCAAGTTTTACCGATTGGATGAACACCAAAGGCGATTGTCCTTGCTCACTTAGCAGTCTATTCCTGCTCAAAAAGCCCACATATTTATGCTCCTTTTCCACTAATAAATACCGAGCTTTTGTGCTGAACATCATTAGAACGGCTTCATATAGATAAGCTTGATGGGAGATAGAGAGGATAGGATTATCCATTACACTTGCTATAGGCTTGTCCGCATCGATACGGCGTGCGATAACGTTGTCTCGTAATGTCATGTCGGTTGCGTAGCCGATAATATTATCTTGGCTATCCTGTATAAAGAGACAACTGACGCGATTGCGGGCCATATGTTGGGCAGCTTCAAAAATTGGTGTTTCAGCAGGACACGATACAATATCCTTATAGATGATTCCATCGATTTTACGAGAGTACAATTGCTCCGCCGCAATGTAGCTTTCTTCAAAACTGGCCGGTGTTTTTACGAAGTGGGAAAATTCATCATCCAGCATACGTTTTCCGAAGTCCGTCGTGTAAAACTGAAAAAAGTCTTCGTAAGCGCTGCATAGTTCCAAAAACTCTTTCCGGGGTAGACTGTACACCACAGTTCCTTTTTTGGCCATTACCGACTTTAGTGCTTTTGTTCGGTTCAGTAAGACGGATATTCCGCCGAAGCAGTAGGGAGAGTGATGGATTTCGATGGATCTTTTGTTCTCCGCCGTGTCGAAAAAGAAAGTTTCATATTCTCCCTCTACCAATATGTCTACGCCTTTCATGGCTGTTATTTCTTGGCGATAGGCCAAAGTGTCTTTCGAATACCGGGTCAGCAGCAGCGTATCCGATACCCCAACCAGTACACTCTCTGGAAGTATGTCAAAGGGCTTGGTTCGTTTTAGAAGTTCTACTATGTGCTGCATATGTTTGCTTATTAAGATTGCTGTTTATCTTCAAGCTTTAGCTCTCGCGTAAACCGTAATTGTTGTGAACTTATGTCCTGTTCTGTGACAGTTTCTCGTCGGCGCATTTCGAAAAAGCAACGCGCCGTAACCTCCGCATCATGCTCTGCCTCATGAATTTCCCTAGGACGTTCGTCAAATAACTCTTCATGCAACTGTACCAGTCTGAGGTACTCCGACGATGGGTTAACCGCATATTTTTTGCTGACAAGCATCGTACAGAATAACGCTTGATTTTGAAACGGGTTTTGCAGCTGCGCACGAAAGAAGTCTGCACTCAGGACCTGTACATCGAGCTCCACAAAATGGCCGATAATAAGGGGTGTGTATTTTTTGATATCATAGGCGAATTTGCGTAAAATATCTTTACGCCGACCACCATGATTTTTCAAAAAATCTATTGTTATGCCATGTATTTGCCGTGATGTGGCGCTAATTGCTATGTCATGCTCATAAATGTATTTACTCGACCGTTTGATCTCTTGACCGTCAGCAGTATAGATAATCCAAGCCAATTGAATGACGGCTGGCCAATTCTTATCATCGGAATACGGTCTGTTCCAACGTTTGGGAATGCCAGATGTCTCTGTATCGATGAATAATAGGTAATCCTTCAAATAGATGGTTTTAACAGCGCTAAATATACGTCTTCGCGTTTATAATAATGGCGAATTGTAGCATAATTTCAAATTTTAATCGAAATAATCGTCGCTAACGATGATGTATAGAATTTATCGATTAGAGTTTATCATTGTAATAAATTATCTTTATCAGTGAAAGAAAAACATACTTTCGTGGAATGTGTTAACTCAATATAAAAGATTATACAAATGGAAAACCAAGCAAACGACATCAGCAAATGTCCTTTTCACAATGGCAGCATGAAATCTCCGGTTGCCGGTAGTGGCACGAGCAACCGTGAGTGGTGGCCAAACCAATTGAAGCTAAATATTCTCCGCCAGCATTCAACGCTCACTGATCCCATGGGGAACGATTTTGATTATGCAGCAGCATTCAACGGTCTTGATTTTGCGGCTGTCAAGCAGGATTTGCACGCACTCATGACGGATTCGCAGGATTGGTGGCCAGCAGATTTTGGGCATTATGGCCCATTGTTTATCCGTATGGCTTGGCATAGCGCCGGAACGTATCGGGTAGGCGACGGCCGTGGTGGTGCAGGCACTGGTCAGCAGCGCTTCGCGCCATTAAACAGTTGGCCTGACAATGTCAGCCTGGACAAGGCTCGACGCCTATTATGGCCAATAAAGCAGAAATATGGTAATAAAATATCTTGGGCAGATCTGTTAATTTTGACGGGCAACGTAGCATTGGAATCAATGGGCTTCAAAACATTTGGCTTCGCAGGTGGTAGAGCTGATGTATGGGAGGCGGATCAAGATGTATATTGGGGATCGGAAACGACTTGGCTTGGCGGTGACGAGCGCTATGCGCACGGATCGGATGGAGCGGATAAAGCGCATGGTGTGGTGGTTTCGGACGATGATGCTGATGGAGATACGCATACCAGATTTTTGGAAAAACCGCTTGCAGCGGTACAAATGGGACTTATTTACGTCAATCCGGAAGGACCGGATGGTAATCCTGATCCACTATTGGCAGCGAAAGATATTCGTGATACGTTCGGACGGATGGCAATGGATGATGAGGAAACGGTGGCTTTGATCGCTGGCGGACACAGCTTTGGAAAAACACATGGCGCAGCGCCCGCTACCCATGTTGGAAAAGAACCAGAGGCCGCGGGAATAGAAGCCCAAGGGTTAGGATGGGCCAATGATTACGGCTCGGGAAAAGGACCTGATACCATCACCAGTGGTTTGGAAGTGACTTGGACGAAAACACCAACACAGTGGAGCAACAACTTTTTCGAAAATCTCTTTGCTTACGAATGGGAACTAACAAAAAGCCCTGCCGGAGCACATCAGTGGGTAGCAAAAGATGCGGGTGACATTATTCCAGATGCGTACGACCCTACTAAAAAACATCGCCCGACCATGCTCACTACAGATTTGGCACTCCGTTTTGATCCTGAATTTGAAAAGATATCACGTCGTTTTTTGGAAAGTCCTGATTTGCTGGCTGAAGCCTTTGCGAAAGCTTGGTTCAAATTAACACACCGTGACATGGGCCCGCGAGCACGTTATCTGGGTCCAGAGATTCCCGCCGAAATTTTATTATGGCAAGATCCGATCCCGACATTGAATCATACTTTGGTCAACGAGGCAGATGTCGCAGCGTTAAAAATAAAAATTCTAGCATCTGGCCTATCCGTATCCGAGCTTGTTGGAACAGCTTGGGCATCGGCTTCGACATTCCGCGGCTCCGACAAAAGGGGAGGAGCAAATGGGGCACGTATTCGGCTATCACCACAGAAAGACTGGAAAGTAAACAATCCTCGGCAGCTTAGTAGGGTATTGCAGACACTGGAAGCGATCCAACGAGATTTCAATGCTGCCCAGCAGGATGATAAACGGGTGTCTTTGGCCGATCTCATTGTGTTGGCAGGATGTGTTGGCGTGGTTACGGCAGCGAAGAATGCCGGACACACCATCACTGTGCCGTTCAAGCCGGGTCGCATGGACGCTTCGCAGGAAGAAACGGATGTTGAATCATTCGGGTACCTAGAGCCACTTGCTGATGGTTTCCGCAACTATCGCAAAGAGAATGCTCCGGCCTTTACGGAAGAGCTTTTGATCGACAAGGCGCAACTGCTTACTTTGACAGCTCCTGAGATGACCGTGCTGCTTGGAGGTTTGCGTGTTTTGGACATTAATTTTGATGAATCGAAACATGGCGTTTTTACCGATCGGCCAGCCCTGCTCACCAACGATTTTTTTGTAAACCTGTTGGATATGAATACGGTTTGGAAGGCGATCGATAGCAATAAGGAAGTGTATGAAGGGCGATGCAGAAAAACCGATGCTGCCAAATGGACAGCCACACGAGCGGACCTTGTTTTTGGCTCCCATGCTGAGCTCAGGGCAATCGCTGAAGTATATGGTAGTGCAGATGCCCAAAACAAATTCCTCACCGACTTTGTAAAAGTTTGGACGAAGGTGATGGATCTCGATCGTTTCGATCTGAAGTAGAAACAACCTAAGCGCAGCCTCAACAGGAATCTAATTTTGAGGCTGCTTGCTTTGCTGTAAATACCATCATAGCAGAAGATCTTTTTAACTTCGCCACGTCAAAGCTCATCCTTTTTTGAACTCTTTCCGTTTTTAAATAAAAAGAAAAACGTGCTGGCCATTCCTCGGTTGACAAGCATGTTGCTGTCGGCTTTCCGAATTTAGCTTCGCTACATCTTGTCAAAAGACACTATTGTATCCTAAAATAAAAAATTGGTATTTGCGATCTCTATCGTTTTTCCGCCTAATGTCATATTTGCGGATGAAGCTTAGCAGTGAAAAACCAGTTGCGTACATTTAGATAAAATTTTATGACGATGGAGAAGATGAAGGTAGAAGTTTGGAGCGACGTGATGTGCCCATTCTGCTATATTGGGAAACGGAAATTTGAACAGGCGCTGGATAGGCTTCCTTTTAAAGATCAGGTGGATTTGGAGTGGAAAAGCTATCAGTTGAACCCCCATTTGCAAACCGATACGACACTGGATTATTACGATAGTTTAGCGCAAAGCAAAGGCATGGCACGTACCCAAGCGGAAGCCATGTGCTTGCAGGTTACGGAAATGGCTAAGGGAGAGCAATTAACATTCAGGCTAGACAAAGCTATTGTTGCGAATTCCTTTCGTGCACACGAGTTGGCTCATTTCGCCAAACGATATGGAAAGCAGGATCAAGCAGAAGAGCTGTTATTCCAAGCCCATTTCACCGAGGGTGAAAATATCGATGACATGGACTTGCTGAAGCGTATTGCGGCACAGCTCGGTTTAGATGGTACCGCATTGGAGCATGCCTTGGAAAACAGGGTGTTCGAAGATGAGGTTCGCCAAGATATCTACGAAGCTCAACAGCTGGGGGTGCGTGGCGTTCCATTCTTCGTTTACGACAGGAAGTATGCTATATCCGGCGCCCAAGATATTACTGTCTTTCGAGACACGCTGCAAAAGGCATTTGACGGTTGGACGCAAAAAAATGGCAGCCGCCTTGATGTGGTCAATGGCGATTCGTGCGGGCCTGATGGTTGCGCGTGACCGGGGTCATAGCTTGATCGATCGCTGTAATGACAGGGCATCCGTAAATGTTTGGTCGTGTGATATAATAATCAGTGTTCCTTTATATTCATTTATTGCTGCGGTCAATATTTCGATATTTTGGATGTCTAAGTTATTCGTGGGTTCGTCAAGAATGAGCACGTCTGGTTTTTCCTTTTTTAATGCAAGACAACAGAGAGCGAGGCGCATCCTTTCACCACCACTCAGTTGCTCGCCATACCGATCCCACATAGGGGCGGTGAAAAGAAATTGGTTCAATTTCGTCTTCACCTCGTGTTCTAAAAGCCCGCCATCGTTGGCATGTTGCACTTGTTCATAGATAGTCAGCTCGGGTTTCAAGAAGCTATAGTCCTGATCAATGTAAAATGCTTGATGTGGCTGCCTAATGCATATTCCGCTTGAAGGCTCGGTTTTCCCAAGGATGATATGTGTCAAAGCGGTCTTCCCGGAGCCATTGGCACCTTGGAGGTGTATACGCTCGCCGCTTCGAAGCTGAAAGTCGAGGTCCGTCTGCCAAAGGTTTTCGGTTCCAAAATTGAGGTTAAGTCTTGTAGCTTTCACTAGCAGTTTGCCATGATGCTGGCCGCTGGCTGCTAAACCAAATTGCATGGTATTAGCTGCAGGTCTGCTGGCTCTCAAGTCTGTTAATTCGGCGCGCATGCCATCCATTTTTTCGGCGTGCTGGCTCCTAAGCTTTGCACCGCTGTTCTCTGCCTTATTGCGCAAAGTATTGATCATGATACGTGCCACGCCAGCTTTCTCTTGTTTTTTCTTTCCACGTGCATCTGTCCGTTGCTGGCGCTCTATCGCAATGCGCTCTTTTTCCTTTGCCTTCCGTATCGCCGTTTCCTGTCCGTGAATATATTGCTGAAGCGCGTGCAAGGAAAGATCCTTCTGCTGTTTATAAAAATCGTAGTTTCCGCTATAAAGCGTTACGCCCGTCGAGCTGAGCTCATACGTCGAATCCAACAAGCGAAGCAATTCGCGGTCATGGCTGACCACCAACATCGACATACTGCTGCGGCGAATAAATGCATACAGTATTTCCCTACTTTCTGCATCCAAGTGATTGGTTGGTTCATCCATCAACAGTAGCTTGGGCTCACGTACGCTTATTCCAGCTAGGAAAATTTTCATCTTTTGTCCGCCGCTTAACGTTGTGATAGGCTGCAGTAGGTCTTGCCTAGGGAATCCCCATTCAGCTAATGCTAGCTGACAGCGCTCTTCAAGTTCCCAGTCGTCGTCCAGTGCCGTAAAGTTTTCGCTATCTACATCCCCTTCTAAGATGCGGTAGTAGGCGCGAAGTTTATCTCCCAGTCCAAGCGCATCGGCAATGCTTGTTGCATGGTATTGTCCAACTAGTTGCGGGACGTAGTAAAATGGTGCGTCCACACTTATCATCCCGGAAAAAGGGCGTAGTTCACCCGCAATAAGTTTTAATAACGTTGACTTTCCGCTTCCGTTATGGCCAATTAATGCGGCTTTCTGCAACTTGGAAATGGAAAAACTAAGATTTTGGAAAAGCAATTCCCTATCGGGGTGTAGGTAAGTTACGTCGTGTATAGTAAGCATGATGATTATATAGAAAATGATACAATTGCAGGGCCGTTATTTGACCTAGCGTACTTTGTTGTTTTCGAAATAATCAGTTCTTACATACCGTATAGCTCGTAAATTTTACAAAGGTATAAAAAATTATCTCAACATGTTGCTGCTTAGGACGCAAATAGCGTGTGCATACATTTGCGGTTATCCTTTTAAAATATTTGGACGCGTTTTTGCTAAAAGTTGTACGATATAATTTTAACAATCAATCTATGAGAAAACAGTTCAAATATGCCTGGGTTTTGGCGCTTTCAACCGCCATGCTGCTTGGATGCAACGCTGGTTCTGAATCAAAGGATTCGGATCAGGAGGATGCTGGAAGGAACATGAGCGCAGCAAAAGACTCAGGCAGTCTTGATAGCATGGAGGATGGTGCTGCTCAGATGGAGTTGCAGCAGGCCAACCTAAAGAAGCTGACAAAAATGAGTGATGAAGAGGTGGAATCATTTTTCCCGGAGACCTTGAACGGTTGGCGTCGATCAGCTTATGCTGGAGGAAATCAAGCCTACGGTGTGGATGTAGCATCGGGGCATGCGGTTTATGAAGCACAAGATGATAAAGAACTCATGTTGACCTTGACCGACGGTGCGGGCGAAACCGGAGCCGCAATAGTGTCCTTGATGGCAATGGGCCTTACAATGGAGTCCGAAAAAGAATCTGATTATGAAGTAACAAAGAATGAGCATGTCCATGGATTCCGTGCCGCTACGCGTGAAACCAAGCCAAAGCAAGAGGGGAATGTCGTCGATTCCGATATCGCATTTATCTACAAAGATCGATACCTTATCAAATTGCAGGGAGATGGTTTTAAGCTTGATGAGTTAAAGGATATTGTAACTAAATTGCCTATAGAAGTGCTTAAATAGACGTTCTAAAAAAGTCATAACCTCTGTGAGAAGTATATAAATTGACCGCCCGTCTTGACAGGGGTCCATTTTTTATACGTATATTTGTTAGCTAAAAATTAACAAACAGATAATGGAAGAAACCGAACAAAAAGTCGGTATGCTGGGAAGTGGAAGTTGGGCTACAGCGATGATCAAGATGTTGGGCGATAACCAGAAAAAAAAGAAGGTGCTTTGGTGGATTCGAAAAGAAGAGGATTTAAACTATGTACGAACGTATAAACATAATCCAACGTATCTGAGTGCGGTAGAACTTCGTATAGAACCGAAGAATTTGTTTACCGATGCCCGTGATGTTATCCGTCAATCCGACATCGTAGTCCTCAATACGCCCTCAGCCTATTTGAAAGCAGCTCTGCATGGTGTGGGGGCTGAAGATTTTAAGGGAAAATTGGTTGTGACGGCGATAAAGGGAATTATACCGGATGAGAACTTGATCGTTGGATCCTACTTGTCGAAAGTCTATGGAATTCCGGCAGAAAATATTGTGGTGATTGGTGGCCCTTGCCACGCCGAAGAGGTTTCTTCCGAAAAACTATCCTATCTGACAATTGCCGCGAAAGACACAGTCAAGGCGGAGCGCGTTGCCTCGTTGCTTCGTAATCGGTATATCAATACAGTTTTATCTACCGACGTATATGGTGTAGAATACGGTGCGGTGCTGAAGAATATTTACGCGCTGGCCGGCGGTATCTGCCATGGTCTGGGGTTTGGCGACAACTTTATGTCCGTGCTGGTTTCTAATGCGATTCGCGAGATGGAAACTTGTTTGACGGCGATTGATCCGGAAGCAGATCGAGATATCAATGCGTCAGCATATCTGGGTGATTTGCTCGTCACAGCCTATTCGCAATTTAGCCGTAACCGTACTTTCGGACACATGATCGGTAAGGGATACACCGTTCAATCCGCACAATTGGAAATGAACATGGTGGCGGAGGGTTATTACGCATCGGCCTGTATACACAATATTATACAACAATATGACCTAGAATTGCCGATATGTAATATGGTATACCAGATTCTTTATAACAAACAATCTGCTAATTTGGAGGTCAACAACCTCGCATCAAAATTGTCTTAATGATCCTTACAAAAGAAAAAATTGCAGAAACCTACCAAGCCATTCAAGATGAAATTACTGAGGGACTTGAAGAGTTGGATGGGAAAAGCTCTTTTAAACAAGAAATTTGGCACCGCGAAGGCGGCGGCGGTGGACGAACCCGTATCATCCAACATGGAAATATTATAGAAAAGGGTGGGGTGAATTTTTCTGCCGTAGAGGGCAAATTGCCGGAGAGTATCAAGCGTGCTTTTGCTGTAGATGATGATGACTTTTTCGCAACAGGTATCAGTATTGTCATTCATCCGGAAAACCCATGGATCCCCATTATCCACATGAATGTGCGTTATTTTGAGTTAAATGAACAGATTCGATGGTTTGGTGGGGGGATAGATCTAACACCACATTATGTGATTGAGGACGACGCGCGATTTTTTCACCGGTCGATGAAGGATGTATGTGACAGGCATCACCCGGATTTTTACCGCGACTTCAAAAGTTGGGCCGATAATTATTTTTTTATCAAGCATCGGCAAGAGACGCGGGGTATCGGAGGTGTCTTTTACGACAAATTGAACCCGGAAAAGACGGGGCTGTCGGAGGAACAGCTTTTTTTATTTTCTTGTGATTTAGCCCGCACATTTTTGCCAACATATTCAAAAATTGTGGATCAGAACCGGAGTAAACCCTATACTGCGGAAGAGAAGGAATGGCAATTTTTGCGGCGAGGTCGTTATGTTGAATTCAACTTGGTCTACGATTCGGGCACCCGCTTTGGTCTCGAAACCAACGGACGCATAGAATCTATTCTAATGAGCTTGCCCGCGCAGGCAAATTGGGCCTACGATTTCAAACCACGACCGAATTCGTTGGAGGAGAAAACCCTTTCTTTGCTGAAAAAAGACATCAATTGGATAACCTAACTATTTCAATCCTAAGCTTTTCATGATAGATTACACACGATTTACGCTTGATAACGGTTTACGCGTTATTGTACATGAAGATCCAACAACCGCAATGGCCTGCTTGAACATGCTTTACAATGTAGGCGCTCGCGACGAATCGCCAGACAAGACTGGTTTCGCGCATCTATTTGAACACCTGATGTTCGGAGGCTCCATAAACATTCCAAATTTTGATGCACCTTTGCAAGAAGTTGGTGGCGAAAATAATGCATTTACCAGCAACGATATTACCAACTATTATATCACCCTACCGGCAGAGAATTTGGAAACCGCGTTTTGGTTGGAGAGTGATCGCATGCTCAGTTTAGCCTTTAGCGAGCAAAGCTTGGAAGTACAGCGAAGTGTAGTCATTGAAGAGTTTAAGCAACGCTATCTAAACCAACCCTACGGAGATGTTTGGTTGAAATTGAGGCCGTTGGCCTATAAGGTGCATCCATACAATTGGGCTACAATCGGTAAATCCATTAGTCACATCGAGCATGCTTCTATGGAAGATGTTAAGGCATTTTTCGAACAACATTATGTACCAAATAACGCTATTATGGTGGTGACGGGTGCTGTGCATGCGGATCGAATAAAATCCCTGGCCGAGAAGTGGTTTGGAAATATTCCGTCAAAGCCGCGTCGACCAAGAAATCTCCCTCAAGAGCCGCAACAGTTGGAGCCCCGCCGGGAGATAGTGGTGGCTGACGTGCCCGTGGATAGCTTATACCTCGCTTTTCATGGCGTGGACCGTTTGCATCCCGACTATCCAGTTATGGATTTATTATCCGATATCTTATCACGCGGAAGTTCATCCCGGCTCTATCGGGCATTGGTGAAAGACCAACCGTTTTTTAGCGAAGTGAACGCGTATGTAATGGGTTCGATAGATAGCAATTTGTTTGTTATTGAAGGAAAACCATTACAGGACGTGTCGTTGGCCGATGCTGAAGCATTGCTTTGGAACCAACTGCATATCATAAGCAACGAGGTTGTGGGCGAGATGGAATTGCAAAAGGTGAAGAATAAAATCGAGTCAACGATGGTATTTGCCGAACTATCGATTTTAGATAAAGCCATGAACCTGGCTTTCTACGAAGCATTGGGCGACGCAAATTTGTATAATCTTGAAGTCGATAAATATTTGGCCGTAACGAGCGATGATCTAAAACGGATCGCTAATCAGATTTTTCGTGCAGAAAATTCATCAACCTTACTTTACCACGCAAAACAAACAACGCATGCTGAATAGACGCTTAGCACCACAACGACATCACATCCAGCGTATGTCGCTCATCGCACCCGAGGCAATACTTTTCGATAACGGCCTAAAGGTTTTTATTTTTCAAGCGAAGGATCAAGAGTTAATAAAGGCAGAATTTATTTTTCAAAATCATTTCACTGCTGAGGAAAATCCGCTTTTAAATACCTGCTTGAGCCATATGATGAAAGAAGGGACGCAAAGCAGAACCAGCGCGCAAATAGCGGAAGAAATCGACTTTTATGGAAGTTACTTGATGCCCGAATACAGCTTCGATCATACAGCCATCAGTTTGTATACGTTGACCAAGCACGTGCGTGCTGTTTTACCGGTATTACATGACGTGTTAAACAACGCTATATTCCCGGAAGCCGAGTTGGAAACCTATGTGCGCAACAACAAGCAAACGTTACAGATATCGTTGCAGAAGAATGACTACGTTGCAAGACGTCTGTTTTATACCAATCTTTTCGGTGCAACACGTTATGGCGTCACGCCGACCTTGAAAACTTACGACCAGCTTAACCGGGAGGATTTGATGGCCTTGTACAAAAGGCAGATTCAAGCCAGCAATTGCACGTTGCTTCTTTCGGGAAATATAACAGCGGATGTAATCGAACAGGTACGTACGCTATTTGAACGCGAATGGCAGCAACCTGCGAATGGCATTGCGTTTACGATACCTCAATTACCCACCTTCAAGCCCAAGCTTTTGGTGGAGAACAAGGTTGAAGCCATACAGTCTGCCATTAGATTGGGTATGCCCACTATTAACCGTACACATCCTGATTATCCTGCGCTTCAATTTGTCAACACGCTTTTCGGAGGTTACTTTGGATCGCGCTTGATGCGAAATATTCGGGAAGATAAAGGCTATACGTACAGCATAGGATCAGCCTGCGCCAGTTTGAAGTATACGGGACTCTTCACCATCGCGACTGAAGTAGCCGTTGAGGCCACGGAAGCCACATTAACGGAAATTGAGCACGAGTTCACAACGTTACGAAATACGTTGGCAACAGATCAAGAAATTCATTTGGTTAAAAATTACATGCAAGGTTCCATGTTGGGAAGTATAGAATCTATATTTTCCCATGCCGATAAATTTAAGTCGATCTACTTTTCTGACTTGGATTATGACTATTATGAACATTACAGCACCTGCATTCAAAATATGACGGCAGCCAAGGTACAGGATATCGCGCTACGTTATTTCGATTACGAGAAGCTCGCAAAAATTGTGGTAGGTACTTTATAAGGGCGTCTTGGGATTTATACCCTTTATCGCAACTAAATCGCAAAAAACCTGCTATTATACTAATATTATTAGTATTTTTGGGTAAATATTTGCGAGATGAGCGATCGTATAAAAGAGAAACTAGAAATTTTAGCAGATGCAGCAAAATACGATGTTAGTTGCAGTTCCAGTGGTAGCAATCGTAAAAATAAAGATCATGGCTTAGGCAATACCGGAGCAGGGATATGTCATACCTATACAGAAGATGGCCGTTGTGTGTCTTTATTGAAGATTTTATTGACCAATCACTGTATATATGATTGTGCATATTGTGTATCTAGAAAAAGCAACGATATAAAGCGAGCAGCATTCACGGTGCAGGAAGTCGTGGATTTAACCATCAATTTTTATCGACGAAATTATATAGAAGGCTTGTTTTTAAGTTCCGGTATTTTTAAAGATGCGGATTTTACGATGGAGCGTTTGGTATTAATTGCAAAAAAACTGCGGAGAGAACACAATTTTAATGGTTATATTCACTTAAAGACCATACCAGCGGCATCTCCAGAGCTTATCCATGAGGCCGGTTTATATGCAGATAGGCTGAGTATCAATTTAGAAATTCCTACTGATGCAGGCTTGAAATTGTTGGCACCAGAGAAAAATCGGAAAGATATGATCCGTCCGATGACCTATTTGAAAGATCAACTTATTAAAACGAAAGAAGAGGGCAAACTGTTCAAAACCACGCCTAAATTTGCGCCTGCAGGACAGAGTACACAGCTAATTATTGGTGCCAGTGGCGAATCAGACCAGCAAATTATAACGGCTGCAAATTACTTTTATAATAAATTTAATATGAAGCGAGTTTATTATTCTGGTTATGTACCCATTTCCTATGATAAGCGCCTTCCAACTATTGGAACAGCAGTACCCACGGCGCGAGAAAACAGGCTTTATCAAAGCGATTGGCTTATGCGATTTTATGGTTTCCAAGCGGACGAGATTGTAAATGAGAGTCATCCGCTGCTGGATTTGGATATCGATCCAAAATTAAGCTGGGCACTACGGAATATGGATCGATTTCCTATCGATATTAATAAGGATGATTATCAGCTTATTCTCCGTGTGCCAGGTATAGGCGTCGGTTCGGCACAAAAAATTGTCGCTGCACGTAAGTTTGGCCCACTGCATATCGAACATCTAAGAAAAATCGGCGTGGCAATCAACAGAGCGAAGTATTTTATAAGTTGCAAAGGCTTCCTGCAAATTTATGCTGATAAACGAGCAGATCTCATCAAGAGCTATATTTTGAACTCGTCAAAAAGTAAGTATACAAGCAGCACTACGCAACAGTTACAATTATTTTAAGGTTATGCGGGAGGTAGATCTTTACTTTGATGGCACTTGGGAGGGAATTCTGACTAGTATATTTGAGATGTTTGAATATAAAATTATGCCCCTTAGCTTAAGCCATACTGCCGCAAGACAGAAAGGGATGTTTCAAACGGCACATGACGTTGTGAGTCAACAGGATAAAGCTGATCGGGTCAAAAAGGGTTTAATTGAGAAAATTGGAAGAAATGGTTACTTAGAACTTTGGCATGCCTTCCTTTCCGAACTTCCTGACGTACCGCTGCTCATTATTCGATTAGCACGCCACTACTTTCAGTCTGAACAGCCTGAACGTTTGAATTTTGGCCATGATTTAGTGCTGCGGCTCAAGAAAATCGTTAAATCAGTTTCCCGTGAACGACATCGTATGAAGGCTTTTGCCCGTTTTCAACGACTTCAAGACGGACTTTTTGTTGCATTAATCGAACCCGACTTCAATGTTCTGCCTCTTATTCGAAAGCACTTCCAAGATAGATACGCCGATCAACGTTGGCTAATTTTTGATATTCGACGGCATTACGGGCTTTATTACGACGAACATACGACCAGTGAGGTTACTTTTGCCGATCCAGGCAATTTGGCGAATAGCCGTACACTCGTGGATCTTTACGCCGCTGATGAGCCGCTTTATGCAGACCTATGGAAACGATACTTTAAGTCGGTCAATATTGTAGAACGAAAAAATATGAAATTACATCTCCAACATGTTCCTCGCCGGTATTGGCGTCACCTGCACGAAAAATCTTTTGGGTTAGACGCCTAATGGTATCGTCTAAACATCCAAATGAAGCAAAGCTAAGACACTTCCAAAAGCTTAGGTAGATGATTGACCTTCTCCGGGAAACGCGCCGCATATTGCAGGACGATGTGTTGCATGTAAAAATTACTGATACATTTGTCGCGATAGGAAACAATGTCCTCGACAGTCGACCAATTGTCCATCGATTCTATAAAACCAAATGCGTAAAGTTTATCTTCCTTATAATAAATGTAGCTATTTTCGGTATCATGGCGACCGGTATCAAACAAAATAAATGAATGTTTGGCGTTTTCGAGGTGGTCGAAAACCCTGTTCATCTTTTCGCTGTATTCCGTCAGGGATGGAATCTGTTCATAGTCAATCTTCCGGTCTTCACGTGTTTGCGTGGCCGGTGAAAAAAATGTACACAAAGCCGGTGACAAAGAGAAAGTTTCCATAAGCTTGCTGAGAAAAAGGTTGGCTTCTGCGACTGTCTCGAAAGAGCGTAGACTTTGCATTTGGGGATTAATCTTGCTGACTGCTAGGCGATCATATCCGCGTATATCTTGATAGCGTATAAGCGTATATTTTGGTTCATACCGCTTCAGCGCGCGATTGTGAATTGGCCAGTGCTTCTTAATCAACTGGCATTCCATAAGCAAAGCCATTAATTCAGTTCCTGATTCTTCAAATTCAATGGAACAGATATCATTGATAAACTGCTGCCGTCGTAGGCCGGTGTTCGCCCCACTGAAATGGCTTAGCACTCGCTTCTTTATATTTACCGCCTTTCCAACGTAAATTATTTTTCCCTTTTTATCCCGAAATATGTAGATGCCCACAGTCTCCGGCATTTTATTGAATTGTTCGATAGATAGGTGTGTAGGTAAACGATGTTCGATGTTCTTCCGCAAGCCCTCATCAACATAGTTCCCTTTATCGCTCGCCAACAGCAGATCAACCAGCTTTGCTGTAGCCTCAGCATCCCCCATGGCGCGGTGTCTACCGGCAATATGAATACCGAAGTGTTTGCATATCGTTCCTAAACTATAGGAGGCATGTCCCGGAAAAATCTTTCGCGACAAGCGTACTGTGCACAATTTTGAAGCTTGCCAATCATATCCAGCTTGTTTCAATTCCTTTACCAAAAACGTATAGTCAAAATTGACATTATGCGCCACGAAAACTTTTCCCTGAAGCAGATGGTAGACATCTTCAGCAATATCTTCAAAGATTGGCGCACCTTCCACCATATCAGGCGTGATGCCAGTCAGGCTTTGGATATGCAGCGGAATCGCACATTGGGGGTTAACCAGTGATTGATAGCGGTCAATAACCTTTTTACCATTATGAATCAAAATCGCTATTTCCGTAATACGACTTCCTCCAGCATGACTACCAGTCGTCTCGATATCGACGATCGCAAAATGTTTCTGTCTATTCACTCTGCAATTATACTAATTAAATTAGTATAATTGCAGAGTGTCTGAAAAAATTAGGTTGATTTGACGCAGAAAATACGTCGTCCTGCTAGTTGATCTTTAACCCGATTAAATCACGGATTGCCACAGATGCTATGGCTCCTCCGAACGCGGCTGGCAAATAGGACATTGTGCCATAGGCCGACTTTTTGAAGTTGCTGCCATCTGTGTACAACAACGAATCCTTATTTGGGAGTTCAGTGGAAAAAGCAACCTTGACGCCGTCACGGATGCCGTGCTTCCGTAGCTTTTTTCGGATATGTTGCGCCAACTTACAGTTGAACGATTTACTGATGTCTGCAATACGTATTTTTGTCGGGTCAACTTTCCCTCCAGCACCCATCGAGCTCACGAAGGGAACGTTTGCCTCTAGCGCGCGACGGATGAAGAACAATTTTGGCGTAATACTATCTATTGCCTCTACACAATAGTCTGGTTCCAGGGCCAACAAATCAGGTATCTTTTCGGGAATAATAAAATCTTGGACTACATGTAACTTCAGTTCGGGATTTATTGACAAAAGACGCTCGCGCATTATTTCCGCCTTTGCAACTCCGTGATTTGTCGCCAGTGCGGGCAGTTGCCGGTTTCGGTTTGATGGATCTACCGTGTCACCATCGATAATCGTCATCTTCCCAACGCCAGCACGGCAAATGAATTCGGCAGCAAATGATCCAACACCTCCTAAACCCAAAACCATCACATGTGTGTGCGCCAATTTTTCCAAAGCCTCCCGGCCCGTTAGCGCTTCTGTTCGTGACAACCACGATAAATCTTTCATGCTCCTAGTTGATAATTAAATATATGTGTAAAGTTTTTATATATCTGTTCCTTAAATTGATCTAAGTCAATCTCACGAACGGCGCAAAAATACTTATAAATATCTACTATTTTAGTAGATTTATTGTCGGTTTCTAAGAATATCCTGTCCAATAACGCTTGACGCACCAAATCATTCTTTTTGCCAGCGAGAATGGATGTACCTAAACTGATGTAGTATCCAAGCTGGTAAATCTCTTGAGCCAAGTTAGGATGTTTTTCAAAGCCATGAAAAATAACGGGTACTTGCACTTTTTCTTCCCGTAAAATACGAAAACATTCTTGGTGAGCCCGAACACAATGAACAATTAAGGGCTTACCAACTGAATTTGCAAATGCAATTTGTTTTCGGAATACCTCTTCCTGCAAAATCCACGGGGTGTCGCATACTTTATCCAAGCCACATTCGCCAATCGCAAGAACTGAATCTTTTCTTCCATGATCGTGTAATGCATCAAGTTGAGCCGTAGGTGAGGAGTCAATATACCAAGGGTGTATGCCCAGCGAACAAGGGAGTGGGTAAAGGTAATTTTTAGCGATAATAATATTAGGCAAGGAGAACTCTTGGGCTGTACTTTCCACCGTACAATGGGTATGTATGTCGATAAAGGGAACACGCATGCCTCAAAGATATGTGTTTTCTGCTAAATTTTGATTAGTATAATTGCCTTCAGGTGTTTGTTGCAGTTTTCGGTGCGCAGGCTAATCTAAATGCGCGGACAAGGTTGTCAAAATAGCCGAGGCCTTCAATAAACACTCCTCATACTCTTTTTCTGCTTCCGCATGCAAAGTAAT
This sequence comes from Sphingobacterium griseoflavum, assembly GCF_014653155.1. GTDB lineage: Bacteria > Bacteroidota > Bacteroidia > Sphingobacteriales > Sphingobacteriaceae > Sphingobacterium > Sphingobacterium griseoflavum. The sequence continues at coordinate 127,811 of NZ_BNAF01000010.1, read as the reverse complement.
GGCACCTCCTGTATGAAATGATAGTCTTCCCTTTTTCATGTCGTACAAAATAGAACGGATAACTACATTTAGATCAAAATCACCATCGGGAGCAAAATAGCCGATAGCACCGGCATAAATGCCGCGACGGCTTCCTTCGTATTTTTCGCATAGTTGCATGGCACTTATTTTGGGAGCGCCTGTCATAGATCCCGCTGGAAAAGTATTTTTGATCGCTTGTACGTCGGATACTGTAGTAGCTTTCGTGCACGTTACAGTGGATATGAGCTGGTGGACCTGCTGGAAGGTATGTACCGCCAACTTGCGCGAAGCATCGACAGTGCCCGCTTTTGCACTACGCGTCAGATCATTACGCACCAAATCGACAATCATTACGTTTTCTGCGATTTCTTTTGGATTTTGCTGTAATGCGTTTATGATATCATGGTCTTCCTGAGGTGTTTTGCCACGCGGCGCTGTCCCTTTGATGGGTTGCGAAATCAATAAATCTTTTCTTTTGGCCAAAAACCGTTCAGGCGAAGCACATAGAACATATTGATCGTTTAGTTTAAAAAAGCAAGAAAATGGCATCGGTGATATGCTATTTAGTTTTTCATACACCGATAAAGGGTCTATAACCGCGGATTCCGCATAAAATTCTTGGCAAAGATTGACTTCATAAATATCTCCACGTCGGATATGCTGCTGCATGTTCTCGAACGCATGGAGATAGTCTCGTTTTGAAAAAAGTTTTTGCACGCGGATGTCACCGCGCTTCGGTAGATCTACCTGTGTTGGAATGGCCGTAGAAATTATACACTGAAATATGTATTCGGGATTTTCGGATTCAATTTCTACAGTTGCCCCTATGAAGCGAACGATTGTTGCGGGTACAAAAAAATAGAGTGCCGGAAAAACCATTTCACCGTTCAGACGGGGTGAGAGTTGCTCTACTTCGTTCCCCAGATCATAACTAAAAAAACCAAGCATCCACGATAGCGTATGCTTGGTTCTAAAATCTTCTAATGCAAGGAAGCTATCGTTAACACCGTCTGCGCGATAGCAATCTACTGCCTGTACGGCTAATAGCGCGTCTATCTTATGGTATTCATCTGCGTATCCGTTTGATTCCAAGAAGCAACATTCCGAAAACTGCTGGCACCAATGGAGCGCTTTCTTCTTGAACAATACAACATCAACCTCAAAAATGGCTTTTGCCATACTTTGCTTACAATGTTATCGTTTGGACACGATCTGGACCAACAGATAAGTATTTGATAGGCACCTCCAGCGCTTTTTCCAAGTAAGCTATATAATTGCTGAGCGCGGCTGGTATTTCAGCTGTTGAACGAATGCCGGTAATATCTTGGTTCCATCCTTCAACCTCTTCCAAAATAGGCTCCGCCGTGTTGGTGATGATTTCGTAAGGCATGTAATCGATTACCTCACCATTATATTTGTAGTGTGTACACACATAGATTTTTTCGAAGCTGTCCAATACATCAGCCTTCATCATAATCAATTCGGTAACGCCATTTAACATGATTGCGTATTTCAACGCCGGGATGTCGATCCATCCGGTACGTCTGGCACGTCCCGTGGTAGCTCCAAATTCGTGACCCAATTGGCGTAGCTTTTCGCCTGTTTCGTCGTTTAGCTCGGTAGGGAAGGGGCCGCCTCCAACGCGTGTCGCATAGGCTTTAAAAATTCCATAAACCGCACCAATTTTACCGGGGGCAATTCCCAAACCTGTGCAGGCGCCTGCTGTGGTCGTATTCGACGAGGTAACAAAAGGATAGGATCCAAAATCAACATCTAACAACGTTCCCTGTGCACCTTCTGCAAGCACCTTTTTACCCTCTTTGAGATAACTGTTCACCAAATGTTCTGCATCAACATGCGGAATGGTTCTTAAAAAGTCTATGGCTGCTAAAAAAGCATTTTCTTTCTCGCTGAAATCAGGAATTTCTCCGTAGTGGGAGAGAATCTCCAAATGTTTCGCTTTCAGTTTTTCGTAACGTTCGTTGAAATCCACCAAGGTGATATCACCGACACGTAGACCGTTTCTGCCGGTTTTATCCATGTAAGTCGGTCCAATTCCTTTCAAGGTAGAGCCAATTTTTCCCGCACCCATTTTTGACTCCGATGCTGCATCCAAGAGCTGGTGGGTTGGAAGGATCAGGTGTGCTTTTCTTGCCAAAACGAGTTTGCCTTTACCTACAGGATCAAAACCTGCCGCACGTAGGTTGTCCAATTCTCTTTTCAAGATGATTGGATCGATTACCACGCCGTTGCCGATTAGGTTGAGCGTGCCCTCGTTAAATATTCCAGATGGAATGGTGTTTAGGACAAATTTCTTGTTGTCAAATTCTAATGTGTGTCCGGCGTTAGGACCACCTTGAAAGCGCGCGATCAAATCGTATTTCGGACAAAAAACGTCCACAATCTTTCCTTTACCTTCATCGCCCCATTGCAGGCCCAAAAGCACATCAACTTGCATAATATTGGATATATTGAGATTTAAAATTAAATGATAGTTTCCACTCTCCCTAAAATATAAAAGTTCAGAAAAAAAAAGGCTCCGCCTCTCTTTCCTGAACAAAGGTAATACAATAATCTGCGATTACTGCATTAATTTGAAATTACAGCGGCCTTGCTTCCAGCAGGTGCTTCCAACTCATTTTTCTTTTGACAGTCTTCACAAACCCCATAAAGATTCAGCGAGTGATGCTTGATATCAAACTTTAGCAGGTCGCCCATCAAACTTTGAATTTGGTTGATGCGAGGGTCGCAAAATTCAACAACCTTGTTGCATTCGATGCAGATAACATGATCATGCTGTTTGAAGCCGTAAGATTTTTCAAATTGCGCCATATTCCGCCCGAATTGGTGTTTCGTCACAAGATCACATGAAACTAGCAACTCCAAAGTATTGTAGACCGTTGCGCGGCTAACCCTATATTTCTTGTTCTTCATATGGATGTAAAGAGACTCCACATCGAAGTGGTCTGAACGAGAATATATCTCCTCTAAAATCGCATAACGTTCCGGCGTCTTTCTTAGATTTTTGTTCTCTAAGTAAGCTTCGAAAATTTTCTTTACCGTTTGGTAGTTTTCGGCTTGATTCATACTTCTGTTTAAAATCCCTTACAAATTTATCATTTTCTCCTGTAAAAAACGATGGTTTTAATAATGATGACATTCGAAAGATTATAGATCTGCATCATAACGACTCACACCCGTTATGCCACTGATTTCCTTCAAGTTCTTCATCAAACTTTCCAATTGTTCGGTATCGTTTACAAAAACCATGATATTTCCCTCAAAAATTCCCTCATTGCTCGTGATGGACAAAGATCGAATGTTGACATTGAACTCTTGTGAAATCACGTTGGTTATTTTGTTAACCAAGCCAACATCGTCAATCCCCACGATACGCAGGCCGGTTAGAAAGGCAACCTGCGCCTGCGAGGATGCCCACTTTGCTTTCAAAATGCGATACCCATAGTTTGCCATGAGTTTCGAAGCATTTGGGCAGCTAGTCCGGTGTATCTTGATACCATCATTTACCGTCAGAAAACCAAATATATCATCACCAGGAATAGGGTTGCAACAGGGGGCCAATGTATAATCCACTTGCTGATAATCATCTCCAATCAAAATGGTATCTACATCTTTTTTATTTATTTTTTCAACGAGACCAGAGATATGCGAATTGAACTGGTTGTGCGTATGCTCCGGCGATTTTTCACTTGCTGCATACTCGCGCAGATTCTTAACGTCTATATTACCTTTTGCGACATTGTAAAAAAGTTCTTGTGAGCTTGGGTATTTAAAATAGTTTGCGATTTTGTTGATATTATCTGTGTTGTACGTGATTTTCAACGATTTTAACTTCCGTTCGAGAATCTCTTTACCGTCCTCAGCAACACGTCTTTTCTCCTCTTTTAACGAAGATCGGATCTTGGACTTGGCTTTGGCGGTTACCACAAAATTCAGCCAATCTTCTTTTGGAGACTGTTTGCTCGACGTTATGATTTCCACCTGATCCCCGTTTTGCAAAGGATGGCTCAACGGTACCAGTTTATGGTTTACCTTGGCCCCGATACAGGTGGCGCCGATATCGGAGTGTATCTCAAAGGCGAAGTCCAGTGCTGTCGCCCCGTTGGGCAGTTGTACGAGCGTGCCTTTCGGCGTAAAGATAAATATCTCGTCCGAAAACAAATTCATCTTAAAGTCGTCCACAAAGTCCAAAGCATTCTGTTCCGAATTGCTTAACATATTCCGCACCTTCTGTATCCATTGATCCAAACCACTATCGGAATTAGATTCCTTATATTTCCAATGTGCAGCAAAGCCTTTTTCCGCAATCTCATTCATACGTTTGGTACGGATCTGCACCTCTACCCATTGGCCTCTAGGACCCATGACGGTGGTATGTAAAGATTCGTAACCATTGCCTTTTGGCGATGAAACCCAGTCCCGCAATCGATCCGGATTTGGTCGATATAGGTCGGTAATGATAGAGTATACTTTCCAACATTCGGTTTTTTCTCGCTCTGTCGACGTATCTATGATGACCCGAATCGCAAATAAATCATATACCTCTTCGAAGGGGATTGATTTTTTTCGCATCTTGTTCCAGATAGAAAAGATAGATTTTGGCCTGCCAAAAACCTGCGCTTTTATACCTTGCTCTTCTAGTATGTCTTTTACAGGGCCTATAAAGTCGGAGACAAACTTTTCCCGCTCGGCCTTTTTTTCATTTAACTTGCGTGCTATAAACTTGTACGTGTCAGGATCGGTATACTTCATGGAAAGATCTTCCAATTCCGATTTGATGGCATACAGGCCGAGCCGATGTGCTAATGGGGCATAAAGATAACTGGTCTCTGATGCGATTTTCAGCTGCTTATGGCGCGCCATAAATTCCATCGTTCGCATGTTATGCAGCCGATCCGCCAATTTGATCAGAATGACGCGGACGTCATCAGCCAATGTAAGCAGCATCTTGCGAAAATTCTCTGCCTGCATGGAGCTGTTCGGATCAAAGATTCCGGATATTTTGGTGAGCCCGTCTATAATGCGGGCGACTTTTTTTCCAAATTGCGTTTCAATATCTAGCAAGGTTACCGAAGTATCCTCCACGACATCGTGTAGGAGGGCGCAAACAATAGAAGTTGTTCCCAATCCAATTTCTTCCGCAGCAATTTGTGCTACAGCAATGGGGTGATAAATGTATGGTTCGCCAGACTTGCGTCGCATCTCCTTGTGACTCTCTAAGGCCAAGTCAAAAGCCTTTCGAATTTCTTGTTTGTCTCCACGCTGTAAGGTTGGTTTGCAAGCGCGAAGTAAAGCGCGGTATCTCTTCCTAATTTCCTTGTTTTCTGCTTCAATGTCAATCACATAATCTTCCATAAACACGCTGAAAAAAGTTGCTTTTAAATATTTTTGTTTGTAATTTTATTATCGTTTTCCCGGAGGTCTACTAACGGTTGGAAACAATATATAAATATAGCAAATATTTCACAGATATAAAAAAACGTAATTTTCCATTTCATGATGACGAGGATTCTAGTGTTGGGCTTTTTGCTAATGTTCCTGCCGGAAAAAGGCAAGAGCCAAGCGCTGCAGGTTCCGCATTATGGGGATGGAGAAGGGGAGGTTTTGCAGCAATATATGACTACGAAATTAGCGTCTGGTGAGGTGCTTCCTTGGTTTCCCATTCAGGATGTTGTCGTAGTTGCGAGACGGACATTTAAGACCGAAGAAGATAGACAGCGCTATCTCCGTCTGGAAAGGAACGTGCTTCGGGTTTTACCGTACGCTATTTATGCGCAGAAGCGGTACGAACAGCTCGATAGGGAGCTAGCGATGGTATCTTCCAAACGGGAGGAAAATCGATTGATCAAAGCGTGCGAACAGGAAATAAAGAATAAGTTCAATGCAGAAATAAAAAACCTCAGTGTTTCGCAAGGACAGATCTTGATTAAGCTTGTGCAACGACAGACTGGTAATACGAGTTACGAGCTGGTTAAGGAAATGAAAGGTAGCTTGTCTGCTTTTTTCTATCAAGGTGTTGCAAAAGTATTCGGACATAATCTCAAATCGGTGTACGATCCACAAGAGGATTTTGAAATAGAAAATATTATTCGCGGCTATGAACGCGTAAGACCCGTGAAAAATCTTTACAACTACTAGCGCGGTCGCAGCGAGTGTGTCGTCTTCACAGATCTTGAAGGAGCTACGATATAGATATACCGGCTGCTAACTAATAAATCAATAGGTGCGCAGTATGCCCTACTTATCACCAATACAGTAAAATAAACCAAGGAGGAGATATGCAAACGGTCTATGACTTTAATGGCTTACAGTTCAACGGCGAAAAAAAGTCGTTGCGAGATTTTTCTGGCAAGGTTTTGCTTATTGTGAATACCGCCAGCCGCTGTTTTTTTACCAAACAATTCCAAGGACTAGAAAAGCTGTATCAATCTTACAAAGATCGCGGTTTCGAAATATTGGCCTTTCCATCCAATGACTTTCGACAACAGGAACCGATGACAGGTTTGCAGCTGGAAACGTTCTGTCGTATACATGAGCAGGTGACTTTTCCAGTTTTTAAACGGATACATGTCGTTGGTAAATATTGCGACCCGCTCTATAAATTTTTATCCGACAAATCGCTGAATGGGACGATGGGCGTTCGTCCGTATTGGAATTTCCATAAATACTTGATCGATAAGCAGGGAAGGGTTAGTGATTACTTTTTTAGCTTTACTCATCCACAATCCCCCCGCGTTATGACAAAAATAGAACAATTGATTGCGGAACAATAAACGTTTAAACTTTTATATTTGCGCCTTAAAGGAACTTTTATGAAGTTGGATCTTATGGTTATAACGGTTCATCCCGATGACGCTGAGCTTGGCGCAGCGGGGACCATTGCAAAATATGTGGCGGCTGGTAAGTGGGTCGGTATCGTAGATTTGACGCGGGGTGAACTGGGGACGCGTGGAACTGCGGAAACGCGAAAGAAAGAGGCGGCCCTCGCGGCGGAAATATTAGGTGTTCACGTTCGTGAAAATCTTAACCTTCGAGACGGTTTTTTTATGAATGATGAAGAAAACCAACTATCCGTTATCCGGGCCATACGTAAATATCAACCGGAGATCGTCATTACCAATGCGTTGGAAGATCGCCATCCGGACCATGGCCGTGCCAGTAAACTGGTGAACGACGCGCTTTTTTTAAGTGGTTTGCGTCGAATAGAAACCGCCTTGGATGGACAGGTACAGGAAGCCTTTAGGCCTCGTCTGCAACTTCAGCTGGTACAAGACAAGTATATACAACCGGATATACTCATTGACATCACCCCGTTTTGGTCGATCAAGGAGAAATCTATTTTGGCTTATGGTACCCAGTTTAATGCAAGTGAGGGCGATACCGAGCCAATGACCTATATTTCTAATCCGGATTTTATGGAATCCACGAAAGGCCGCGCATCCGAATTTGGGCGCAGTATTCAAGTTCGGTATGCAGAAGGGTTTACGTCACGCAGAATTTTGGGCGTGACAGATATTTTTCAACTCCTATAAATTTCGTATGTCGCTATCGTTGAAAGCTGTGCATCATATTGCGATCATCTGCAGCGATTACAAAAAATCGATCGCCTTCTACAGGGATATTCTTGGTTTAGCGTTGCTATCGGAAACGTATCGGCCGGATCGTCAATCGTATAAAGCAGATTTAGCATTGGAGGGTCGATATATTATCGAGTTATTCTCCTTTCCATCACCACCATCACGATTATCTTATCCTGAAGCTGTAGGACTCCGCCATTTGGCTTTCACCGTAGATGACGTTTCCGAGACAGTTAACATACTGACTGGTCGCGGAGTGGTTTGCGAACCCATACGTCGGGACAAGCAGACCGGTAAAAGGTTTTTTTTTACCGCGGATCCGGATGGGCTACCTATCGAATTTTACGAATGTTAGTAGTGGGATTTTGATCGTTTAAAAACGGTCAAATTGATATCGATAGAACAATGTTTACCGTCCTAAGTATACGAAGAAGCGTTGTTCTATCGATGCTGAAGCTTGTAGACGTTTTTGATAAGGTAATTACGCGAAATGGTAAAGAAAAACGACGTCACCGACGTACGCTGGCTTCGCATTATCCTTAATGACCAAAGTCGCTTCTATTGTCGCTTTGACTACACCACGAAGATTTAATATGGATTTCACTTTTGCCCGAAGCTGTACTTCGTTGTTCACTAAGACGGGTTGTCCAAATTTAAGATTTTCTATCCCGTAGTTTATTTCCATCTTTACATTGCGAACATCAGCTATTTGTTTCCACAGGTAAGGTATTAACGACAAGGTCAAATAACCGTGTGCAATAGTGGATTTGAACGGTCCGTCTTTTTCAGCTTTTTCCTTGTCTACATGTATCCATTGATGATCTAAGGTAGCATCAGCAAACTTATTGATTTGCGCTTGATCAATGATATGCCAATCTGATTCGCCAAGTGCTTTCCCCTCATGCGATTTGTATTCTTCAAAATTGTTTATTATTACCATGCGAGAAATTTGTTTTCCTGTATTACATTACTTGTATTCATGGCCTAAATGTATCAAAAAGTATCGATATTGGAACCGCCATGTGAGAAATTTTCCAATTTCGTATATACATGCCTAGCGGCAACGCAAGTACGCTAATTAAATAATAAAGCCGGCTACATATGAGCCGGCTTTGCAGTTTTGTCACGCTACCAAATCTTGATTCGATCTTGTTTTGCTTTGTAGAGTTTATCGCCTGGTTTTGTTTTGAAAGCTTCGTGGAAAGCATCCAAATTAATGATGGGTGCGAATGCACGATATTGCGCAGGGGAGTGGGGATCGGTCTTAACTTGGTTGACGACAAATTCGTCTGTCGTTTTCGTTCTCCATATGGTTGCCCAAGAGAGGAAGAAACGTTGCTCCGGCGTAAAGCCGTCAATAAGACCGGGATTGCCTTTGTCTTTCAGGTACATTTTAAGCGCATCAAACGCGACGGACGATCCGCCAAGGTCACCAATATTTTCCCCCAACGTAAAGCGGCCGTTGACAAAGACACCTGGTACGGGTTCATACGATTCAAACTGGGCTACTAAAGCGTCCGTAGCCGCCTCAAACTTCTCTTTGTCTGCCTCAGTCCACCAATTGTTCAAGTTGCCATTCCCATCGTACTGCGAACCTGAATCGTCAAATCCGTGTGAAAGCTCGTGGCCAATTACCGCTCCGATGCCGCCAAAATTTACCGCAGCGTCTGCTTTGTAATCGTAAAACGGCACTTGCAATATTGCTGCAGGAAACACGATCTCGTTGAACAGCGGACTGTAATAAGCATTTACCGTTTGTGGTGTCATACCCCATTCGGTTTTATCTACTGGTTTTCCTTGTTTTGCTAAATTTTCTTGGAAGCTCCAACGACTGATCCCTTTAATGTTGTCGAACAAGGAACTGCCGACAGCTAGCTTGGAATAGTCTTTCCATTTATCTGTATAGCCAATCTTTACTTTAAATTTAGCGAGCTTCTCCAAGGCTTTGACCTTGGTTTCATCCGACATCCAGTCCAAGCTTTGGATGTGCATGTTAAAGGATTTTACGAGGTACTGCACCATTTCCTCACAGGCTGCTTTCGCTTCTGGTGGGAAATTTTCCTTCACGTAAAGCTTGCCTAAAAGTTCGCCGACGGTTCCATTCACAAACTCTAGTCCGCGTTTTTCCAATTCACGTTGTTCTTTTTGACCGCGTAGCTTTCTGCCATAAAAATCAAACGACAATTCATCCAGTTCTTTGGTTAGGTATCCCGTTGCGTCGTTCATAACATTGAACTTCAGATATTCTTTGATAACCGGAAGGTTTTCTTGGTTCACTATCTTGTCCAAATTTTGGTAGTACTTAAGCTCGCCAATAATCACCGTGTCTGCAGTGAATCCCAATTGCTTGATGTAACCTGCGATGTCTACATTTTTTACCATCTTACCAAGATCGGCTACGGCAACTGGATTGTAGCGTTTTTGGGCGTCGCGCGACTCTTCAATTGTCTTTAGGTAAGATGCGATTTCCTTCTCAAAGGCCAGCACTTTCGGTCCTTTAAGATCGCGCGTGCGTTGGTCTACTTTGCTGTATAAAGTCGATATAAACTGTGCATATTGCGCCAGCGTCTCGGTGTTTTTCTCGTCTACTTTTTGGTAGTATGATCGACCGAGTCCCAATCCGCCGCCACCAAGATAAACAGCGTTGATATCGCTGTTTTTCATGTGCGCAGATACATATGCGCTGAAAAAGGGATTTCCTCGCTCAGGACCTACTTCCAACAGGTATTTGTATAAGCCTTTGATATCTTTAATCGCATCTATTTTTGCCAGATAAGGCTTAATCGGAGAAATGCCCAGCTTGTTCCGTGTTTCGAAATCTACATATGACTTATACAGATCGGCTATTTTTTGCCCGTCCGAGCCTTTTTCGAAATTTGTGCTGAGCGATTCTTTCAAAATTTTAAGTACCGCAACATCCGTATGTTCACGTAGCTCATCGAACGAGCCCCAGCGCGCCTTGTCTGACGGAATTTCTACCGTTTTCATCCAATTTCCATTTACATAGTTGTAAAAGTCATCTTGGGGACGGACCTGATTATCCATATAGGATAAGTTAATCGCTTGATGGGACTGTGAAAAAGCGAATCCTCCCGACATAGCCACGATGGCTGTCATAGCAAGAATTTTTTTCATATATTGTTATTTAGTTTATCTTCGCAAATTTAACAAAAGTTGACTTAAAAAACCGTAACGATTGCGTAACATAAGTCGTGGATTTTGCGTATTTTGCCCTATGTATTGGGAGCTGGATAACCATAATATTGAGGTTCGGTTGCGAGAGTCGGGGACAATAGAGATTTTGCGATGGGATGAGGATGCTAAGATTGTATATATTCCTGCAGGCTTATCGCAAGCTGAAGCGATTTGGTCCATACGGAATTTATTACAGGAAAAGATTAAATCGGCTCCCCACGTGCCGCCTTTGCAGCTACATGTTTTTGGTAGGCCTTGGGCGCTGGTGCCGCAATGGCGTTCGAAGAGTTGCTACATAAAAAACGGAGCGATTTATGTTCACGCTTCTCGATTTAAATCTGGAACAGGGCAGTTACATGTTCTTGAGCAAGAACTCTTGCGCCAAAAGGTTATCGAGCTGATGGGAAAATGGGAAGATTTTTTTAGTTGTATATTACCTGATGCAACATTCCGTAAAAATGAACATCGCCCGTTTAGTGTTTCTCATACGAAAAAAAAGATAACCTTCGACAAAGGATTAGTACGCTCTTCTATGGAGCAGATCGAATATTGCGTGTTTCGAGCCTGCTGCCTTTATCTATCCGTTGAACCGAAGGCAATGGATGCTGTCATTCATCAGTGCTTTCCATCGGCCAGATTATTCGAAAAAATATTGCAACATGAGTATAAACGCTATAGTTAGACTGGAGATTCCGATAGCAAATACATTGTTTGTGCGATTACTTGCGCAACCTTCAAACTTGCTGGCTATTCTTTCCAAAGAAAATGTACGGCAGATCAGCGATCATGTCGTTGAACAGTTGAAGGATCGAGACGGTGGCCCAGTGCTTACAGACTTACACTTGCTCAAGTTTCGTTATGATGAGTCGACAGGTAAGGGGAGTTTTAGATTACATTTTCGAATTAGTCGCCAATATTGCTGTTCTGATATCAGTGGGTGCGCCGATGATTATCTAGATTTCAAATTTGTATACCGCAATGAAAATTTCGTAGCTGAGGCGGCCTATTTTCAATGGAGCCTAGATAATTAAGCTCCCTGCCATAAACCGCATTTGATTAACCTTTGCGTAGATATTTTGTTAAGATGATTATCGTTTGGCCATCTATTTTTCCTTCGATTTGCGCCACATTATCCGCCACAAGGCGAATATTTTTAACAACGGTGCCGAGTTTTGCAGACAGGGTTGATCCTTTTACATCCAATGTTTTGATGAGGACTACCGTGTCCCCGTCGTACAGCCTTGTATTGTTAACGTCTTGATGAAATTCCACTGTCCCATCTTGTTCATGATCACCGGTCTTCTTCGCCCAAGCAAGGGTTTCATCATCAAGATACAGCATATCTAAATTGTCTGCTGCCCAAGCTTCTTGTCGCATACGACTCAACATACGCCAAGCAAGCACCTGTACAGCAGGAAATGCAGACCACATGCTTTCCGATAGTGGTCGCCAATGACTGGCGTTCAGCTGTTCCTTTTTTTCAATTTGATCCAAACAGGTTTGACACACATAGACGCTAGTTTCTATCGTTTGTTGATCATGCGGAGGAACGGTGTAGACGCTTAAATTGTTATTGTGCGAACATAATTCACAGCTGCTGTTGCTTCGTTCTATAAGTTGCTTTTCAATCGACATGATACCGGTATTTTGTTGGCGAAAATACAAAATTAATAGAAGATATTTGGCCGACATTTTGCGGTGGATAACAAAAATGAAATTATGAAATGGCAAGGAGGCCGTAGAAGCGGAAATATAGAAGACAGGCGCGGCATGAGCGGCGGGAAGAAGTTTGCGTTCGGCGGAATTGGTGCTGTTGTGATTGTGATCATTAGCTTGTTTATGGGCGGTGATCCCACACAGATTCTTGAACAACTGCAGCAACAATCCGAGGTTAGCACATCGAATGAGCCTTACGAATCTTCCGAAGTAGAGGACAAGTTAATTAACTTCGCAGATGTTGTGCTTGCCAGTACGGAGGACGTGTGGGGGAATGTATTCCAAGCAGATTTGCGGCGCGACTATCCCAAACTTAGACTTGCGGTTTATAATGGAGCTGTCGAAACCGCAGGTTGTGGTGTTGGAAAGTCCAGCTTTGGCCCTTTTTATTGCCCCGCAGATCAACGAATCTATCTGGATCTTTCCTTCAACGAAGAGCTGCAACAGAAATATGGTGCCAAAGGAGAATTTGCACTGGCTTATGTGATTGCACATGAAGTGGGACATCATATTCAGCATGTGTTAGGGCTGCTCGACAAAACAAATGCCATGCGTGCGAAGTTAGACGAGCGTGCCTACAATAAAATTTCCGTCATGACGGAACTACAGGCTGACTTTTATGCTGGCGTGTGGGCTCATTATGCAGGTCAATATAGTGACGTAGAGCTCAACTACGATGATATCTTATCCGGCATGCAAGCCGCCGCGGCAGTCGGTGACGATCATTTGCAAGAACAGGCCTACGGTCGATCAAATCCAGAATCCTTCACACACGGCACGTCAGAACAACGGGCATATTGGTTCAAAAAAGGTTATGATACAGGTGATATCAATGCCGGAAATACGTTTGCAGATCCTAGTCTCCAATAAGAGAAACCGGGGGTGTCGAAATATCTTCCTCCATATCGCTACGCAGCTCTTGAAGGCGCTGCAGCAACCTATCAATCAAAAATCCTGATGCTAGGAACATCAGGATTTTTATCAAACTAATTAATAAATTATTATGAAATTACGAACTGCTATTCAAACGAAAAAGGATCGGTTTTAGTATGTGGTTACTAACGTCTTACTATAACGCAGGTGGTTAAATACCAGCGATATTAATCTTTGATATTCGTTTTCCATAGCATGTTTGCCATTTTTTTTCTTATAGGCTTGTCTATAAAACGCATTACGATATAGCCAAATGCTATCAATAGTAAAAAACCTACCGCGATGACGTAACTAACGGTGCCTTGATAAAAAGAAGGGCTTTGTAGGTACGCTCCAAAAGCCCAAATAACGCAATAGTGCGTCATGTACAAGGGGTAAGATAGATTTCCTAAAAAGCGGCATATCTTTTCTAAAGGATTGCTCAGCGATGCCCCGGCACCTAAAGCAATCAGAAAAGGGAAATACAGGATGACAACGATAGATTCGAAGAGCCAGTTAAACGTGTAAAAGGGCATGAAAAGTGCCGCTAGTAACAAGATCGTAAGTCCCACAAATCCTAAATTGTTTTTTATAATACAACGATTTCGGTAAAGTAAAAGACCTGCACAGAACGAATAGCCTAGTCTAATTCCACCTACTTCCCAGTTATCCTTACTCCATCCTCCCGAGAGGTTTCCGTAGCTATGGCTTAGGTAAAAGAGATAGATTGCAAAAGATACGGTGAGTATGAGAAGGATATTTTTCTTTATTTTGAAAAGGAATAGTGCATAGGCGACGTTGGCAATATATTCCCAAAAAAGTGTCCATGCAGGTGCGTTTAGACTAAAGAGGTTGAAGGCACGTTCCGGCAATACCGGATAGGGGATCAATAAAATGGATGAGGCAAAGAGCGTCAGAAGCTGAAGAAAGCTGTAATCTTCCCCTTTGGAAAATGGTGTAACAAGAAGTCCTACCAATCCTAATATGGAGCCTATCAGCACCAACGGGTGTAGGCGTATCAAACGCCCAATAAAGAATTTTTTTAATCCAATGTGCTTTATACGGTCATCGTAAGCATAGGCAATTACAAATCCGGATAGACAAAAAAAGAAGTCTACGGCGAGAAAGCCGTGTCCTACAAAGTTTTCCTTAAAATCGGTAATCAGCCACTCCATGAAGTGGAAGAGAACGATGACCATGGCGGCAATGCCACGCAAGCCATCCAGTATAAGGAAATGTTGCTTTTGTATTGTTAACGTTTCTGCTGACAAGCTTATCTAAATTTTAGTTCAATAAATCGAACACAAGATAAGACTTTACGCAGGAGATGCTTACTCGAATGTAAGGTTTATGCGTTTAAAACCTAATCCCTCTAACAATGGGCGAAAAACGTGCATAGCATTGTTCTTTGTCTGTAGCAATATGTCTGATTTGGCTACCTCTTTTTCTACCTGTCGTTCCGCGCTTTTAAAGGCTTCATCAACTAATGCTGCTTCCCGGAAGAAAGCCATCTTCGTATCGTAGACCCTTGAGCCTGAATGATCTATTTTTATGTAGCATATCTCTGGCGACGGAAGCTGTAGAGAAACGGAGTCTCCTTGAACCGAAATTTTATCAGGGTTTAATTTGGTAAGATCAATGCAACCAACTGCGTCAGCTTTCACAATAAGTAGAACGCTAGCATCCGGTAAGAAAGTGCTGATCGTTTTATGTTCTACCACGTCGCTTAATTTATATTTTACGAGCTCTAATTTGCCCATTGCCTCAATACGGTCCACCAATAGTTGATGACTAGTTTCTGAACGGGGACTTCCATCGTATTTTACCAACAACATCCACGCGATTGTTCCAAGGAGACCAACAATTAAAATGACAAATAAGAGCTTTTTCATAACGATGTCTTCAAAATAAATTTCAGCGCTTCAATACGTTTAGCGATATTCGCAAATTCTCAAATAAATCCCGATCCGCGATTGCTCCGTACATACCTGCCACCATACAACAATTTAAATCAGGTTTTGTTGTCATAATTAAAGCATCATTCACAAACAAAATTTTGTTAAAAGCAAATTTCTGCTTGATGCTCAGGCCTGCTGGATCGATCTGTACCCTTGCTGTATACGCTATTTATAAGATCTACAGATCCGAATCCAGATCCTTTTGTTGGATCTTTTGACTGAAGAAACGTAAGGCGGCATCCTTCAATGAAGTGGTGTCTAGTTTCCCATTAACCGTAAATTCGTCCAGCGTCGTATCGCAAAGAATCGAAATATCGATATTGAATGTTACTACTGGCGTTTTGTCTTCCTGGCTGACGATGGTGTCATTGATGTTTAGTTCCTGTATCTGCATAGCAATTCTTTTTTTAAGAACAGGGCTTACATGGAGATCGTTCAAATTAAAGTAAAAAAGCTAAGGATAGCGCGAAAGCGTGCGGTGAATGCAATAGGGTACTTGTTTTCTTTCCTTTGTATTCACGGTTTCCGACGCCGACTGTTTGGAAGCAATCATTACACAGCGGGCTCCTGTTGGCTTAAGCAATGGAAGCTGCCTAAGCCCCAAATAATATCAACCGAATCGATGCCAATTACTTTGCGTGTAGGAAAGCACGATTGTATGATATCCAAAGCACGTTGGTCATTTACGTCGTTAAAAGTAGGCACGACGACAACCTCGTTTGCAATATAAAAATTGGCATAGGAGGCGGGTAGGCGCGTGTCATCATAGATAACTGGTGATGGCATTGGGAGTTCGGTGATCTGTAAAGGACGGCCATCAGGTAGCCTTAATGTGCGCAACGTACGAAGGTTTTCTTGTAAAATTTCGTAATTGTCGTCGGTTGGATCATCTTCAACGACAGTAAGTACAGTGTCGTCACTAACAAAACGCGTGATATCATCGATGTGGCCGTCCGTATCATCGCCCACGATTCCGTCACCCAACCACAGTACTTGCTCTTGGCCATAGAACTCTTTGAGATATGTTTCTATTTGTTCTTTTGTCAAATGTGGGTTCCTGTTTTCGTTTAGTAAGCAAGCCGTGGTTGTCAGCACGGTTCCTTTTCCGTTGAACTCAACAGAGCCACCCTCCATGACGATATTTGGGTTGAACAACTTCAAACCAAACTCTGTTGCTATACGTGTAGGTACAACATCATCCAAATCATATGGCGGATATTTATCGCCCCAAGCATTGTAGCCCCAGTCCACAACAGCTTTTTCTTTTCTTTCTTGATGTAACAAAAAAGCGGGACCATGATCTCTACACCAAGCGTCATTAGTCGGGTTAAAATAAAACTCAACATTTTCTAGTCTTGCTTCCGCTTCTTCCAAATAGGATAGCGCAGATACCTTCATAGCCTCATCCAAGATGTTGATACGCACCTTTTGCCCCGCGGCGACAGCCGCTATGAATTTCGCATAGGGCGCATAGATGCTTTCAATTTTTCCGGGCCACGAAGCTTCTTTGTGTGGCCAACTTAGCCACATGGCTTCTTGTGGTGCCCATTCGGCCGGAAAGGAAAAGCCCAGTTTTTTTGGAGACTCTTCGAAATAGGTGCTATCGAAAGACTTTTTTTCTGACATAGTATAAAAATAAAGACCATTTCAATAGGGGTAAAGCACCTTATTGAAATGGTCATAAGTTATCATTGTTATTAATCTTCGTCTATAAATCTTTTAGTGATAGGCGCATAGGTCTCTATGCGGCGATCACGCAGGAACGGCCAGTGTTTGCGAAAGTAATCTGCCTGATTCAGATCCAATTCTATAACCTCGGTTTCTTCTTTGTCGTGGGAAGCAAGATACAATAATTTACCTTGTCCATTGGCGACGAAGCTACCTCCCCAAAACTTCATCGCTCCGTCTTGCTCGAATCCTACACGGTTGACAGAAACTACCGGCACACCGTTAGCTACCGCATGTGAGCGTTGTATGGTTTGCCAAGCATTGTACTGATCTTTATTCGTTTCTTCATCTTGATCGGTCGCCCAACCAATTGCCGTAGGGTAAAATAATATTTCAGCGCCCATTAATGCCGTAATGCGAGATGCCTCAGGATACCACTGATCCCAACAAATCAACACACCGATTTTGCCAAATTTGGTTTGGAACACCTTGTAGCCAAGATCGCCTGGCGTGAAGTAAAACTTCTCATAGAATGCCGGATCATCTGGTATGTGCATCTTGCGGTACTTTCCTAAGTAGCTACCGTCAGCATCCAAGATAGCGGTAGTATTATGGTACAATCCTTCGGTACGTTTCTCAAAGAGCGACGCGATAATAACAACGCCCAACTCCTTGGCCACGTCCGACAGCGCATCGGTTGATGGGCCGGGAATAGATTCTGCTAAGGCGAAGTTGTCGTAATCTTCTACGTCGCAAAAATATAAGGAAGTAAAGAGTTCCTGCAAACATACAATTTGTGCTCCTTTTTCGGCGGCTTCTCTAACCTTAAAAATCGCCTTGTCAAGATTTTCTTGTTTGTTTGCTGTACAGCTCATTTGCACCAAACCTACTTTAACGTTTCTCATGCCTTTATCCTCGTTTGTATAATGCTTAAAGTGCAAAGATACTATTATCCGAAGTAAAAACCGAAGTGCTAGGTAGCGTGAACGTAAAATTTCATATAGGAAGTAAGTATGCCAAAATCGTATTCAACAAAAAAATCCTGAAACGGGGAGTTTCAGGATTTTTCAAACTAACCAATTATAAACTAACCTATGAAGTATTTTTTTCTCGTGTTTATAGTAAAAACGCTACCACTTCATGATTCGTATATCTAAAGGTCTCCTTTAACAAATTTTAACGAAAGATCAAGCATTCAACCATTTCTCTTTCACAAGTAGCTGCCCGAAGTGTCTTTGGCTATGTTCCGCTGCATGAAAAAGCAAGCCAATAAGTGTTGTCGGGATGCGCTTCCTGCCAAGATAGCGCGCTTCACCGAGCTCGCTTACCGGCGTTGTAGCCAATTCCTGCAGCGCTTGTTCCATGCGTTCGCTCAGATCCTTTAGCAGGCATTTCTTATCTATTCCTGTTCGTTGCTTGCCTTCTCGTTTCAGATCATCAAATTGCAAGTCAGTGAGTCTTTCATTTCGCGCATAGGTGAACATGCGATCGATGACGCCCGTAATATGCTGTATATGAAACGCAATACATGCCGCACCGGCAGGGCTTTCCCATAGTTGTTCTTCCTTTACATTTTGCAGGATGCCTTGGATGTCCTCTTCAACCTGTAATAAGGCATGTGCTACGGGCTGAAGCAAAATAGGGATGTTGGGCAAAGGACCTCGCATCCACACTTCAGGCTGTTTTTGTTTTTTCATGGCTCAACGCAGTTAAGTTGGAGCGTCAGCATCTCGTATCATGCTGCGAATATCTGTACTCTTGCCTGCATAAATTATTTGGCGCCCGGCGGGCAATATTCTTTCAGGAAACGCGTGTAGATCAACCCCAGATGCTTCGATGTTCCTTCACCCTCGCTGATGGAATGGCTTCTGTTCGGATAGGACATCATTTGAAACGGGATGTTATATTTTATTAGTTCATTGATATATACTTCGGCGTTTTGATAGTGTACGTTATCATCACCGGTACCGTGAACCAGTAAAAGGTTGCCCTTTACATTTTTTGCGTAGCTAATAGCCGAACCATTTAAGAAATCCTCTTCATTTTCTTGAGGAAGTCCCATGTATCGTTCTTGGTAAATATTATCGTAGAGCAATTGATTGGTAACAGGCGCTATGGAAATTCCTGTTTTATAGATCTCTGGATATTGTCCCAACAGGTTAAGGGTAGAGGCGCCGCCCCCCGACCATCCCCAAACGGCCACACGTGCCGTATCGATAAAGCCCCATTTAAACACCTCTCTGGCGCCCATGGCCTGATCGCGGATATTCAGGATGCCGATATTGCGGTATATCGACTTCCGCCATTCCCTGCCTTTCGGTGCTGGTGCACCACGGTTTTCCAAAGAAACGTAAACATAGCCATCCGCCGCCATGTCGCCCATGTAGAGCCGATTTTTACCTGTACCAAATGCATCCGTTACCGTCTGCGATGCTGGTTCACCATATACGTAGAATACAACTGGATATTTCTTTGTTGAATCAAAGTTCTTTGGCTTCACCACCCAGCCGTCAAGGGTTACGCCATCTGCCGTTGTTACTTGAAAGAATTCTGTCTTGGCATCTTGTGCAGAGGCTTTGGCGACCTGTTGTGCCGGTGCCAACTCTTTGTGGTCTGGAAGCGATACCACCGCATTCGCGGCGCGGTATCCGGTGTTGCTGCTGTTAAAGAGCGCTATCTTTCCGTTGGGAGAAATCGTATAGCTGTTGGTGCCCTGCAGGCCGCTCGGAGTAACGCGACTCGCTTTTCCTCCCTTTAAACTGATTTTATAGAGATACTTTTGTGTCGCATTATCTGGCGAAGCAGAAAAATAGATGGTCTGCGTTTTTGCATCAAACATCTCTATTTGTATGATATCGAATGGCTCTTTGGTCACGAGCCTTTCCTTGCCTTGCAAGTCGATGGTGTAAATTTGGCGCCAGCCACCTTTTTCGGAAACCCAGATAAATTCCTTTCCGCCGTTGAGCCAATCCCAGCCGGCAGGATCGCCATCATTCCATCGTGACTTAATATCGATCCATGCTTTATCTTGCTCGGTATGGATAACGTTACTTTGCCCAGTAGAGGCATTGCTAACGACGATTTTACTTTCATTCTGCTTCCTGTTCAGCGTTTGGAAGATCAATCCTTTACCGTCAGTTAGCCACTCCATACGTGGAATATAACCGTCTGTAGCGGATAGTAAATCATTAACTTTGATGCCATTGTCCTTCTTTATGTCATGTATCCATATACTTGTTGGGGAAGGGGGAAGACCTACTTTAGGATATTCTACGGGGATAGTGAAGGCATAAAGACTATCGGTATTATTGATCATCAGAAAGTTTTTTGTTTGCCGTGCATCCTGCTTCCAGAAAGCTATTTTGGTGCCATCCGGCGACCAACGAAATCCATCTTGCGTACCGAATTCCTCTTCATAGGCCCAGTCAAAGGTTCCATTGATGATGCGATCTGTACCGTCGGTCGTTATTTTGTTGATTTCCTTTGTTTTGATGTCTTCTACATAGATGTTGTGTTTAGACACATAGGCGACCTGAGTTCCGTCAGGAGAAAACTTCGCAAACATGAGCGAAGCGGAAGGAAGTCCTTTTCCGAGTTGAACTAAGGTTTTCTGCTGTTTATCAAACAACCAATAATCGCCGCGAGTATTTTCGCGCCATACCCGCTGTGTGTTGGCGAAAAGAAGTAGGCTGTTGCCAGTGGGCGATACTTGAAAACTCTGTACGTCCAGCGCCGTACTTGCGCCGTCAGGAATTAGCTCTTTGGACGTCAGAAAATTTACGCTTTTCTCCGGTTGTAAAGGATTGATAATACCTATGCCTTCTTTGGAAAAAGAGTAAAATCCTGTTCCATCGGCTGTCCATTGCATCTGCGCTACCGCCATATTGGCACTTGCCGCCAAGAGAAGTGCAAGTGCGATCTTTTTTACCAAGGTTTGTTTAGGAAACATAATCTAATCTTAATTTTTCAATATCATCTGCTGCTTTTACGAGTTCCGGACCTAACAAACGGTAGCCGCTCGTGGAGATCAAGAAGTTGTCTTCGATACGTATGCCGCCAAAATCACGGTATTCGTTTACCTTATCGTAGTTGATAAAGGATGCGTGCTTGCCTTCGGCTTGCCATCGATCGATCAACTCGGGGATGATATATACACCGGGCTCTACCGTAACAACAAAGCCTTCTTCCAGTTGCTTACCCAAGCGTAAGGATTTTAGACCAAATGTTTGCGTATCCTTTGGCTGTTCCGGCGTGTAGCCCACATATTGCTCGCCGAGATCTTCCATATCGTGCACATCGAGTCCCATCATATGGCCTAGGCCGCATTGGAAAAACAAGGTGTGGGCATGCTGGCGCACGGCCTCATCAGGATCTCCTTTCATCAGTCCGATATCGATAAGCCCGGCTACCAATGTGCGGCAAGCGCTAATGTGTACGTCCTTAAAAGCAATGCCGGGGCGCAATAGTTCGCGCGCATCGGTAAAGGATTGCAGAACGATATCGTAGATCTCGCGCTGTTTGCTACTGAATGTTCGTCCCACGGGGAATGTGCGGGTTAAATCACCGGCATAGCCCATAGCTGTTTCGGCGCCAGAATCATTGAGTAGCATGTCACCGTCTTTCAAGGTGTTCAGTTGATACGAGTTATGCAAGATTTCGCCATGTATGGTCACGATGGGTGGGTAGGCCAAAGGCGCACCTTGATCGGCCGCTAAATGGCGTATGGCATTGGCCACTTCAATTTCCTTCATACCCGGTTTTGCCATACGCATCGCCAGGAGATGCATATCCACGGAAATCCGCAATGCCTCCTCTATCTGCGCGATCTCCTGCGTTTCCTTGATCGATCGTTGTGCTACAACAGCTTTGATGAATGCTTCTGAAGGTTTTAATTGCGCAATATCAATCGTTAGCAAGTCGCCTAAGCGGATCTTATTAGCAGATTGGTAGGGCGGGAGATAATGAATGGACTGACCAGACAACGAAGCCTTGCTGATATAATCTTTCAACGCCGACAATGGTCGGCAGTCTGTAATCCCCGATTTATCGCACTTCTCGCGCAATGTTTCCTGTCGGCCCATCCAAACGATTTGATCGATATTCAACTCATCGCCAAAAACAACGATCCGCTGGTTGTCTAAATCGATCACGGCGGCGAGGTTAGGCACTTGGATGCCAAAATAATATAGAAAGGTGCTATCCTGCCGGAAAGGGTATGTATTGTGCTCAAAGTTTATCGGATTTTCGATATTTCCAAGGAACAACAACAGGCCTGTATCCACATGATCTTGTAATATATCTCTGCGATGTTGGTAAGTAAGCGATGAAAACATGTAAGTGTTGTTTAATGTAATTGCAATTTATTCTTTTCTATGGTAGAATCTGTCGTAAATCTGCTAAAAAGGAAAACAAAATCATTCTCGTATTTTGCCTACTTGTAATCATATTTTATGAAATAAGTGCTCGCTACGTGTCATGCACGCGGAGTTCTCAATTTTATGCGTTAATCTTCATAAGGATAGCACATGAGGTGAATAATTTGACAGGTATCTTAATAGAATACATAGACTAATTTTTAACTTTGTTTATCTAGACAAAGGGAATAGCATGTATATAATTTTTGATACGGAAACAACCGGTTTGCCCAAACGTTGGGACGCGCCTATTACGGATACGGACAATTGGCCGCGTTGTATTCAGATTGCTTGGCAATTGCATGACGAAATGGGGCGTTTGCTTGAACACCAAGATTACCTTATTCGGCCCGATGGCTTTAACATTCCCTATGACTCGGAAAAGATTCATGGTATTTCTACCGAGCTTGCCGAGAAAGATGGTGTGCCATTACTTGATGTATTGCACAAGTTCAACGAGGCACTGGCGAAAGCTAAGTTTGTCGTCGGACAAAATATTGGTTTCGATCTCAACATTATGGGCAGTGAGTTTTACCGCTATGGCGTAGAGTCTCCCATGTCAGCAATGTCTGTTTTAGACACCTGTACCGAAGTGACGGCCGAGCTCCTGCAGTTGCCCGGTGGTCGTGGTGGTCGTTATAAACTGCCTAATCTGACGGAACTGCATGGACATTTGTTCGGTGTTCCGTTTGCAGAAGCCCACAATGCTACCGCCGATGTAGAAGCAACGACGCGTTGTTTCTTTGAGTTGATCAGGCGGGAAATTTTCACGTCCGAAGAGCTGCAGGTAGATACAGGTTATTTTGTGGAGTTCAAGCAGCACAATCCCGATCTTATAGCGTCGGTAGGACTGCGCCATATCAACTTAAAAGCTGCTTCTGATGCTATCCGTAAGGAGCAGAAGAGCGATACGCCGCAAGTGGTTATTGATGAGAGTCTGCTTCAAGCCTTGCAAGATGCTGAGTTCGCTCATTTACATAACCACTCGCAATTTTCTGTATTACAGTCTACTATAGGTGTTGTTAATTTGGTTGATGCGGCGGTGAAAGCCAATATGCCAGCGGTTGCATTGACAGATCATGGCAATATGATGGGCGCTTTCCACTTTGTCAATAAAGCAGTCAACCACAATAAAGAGATTGCAGCAAAACATGCCGAAGCAATCGAGCGCGGAGAGGAACCTAGTGGCCGCATGATAAAGCCTATTGTCGGCTGCGAATTTTATGTGTGCGAAAATTACAGAGATAAATCCAGAAAGGATAATGGTTACCAGATTGTTTTTTTAGCTAAAAATAAAGCAGGTTACCACAATTTGGCAAAGATGGCATCCGCCGCATATACCGAGGGGTTTTATTATGTACCGCGCATCGATAAGTCTGTCATCGAACGTTACAGGGACAACCTAATTGTTCTGTCAGGCAATTTACATGGTGAGGTGCCCAGCAAGGTGCTGAATATTGGGGAAGCACAAGCGGAGGAGGCTTTACTATGGTGGAAGGAGCAATTTGGGGATGATTTCTACATGGAATTGATGCGTCATGGCCAAGAAGATGAAAATAGGGTTAACGAGACCTTGGTGGAGTTAGCGCGGAAACATGATGTGAAATTGTTGGCAACCAATAATACCTATTACTTGAATAAAGCCGATGCGCATGCACACGATATCTTGTTGTGTGTGAAGGATGGGGAAAAGCTTTCTACACCGAAAGGTCGTGGTCGCGGCTTTCGCTTCGGCCTACCTAACCAGGAATATTATTTCAAGTCGGCTGATGAAATGAAAAAGGCCTTTTCAGATATTCCTGAAGCGATAATCAATATCCAAGAGCTCTTAGACAAGGTGGAAGTTTATTCGCTGAACCGGGATGTTTTGCTTCCTAAGTTCGAAATTCCCGATCAATTTCAGCATGCAGAAGACGATGTCGATGGTGGAAAGCGCGGAGAAAATGCATATTTGCGCCACTTGACCTACAAAGGGGCAGAAAGTAGGTATGCGGAAATTGATGGTGTTGTAAGAGAGCGCTTGGATTTTGAATTGGCGACAATCGAACGGACTGGTTATCCGGGATATTTCCTCATCGTGCAGGATTTTATAGCGGAAGCGCGGAAAATGGGCGTTTCCGTTGGGCCGGGTCGTGGTTCGGCAGCGGGATCTGCGGTGGCGTATTGCCTCGGTATTACCAACTTGGATCCTATTCAGTACGATCTCCTTTTCGAGCGTTTCTTAAATCCAGACCGTGTTTCCATGCCCGATATCGATGTCGATTTTGATGACGAGGGACGTGGAAGGGTGATGCAGTATGTGATCGATAAGTATGGCGCCTCGCAGGTGGCACAGATCATTACCTACGGTACAATGGCGGCGAAATCATCCATAAAGGACACCGCTCGCGTGCTGGATTTGCCCTTGCAAGATGCAAATGAAATTGCTAAACTGATCCCGAACCTGAAGTTAAGCAAGATTTTCACCATGGATGATAAAGGGCTGAAGGAGGTGCTGCGATCGGAAGAAATTGAAGCCGTTAACAGGCTCAAGAATTTGGCGGATGGCGCTGGTCTGGAGGCCGAGACCATCAAACAGGCGCGTATTTTGGAGGGATCGATGCGGAATACAGGGGTGCACGCCTGTGGCGTTATTATTACCCCAGACGACATCACTAACTTTGTTCCAGTATCGTTGGCGAAGGATTCGGAGCTTTTTGTCACGCAATTTGACAACTCCGTCGTGGAAAGCGCTGGCTTGCTGAAGATGGACTTTTTGGGGCTTAAAACACTTACGCTCATCAAAGATACAGTAACCAACGTTAAGTTGCGCCATGGTGTAGCATTGGATCCGGATAA
This sequence comes from Sphingobacterium griseoflavum, assembly GCF_014653155.1. Classification (GTDB taxonomy): domain Bacteria; phylum Bacteroidota; class Bacteroidia; order Sphingobacteriales; family Sphingobacteriaceae; genus Sphingobacterium; species Sphingobacterium griseoflavum. The sequence continues at coordinate 102,491 of NZ_BNAF01000010.1, read as the reverse complement.
GTTTCCCATTGATGATGTGTTGACGTATGAGCTGTTCCAGCGGGGGGAGACGATTGGTGTGTTCCAGTATGAATCGCCCGGTATGCAAAAATATATGAAGGAGCTGAAGCCCACTGTTTTTGCAGATTTAATTGCGATGAATGCGCTCTATCGACCCGGACCGATGGAGTATATCCCGTCATTTGTTAAGCGTAAACATGGTATAGAGCCTATCACTTACGATTTGGAGGCCTGCGAAGAATATTTGCAGGAGACCTATGGGATTACAGTATACCAGGAGCAGGTGATGTTGCTGTCCCAGAAATTAGCTGGCTTTTCAAAGGGTGATGCGGATGTTTTACGGAAGGCAATGGGCAAGAAGCAGAAAGCGGTGCTCGATAAGATGAAGCCTAAATTCGTGAACCAAGCAGCAGAAAAAGGCCATGCCCCGAAAGTATTGGAAAAGATCTGGACCGACTGGGAAGCGTTCGCATCCTACGCGTTCAACAAATCACACTCTACCTGTTACGCTTGGATAGCTTACCAAACTGCTTATTTGAAGGCACATTATCCAGCCGAATACATGGCTGCCGTGCTTTCTAACAATATGAACGATATCAAGCAGGTGACCTTTTTTATGGAGGAATGTAGGCGCATGGGCTTGGCCGTTTTGGGACCTGATGTGAACGAATCTTATTATAAGTTCACGGTAAATGAACAAGGAGCTATTCGTTTTGGTATGGGGGCGGTGAAAGGTGTAGGTGCAGGAGCTGTCGATACCATTGTCGAAACCCGAGAAAAAGGCGGTCGATATAAATCGATTTTTGATCTCGCCAAAAGGATTGACTTGCGAGCAGCTAATAAGAAAGCTTTCGAAAGTTTGGCATATGCAGGTGGTTTTGATAGTTTTACGAATACACACCGTGCACAGTACTTCAGTACAGAGGGTGATCATGCTACCGGCTTGGAGAAGGCGATTAAATTCGGAAACCGAGTGAAAGACAATGAAAGCTCAGCGCAGGCTAGCCTCTTCGGCGGATCAGCAGCCACTGAACTTCCAGAACCCGTGTTGGCGCCATGTGCCCAATGGGGATTGATCGAAAAGCTTAAGTACGAAAAAGATGTGATTGGTATCTATCTGACAAGTCACCCCTTAGATAACTATAAATTTGAAATAAAGCACTTTTGTGCAAATAAGGTAAGTGACTTACAGCTAATTAATAAGGTTAAAGCAAGTGAAGTTGAAGATGAGGTTTTGATCGATTTTAATAGAATCAAAAACAAGGAGGTGATCCTGGGCGGTATTATCGCTGCAGCAAACCATCGTGTGGCAAAATCGGGCAAGCCATTTGGTTCATTCATCATCGAAGATTACAGCGACTCTTATGAAATCATGGTTTTCGGTGAAGACTATGTTAAATTTAAAGGATACTTGCAGGAAGGGTTCTTTGTCCAAATTAGAGGGTTGGTACAGGAACGCTTTAAACAAATAGGTAATTGGGGTTTTGAACTTAAGCATATACAATTGCTGTCCGACCTTCGCGATAAAATGGCCAAATCGTTTACAATACAATTACCCCTTCACCTGTTGGATGATAAATTGGTTCAAATGGTGCAAAATTTGGTTGAATGTACCAAAACGGAGCATACAGAGGCCAACTGCCAACTAAAGTTCAAAATTCTAGATATTCAAGATGAATTAGCCATCGAAATGCCCGCAAAGTCTACACGCATAAACTTGACGAATGAATTTTTGGATGGAATCGAAAAAATTGAAGGATTGCATTATAAATTAAATTGATAGCCCATAGAAATTTTATGAACAGATGATGACGGTTGTAATTATTGAAAATAGTTATATTTGTATAACGATTTCGAAAAAATAAAAAATATATATTATGGCATTAGAAATAACTGATAGCAATTTTGAAGAAGTGGTACTCAAATCTGATAAACCGGTTTTGATAGATTTTTGGGCAGAATGGTGCGGTCCATGTCGTATGGTAGGGCCAGTGGTTGATGAAATCGCTTCTGAATATGACGGAAAGGCCGTTATCGGCAAAGTCAACGTAGACCATAATCCCGAAATTTCGGTGAAATATGGCATTCGCAATATCCCTGCTTTGTTGTTTTTCAAAAATGGAGAAATTGTGGACAAGCAAATTGGCGCTGTGCCGAAATCTGTCTTGGTAGAGAAACTCACCAAACAACTTTAGGAAACAAAAAAGGCTAATCGATCGATTAGCCTTTTTTGTTTCACGGTACAAGCTACCGGTCTACTTTTGCAATGTTCCCACCGCTTCCTACCAAATAAATTATCTTTTTATTTTTTGTGATCCCTATACTATTGAAGCTTTCTTTTGAAACATTGCGCCAGTGCAGGCCTCCATCTTCAGAAATATCTGTTCCGGATGTTCCTGTTGTCAAGATGATGTTTTGGGTGATGTATCGAACGGCAGATTTAAAACCGTTGGGTGGAGAGAAGGGCGGGTTCCAGGTTTGTCCACCATCTGTGGTCAACATGATGGTTCGTAAAGTGGTGCTATCACGCATATAGTCACCTCCGACAGCAATACCGCGTTTATCATCCCAAAAATCGATGGAGAAGATTCCTTGACTGGGTTCGCCCTGCAACATGGGGCACACTAACTTATCCATGGTTAGGGCTTTTTCATTACGCTTGAAAATATTTGCCGTCGTGCCACCCGTGCCTATCCATACATTGTTGTTTAAATACTTGATGGATGTGCCGCTCGCGGCAAATGCGGCCTCGCCAGAGTCTGCTATCAAGAACATAAAATTTGATACGTCCTTCCAAGTCTTCCCGCGGTCTTTTGATTGCAACAATTGAAAGGTTCCATCGATGGGATCGCCCACAGCAAACCCTTCTTTACCTTGGAAATCCATGCCGTCAAAAAATATCGTTGGTCGGTCATCCTGAAAGACCTTGCTCCAACTTTTACCACCATCGGTGGTACGCAGTATAACGGCCGGGCTACCAGCCGCAAGAATGATAGCTTCTTTCTTGGAGAATGCCTGTATATCCCGAAAATCGAAACCCTCATATTCCTTTGGATTCACCCATAACCAGCTTGCTCCGGCATCCACGGATCTTCCAACCGTCCCGTTGGAACCACTTACCCAAACGCTCTGGTCGGGAGCGGTAGCGATACCTCTGAAGCTAACTCCTTCTTTTTGCATCAGCGGCAAGATGTGTTGTGCCTGCGCGATGGATAGGGTGAGGAAGAATCCGAACAGGAATATGGAGATGCTTTTGTAAATAAAACTATGTTTCATAGGTATGGCCGTGATTTTCGGTAAAGTTTTTTACATTTCTATTGATCATCTATTGATCATCCTTCACAATTTGATATTTTCCTTCTCGCCCAGGAGAACCCGAGTAAATCTGACCCTGAGGCACGCCCCGCAGGCCCGGCGCCGAAATAGCGATTTGCGAATAGATTTGATTTAAATCGGTATTTGGATTTATGCGACGACCTCCGGCAGATACATCAATGTGTAGATAATTGGCTGCTTTTTTATCTTCCGATTGTGGAGTAAGTCCCTCTACGCTGTAGCGAAAATTTACCTCGCCACCATCACCATTGTCGAAAGTTCGTGTGCCATTATTTGCATCACGACCACTGGCAACCACGTACAGCGAACCCAATTTCTGTAAATTAATAGCGATATCGAAGTTGGAGGCATTGTTTTCGGCGCCGATGCCACTCATAAAAACTCTTTTGCCAATTTCGGCATATTTGACGATCAGCTTGACATCCTTTTTTCCGTAAAACTGAAGCGAAGAACGATCCTTCATCACCAACGTATCGATGTAGATTATCGCTGAGGAATCTCTGTTGTTAAATGTTTTTTTCTCTTTTTTCTTCAAGACGAGCTTAGAGATATGCTGCTCTTCAACTTGGCCGAACGCTGAAAACGTCAACAAGACCAGCAAGAATGGTAATATTTTTTGTAGCTTCATGGCTTTTTACTTTTTTGACCCTTTTCTTTAGAGTAGCCTAGAGACGTAAAGTTTAATTTGCTAGGCACGTATATATTGCACGATCAATTTTGCAGCTTTCTCGGAAGCTCCCGCAGTGCCCAGTTTTTCATTCAATAGGGCATAATTTTCCAAAACACTCTCCCGGTGCGACTTGTTGTTGATGAGCTCATTAAGTTCGTCAGCAATATTGCGGGTATGACATTCGTCTTGAATAAGTTCGCGTACAGACAAAAAATTATTAATTAAGTTTACCAAGGATATGAAGCGGACCTTGATGACGAGGCGCGCTATCCATACCGTCAGTTTATTGGCTCGGTATACGACCACCTGCGGTATACCTAATATGCCAGTCTCCAATGTTGCGGTACCACTGGTAACCACGGCGGCATCAGCATGTTTAAGAAGATCATACGTTTGGTCAAACACGACCGATATCGGCAAATCGCCGATGTAGCGTTTGTAATAAGCCTCGTCGAAAGTCGGAGCACCTGCCACAACAAACTGGTGGGCTGGAAAAAGGTAAAAAAGGTCCACCATTTCTGGCATCAACATATCGATTTCCATTTTCCGGCTTCCGGGCAACAGCGCAATGACCGGTCGGTTGTTCAAGCCGTTTTCAGCCAAGAAATTAGGGTTGAATGGGTATGATTCGATGGCGTCAAGTAGTGGGTTGCCGATGTAATCTACCTGGTAATGAAATTTTTTATAAAAGTCGACCTCAAAGGGCAAGATGCAGAACATGTGGTCTACAACCTTTTTTATCTGATGTACGCGTCCTTGATTCCACGCCCATATCTTCGGTGAAATATAGTAGCATACGGTGATACCAAGTTTCTTGGCAAACGCCGCTATCTTCAGGTTAAAACCTGGGAAATCAATGAGTATGAGGGTGTCCGGGCGGTGTTGTTTCAGATCGTTTTTTACTATGCTTAAATTCTTTCTGATGGTACCCAGGTTTTTTATCACCTCGACAAAACCCATAAAAGACATGTCTGCGCAATGTATCAGCGGAACTTCGCCAGAAGCTTCTTGCATGCTGTTGCCACCGACAATACGAAAAGTTGCAGCGGAGTCTTCCGTTTTTAACGCTTTAATAAGATTGGACCCGTGTAAGTCACCCGAAGTTTCGCCTGCAATAAGGTAGTAATTCATACAGTAAATTCAAGATGTTAAAGATAAGCTATTATCATTAAATGATGTAAAAAAGCCGAAACTCCATAAAATCATCCAGATAAACCAACAGCAACAAGCGGAAAATCCATAAAAATCCTTCTTTTTGCTATCTAAGCAGCTTCTTGCTTTTTTCGTTAAATGCCTAGTTCCACCTGCAGCATTCCTCCCCATAAATTATCACCGGTTCTATTGCTCAGTATACCGTTCATAAAGGTATAGTTTCCGTTTACTTGTACTTTTAATCGGTGTGCTTTTACATACTTGGTGAGTCCTAATTCAATAACCTCGGTTTGGTCTTCAAAATCGCGGATTTGCTGGTGCGGGTGGACGTAGGTATACCGTGCTGCAACTTCGTAACCTTTATTCAGAAGATAGGACGTCTGTTGATTGATGCCCCAACCTTTGTTGGCGTATGTTTCTTGTTGTTCAGGGCCATCGATCTGATTGAGGCGATCGTCGATGATGTTAAAGGGGTTGTCGACATCTCTTCGCATGTATTCTGCTTGATAGGCGAATCCCTGATACTTAAAGATCGCATCGGCAAAAGCTGTTTTTAAGGTAAAAGGATTTTGTACATATCGTCCCAATTGCCCCCCTTCGCGAATGGTGCGATCGTTATAACTATAGCCGCCCCCGATGGATAATTTGGGCTTTTTTTCGCGCTCGATGTCACCTTCTGAATAGTCTCCATCATTCGTGAAATCCCCAAACGGCAAAAACTCAACACGTCCAGTATAGGCCAAACCCTCGTCAGTTCCGCTTGCGGCGCGTCCTTCACCGGTAGAAATTGCAGCTTTTGCATGGATGGGCATCGTGCCTAGTTTTTTGCTAAGGTTTAAGGACAATCCAAAGTCGCGGTCAAGCGTAAAGTAACTGTTTACCAAAGATCGATCGGCAAACTGTAGCTGGCCGGATGAATTCACCCGTTGTCTATTTCCCGGTAGTTTGTTTTGTCCGAAAGAGATGTAGAAATCATCGGAAAAATTGTAAAAGACTACCGCGTCCCGTACAATGTTAGCTACCCCTGTATCGTCAAAATCCTGATCTGATCGTGTGAAGGCGAGCTGTATGGAATAGGAAACCCTGCGCGTATAGATATAACCATCAATGCGCATGCGCAGGCGTCTGATACGCGCATCAAATGTGCCATTATCCACTCTGTCCAATTTATTGCTGAAACCAGCCCTATTTTGCATCCTAAATCGAAAATTGGTGTAGAAAAGCGAATCTTTGCTCATGTATTGAATGCCCTTAAAATTCAATATTGTGGCACGGTCATCCCGTTCTTGCGCGTGCGCAGCATGGTTCAGGATCAGCAATCCGAAACCTGCTAACAAATATGGCAGTCTGCTTCTCATATCCGGTAAATAGCGTAAATATTGATAGTCGTTCTGTATATAACGTATGTTTTGCTGCAAATATAATATTAATCGGATCAAAAGATGCTTCGCCAAAAAATTGTTGTCCTTTTTGCGGTTTGTAACGAAAATTAGCCTATATTTTTTTTAATTTTAGACCTGTGAAAAAAAGCCTGTAATCAATAATCACTAACTGGATGTCGGTTGGTTGGTGATTCTTTGTTGATTCCTGCCGCACTTTGGCCGCGAACCTTTTGCCCCTTGGGTTGATCACTGTCAAATACAACCCAAGCCGTGAACTCTTTGAGATGGACGAGATTAGAAGAAAAATTATTCATGTCGACATGGACGCGTTCTACGCGTCAGTGGAGCAACGCGATTTTCCAGCTTTGCGCGGAAAGGCTTTGGCTGTCGGTGGATCGCCGGACGGCAGGGGGGTAGTGGCTACAGCCAGTTATGAGGCGCGAAAATATGGCGTACGATCAGCCATGTCATCGCGTGTCGCGTTGCAATTGTGTCCAGATTTAATTTTTACAAAGCCTAGGTTCGACGTTTATAAAGACATTTCCACAAAAATTCGTGCTATTTTTTACCGGTATACGGATCTGATCGAACCTCTTTCATTGGATGAGGCGTATTTGGATGTAACGCAGGACAAACAAGGGATCGGTTCTGCCATAGAAATCGCTAAAGCCATTAAGTTGGCCATTCATGACGAGTTGGGACTAACAGCGTCCGCGGGAGTATCGACAAATAAGTTTATTGCGAAAATCGCGTCGGATTACAATAAGCCTGATGGCTTAACTTTTATCGGTCCTTCCAAGATCATCGCATTTTTGGAGCAGTTGCCGATCGAAAAATTTTTCGGTGTGGGCAAGGTAACAGCGCAAAAAATGAAAGGTTACGGTATTCATACAGGTATTGATCTGAAGAAACTTAGCGAGTACGAGTTGATGCGGAAGTTCGGTAAGTCTGGAAAGTTCTTTTTCCATATGGTTCGCGGAGAAGACAACCGGCCGGTAAAGCCCAACCGGATATCCAAATCCGTTGGTATAGAAGATACTTTCACAACGGACATTTTGGAAAGATCGGACATGCAGAGCGAATTTAAAGTGCTTTGTGAGAAATTGGAGAAACGGCTTGCAGGCAAATCCAAGGAGGGAAGAACCGTTACCATAAAAATTAAGTTTTCAGACTTTACGCAAATTACGCGTAGTAAAACTTCAACCTATTACTTAAGCACTGGGGAGGATATATTGGCGTTTGCCCTGGAGCTGTTTTCGAAGGTAGATACGGCAGAAAAGCGTGTACGTCTGCTAGGGGTAAGCTTATCCAACTTTTACGATGCCGATCTGCAGAAGTTGGTTGACCCACAACTGCGGTTGTTTTGATGGTTAAAAAAAAGGAGCTTAAAGCTCCTTTCTTAATCTTGCTACCGGGATGTTCATCGCTTCCCGATATTTGGCCACCGTTCTTCTAGCGATTGTATAACCTTTATCCTTCAATATGTCTGTCAATTTTTCATCGGCCAAAGGCTTTCGCTTGTCTTCATTGGCAATACATTCTTCTAAGATCTTTTTTACTTCCTTATTTGAGACCTCTTCGCCAGAATCTGTCTGTATGGCTTCAGAGAAGAACGATTTCAATAAGAATGTGCCAAACTCGGTTTGTACGTATTTAGAATTCGCAACACGAGATACCGTGGATATATCCATTTCGATGCGATCGGCGATGTCTTTCAATATCATGGGCTTGAGTAATCGCTCATCACCTGTCAAAAAATATTCATATTGGTACTCCATGATAGCATTCATGGTCTTCAATAAGGTCTGTTGCCGTTGTTTTATCGCATCGATAAACCATTTTGCCGAGTCCAGTTTTTGTTTGACAAATTGAACAGCCTCTTTCATTTTTTTATCATTTTTCTCGGCTTTTTCGTAATGTTCAAACATCTCTTGGTAAGATCGGGAGACGCGCAATTCTGGCGCATTTCTTCCATTAAGGGTGAGGTGTAGTACCCCATCATTATTGGTAATATGGAAGTCCGGGATAATGTGCAATTGCTTTCCAGCTGCCGACCCGGAGTCGCCTGGTTTTGGGTTTAGCTTTAAAATTTCATTGATGATATCTTTGAGTTCGCTAGAGCTCACGCCAAGCTGCTTCTCGATTTTATCGTAATGTTTTTTTGTGAATTCTTCCAAGAAATTTTGAACAACTTTGATGGCTTGCGCGATAATTGGATTGCTAGCGTCTTTCTTGCGCAGCTGTATCAGTAGGCATTCCTGCAAATCGCGTGCACCGATGCCTGCCGGTTCAAAATCCTGTATAATCCTTAGGATTGATTCAACTTCTGCTTCCGACACGTTTACGTTTTGCGAAAAGGCGAGGTCGTCGATTAGCGACAGGGTCGGCCGTCGTAGGTAACCATCATCATCCAAGCTGCCAATGATCTGTTGACCGACAAGATAATCCTGATTGGATAATGCCAATAAATCCAGCTGATTCTGTAAAGTCTCAAAAAATGAATCTTGAATGGCTATTGGTATTTCTTTGCGATCATCATCGTCGTCTCCGCCGTAGCTTCCCGAATAATCTTGATAATCATCCTCTTGTATATATTCATCTACACTAAATTCTTCTTCATATTCCGTACTTTCGCCCTCGTAACTTTCATCGGGATCCCGATCTGGATATTCCTCCACAGGATCAGTCATATTAGTCAAACTACCGTCTTCCAAAGCTGGATTTTCTTCCAGTTCTTCTTTAATTCTTGCGTCCAGCGATACTGTTGGAACCTGTAGTAATTTGATAAACTGTATTTGTTGAGGCGAAAGCTTTTGTAATAACTTTTGCTGTAGTGTTTGTTTTAACATTGCTGCTCAAATTTTCGAACGTAAAAATACGTAAAATATTTGTATTAAGGAATACAAAAGCGGAAGGCTGTGTTTTTGGGTATAATTTTTGTGTACGCGTCGAAAATCCTGCATCAGCACCGCATGCCACGGAATGTTAAAATTAGTTAATTTCAAATAAGGCTTCTCGTTTTTTTTTTGTGCATGCCTTTTTTTCGAAAAACAATTTTCATCTTTACCGTTATGTTTAGAAGGGTTAAAAACAAATTTCTGCGCTATTTCTTGATACTCATTTATAGCTTGATCATTCTTGTATGTGCTGTGCAGCTTAACTTCTTGTGGCTCTTCGGTTATTCACCTACCCAGCGCGATATCTTTATGCCTACCTTAAACGTTTCTTCGGAGCTGTACACCGCAGATTCTGTTTTGATCGGCCGGTATTTTCAAGAAGATCGTGACCCAGTCAGCTACGATAGTATTTCTGAAAATATTCTTCAAGCGCTCATCGCGACGGAAGATGTTCGTTTTTATAAGCATCGCGGAATAGATTTTATCGGTCTTTTCTCCAGCGCTTTTTCCACGTTAAAAGGCGATCCCAGGGGAGCCAGCACCATTACACAGCAGTTGGCAAAAAACCTTTATAGAACGCGTTACAATCAGTCTCAAGGTCTCCTCGGCAGGATACCGTTCGTTCGCATGGGCGTAACGAAGTTCAAAGAGTGGATGACGGCTTATAAATTGGAAGGCAAGTATGCCAAAAAGGAAATCGTCACGATGTACCTGAATACGGTATCCTTCAGCAATAACGCTTATGGCATCAAATCAGCGTCGGTGCGGTATTTCAACAAACATCCGAAGGATTTGAAGGCAGCGGAGGCTGCCGTGCTTATTGGTATGCTGAAGGGCACAACCTTATACAATCCCATACGAAATCCAAAAACATCCCGTGCGCGACGAAATGTCGTCTTAGGTCAGATGCAGAAGGAGGGATACATCAGCAAGGGTCAGTTTGAGGCATTTTCCAAAGAACCGTTAAATCTGAATCTAAACAGTCAGGAGGCTCGTAGCAACAACGATTCCTACTTACGATCTGCCGTAGAAAAGTGGCTCGAAAAATGGAGCGAGGAAAACGATATCGACATACATACCGCTGGTCTGAAGATTTATACGACCATCGATTCAAGAATGCAAAAGATAGCTGAAAATGTGGTGGCTTCGCAAATGAAGGAATTGCAGCGGCGGCTGGACAACACGTGGCGCAATGAACTCCCTTGGCGGGATAAAAGTGGTAATGTTTTGCCCAATTTTCTGGAAGACAGGGCGCGCAAGCTACCTATATACGCATCGCTGATGGAGAAATATAAAAATGAGGAAGTTGTGTTCGAAAAACTTCGCGAACCTAAGAAGATGCGCATCTTCACCTGGGACGGTGAGGACGAGGTAAATATGTCTACGATGGATTCGCTAAAACATTACATTACCATGCTCAATACAGGTCTCATGGCAATGGATCCTTACAATGGCGAGATCAAAGTTTGGGTCGGCGGGATTGACCACCGCTACTACAAGTTTGATCATGTAAACCAAGCAAAAAGACAAGCCGGCTCGACGTTTAAGCCATTTGTTTATTTAACAGCATTGGAAAGTGGAATGGCTCCTTGTGATACGTATGAAGATAAGCCGGTTCGCTTGGATTTCGTCAACAAAAAAGGGGAAAAGGAAGTTTGGGAACCAAAGAATGCCGATTGGAGTTTTTCTTACCGCAATATGTCGCTCCGTTGGGCAATGGCTCGGTCGCTCAACACCATTACGGCGCAAATCACGCGCGATGTTGGTTGGGATAAAATTGTAGAAACGGCCTATCGATGTGGCATTAAAAGCCCTTTGGAATCCGTGCCATCTGTCGGGTTGGGATCTAACGATGTGTCTGTATATGAAATGGTGAATGCTTACGCGACATTCATGAACGAAGGTAGGCGTGTAGATCCAATATTGGTATCCAAGATATATGATATCGATGGGAAATTGTTGGCCTCGTTCGAGACTAAGCAAAAGCAGGTGGTAGATGCCCAAGATGCTTGGTTAATGACTTATATGCTGCGTGGGACAATCGAAGAGCCTGGAGGTACGTCGCAAGCCTTGTGGGAATGGGATTTATTTCAAAAAAATAATCAGATCGGTGGGAAGACTGGCACCTCGTCGGACTATGTAGACGGTTGGTATATGGGGCTTACCAAAGATTTGGTAGCGGGGGTTTGGGTAGGCTGTGATGAGCAAAGTGTGCACTTCAAGAATTCACAAACAGGCGAAGGGTCAAAAACAGCTTTACCGATTTACGCGCTATTCATGGAGGAGTTATACAAACACCCCGAGCTCGGTGTGACGTTTGGCGAATATCCGGCGGCAAAAGTAGATATTACAAAAAAATATAATTGTCCAAGTCCACGTATTGTTATTCCGACGCCGTCGGATAGTACGGATGTGGAGGACGGGCTGGAGCCCATGTTCGAAGGGGAAGGCGAAGCAAGTTTGGAAGCCGTGGAAACCGAATTTTAGTTACATATGACCTACTTTTGATAAGAACTAATCATTAATTATGAATACGATCCGAGCATGGAGCCAATTTAGGCTGACGTACAGTGTTTTGGGGCTTTTTTTTATAGCGACGATGCTGCCGACCGTTACCAAGGCACAGTATTTTGGGCAGAATAAGATGCGCTACAAGAAACTGGACTTTGCGGTGAAAGAAACGCCGCACTTTGAGATGTATAGCTACTTGAAAAATGACAGCTTAGTGAAGTGGTTGTCAAAGGAAGCTGAAGTTTGGTATAACTTGCATCAACAGGTGTTTCAAGATACGTTTGTACGAAAGAATCCCATAATTATCTATAATAATCATCCCGAGTTCCAGCAAACCACCGCCATATCGGGCGAAATATCTGTAGGAACCGGCGGTGTGACGGAGGCTTTTAAGCAACGGGTGGTGATGCCGGTAATGCAAATCAATCAGCAGACACGTCATGTATTGGGACACGAGATGGTGCACGCTTTTCAATATCGGGTTTTGATGGAAGGGAAAGACACGACTCGCTTGGAAAGTGTCGCTAATATTCCGCTTTGGATGGTTGAAGGCATGGCCGAATATCTATCCATTGGAAAAAAGGATGCATTCACAGCCATGTGGATGCGCGATGCCTACGCACGAAAAGATATTCCTTCTTTAAAACAACTGACGGAACAATCATATGCTTATTTCCCTTACCGATACGGACAGGCTTTTTTGGCCTATGTTGGTGCCACCTATGGGGATACGGTTATCATGCCCATGTTTATGGAAACGGCAAAATACGGCTATGAAGTGGCAATGAAGCGGGTATTTGGATATGATGCCCAGACGATGTCTACCCTTTGGCGTAACAGTATGGAAACTACCTTTAAAAATTTAGATAAAGACACGGTTTCCAGGCCAATTGGCCAGCCGTTGATTACTGCACGAAACGGTGGCCGAATGAATGTCGCGCCCGCGATATCGCCGGACGGTCGCTATGTCGCCTTTATGTCGGAGAAAGATCTTTTTGGTATCGATCTTTTTTTGGCCGACGCCCACACTGGCGAGGTTATTAGAAAATTAGGAAGTCGAATGACGAATAAGGATATTGATGAGTTTAGCTATTTGGAGTCTGCGGGCGATTTTTCAGCAGATAGCAAGCGCTTTGCATTCAGCGTATTTAGCGGTGGTAAAAATAAGTTGATGGTGATTGATGTCAAAACCGGAAAAGTGTTGAACGTGCAAGCTATGGGGGATATTTTTGAGTTTACCAACATAAGCTTTTCGCCTGATGGTCATACGGTTGCGTTTTCGGGTTTAAAACAAGGGCAGAGTGACATCTACACCTATAACCTGGAAACGAAAGAGTTGCTGCAGTTAACGAATGATAAATATGCTGATTTTCAGCCGAGTTATTCTCCTGATGGCAAAACGATTGTCTTTAGTACCGACCGCGTCGCTTATGAGAGCGATACGCGGTCCGTGGATATTCCGATGGGTTTAGCCCTATTGGATATTGCAAGCAAAAATGTGCGTAATATCGCCGTGTTCCCAGGGGCCAACAACCTCAATCCACATTTTTCTGGTGATGGATCCTATGTCTATTTCTTGTCCAACGGCGATGGCTATCGTAATATGTTCCGTTATTCGCTCTCGACGTTGGCCGTAGAGCAGATGACGGACTATTTTACCGGCATCAGTGGAATTACCGAATACGCTCCGGCGATGAGCATTTCGAATGATGACAATATTGTGTATTCCTATTTTAAGGGGAATCAATACAATATATACAAAGCTAAAGCGGCGGATTTCGAAGCGAAGTCGATCGATGCTACGCGCGTGGATTTTTCTGCGGCGATGTTGCCGCCCGATGTCAATAGAGGTGTAAATGTCGTGAATACCAACTTGCAGAATTTTAATCTGTACGAACGCATCGGTGAATCACAGATCAACCCGGTACCGTACCGATCAAAGTTTAAGTTGGATTATTTGGCTAATACAGGGGTGGGGATGACCGTAGGGTCTCGTTATGGAGCTGGTATGGCCGGGGGTGTTTTTGGTAGCTTTTCAGATATTTTAGGCTACAATCAGATCTTTACAACACTCAATATCAACGGTGAGATTTATGATTTCGGCGGACAAGTTGCCTACGTAAACCAGAAAAGCCGGTGGAACTGGGGTGGGTCGATTTCCCACATACCTTATCGATACGGATTTCGGGGATTTGCGCGGGAAGATTTGGGGAATGGAGAAGAGGTTGTCGTAAACGACTATGTGATTCGCCAATTTGAAACACAGCTGGACGCATTTGTAGCATATCCTTTCAATCGGCATCATCGTTTTGAAATTGGCGGGGCGGTTGCTCGCTACGGATATCGCGCAGAAAAGTGGCGGCAAAGTTTCTTCTTTAACTATGGTGATCGGGAACGCTTATCAAACGAGGAGGCAGCAGCTTTAGGTTTTGGAAACTTGGACCCCTTGAGTGTACAGCAGGCTAGTGCATCTTTCGTGGGCGATAAGTCAACCTTTGGCATGGCAGCACCCCTAGATGGCTTTCGATATCGTATTGGCGCTGCACAATACATCGGCGATTTGGATTTCACTGCCTATACCGTTGATCTAAGGCGTTACCTACGGTTGAAACCTGTCACCATAGCAGCACGGGCTTATTCGTATATTCGTTCGGGTGCCGATGAGAATAGGCTCCGTGGAAATTATATCGGTTACCCTTTCTTTATACGTGGATTTGATGACCTTCGTCCAGAGAAAGTAGGTGACCTGACGTTCAACGATCTGATGGGTGCGCGTGTGCTGGTTGGTAATTTTGAAATCCGTCTTCCATTCACTGGGCCGGAAAAATTGGCTGCTGTAAAATCAGGCTTTCTGTTCTCTGATTTAAATCTGTTTTTTGATGCGGGATTAGCTTGGAATAAAGGAAACAAAATTGTCGGTAGCTTGGAAAAGAAACCTATGGTACAACAAACGGACATTGACAACCAGCCTGTATTTGACGAAGCCGGCGCGCCAATTATGGGATACGATAAGAATTACCGCATTCCTGTTTTCAGTGCTGGGGTTTCGATGCGTGTCAATCTTTTCGGTGCCATGATTATCGAACCCTATTATGCAGTGCCTTTCATTCGTTCAAGAACACAGTTTGGTACTTTTGGATTAAACTTTATGCCCGGCTGGTAGTCCAAATCATGGATAGTGAGGTTGATTATTGGGTTAAGGTTGTTAAGGTCGTTGTTTACCCTAGGCGTAAACAACGACTTTTTTGTCGACTGTTTTAAATGGCGTCGCGTTCAGCGTCAACCAATTTGGGTTTTTTAATCGAATCAATTTTTCCCGCTGCATACGCGTGAACTGCTGCAACTGCTTCCGTTGCGCTTCCGCTTGTTCCTTGTTGTCGAAGTGTGCCATGTACACCACATTGTTAAGCCTGGGGCTATGACTAAACAAGGGTGATGAAACGTTCCTGATTTCAGATAATCTAATGTTTATTTCGGTACAACAGCCTACCTCTAAATAGGTGCGATTACTGTCTGTAATAATGTATACGGTATGTTTTTCCATGCTATAAGGTGTGCTTGTCTACTAATAAATTTGGTGATACCAAACTTAATTACTAATTTTATTGGCACAATAATACTAATAAAATTAGTTTTTTAAAATTTTTTTTCGAAAATATGTCTAATATCGCCTCCAATCTAAAATTCTTAAGGAAGAGAAAGGGATTAACGCAGCAGCAGTTTGCAGATGTTATGGAGATCAAAAGAGCCTCTGTAGGTGCCTACGAGGAAGATCGCGCCGAACCTAAATATGAATTACTAAAAAAGATAGCCGAGTTCTATGACTTGACCATGGATGAGCTTGCACACGATGTTATTGATGAGAAGTGGCGTCCGACCCCGCGAAGCAATGCGTCGAACTTGCGCGTTTTAAGTGTGACGGTGGACAGCAACGAGCGGGAAAATATAGAATTGGTGCCCGTGAAGGCAAGTGCGGGATACCTGAATGGATACGGTGATCCAGAATATGTCGCCGAGCTGCCCAAATTTTCCCTCCCCATGTTTAATCAAGGCAGTTACCGGGCATTTGAAATAAAAGGTGATTCCATGCTGCCCTTGCCTTCCGGAAGCATTATCATTGCGGAGTATGTGGAAAATTGGCACGACGTAAAAGTCGGACAGACATATGTCGTTGTCTCGAAAGAGGATGGGGTAGTTTACAAACGAATCGGTCAGAAATTTAAAGAAGATCGAGGGCTTAAACTTGTTTCGGACAATAAAAATTATGATCCGTATTGGGTGCCAACCGCCGATGTCATTGAGGTTTGGAAAGCTAAAGCATTTATCAGTACGGCGCTACCCGAACCTAATCCGGAGCCTACCATGGAAACGCTCACCGCTATGATGGCGCAGATGCAGAAGACCATTAGTGCCGTTGTGGACAATAAATAACGATTTATTTGTCCGTTTGAAAGAATTTTTATATTTTTGTAAAATCTGAAAAGAGGGGGCATGGTATGCCCCCTTTTTTAATTCAATTATTGAAATATAGCGATGCAAATAGAAGATAGGGTACGTGAATTGGTTCATGAAAAGATTGGAGATCGAGAGGACCTCTTTATCGTTCGGATAAAGATGCATACCAACCGCGTTTTGGAGATCTTGTTAGATGGCGATCAGGGAATAGCGATTGAAGATTGTGCTAAGGTTAGTCGGCATGTAGGATTTCATTTGGAAGAGGAGCAGGCGCTTGATCATGCTTATCGATTGGAGGTGTCTTCACCAGGTATCGATACACCTTTGCTCCTGCAAAGGCAATACACGAAAAATGTAAACCGCGAGGTTCGTGTTAAGACGGTAGATGGTGCTAAGCGGGAGGGGAAGTTGTTGGCCGTGGAAGAACAACACATTGTCGTGGAGGAAAAAGTGAAAGAAAAAGGAAAAAAAGCCGAAATGGTATCGGTCGAAATTCCGTTTGAACATATAAAAGAAACCAAGGTGTTAATTTCATTTAAATAAGAATGAGCAGCAATATCAATTTGATAGACTCCTTTCAGGAGTTCAAGGACTTTAAGAATATTGACCGTCCAACGGTCATTACGGTTTTGGAAGAAGTTTTCCGTAGTATGATACGGAAGCGTTTCGGAACGGATGAGAACGTCGACGTAATCGTCAACCCAGATAATGGGGATTTGGAGATTTGGAGAACACGCGTAGTGATGGAAGACGGCTTTTCTGAAGATGATGATCTAGAGATCGAATTGGCGGAGGCGCATCAGCACGACCCAGACTTGGAAGTGGGGGATGATTTTATCGAACAGATTACCTTGGAAAGTTTCGGACGTCGCGCTATTTTGGCCGCTCGTCAGACATTGGTTTCCAAAATTTTGGAGCTGGAGAAAGACGAGGTATTCAAGAAATATAAAGATCGGGAAGGCGAGCTGGTAATCGGTGAGGTATATCAGATTTGGAAAAAAGAAATCTTGGTTTTGGATGAAGACGGCAACGAATTGATCCTACCGAAAACAGAACAGATTCCTGCCGATTATTTTAAGAAGGGTGATAGCATTCGGGCGGTTGTTTCGAAAGTTGACATGATGAACAGCAATCCGAAAATCATCATCTCTAGAACGGCTCCTGAGTTTTTGCAACGCTTGTTTGAATTGGAAGTTCCAGAAATTTTCGACGGTTTGATCATGATCAGAAAGATCGTTCGTGAACCCGGAGAGCGTGCGAAGGTTGCGGTAGAGTCTTACGATGATCGCATCGATCCTGTTGGTGCCTGTGTGGGGATGAAAGGTTCGCGCATACATGGTATCGTTCGTGAGCTTCGCAATGAGAATATTGACGTGATCAATTTCACGTCCAACCATTCCTTGTATATAACACGCGCATTGAGCCCTGCCCGTATATCATCGATCAAGATCGATGAAGAACGGAAAACGGCTGCTGTTTATTTAAAGCCGGACCAAGTTTCATTGGCCATTGGACGTGGGGGTCACAACATTAAATTGGCAGGTAAATTGAGTGGTTATGAGATCGACGTATATCGCGAAAACGACGAGGTGGAGGAAGATGTGGATATTGAAGAATTCGCAGATGAAATCGATAGCTGGATTATCGATGAATTGAAGCGGGTAGGATTAGATACGGCGAAATCGGTACTTTCACTGACGCAGGAAGAGTTGGTGAGGCGCACGGACTTAGAAGAAGATACGGTGGTGGAAATTGTCCGTATCCTTCAAGCTGAGTTTGAATAGGATGTAAAGTCCACTCTACACTGAAAAAACAATTGTGCTTAAATTGTTTTTTCAGTGTAAAAAAGCATATTTTTGTAGTACTAAAATTTAGAAGGTAAAAAAATAGATGACAGAAGGAAAAAGCGTAAACTTGCTAAAGGCAGCAAAAGAACTTAACATTGGGATAGGTACAGCTGTCGATTTCTTGGGAAAAAAGGGATTCGATGTGGAATCGAAACCTAGTACCAAGTTATCGCCGGATATGTATGCTGTTCTTCTCAAAGAATTTCAAGGAGACAAAATCGTAAAGGACGAAGCCAAACAGATTGTTATTGGTAAAATTCGTCGTGATGAGTCGACTGCTGGAACAGGTGGTGTTTATCCTTCAGAATCTAAAGAAAACGGAGAAGATGCTGCATCTGAATCGCCGGAGATTGTGATAAAGAATGTGCCGCAACAAGAAGTGGAGCACCCTGCCAAAGAGGAAAAGAACGACGAAAAGGCGAAGAAGGATGATAGCGGGCACCTGAAGGTTGTTGGCAAGATCGATCTTGATAGCCTGAACAGGGGGAAATCCAAAAAGGTTGAACCAAAACCGGAAACTACCCAAGAAGCCAAGCCGGTTGAAGAGGTTAAGGCAGAACCTGCGGAAAAAGAAATCAAGAAGCAGCAAGAGCAGCCTGTTGTAGAGATTCCGAAAACGGAGACGCCGAAAGCGGAGGTGGTAGCGGACAAAGTGGAGGAGCCCATGGTAGTGAAGCCTAAAGAGGAACCCAAAAAAGAAGTTAAATCCGAGCCTAAGGCCGACATGAATAAAGAATCTACAGAAAGTAAACCTCCGGTAAAAGAGGAAGCATCTCCTGCAGCAGCTACAGAAACGCCGCAAAATAGCGTGATTAGAGCTCGCTCGGAAACATTGGCCGGACCAAAGGTCGTGGGCAAGATCCAATTGCCTGTTGAACGTAAGCCGGTGGCTTCTTCGTCAAATGCTGCAAACAACGATAATAAGAGAAAGCGCAAGCGCTCTAATAAACATCCGAATGGCCCTATAAATCCAAATGCTGTAGAAGGGCAACGTTCTACAGATAATAGAAATAGTGGTACAGCCGGTGGTGGTAATCCTCATGGCAACAATAGACAAGGCGGAGGTGGTTTCAACCGCACCGGTGGGCAGCAGAATAACAGACAAGGTGGTGGTTTCAACCGCCCTGGCGGGCCAGGCAATCGACACGATAGCCGTGGTAAAGGTCGTCCTTCGGATACGCCAAAAGAGGAGCCTTCGGAAAAAGAAATTCAAGACCAGATCAAAGCAACTCTTGCTCGTTTGAGTGGTGCAGGTAAGTCTGGCAAATTTGCACAGCGTGCGAAACTGCGCAGACAAAAAAGGGATGATATAGCGCTATCTGCGGAAGAGGCGGCTATGGAAGAAGCAGCACAATCCAAAATTTTACGTGTAACGGAATTTGTTACGGCGAATGAACTGGCCAATTTAATGGACGTACAGGTCACACAGGTCATCTCTACCTGTATGAGCTTAGGTATGTTTGTGTCAATAAACCAGCGTTTGGATGCGGAAACATTAGCTATCGTAGCGGATGAATTTGGATACCAGCTGGAATTTATTAAGCCGGAGGATGAAGAAGTTACGGAATTGGAAGAACCAGATAATACAGATAGCCTAATCGACAGAGCACCTATTGTAACGGTCATGGGACACGTTGACCATGGTAAGACATCACTATTGGATTATATCCGTAAAGCCAATGTTACCAAAGGGGAAGCTGGGGGTATCACACAACACATCGGTGCGTATGCCGTGAAGTTGGAAGATGATCGGAAGATTACGTTTTTGGATACGCCAGGTCACGAAGCGTTTACAGCCATGCGTGCTCGTGGTGCCAAGGTTACGGACATCGTCATCATTGTTATTGCAGCAGATGATGCCGTGATGCCGCAAACAAGGGAGGCCATCAACCATGCGCAAGCTGCTGGTTCGCCTATCGTTTTTGCCTTTACAAAGGTAGACAAGCCGGGGGCAAACGCGGATAGGATTCGCGAGCAGCTATCGGCTATGAACATTCTTGTCGAAGACTGGGGCGGTAAATACCAGGCTCAGGAAATTTCGGCAAAAACAGGCGAAAATGTTGAGCTTTTACTGGAAAAAGTTTTGTTAGAGGCAGAGCTATTGGAGTTAAAGGCAGACCCTACGAAACGGGCGGTAGGATCCGTAATTGAGGCAGCCTTGGATAAAGGCCGTGGTATTGTTACGACGGTTTTGGTGCAAGGGGGGACCTTGCGTGTCGGCGATGCGATTTTGGCCGGGTCGCACTCCGGTAAGGTGAAAGCATTGACCAACGAGCGTGGAGAGCGAGTGAAAGAAGCTGGACCATCGACGCCGGTACAGATTTTAGGTATGTCGGGAGCACCTACAGCAGGAGATAAGCTGTATGTCTTGGAAAGTGAATCCGAAGCGCGGCAAGTTGCCAATAAGCGTCTGCAATTGCAGCGCGAGCAAGGCATGCGTGCAACAAAACATATCACGCTGGATGAAATTGGACGTCGTCTCGCCATTGGTAACTTTAAAGAGCTGAATGTGATTGTTAAAGGAGACGTGGACGGATCCATTGAGGCACTTTCTGACTCGTTGTTGAAGCTATCAACCAATGAAATACAGGTCAACATCATTCATAAGTCAGTAGGGGCTATTTCCGAATCTGACGTCTTACTCGCTTCGGCATCGGATGCCATTATCATCGGTTTCCAAGTTAGACCGACCCAAGGATCACGTAAATTAGCGGAACAAGAACAGATTGATATCCGATTGTATTCAATCATCTATGATGCAATCGATGAATTGAAATCAGCGATGGAGGGTATGCTCGCACCGAAATTTGAGGAAAAAATTGTGGCGGAGGTACAGATTCGCGAAACCTTCAAGATTTCCAAAGTGGGTACCATTGCAGGTTGTATGGTGTTGGAAGGAAAAATCAACAGAAACAACGATATTCGTGTGATTCGTGAGGGTGTGGTTATCCATACCGGTAAGCTGGCTTCGCTGAAACGTTTCAAAGATGATGTTAAAGAAGTAGCACAAGGATACGAGTGTGGTCTGAATATCGATCGTTTCAATGATATCCAAGTTGGTGATATTGTGGAAGCATATGAGCAAGTAGAAGTTAAACGTAAACTCTAAAGATCGTTACGAGCAAATAAATAATCCTGGCAGACTATCTGTCAGGATTTTTTTTGTTCGATAAAGCGATCTATTTGCCTATGCTGGAGAATTAGCGTATTTTTATAAGATGTACAAATTCGAGATTTCCCGCATTGTTCAACAACCGAATGAGAATGTAACCATCACGTTTAATGATCTTTCGGGCAGCTATCCCAACCCTAAACCGGGTCAGTTTTTAACGTTATCTTTTCATTTTGGAGACCGAGAGGTGCGTCGTTCTTACTCCTTCAGCAGCTCGGCCTACTACGATGAGCCCTTGGCAATAACGGTAAAACGGGTAGATAACGGAGAGATATCTCGACTCTTGCACCATCGATCTCGCGTAGGCGATATAATCGACGTGCTGGAACCGCAAGGTATATTTTATTACGAACCCGATGTAACGACAAGTCGAACCATTTTTTTATTCGCTGCAGGGGTAGGCGTTACGCCATTGTATGCCATTTTAAAAACAGCTTTGGTCGCTGAAGTCCATAGTAAAGTTGTGTTGATATATAGCAACGGATCTCCAGATCGAACACTTTTTTTCGATGAGTTGCACGCGTGGCAAAAGAAGTATCCTGAGCGATTGGAAATTGTTTGGATTTTTTCCAATGCAAAGAATTTACTGCACGCAAGGCTAAACCGTGAATACCTTTTACGGATTGTCGAAACGCACCTACCGATGAGTAGAGCAGCATTATTTTTCACCTGCGGCCCCGTTTTCTATATGGATCTCGTACGTTTTACCCTCTTGGGTTTGGGCATCCCTGATCAGCATATCAAGAAGGAGACCTTCCATTTCCCCGAAGAAGAGGAGGATGACGATGAGCGCGATGAAGAACCGGTCGATAAAACGGTATATGCTATCACGCTACGTTTTCAAGGGCAAACCTACGATCTCGCTATACCACACAACAAAACCATATTGGATATTGGGCTGGAGAATAAAATTAAACTTCCTTATTCGTGCAAATCGGGCATGTGTAGTACCTGTGTATCACAATGCGTAAGCGGCGGTGTGCGTATGGACTACAATGAAGTGCTGACCGATCGTGAGGTAGAAAATGGAAGGTGTTTGCTCTGTGTAGCTCATCCTATTGAACAAGGCACGGTCATTGAGGTGCTTTAAATATGAGAGCACTTGTAATTGGCGCAACGGGCGCTACTGGGAAAGAAGTCGTTAAACAACTTTTGGAAGATGAACGTTTTACGGAAATCATAGCTTTCGTGAGGCGTCCTCACTTTGCTGAACAGCACAAGTTAAAAGAGCATATTGTGCAATTCGATGCGCTTGAAGCCTCTTCGGATCATATCAAAGGTGACGTAGCATTCTCCTGTTTGGGGACTACCCTAAAGGATGCGGGCAGTAAAGAAGCGCAATGGCACGTAGATCACGATTATCAACTGCATTTCGCACAGCTGTGTCAAGCCGGAGGTGTCCGCCATTTTATTCTCCTTTCCGCGGTAGGAGCGAATCCACATTCCAATTTCTTCTACAATAAGATGAAAGGCGTTTTGGAAATGGAAGTCAAAGCATTACGGTTCGAGCAATTGAGCATCATACAACCTGGATTAATCTTGCGCCCCGATTCGGATAGAATAGGTGAGATTATCGCAGGCAAAGTGTTGGGTTTCTTTAATAGGCTAGGTCTTTTTAAGCAATTTGCAGGAACCAGCACGAAAAAGCTCGCTCGCATCCTGGTACAAGAATCGAAGGACAAGCGGTTGGGCGTCCGTGTGCTCCCCGTAAAGGAATACCAGAAAAGCTGAGAAAATGTGCTTAAGGCTACAGAAGTCAGTGCCGGGAAAATAAATAGGTTGTCGAAAACGCCTTTGTTCGTTCAATTATGGCGTTTTTGCTTTCAAATGCTTATCTTTAGGCGAATTTACACATGTAGCTTTGGCAAAACCAATTCTACAGAACGTCATCAAAAATAAATAGCATTTCAATAGTAAATTATGTCATCTAAAATTATTTACACGAAAACAGATGAAGCGCCATTATTGGCCACTTATTCGTTTTTACCAATTGTTCAGGCTTTCGCAAAAACGGCAGATATCGATGTGGAACTCCGAGACATTTCGTTAGCAGGTCGTATTTTGGCGAATTTCTCCGCATCTTTGCCCGAAGATCAAAAAACCTCGGACGCGTTAGCCGAACTTGGCCAACTAGCCACACAACCGGAAGCAAATATCATCAAGTTGCCCAACATATCCGCTTCTATTCCACAGTTGAAAGGTGCCATTGCAGAGCTGCAGAAAGCGGGATACGCCTTGCCGAACTACCCTGATAACCCAACAAATCCTGAGGAAGAGACAATAAAAGCTACCTATGCCAAGGTGTTGGGATCTGCGGTGAATCCGGTGTTGCGTGAAGGAAACTCCGATCGTCGCGCGCCAAAAGCGGTAAAAAATTACGCGAAAGCGAATCCACATAGTATGGGCGCATGGTCGGCCGATAGCCAAACAAAAGTGGTGTCCATGAGCGACGGCGACTTTTTTGCTACCGAGCAGTCTTTGACTGTTACGCAGGATAGCCAGTTCCAAATTGAATTTGTAGATGAAAATGGCGAGGTGAAAGTCTTAAAGGGACTTTCAAATTTGAAGAGCGGTGAAGTGATCGACAGTTCCGTATTGTCTTTAAGCAAATTGAAAGCATTTGTCGCCGATACGGTTGCGGCAGCAAAGTCTGCTGGCGTTTTGTTGTCGGCACATTTAAAAGCGACCATGATGAAGGTTTCTGATCCCATCATCTTCGGCGCTATTGTCGAGGTATATTTCAGCGACCTATTCGCGAAATATGGCGAGCTGTTTGCAAGCCTCGGGATAAACAGAAACAACGGATTGGGCGAGATATACAGCAAAATTGCAGGTCAACCACAAGAGCAAGAAATCAAGGCAGCTATTGCTGATGCTATCGCTAACGGTCCTGATCTGGCGATGGTAAACTCGGATAAAGGAATTACCAACCTGCATGTGCCTTCGGACGTCATTGTCGATGCTTCCATGCCGGCCATGATTCGGACATCCGGACAAATGTGGAACACAGCCGGTAAATTGCAGGATACGTTTGCGATTATTCCTGATCGTTCTTATGCAGGTGTCTATGCTGCCGTTATCGAAGATTGCAAAGCCCATGGTGCCTATGATCCTAAAACAATGGGGTCGGTACCCAATGTCGGACTAATGGCACAGAAGGCGGAGGAATACGGATCGCACGACAAAACTTTTCAGGCTAGTACAAAGGGAGAGATTCGTGTGGTAGATGCCAAAGGGCAAATACTTATGGCACATGCTGTAGAGGAAGGCGACATTTTCCGTATGTGTCAAACGAAAGATGCTCCAATACAAGATTGGGTTAAACTAGCAGTCAATCGTGCGCGTTTGTCTGATACGCCAGCCGTCTTTTGGTTGGATGAAGCGCGTGCTCACGATCGGGAGATTATAAAAAAAGTACATACTTACTTAGCCGATCACGATACCACAGGATTGGATATCCGCATTTTAGCGCCGGTAGAAGCGACTAAATTTTCGGTAGCGCGCATTCGTGAGGGACAGGATACGATTTCTGTAACCGGAAATGTGCTACGTGACTACCTAACGGATTTGTTCCCTATTTTAGAAGTCGGTACATCTGCTAAAATGCTTTCTATTGTCCCTCTGATGAATGGTGGTGGTTTATTCGAAACCGGTGCTGGAGGGTCTGCTCCTAAGCATGTGGAGCAATTCCAACAGGAAGGCTATTTGCGTTGGGATTCGCTAGGCGAATTTCTTGCCCTCGGAGCTTCTTTCGAACATCTGTCGCAAACGCAAGGCAATGCGAAAGCCCAAGTTTTGGCTAATGCGCTGGATGTTGCAACGGAGAAGTTCTTGGCAAACGATAAATCGCCCGCGCGCCGTGTAGGACAGCTTGACAATCGCGGATCGCATTTTTATTTAACACTGTACTGGGCAGAAGCATTAGCTGCACAAACGGAAGATCCGGCGTTGGCGGCTAAGTTTTCTCCCTTGGCGAAATCATTGCAAGAAAACGAAGGCCAAATCAATGAAGAGTTGATTGCGGCACAGGGCAAAGCCCAAGATATTGGTGGCTATTATTTTCCGAACGATGCGTTAGCGACAAAAGCTATGCGTCCTTCAGAGACATGGAATGCTGCGATCGACAGCCTGTAATGGGTGCCGACACCAAACAATAAACAAACGCCTGCTCCATAAAGCAGGCGTTTGTTGTTAATTGGCATTCCTAGTTTGTTCGTAGAACACCGGAAATATTCCCGGTGTAAAACGTGCGGCATGTTTAGAACTAGTACAAGTGTTTATCGGTATCCTTCAGGTCTTCGGACCGCGCAAGCATGCCACGTTTAGACACCGATGACAGAACTTTGGTTTGTGCCATATAATCTTTGTTCTCGGCATATATATAAAGCAGGGTGCCACCCTTAATGGTATTGATGATAGGTTTGGTCACCGCTCTTGGTAAAGCGGGACATCCGTAGCTTCTACCAAGGCGGCCCGTCGCTTTGATCATGGATTCGCTGCAATAGTCTGCACCGTGTACAACCACGGCACGTGCTTTAGCCTGATCGTTGATTCCTTTTTCCAACCCATTTAATACCAAAGAATATCCGTTGCCCCCTTGGTACGTGTTTTGGGTCTCGTAAAAGCCTAGCGAACTTTGGTAAGAGCCATGTTTATTAGAAAACGATTTCGCAAACTTCTCACCGGAATTTTTACCGTGCGAGACAATAGTGTGAAACAACACTTTTTCGTGTTTCATATCGAGCACAACCATCCTTTTGTCAGTAGATGGTAAAGTAAAATCAATAACTGTCAAGATATTATCCTTCTTAGGATGCAGCAATCGATACCCTTCAAGCGCTTGGCTAAACGCTTCGAATTTTAGTATAGCCGCCAAGTTCATCTTGTCATAGAGCAGCTCACTGGCTGATTTTTTCTCGGTTAATTTTTCTGTTATAGGCTTGGTTGAACCTGTCTTTAAATCTTCGGAAAGTGTGGTTGGTATATAACTCACAAACAATCCTGTCAACAATACAAAAAATAAATAACGCATACACACAAATCTTTAATCCAATACCAAAATTAGTAATAAATTATGAATCAAAGTGTTAAATTAGTGTAAAGATCATTCAATAACAATGACCAGGGCGTTAAATACCTTTGCCCAATCAAAAACGAATTTGGCATGGGAAGAGGCATTCCGTACGCACATGTGGGATCGTGGCGTTGTGCCCAATGACCAGCTGGACTCGATAATTGCGCCCTTTGGATTATTGACAGGCACGCCGTGTACGTACGCACCATTTGTAAAGCGGCTAGCATAGGGTGCATAGCCTTCAATGGATGTGCTGCCATCTTTGTAATAGTACATTTTGGTTTTCTTCTCCTGCACTACAAAAATACCTGTTGGTGTTTCTTGGGCGTAAGGCGGTTTGTGTTGGCCGGTGGTCGCTGGATTCATACTTTTAATAGCCCACTTGCAATCGCCTGTACGTTCCACCGTCAAGATATTTTGATTCGTTACATCCACAAAAACGACATGATGAAATGCAACGGAATCGCCGATCGTTTTGATATAACGTTTTGGTACTTGCCAAGCGCCTTCGAACGATACACCTTCCACTTGAACCATATCCAAGGTGTCGCTGCTCTTCAATTTCGCAAGGGTACCGTCTCGCCCATAAATACGAGGCCGATCTGTCTCACCCAACGCAAAAAGTGGAGCCGATTGGTAGCGCTCGGTTCCAAGCGAATCGGAGATGCGTGTATATTCATTTCGATGGAATGATTTAACGAGCGGCGCCTCTTGATTCTGATTTTTGCGATTTTGCAACACCACGTACGATGCTGGTGCCCGCTGGAAGTTCTCTACGAATGCTAGCTTTTCCTTTATTTTATCCAATTGGAAAATCCTAGTCGTATCTTTATAGGGGTAGCTTTCCGCTAACGTATGTTTGTCATAGGCTAGATCTTTATCGAGCTCGATATCATCCGCTGTCCTTGGCTTCTTCCTAGCTTCTTCTTCGGCTTTCTTTATCGTTTCCAACGAGTCCAATCGACGCTGTTCGGCCGGATCTGAGCTTTTGGGTTCTTTTTGTCGGTTACAGGAGGCGCCTGCCAAGCAGCAGGTCAGCAAAATAAGCTTAACGTATAATTTCATGCAGGATCACAATCTTTTGATGGCTAATTCTATCAAATATAATAAAACGAGCAAGTTTTTAAATAAATAAAATTTTGAACTATCTACCTTTTAATCGTTACATTCGTATATACACCTGTTATAAATGAAATGGTACCAATACCTGATTTTGATATGTATCCCATATTCTTTATATGGCCAGGGTATCTTTCGACTACAACAGAACAAACCTGTCACGTTAAAGTTTGAGCTGGTTAATAATGTTGTCCTTGTACCGCTAACTATCAACGGAATACATTTTTCATTTTTGTTGGATACGGGCGTAAAGGAAACGATTTTATTTGCGCAGGCGAATGATTCCTTATACCTCCATAATAAAAACAAAATGAAGTTTCACGGCATTGGTTTGGAGGAGGGGGTTGATGGTATTTTGTCGACTGGAAATGTTGTTCGTGTGGGTGATGTAGCGGTGGATTCCCTGCATTGGCTGTATGTGATCCAAGCATCAGAACTTGACATATCCTCGGATGTAGGAGTGGCAATAAATGGTATATTGGGATCTCGATTTTTCCAGAGCTTCCCTATACAGATGGACTATTTGCGGCAGCGTATGGTTATTTATCCTAAGCGCTATGCCTACACCGCGGCTGTCCGGAAATTCAGCAAGCTACCGCTACTGGTAGAAAATGATAGGCCTTATATCCATGCATCGATGGAGAGCAAGTCTAACACGGTAGCAGGAAAGATGTTGGTCGATATGGGCAATACCGATCCCATGATGCTGTTTTCCTTTCTTCTGCCTGATTTTGAGGTACGTGCTCCTTATGTCGAAGAATATATTGGTCGTGGTTTCAACGGCGAGATTCATGGCAAAAGAAATCGCATCCATCAGCTCCTGATTGGCGACTTCCAGATCAAGCATCCTATTGTGGCTTACCCTGATTCCAACGCGGTGTTTATGAGTAAATTGACAACGGACAGAATAGGATCGATAGGTAATCAGGTACTGCAACGGTTTCATCTTCTTTTGGATTATGAGCAAGGCTTTATTTATCTGAAGCGCAACAATAACTTCAAGAAACCTTTTGTGCTTAACATGGCGGGAATGGACGTCAAGCATGATGGCATGATCTGGGCCAAGGAATTGGTTAAAATCCGTGGTAGGATTAGAAGCGAACAGGGGTTGCACGCCGAACAGCAAGGTATAACGATCAATCTCGCCAACGATGATCTGCAATACAGGTTTGTCTTGCGTCCCAGCTATAAGGTTTCAGGCCTACGGAAGGATGCCCCTGCTTCACTTGCTGGTGTTCAGGTAAATGATCTGCTGTTGAGGATAAATGGTATGGCTGTCGGACAACTCACACTGGCCAAGATCATGGCAAAGTTACAGTCCAAACCGGATGAGATGATCCGATTGACTATCGAGCGTGACGGACAGGTAAAAGATATTCGCTTCCAGTTGGTCGATCCCATACCCTGGCAGCCGTAATGAGTAGAGAAGCAGGGCAGAGGCGACAGCTAACCTCGCGTCCTGCACTGCTTCTGATCTTGCGTTTCCTCAAGCGGACAGCCCTTAGCCTTGCTGATTTTTATTGATGAATACAAACTGTCCATCGAATACATCCACCTGAATGACGGCATCACGAGATACCTTTCCAGCCAATATTTCTTTCGAAAGTTCATTCAGTATCCGCTTTTGTATGACACGTTTTAGCGGACGTGCACCATACACGGGATCATAACCTAGCTGTCCTAGCCAATCTAACGCCTCCTCGCTGGCCGAGATAAAGATATCTTGCTCAGCAAGCTGTTGTTGAACACGTTTGAACTGCATTCTGACGATATCGCCTATTTCATGGCGACCGAGGGGCGTGAACATGATGACCTCATCAATACGGTTCAGAAATTCTGGACGTATCGACTTTTGTAAAATATCGAATACCTCGTCCTTTGTTCGTGCAACAACCTCGTCGCGGTTCTCTTCTGTAAGTTTCGTAAAGTTCTCTTGGATGACGTGCGATCCCGTATTGGATGTCATGATGATGATCGTATTCTTGAAATTAACGACCCGGCCCTTGTTGTCGGTCAAATGCCCGTCATCTAAGACTTGCAAAAGAATGTTGAAGACGTCGGGGTGTGCTTTTTCTATTTCGTCCAATAGCACCACAGAGTAGGGGCGTCTGCGTACGGCTTCGGTCAACTGTCCACCTTCATCATAACCTACATATCCGGGAGGAGCGCCTATAAGTCTAGATACGGCATGGCGCTCTTGGTACTCGGACATATCAATGCGTACCAACGCTTGCTCATCGTCAAAAAGGAATTCCGCCAATGCTTTTGCCAGCTCGGTTTTTCCGACCCCAGTCGTTCCTAGAAAGATAAAAGAGCCAATCGGACGTTTCGCGTCACTTAAGCCTGCCCGAGAACGACGAATGGCATCTGCAATGGCTTCGATAGCCTCCTCTTGTCCAGCTACGCGTTTATGAAGCTCTGTTTCAAGATTCAGCAGCTTATCCCGTTCAGACTGGATCATTTTATTAACCGGAATTCCCGTCCATCGGGACACCACATCTGCGATATCTTCGGCGGTAACTTCTTCCTTTAGCATACGGCTGTCTTGCTGCTTCTGTGCCAACTCCAATTTCAATTGCTCGGTATTATCTTGGGCTTCTTTTATTTTTCCATATCGTAATTCAGCCACTTTTCCATAGTCGCCCGCACGTTCCGCCTGGTCTGCTTCCAGTTTGAAGTCTTCAATGTTTTGTATTTCCTGATTGACGCGGTCGACCAATGTTTTTTCAGACTGCCACGCAGCCTTTAAAGAATCCCGTTCGGTGGATAGATTGGCAATGGTTTCGGAGAGTTCCTGCACCTTACGCTCGTCGTGTTCCCGTTTTATAGCCTCGCGTTCGATCTCCAGTTGCATGATTCTCCTGTTCAGCTCATCTACCGCCTCGGGAACGGAGTCCATTTCCAGGCGTAATTTCGAGGCTGCCTCGTCAATCAGGTCGATGGCTTTATCGGGTAAAAAGCGGTCGGTAATATAGCGTTGGGAAAGTTCAACCGCCGCAATAATGGATTCGTCCAGGATACGCACTTTATGATGCGTTTCGTAGCGTTCCTTTAAACCGCGCAGGATGGAGATGGCGTCTTGTGTGTCCGGTTCGTCGACCATCACCTTTTGAAAGCGCCGCTCCAACGCTTTATCTTTCTCGAAGTATTTTTGAAACTCGTTCAAGGTGGTGGCGCCAATAGCGCGGAGTTCGCCACGCGCTAGGGCAGG
This sequence comes from Sphingobacterium griseoflavum, assembly GCF_014653155.1. Classification (GTDB taxonomy): domain Bacteria; phylum Bacteroidota; class Bacteroidia; order Sphingobacteriales; family Sphingobacteriaceae; genus Sphingobacterium; species Sphingobacterium griseoflavum. Next base: position 71,665 of record NZ_BNAF01000010.1, on the reverse strand, counting down.
TTTCAGGATGTTCGCCGCATCCATGGCGCCTTCTCCGCCACCAGCACCTACAAGGGTATGAATCTCATCAATAAACAAGATAATTTCACCGTCGCTCTCCGCTACTTCTTTGACAACCGCTTTCAAACGTTCCTCAAATTCACCTTTGTATTTTGCCCCAGCGATAAGGGCACCCATGTCGAGCGAATAGACAACCTTGGATTTTAGGTTTTCTGGAGCATCTCCTTTGATGATCCGGTAAGCGATGCCTTCCGCAATAGCTGTTTTACCAACGCCGGGTTCACCCACTAAAATCGGATTGTTCTTTGTCCGACGCGATAGAATTTGCATTACGCGACGGATTTCCTCGTCGCGCCCAATAACAGGATCTAATTTACCTGATTCCGCATATTCGTTTAGATTACGTGCATACTTTTGAAGGGCATTATAGGTCGCCTCTGCATTTTGATCGGTAACGCGCGAGGAGCCGCGAAGCTCCTTGATAGCGGCTTTCAGATCTTTTTCGTTAACACCCTGGCCTTTTAACAACGTACTTGTTTGGTCGTTCGCTGACAACAATGCGAGCAACAGGTGTTCAATGGAAATAAATTCATCGTTGAAGTCCTTCAAGTAGCTCTGCGCTTTTTGCAAGACCGTCGAACTACCATTGCTGAGGTAAACGTTGGTGCCACTTACCTTTGGCAACGCCGCGATAAGCTTATCTACCTCGGAACTGATGTAACTGAGGTTTACGTTCAATTTTTTCAACAAGTGGCTTACGATGTTCTCGTCCACGGTCAATAAGGCCTTTAATATATGTGCAGGTTCGATAGCTTGTTGCTGATTTCCAACCGCTATTTCGGAAGCCTTTTGAATAGCTTCCTGTGCTTTCATGGTATAGTTGTTAAAATTCATATGTTCGTTTTCCCTTTTTTTATGATATACGTTTGCTTCTTACTGCTTAACAATTTATATGCCTTTTGGATTTGGGTTTTTTTTTCGGAAATTTTGACACTGCGATCTGGTATTTACCGACAAAATGACTGCATGGTGATTTTTTGTGCTTGATTACCATCTGTTTATTGATCCGGTTTAACAAAATACCTAGGAGTACTTGCAAGTTTTAAACAAAGTTCTCATATTTGCACTGGTAAGCTATGAAGCACCATGCCTCCTTAGCTCAGCTGGTAGAGCAACTGACTTGTAATCAGTAGGTCATTGGTTCGATCCCGATAGGAGGCTCAGCTATAAAAAGCGGTTTTTTTACACAAAAAGCCGCTTTTTTCTGTTTTAAACGAGGATAAGGAATGTCGTTATTATGGACTCCAGTTATAAAAACCTGTGTATATAGCAAACGGCGTAGAAGGTTTTTGGATGCTAGCAATTTTAAGTTAAAAATCAATTAACTAAGGATTTTACGGAATACAAATAAGCCATCTGATGATGCGCATGACCTCGTGTCATTTTTAATATGGCTATATTAAAGCAAGGGCTTCTGCAGTTCGGACAGCCTCCATGGAATTGTTGACATTTAACTTCTTCAAGATATTTTGTCTGTGTCTATGCACGGTATTGATACTTATATGAAGTTTCGCAGCGATTTCTTTGCTTATAACGCCCCTGCCAATTAAAAGCAATACTTCTTTCTCCCGCAATGTTAACAGATTTGTACAGTTGACATAGGTATCTACGTAAAATTGTTCGCCAGTTTTTGTATTGATGATTGCTCCCTCTATGGTTTGAGATGGAGGTGCCTTTTCCTGTAGATAATTGTAAAGGCAAACGCCTAGCCATAAACCGCCTACAGAACTGTTTTTCATGTAAAAACTTCTATGCATAATGTATTGGTAATCTTCGTTATCGTTCAGTGCCCTGATCCGGCACTTTGTAGCATAATTTAATCTTTCTGCCGGAGATAGTAACTTTAAAAAATTAAAGAACTCCAGTTCCAAAAGGTGTCGTTGAAAAAGATCATCCGGGTGAATACGATGGTAAATTTGGTCTTCCCAAATAGAATCGATTGTTGTAAATCCTGATGTGTGCATCTTAAAAAATGCACCAAAATTGCCAGCAAAAATGTAGCTCCTGTTACTTGCCAGATCGGATAGCACAGCAACAGCGTTATCTATTTTAACGTATGACTCCATAGCTTGCAGTGCCTCCTTTAACGCTTCCTCGCGTTGCTCGGGACTATCAAACGATTCGAACAAAAATTTGTTTTCTAATTTGGCAATAGGATCCATGACCGTGATCTTTATTTAGAGTTGTTGAAAAAGAATGTACTAAAATTAAAAATGGCTATAAGTAACTATTGCGAAAAACGACACGAATTACATTCTTTGCCAAGTTTTTTAAAAATTCAAATTTAAGAAAGATGAAGGTAATTCAGATAATTTCACTTTGCATGTGCCTGATAGCCGTAAAGGTAAATGCCCAAAAGCTAACCACTATGACGTGGCTCAATGAACCGGCCGAATGGGAAATCAAGGACAACCAGCTTACCATGCACGTTACCCCGCATTCTGACTATTGGAACAAAAGCCATTATGGATTTACGGTATACGACGGACCTTTTCTTTATACCGAAAGAAGTGGCGAATTTGAAGTCGTCGTAAAAATGAAAGGTGCTTATCAGACGCGCTTTGATCAGGTTTGCCTGATGCTGCGAATTGATGAAAATAATTATGTCAAAACAGGTGTAGAATATGTAGATGGCGTTCACAATATCAGTACCGTTCATACGATTGATAAGAGCTCCTGGAGCGTAATGGGTTTAAGAGAGAAGCCTCAGGATGTTTGGATGAAAGCGGTCCGTCGACTGGATGCATTGGAAATTTTTTATTCTGTTGATGGAAACAATTATACGATGACCAATACCGTATATTTTCCGGAATTCAAAACAGTACAAGTGGGGATGATGGCTGCAAGCCCGGATGGTGAAGGTTTCACAGCAACATTTTCGGATTTTAAAATTAAGCATCTTCCCGATCAAAGACGTTTGGAATGGTTAAAGAATAATCAATAGCATGTGAATCGATGTTGCTGCCAGAAGGGTTGCTATAGGGAATTGTCTTGAAGTGGGTTAAGCACGGTGCCGTACTGGAAATCAGTCGGCAGTGATGGATGTAAGTGATCGGACGAAATAATGAACTCGAGGCCGTTCTTGTCGCAATCTTTAAACGCTACCTCCATCTAACACGATACATATTTTTTGGCAGATTTCGGCGATAGATTTGTCAACTATCTGGGTTGGCGTACCTTTCAGCACCATTCGGTATTCATGCAGCAATTCTTTGTACAAGATGCAGAAAAACATTGTTCCAACTGGCTTTTCCTTTGTTTCGCTCCCGCCGGGCGCTGTTAAGCCAGTCACAGCGACAATGACGTCAGCGGGCATTTGCAGTTTCAGCGCCTTGCACATTTCCCTTGTTACCTCGGCAGACTCTGGGGTATAGCGGTCAACGATCTCTTTTGTAACACCAAGTACATCCTCCTTTACACAAGCATTGTAACATACGATGCTACCTCTTAAAATAGCACCCGAATACGGGGTTAAGGAAAACGCGTAAGCGAGTTTACCGGCCGTAGCACTTTCTGCAAAGGCGATGGTATTGCTTTTCTCCGCGAGTAAATTTCCGCAGCGGATCACTGCGTCCCCGTAGTTTATGGTTTCAGATTCCTTATTCATAGTCTCTTTCTGATTGATTATCAAGATCGGGCTGTACGGCCACGCAAAAAGATGGCGTCATTTCTGTACCCAAATGCGCTTTTTGAATACATTTCAACAATGGAACGAGGATTCTTAAAAATAGTTTTACTGGAGCATAAGTGGGGCGATACTTTCCACCCATACTTATTTTTTTGGGCTCAAGCGCCTATGCTTTTCAGTAGTTTGTAAACAATAGTTCGCCGTTAAAGCAATTTTGTACTAAAACCTTCCGAATTTATAGCGCACCGTACCGCCAACTTTTATTTCGCTCAGTTTTGCGGAGTTCGCGTCCGCGGTATCAACTCCCAAGGGGCAGGAGACTGGAGCGACATCGCCCGCCTATTGGTGCGCTGATGCCTTTGGACGCGACGCTATGCAAACCGTCGGTAGGAACGGCGCATAAAAAATCTTCCGGTGTATGAGAACCGGAAGATAAAATTGAAACATAGCATGATTAGCTATCGTTATTTTCACTATAAACGGCGTTGCGAAGAAATGGTTCATCATGCAAAAAAAATCCCTTGCTTTCCGACAGGGGATTGAATATTTGCTAATTTCTTAAGCTAAAAATGCTATATTGGGGCATATGGAGGATCAAGCGGCCGTATAGAAACGACACAAATCCATCCGCTACTAGTTAAAACTATGATTATTGGATTAGACATTGGCACATCATCTACAAAAGCTGTTGCTTTTGACCTTGCGGGCGAAGTATTGGCGCAATACAGTATACCGTATCCTATACTAAATCCTGCAGAAGGATACTACGAACAGGATCCAGAAACAATTTATTACGCATGCATCGAATCTCTTTCACATGTGATGATCGAATTGCAGGAGCTTGGGATTGCACAAAAGCCGGCATGTATTGCTGTAAGCAGTGCTATGCATGGCTTGATAGCAGTAGATGTCGAAGGACGGCCGCTTACAAATTGCATTATTTGGGCCGACAGAAGGAGCGAGGACATTGCGACGGAATTGCTAGCCAGTGAAGAAGGCCGCCTGCTGTACCAACAAACAGGTACGCCCATCCATCCCATGTCGTTGCTTTGCAAGACCATGTGGATGCGGCTGCATGAACAGGAACTATTTGGTAAAACGTATAAGTTTATCGGTATCAAGGAACTCCTTTTTTATCGGCTTTTTGGAGTCTTTGTGATTGATCATTCCGTCGCATCGGCCACTGGCCTTTTTGATATACGTCGGTTGGCCTGGTCAGGTCTTGCGCTGGGCTTAGCGGGCATCGCGACAGAACAACTTTCCACGCCGGTTCCGGTGGATTATGTTTTAAGATCGCCCAATCGGGATATCACAGCCTTAATGCGCATTCCGGAAGATACACCATTTGTCATCGCTGGTAGCGACGGATGCTTGGCTAATCTTGGGGTGGGCGCCGTGAAACCCGGGGTGGCTTCCGTCACCGTCGGCACCAGTGGGGCTATCCGCGTGGTCAGTCCACATCCAAACGGCGAACACAAGCAAAGGCTGTTCAGCTACCTTCTCAGGCCCAATGAATACATCATTGGAGGCGCCGTAAATAACGGGGGTGTTTTACGGAATTGGTTTCGTGATAACTTTTTGACGGAATTGACACAGATGGAAGCAGATAAGGACGCTACCGTATTGTTAAATGAAATAGTGGATTCGGTTGTCCCCGGTGCTGAGGGGTTGATTTTTTTGCCCTATCTCACGGGAGAACGCGCCCCTTATTGGAATGCCAATGCAAAAGGGGTTTATTTCGGGATACAGTTGCATCACAGCAGAGCACATTTCGCACGTGCCATGATGGAAGGGATGCTCTATGCCATTTACAGCGTCGGCATGGCCTTGGAGGAAAATACAGGCCCGATCCATACCATTTATGCAAGCGGTGGTCTTGCACGCTCTGCCATCTGGGTACAAATGTTGTCCGATATTTTCAACAAGCCTGTACTCGTCGCAAATACCGTTGAAAGTTCTGCCTGGGGCGCTGCATTGATTGGGATGGACGCCTTGGGTCTTACCCGGGACACCTCTACAGAAGAAACAGCTGCAGCGGATACGGCGAATCATATGGAGCATTATTATATGCCTAGTAAAGAAAACCACGCTGTCTATCGTGAGAATTTCAAGCAATTTGAACGCCTTTACCAAAAGTTGGAAGGTGAATTTTAATGACCGATACTAATCGTTATGCCTTTAATCATTGTCGTACTGGGGGTGGCCCTGCTGCTTGCCTTAGTTACTGTAGTTCGTTTGAATACCGTGTTTTCATTGCTGATAACATCTGTGGCGGTAGGATTTGCTATGGATATGTCGGCTGTAGATATCCTGAAGTCTGTTGAAACTGGAGTAAGCACCACGATGGGCCAGCTTGCACTTTTGCTCGCATTCGGAGCCGTCTTAGGAAAGTTGATGGCGGAGGGCGGAGCCGCCGAACAGATCACAAAAGTGCTGACGCAGCTATTCGGGAAAAGAAATTTACCTTGGGCGATGGTGCTCACTGGCTTTTTGGTCGGCATACCACTATTCTACAATGTTGGCTTTATTGTGTTAGTGCCTTTTGTTTTTATGATATGTGCTTCCAACAAACTGCCCTTATTGTATGTGGCCATTCCATTGCTAGCGGCGCTATCGGTTACCCATGGCTATTTGCCGCCGCATCCGGGAGCGACAGCGATCGCGCTCAGTTACCAAGCCGACATTGGCTTGACGATGGCCTATGGAGTAATTGTGGCCATTCCCGCCATAATTATTAGCGGCCCATTATTTGGTAGGACACTCAAGGGCATACCGACCAATCCGCCGCCCGAACTTTTTCCTTTGCAAAACCAGGAGGATCGAAAAAGGCTTCCGGGATTTGGGATAAGTTTGTTTACAGGCCTGTTTCCAATCATGTTGATCGCTTTGGGATCTTTTGCTTATTTGCTATTGCCCGAGGACTCTGTTTGGCTGGTCACGTGTCGGTTCTTGGGTGATCCTGCTGTGGCTTTAATGCTTGCCTCCCTGTTGGCGATGTACACCATGGGTATCCGCCAGGGAAAAAGTTTAAAGCAACAGTCGGAGAGTGTAGAGGAAGCGATCCGTGGAATAACGATGATCCTTTTTATTATCGCGGCATCAGGGGTCTTTAAACAGATCCTGGTGGACAGCGGCGTGGCAGTCTATATCGCTCAGCTGACACATGGCATGGCGCTGTCGCCCATTGTGCTGGCGTGGTCGATAGCAGGCATCATCCGCTTAGTGATCGGTTCGGCAAGCGTCGCAGGGCTCACGGCCGCAGGTATCATGCTGCCTATCGTAAACGAAAGCGACATCACGCCTGAGTTGATGGTACTGGCAACCGGCGCAGGTAGCCTTATGTTTTCACACGTGAACGATCCCGGCTTTTGGATGTTCAAATCTTATTTTGGTGTCAGTATGAAGGATACCTTTCGTTCTTGGACAGTTATGGAAACGCTCGTATCGGTTACCGGGTTGATCGGTGTACTAGCCCTCCATTGGCTAGGATTTTAAGAGAGCGTCTAGCTGGGCACTGCTTTGCACCAAATAAAGGAAAACGATAAAGGGCACGAACGAAACATCGGAGAAGCGCACCAACACCTTCACCTTAAACAGTCAATCGCATATCTTATGGTAGCCTCAAAGATTTTATTTTTATTCGCGCTGTTGTCGACCAGCTATGTTAGTCTGGCGCAACAAAAACAGCCCAATGTCATCATTATTCTCGTAGACGATATGGGATTTGGCGATGTAACCACCTTCGGCGGGGATTTTGTTCCTACCCCCAATATAGACCGCTTAGCAAAAAACGGGTTGTTGCTTAAGCAATACTACAGTGGCGCGCCGATTTGTTCCCCTTCGCGGGCAAGTTTGCTGACAGGTATGTATCCGGGACGGTGGAATTTCAGCACCTATCTTGATAACAGGGAACACAACAGAAATGCCGAGCAGGCCGATTACCTGGATCCGCGGGCTCCCTCGATAGCCCGTATTTTCCGATCCGCCGGCTACACGACTGGCCATTTCGGAAAATGGCATATGGGCGGCGGCCGGGACGTAACCCACGCACCCGGCTTTGCTTCATATGGTTACGATGCATATGCCAGTACCTATGAAAGTCCTGAGCCTGACCCGCTGCTTACCGCTACAAACTGGATATGGTCGGATAAGGGTAGCATCAAACGCTGGGATCGGACTAGATATTTCGTTGATAAGGCATTAGCATTTTTTAGGGAGAACACCGACAAACCGCGCTTCGTTAACCTTTGGCCCGATGATGTGCATACGCCCTGGGTGCCAAACTTGGGGGAAGGATATACCGGCAAGTTTCCTTTGGGTCGCGCATCGGAAGCCGCATTCAAACGGGTGTTACAAGAACTGGATACGCAAATTGGAAGACTGATCGATGGGTTGAAGGATATGGGCGAATATGAAAATACCATTATCGTATTCACCAGTGACAACGGACCATTGCCTAGCTTTAGAGGGAGTAGGACCGGTGGGTTGAGAGGCTCAAAACTATCCTTGTATGAAGGAGGGATACGCATGCCTTTTTTGATCAGTTGGCCCGGCCATATTCCGGCAGGAATAATAGATCGCAATTCTGAAGTACATGCCATAGATCTCTTGCCGTCGCTGGCCAGAATGGCCGCCGTTAAGCTACCTTCGGATTTCAAGGGCGATGGAATCGATCGAAGCCCTGTGTTCGCCGGAACGCCCTCGCCAAGACAGAAGAATATGTTTTGGGAGTATGGGCGAAATGATACGGCATTCAAATATCCGGCAAAACCTAATAAAAGCCCAAACCTCGCTATTCGCTCCGGCGCATGGAAGCTGCTGATGAATACCGATGGCTCGGATGTACAGCTTTATCATATCGTGGCGGATGAAAACGAAACGAATGAACAAAGTGCACAGCAGGTCGAACGAACCAAAGCGTTAAAAGCTGCCTTGGAGGATTGGTGGAATACGCTTCCAAAACTTAACAATTAACAGGACTATCGCGAACAAACGGGTAAATGATTACATGAAAGGCGATGGGACCATGCGCGACCACAAGAATCTTGGCACAACGATATAGCCCCATTCTAAGGAAGAGACCTTAGTTTAAATCCTTAAAAAAACCGCCAGTAACAGGAGTTCTTCAAGCGTAGGTTCGGACTACTTGGCAGACGACATACCGGGGGGCATAGGAATACGTGCGCCTGTAAAACCGGACTAGTTGTAAAATTAAAAGCGGACTAGGTTCATCCTGCCTAAAGATTGCATTTTTGCCGAAACTTTATTTTGTATGATAGTATTGAAAAGACATGTGCTAGTTTGTTTTCTTTTATGCTGTACACTTTGTCGTGTTGCAATCAGCCGTGCACAGCAGCCAGCGGATAGCACCGTTATCTCGGTTGGTGAAGTGTTGATTTTTGGAAATCGTTTGCAAATGCCATTTGCCGAGCAGAGCAGAAATATACAGCTCCTAGATAGGAAACAGATCGAGGCTTTGCCAGTGCGCTCGGTAAATGAGCTATTAAGCTATATTCCCGGAGTAGATTTGCGCCAGCGAGGACCCTTCGGTGCGCAAGCGGATGTGAGTGTAGACGGAGGAAGTTTTGAGCAAACATTGGTGTTGCTGAATGGCGTAAAAATGTTGGATGCACAAACGGGTCACAATATGTTAAACCTACCTGTCCAGCTTGATGCGATTGAGCGTATCGAGGTAATCCGGGGACCGGCGGCGCGTCTTTACGGAATAAATGCGTTGACTGGCGCAATCAATATCGTGACGCGCAAGCCCGTCAATTCGGAACTGTTGGGGCATGTTTATACGGGCACCGGGTTTAAACGGGATACGGCTAATAACGATGCACTATTTCACACCAGAGGTATACAGCTTGGCGGAACATGGATCAATGCCTTTGGGCGGCATTCCCTCTACGGAAGCCACGAGTCGGGAAACGGGTATCGGTACAATACCGCTTCGCGAAACAATAAATTGTTCTATGAAGCCGATATCCCTACGCGAGGGCAAGATGGCTTTTCGATCATGGGAGGATTTGTGGAAAGTGATTTTGGCGCAAATGGTTTTTACGCCGCCCCCGGTGATAAGGAATCGCAGGAGATCGTACAAACGTTGATGGGATCCGTAGGCTATCAAGCGCACATTTCGGAGCGTTTTCGAATATCACCCCGTGTTAGCTATCGCTACGGCTATGATGATTATCGTTATTTTCGCCACGATTTGAGCCGGGCGCGCAGCCAACACTATACGCATGCACTGAACAGTGAAGTGAATGCCGTGCTGAAAACCGATGTGGGTGATCTAGGCATGGGGATCGAGATGCGCAATGAACAAATTAGAAGCAGCAATATCGGTAATCACGCGCGCGATAATTATGGCATGTATGCCGAGTTTAAAACAGATCGGATTAATCGCTTGATGCTGAACTTGGGAGCCTATGTAAACTACAATAGCGACTATGGTTGGCAGGTATTTCCGGGCATCGATATTGGTTTTGCACTGACGAATAACTGGCAATTGACCGCGCACAGCGGAACGGGACAGCGTATTCCATCCTTTACAGATCTTTACTTAGACCAACGTCCTGGAAATATCGGAAATCCTACTGTTCGCCCTGAAGAAGCATGGTATATCGAGGGCGGCATTAAATATAACGATGGGCGTTTATTTGGACAAGCGCATTATTTCTATCGAGATATCAATAACTTCATTGATTGGGTAAGACCTGCTGCGGGAACCCCCTACCAACCGCTCAACTTTAACGGTAACAAAGTGCACGGTGCAACAGCACTCATCAACTATCAGCTGTCTAATCCGGAAGCATTTGTTTCTTGGTTTGCTGGCTTATCCTATACCCACCTTTGGCCTTCTGTTGCCACGCAGGAGGGAACGACCTCCAAATATGCCGTAGAAAGCTTGCGCCAACAAATTATTGGAAATATCCGCGCAGGTATCGGTAAGCTATCCGCATCGGCAGCGCTACGCTTTAACGAACGGATCAGCTACAAGAACTATTTCTTGGCCGACGCGCGCATGGCCTACCGCCTGAAACCAATGGAGCTTTATCTTGATGTGCAGAATATGTTTGATATCACGTATATTGAAGCCGCTGCGGTCCCGATGCCTGGTCGCTGGTTTAGCCTGGGTGCGCGTTTCAACATGCCGCTGGACAAATAAAGATAACCTTTCGCGCTAGTCGGCCCGTAGCAAGCCTAAGGGTAGCCCTTGCTACGCGCGCGATGGCGTGACCGTTTGGAGCGATCAGAAAATAAAGCCAATACCGGTTTCTACAATGTTTTTCACCGGATAAGGATCGAAAACAGATTTATTTATCCGGTATTGGTAATTTGCTTTCAAAACCATATGTTCCTTTGTATTAAAGTTAGCGCCCATCGTGAGGATCTTCATGTTAGCCTCTGTACGGGCTATATTTATGAGGTCTTGGTGTACTTGATCATGTGTGTTCAGACGCTCATATCGAGAAAAAACACTAAGCTTTAGCGCCTGGCTATCATAAAAAAAAGATTTTTTATGCACTTTAGGTGACGTTACTTTTCTCAAATAGGGTAAGATGTCGCAGCCCACTTCGAATAAATAACCATAGGTCCTGGCGCCGAGCACCTGTCCATGCTCGCCGTTTTCGTCTTTCGTCAGCTCGTATAGTTTGTCGGTATCGCCCAACTTGCCATAGCTACCTACAGTTATCAAGCGGAAGTTGTTCCAGTTATATTTGGCATACGCGGTGGTCAGCTTTATTTTACCTTTTATTTCACTAGCTCGATCGCCCATGTCTACTGTATTTCCCTGTCCAGAATTACCGTAATAGCCAGAGGCTGATAGTGTAAGGTTTTTTACGCCATGATAGTTGAGCTGTGGATTAATTGAGACGGATTGCGGCAGGTCGAAACGTATTTCCCGCCCTTGTCTTATCCAGCTTCCACTTAAATAATTTCGGCTGTTCAAGCCCTGCGAAAAACCTAATGCATAGCTCCAATCGGCAGAGAGATTGCCGTATAGCATCGTGCCAAATTCTATCCAGGTGGATGGGGTAATTAAACGTTCGACCTCCGAACGGTTGACCGAATAAAACATGACGGGCTCATCATTATTATTTACATAGCCGATGGTCAAAGGATAAAACCCTAAGCGTGCTTTAAGGTAGTCGCTAAACAAATAGTCGACAAAGGCCTCTATAACAAACTCTTGATGGCTTTCCTGATTTTTAAAATGTAGAAACTCTACTTGAAACTCTGAGTTCCAGATCAATTTGTCACTAAGCCGGTAGCCAAAGAATAGCGCCTGCCTATAAAGACCAGAATAATAAAGTTCTAGATCGCCCCCAGTACGGTTTACGTTTTGCTGTATAGGAACATAATTATATTCACCGAAGCCGCTGATGGACCATCGCTTGTCGGAAAAAAATATTTTCGAAGCCGCCAATGCTAACCCAGGTTGCTGCTGGAACTTAGGTTTGTCCATCGTTAAGCTGTCAGCCCCTGTTTGTAAGGTATCCGTTTTCGTTTGCGCACAGATCGCAACAAACTGTATTGTCAATATAATGGTGACTAAGAATTGTTTTTTCATGCGGCTGCCCTCCTGTATTTTTTCTTGTATCGAGCCGCAAAGGTAGGTTTTTATAAATAAATATTCGATAAAGTTGGTTTTTTAACCTTTACTAAATACGCCGGTCTGTGAGGAATACGTTTGTATAACGTAAGCGATACCATGGATCTCCGCGCAAGTGATAAGATCCATGGTGAGCGTATGGTTGATGCCTTATTGCTTTTCAAATATAAGCACATCTTCATCCAACTGGCCGTAATCCTCTCCAAGCTCGATGCGATCCGCCGTATAGCGTATGATTTCCCAGTCTTCATTCAGTGTGCGGAGTTCTACGGCACCTGAGAAAAATAAATTGAGATCAAGGTCTGCAGGCCTGTCGTCATCGGCTGTAACGGACCATGATCCAGTGTGGCTGCTTGTTCCCAGAGCAGCACGTAAGACATTGTTTTTATCAAACTGAAACATATAATCCCTGAATAGTGTGGTGCGGTCAACACCATCGTTTTTGTATTGACGAATCACCCAACGGCCATCTTCTAGGATTGTGCGGACACGTGCCGTTTCTTCATTTTGTATGTTATCATCATGGTCTTTATCGCAGCCTATCACAAAAAAGCTCATGAAAGCGATAAGAAACGGAAGTATAAATTGCTTTTTCATATCTCAAATATATTAAAATAGATAACCAACTGTTAGTTTGAAATTGGAATTGTAGGCGTTATCATCCCAGTTTGTTTTCTGTTTGTTGACACGCAGCACCCCTTGGTAATAGCCTGCACCAAGAAGCACATTGCCCAATCCGACCTGCACCCCGGCTGTTCCGCCAAAGTCAAAGCGTCTGGCGAAATCATCGAAATAGTCTTGCTGCTGTGCGATATCGATGTTTTGGATCTGCCCTGTAGCTTTGATCGTTCCCGAAAGGCCGTATCCGGCGTAGATACCAATGGATGGAAACAGTTTCATCCTGTCAGACAGTTGGATTTCGCGGAATACGCTAAGCGGTAGCTGTAGGTAGTTGGCCGTAGCTTTTAATTTGTAATCTTCATCAAAATTGCGATCTTGATCGCGTCCACCAAGTTGCGTAAAGTAAATCGCTGTTTCCAATCCCCATTTTTGATTGATATAGATTTGCGAGAATACGCCGGCATGAAACCCGAGCTTGTATTCCAATTGCGCATCTTCACTGGCTAGTAACGCATGCTTATACTCGCCAAGAGAAGAGAGGTTTGCGCCACCTTTGATACCGAAACGCACCTGTTGTGCTTGGACATAAAGCCCGCCAACCAACAAGGCCAACGTCAATACGATTTTTTTCATAGTTCTATTTTTTGTTTTACGAACATATAACCCTTGGTCGGATGAAGACCCTACTATTTTTTTTATTTTTTTTTGTTGGTAGGGTTTTGCGATCTTCGACGGTTATATCTTTATTTGATACACTAAAAACGTAAATTCAATAAGTGGATACATGTTCATTGGATGATACATCCATTTGCAAAAAGGAGATCTTTGCCGCTTTTTTTCATAAACAGGTGAAGGCCTTGCGCAATTTTCTATTTTATCGCTACGGCAATCAAGATCAGGCGAACGACATGGCCCAGGAAGCTTTTGTGGCACTGTGGCAAAACTGTCATCGGGTGCCATATAATGGCGCACAAGCTTATCTATATAAGGTAGCGAACAATAAAACGCTAAAGATAAAGGCGCATGAGAAGGTGGTGCTGACCTATCAGCAACGCAAGGGCTATAATGAGGAGAACCACGAATCTCCGCAGTTCCTACTGGAAGAAAAGCAGTTTAAAGAACAACTGCTGCAAGCCATCGCACGCTTGAAGGAAACACAGCGTGTCGCTTTCCTGATGCACCGGATTGATAAAATGAAATATGCAGAGATTGCTGAGGCATTAGGTATCAGCGTAAAAGCAGTAGAGAAACGCATACATTTGGCGATGTTGGCACTAAAGGATCAATTAGCGACATTTAAGTAATTTTCAGATCGTAGAACGATGAAAGAAGATAATAGATTGGCCAAATTTTTGGATGGCTCCTTGTCCGGTGAGGCAAAAAACGAATGGGACCAAGAAGCCGATAAAGAGCTATATGAGCGGATAAAACGCTACTCTGCCGACTTATCGGCACCCATCCATACACATGATGATCACTTGTTGCAAGCGATTATGGACAGCAAGGCTACTGCGGTAAAGAAACTACCCCCGTATGGATACAGCCGTTGGCTGGCTGTTGCTGCGATATTGCTGTGTGTACTACTGGGCGGCTGGTTGATGTGGTCGTCAGAAACGGTTCTTCAGGCATCAACCCACGCGACCTTGCAGGTGCCACTACCCGATGGTTCCGAAGTGCTGTTGGACAACGGATCGAAAGTAAGTTACAAACGCTTCACATGGCCGATACAGCGGTATGTACAGCTCGAGGGCGACGCCTACTTCGCGGTAGAGAAAGGACAAACCTTCACGGTAAAAACGAAGCTAGGAGCCGTTCGGGTGCTCGGCACACGCTTTGACGTGCTGACAAGTAGCGGGAAGCTCAGCGTGCATTGCTACCATGGAAAAGTAGAAGTGCAGCAGCAAAAAGATAAAATGCTATTGACAGCAGGTCAATCCCTCCGTGTCGACGACGGAAGATGGGAACGGGATAGTGTCTTCCTGCTGGAACCTACATGGAAAGCTGGCCAACTGTTGTTTGAGTCGGCCAGCTTGGATCAGGTGGTCACGGAATTGGAGCGTTCCTTTGCTATAACAATTGAAACGACAGCGCATTCGGTTAGCAGAACGCAGCAGTTTACTGGTAAGTTGCCCACAGCGGATCGGGACGCAGCCATACATATCATAGAAACAGCCTTTTCGGTCAGTTGCCGTAAATTGGCAGATCACCGCTACCTGATCGAATCGAAGTAGGGATGTTTTACAAATCATTAAGCCGTATTTGGGCTTTGCTTTTTATGTGTTGTACACTTGTATTTGCACAACAGAAAACCCTGTCCTTACGCCGCTATATAGATATGTTGGAGAAGCAACACCAGTTGTCTTTCAGTTTTTTGGACGGAGATATAGCCCATAAACGTATCGTGCTACCGAACCGTCGTCTTGCTAAAGATGAAGCTTTGGCGGATCTGTACGCAAAGACCGGACTGCTTTTTACGAAGGTGAACGATGCTTATGTGGTGGTACACCGTCCAGAGCGCAAAGAGCTACGCGTACGTGGGTTTGTAAAAGATGACAGTACGCAACTGCCGATCGAAAATGCCAGTATACACAGCATCGACAGGCAGCCTACCTTGACGAATGAAAAAGGTTATTTCTCGGTCATCGTGCCGTCGAGTACTACTTTAACCATTACACATCTCGGTTACAAGCCACTTTATTACAGCGTGACGGAAGGTACCGCTATAGAGGAAGTATCACTCGTGATGGACCGACAGGTGAATCAACTGGAAGAAATAGCGGTTAAACATTTCCTAACTAACGGTCTGCAGATTCGAACGGATCGGAGTTATCAGATGAAGCCCAGAATGACCGGCTTACTACCCGGACTCACGGAACCCGATGTTTTGCAGACCCTGCAACAGCTACCGGGAATAGTGAGCATCGACCAGTCGATTTCAAACATCAGTGTGCGTTCTGGCTCTCACGACCAAAACCTCTTCCTATGGAATGGTATCCGCCTTTTTCAAACCGGACATTTTTTTGGTTTGATATCGGCTTTTAATCCGAATTTACCACACACCGTTACCATCTACAAAAATGGTACACCAGCAATGTTGGGTGAATCTGTATCAGGAACCATACTCATCGATAGCCCACCAGATCAGGTAGAACAAAGTACCTCGATAGGCTCCAGCCTGATCAATGCAGACGTTAACAGTTCCTTCAAAAGTTCACCAAAAACATACTGGCAATTCAGCGGACGACGATCGTTAATGGACTATGTCAACTCGCCGGTTTACCAACGTTATAGCGAGCGCGTTTTTCAGAACACCAAAGTGACGAATTTCTTTGCCGACCAGAGCCTCAGCTACCGTAGTGAAGAAGATTTTCGATTTCATGACCTCAGTGGGCAGGTTAAGCACCGATTTTCAGACCGGGTGGCGATCAGCGCAAATGCGCTGTGGATAGCCAACCAGCTAGCCGTTACACAACAGAATAGTTTGGATTCCATATCGGAAACCAGTGAATTGGCACAAATGTCTTTTGCAACCAACCTGATGTATGAGCAAAAATGGACCAATGGGCATGAAAGTGACCTGCGTGTATCGTTTTCGCGGTATAAGTTATTTGCAGAGGATTTTTATGAAGATCGTGATCAAATCGGCATTCAACGGAACCAGGTTCTTGATAAGACCTTGTCCCTGCGGCATGCACTAATATTATCGGATGCGTGGAAGCTTTCTGCAGGTTATGAATGGAGCGATATTGCGATCAAAAATGATGAGGAAGAAGCACAATCCCTACAGAGCCAGTCCATCGCGGCACAGCTTGTGGCGCGTTACCCCAATTTGTTTTTTACTACGGGACTTCGGGGCATACACTTTATCTCCCACCGTCGCTTTCGCGCCGAACCTCGTGCATCAGTTTCCTACCTCTTTAAGAAATATTGGACGATAACATTTGCCGCAGAAGCAAAAAGCCAAGCAGCCTATCAGGAAATACAGCAGCAACAGGACTTTTTCGGTATCGAAACGCGGCGATGGAAACTCGCGGATGGAGAGGAAACGCCGATTTTACGCAGTAACCAAGTTTCCATAGAGGCACAGTTTCAAAAGCGTGGATGGTTACTCAGGGCAGAATCTTTTGCAAAGCAGGTGAACGATCTTAACAGCCGCAGTCAAGGATTCCAAAACCAGTTTTCGCAAGTGCATGCCATTGGCGACTATACGGTGAAAGGGGTAGAGCTTCAAGTGCAAAAGCAGCAGGGGCGATTTACAGCCTGGACAAATTTTCATATCAACGACAGCCGCTATTCCTTTCCAACGCTCTACGGTACGCGCTTTACCAACAACTTTGAAACTCCCTATGCCATTCGCTGGGGACTGCTGTATGCACCACAGAAATGGGAAGCTGCCATAGGCGGTATTTGGTATGCCGGACGATACTATACGCAACCGAACAGCAGGATACCTTCCATCGCTGGAGATGGAAGCCTTTATATCGACTACATGGCGCCCAATAGCAGCAAACTCCATGATAACTTTCAACTAAATGCCTCCCTCAGTTTGGCGATCGTCGTCCGGAAAAGCCTTCGCTTTAAAACAGGTTTGGCCATACAGAATATGGCGAACAACGCTACGGTCATTAACAGAAGTTATCGTATTAACCGGAATAGTGAAACGATCGAAGAGATCGATAACTACAATTTGGCACGTACCAGTAATGTGTTTATCCGGTTGTATTTTTAGAACCGTAGGTTGAACTGTAACCGATTTTACGAAGCCAATGCACGATTGACGTAATGGATCAGTAGATATTCCCAGAAAACTGGTACCTGCTTAGCGATCTAGTAAAAATCTTGTATCTTTAACCTGTTTCAAGTTGCATTTTTTCGTAGTTGAGACACAGAGCTGATTATTAATGAGTACAGAAATACTAGAGAGCACGGAACAATTTCTTTTAGGCGGTGGAGAGATGGCTAAATTAATCCGCGGCATGGATTGGTCGAAGACACCATTGGGTGCAATAGAGTCTTGGCCGCAGAGCTTGCGCACATCGGTCAGTCTTTGTCTTTCCTCCTCCTTTCCGATTTTGATCGCTTGGGGGCCAGAGAAAATTCAGATTTACAACGACAGCTATCGGCCGATTTGTGGGGCAAAGCATCCCGAATCAATGGGCATGAATTTTCGAATCTGTTGGGAAACGGCCTTGGAAGTTGTTGGCGATGCTTTTACAAAAGCCGAACAGGAGGGAGAAGGGACGTACATCAACGATCAACGGATGTTTTTGGATCGTTATGGCTACTTAGAAGAGGCGTTCATGACATTTTCCTTCGCACCCATTCGGGATGAGTCTGGCGGCGTGGGCGGAATTTTTCATCCGATCACCGAGACGACCGTCAAAATGTTGAGTGGTCGTCGCACGTATGCCCTTCGTGAACTTGGCGCCGCCTTGGGTAAAACAAAAAGCATAGATGAGATTGGTCTCATTACTACCGATAAATATGAGGACTACGAGCTAGATATACCCTTTCTGCTGTTGTATCAACTAAATAGAGCCGATGAGACGGCAGCGCTTCTAGCAGCATCCGGCTTGGCAGAGGAATCTAATTTATCTCCTCATTTGTTAGACTTAGCAACCCCCGATCGATGGTCACTGTCGATGGTACAGGGAGATGACACTTATCTGCAACTGGATGATCTTCAGGATCGATTTGGCGATTTTAGAAGCGGTCCTTATCCAGAAGCACCGCGATCGGCTATGGTTCTTCCCTTGCGTATTACCGGTCAAGAAGAACTCTTTGGTTTCCTGATTGCTGGCGTTAGCGCGAGAAGATCCTTGGATGAGGAGTATTTGAATTTCTACGATCAGCTGCGAAATACCTATAATACGGCACTATCAAGTGTATATGCCTACGAGCAGGAGCAAAAGCGGGCAGAGGCATTAGCGGAGATTGACCGATCTAAAACGGCATTTTTTAGTAATGTGAGCCACGAGTTCCGAACACCGCTCACGCTGATGTTGGGCCCGTTGGAGGATGTTTTGCAGGGGCCTCACGCAACCGAAGCCGTTAAACAATCGCTTACAGCTGTGCATCGTAATGCCGAACGGCTACTCAAATTGGTGAATAATTTGCTGGATTACAGCAGGGTGGAAGCGGGTCGTATGCAGGCCGTTTATCAAAAAGTTTCCTTGGCAGCCATTACAGCAGATTTGGCGAGTAGCTTTCGGTCCATCATTGAAAAGGCGGGCATGCAGCTCTTGGTTTCGTGCCCTGGCTTAACGAAAGATACCTATGTGGATAGGCAAATGTGGGAAAAAATTGTACTGAATCTCCTTTCCAATGCCTTTAAATATACCATGGAAGGCCACATTGCGGTGCAGTTGCGGGAAGAGGGACCATATGCTGTTTTGCAGGTGAGCGATACCGGGATCGGTATTCCTCAAAAGGAGCTTCCTTATATGTTCGAACGTTTCCATCGGGTGGAAAATGCCGCTGGGCGTACACATGAAGGTAGTGGGATCGGATTGTCGTTGGTGCATGAATTGATCAGTTTGCACAAGGGGAGTATCCAAGTTAGCAGCGAAGAAGGAGTAGGCTCTACGTTCACGGTAAAGATACCGTTTGGCAACGCGCATTTGCCATCGGAGAAATTGGTACAGGAAGATGAGAGCTTGGAAACGAATTCCGTGAAGGGAGCGTTCCTTCAGGAAGCAATCAGTCTCTTGGAAGAAGATGCGATGTCGGAGCAGCATGGTATCACCGCCGTATCCGAATCGAATGCCATGCATACTTTAAACACTGTTGATACAGACGCACATATTTTGATCGTTGACGACAATGCGGATATGCGTACCTATCTTCGGCGGCTCATTGAACCACATTTCAAAACAAGTGTAGCAGTGCATGGCGCGGATGCTTTACAAAAGATTGCGCAGCTGAAGCCCGATCTGGTGCTAAGTGATATCATGATGCCTATTATGGACGGCAAGGGTATGTTGCGTGAAATCCGGAACCACAGCAACACTTCCAACCTACCTGTCATTTTCCTCTCGGCACGCGCCGGAGAGGAAGCAAGGATAGACGGTTTGGAGGCGGGCGCTGATGACTATCTCGTCAAGCCATTTTCTTCCGCTGAACTTTTAACCAAGATAAGCGCACAAATTAAAATATCAAAGGCTAGGGATCATGCAGAGAAGCAGCTGCGTCGTATATTGCTGAATGCTCCTGTAGCGATTGCGGTATACAAAGGTGAGCAGCATTGTATCGAAATAGCCAACCACCGCATGTTGGAGTACTGGGGGCGAACGCTAAATGAAGTGGCGGGCAAGCCGCTTTTTGATGTTTTGCCCGAGCTTGTCCCGCAAGGCTTGGATATTATCATGGACGCGGTGTATGCAACCGGCAACCGTTTTGTCGATCAGAAAAAGCGTATTACTCTGGCCCGCGGCGGCATAGCCAACGCAACCTACATCAACCTAACGATTGAGGCATTGATGGAACCTGACGGCCGGATCATCGGTATCATTGCGGTTGCTGCCGATGTGACCGATTTGGTGCTGGCAAACGAGGAAATCGAAAAAGCATCCGATACTTTGGCGTTAGCTTTGGATGCAGCTAATCTTGGTATTTGGCAGACCGATTGGGGGACAAATAATTTATTTTTATCGGACAATGCGCGCAACATGTATGGCATTGATGTCGACACAACCTTATCGTTTTCGGAGATGCTTGCCATCATCATGCCTGATCGTCGTCCTGATGTTTTACAGGCCATCGAACGAGCGGTAGAAACAAAGGGGAATTTTAGTGAGGCGTATCAGATCCAACCTGTTGGCGGCACGAAGCGAAAATGGATCCATTCAACCGGTAAGGTGGAAATGGATACCTTTGGGAATGGGATGCGTGTGGTTGGTACTTCGAGGGATATCACCGAGGAGATGGAAGACGATCAACGCAAGAGCGATTTTATCAGCATGGTTAGTCACGAAATGAAAACACCGCTAACATCCGTCAGCGCTTTTACACAAGTGCTGCAAGCACATGCTAAACGTCAGGCGGATGTTTTTGCTATCGACAAACTCGATCGGATCTATAGGCAAGCCAAGAAAATGAACAGCCTCATCAGTGGGTTTTTAGATGTTGCACGGCTAAAGGATTCCGGGAAAATAAGATTGAATGCGACACGTTATCAACTGAATGATGTGGTGCGCGAAGTTTTGCGTGATATTGGCGATGTATATGCCACACATGAGCTGCATTTCGAACCGGCAGAAGAGGTCGAGCTGCAGGGCGATCGCGATAAGATTGGCTCCGTCATCAGCAATTTAATCGGCAATGCTATAAAGTATTCCCCTGCACAGACAACGGTGACTGTATCAACGCTGATTCACGAAAATAGTGTCGTATTTGCCTGTTCGGATCGCGGTATAGGAATTAAAGAGGAAGACATTACGAGATTGTTCGATCGATTTTACCGAGCAGACAGCCAACTTATAGAACATATTGGCGGTTTTGGTATCGGATTGTACATATGTGCGGAAATTGTTAAAAAGCATCAAGGAGAAATTTGGGCAGAGAGCGTTTTTGGTCAAGGCTCGACATTTTACGTGCGGCTGCCAAGATAGTTGTCGCGGATTGAACGTTTACGATCCCGTTTAGTTTGGCTTAAAATCGGTTCTTTTAAACAAAACTAGGATGTGATGTTAAGGATCGCAAATTGATGGTATGCTATCTATTCTTAAACTGCCTGACGATTCAATAAATTGCAATCCAGCAGGGTATTGATGTGATGAGAGGCCATATACTGTTGCTCTGCTTGCTCGCGGATATGGAACGATAGCAACAGGCGAGACTCGTCTAACGCTACGATCGCTCTTTGATAGGCTTGCGTACACAATTCTTCCACACTTTTGCAGACACCTAAAACGTTGCATACATCAGTTGAAAACAAATCATTAACAGACTTAATAGAAAAAGATCTCGTATCGAATAGGACTTCGCTTGTTAAATCGGACGCGTCCAATCCTAGATCATCTGTCAATTGTTTGACCGCAGCTGCGCTTTCCTCCTGATAGTGGCGAAAAATACTGCGAAGCGATATTTCGTTTTTTATTTTCAGCACGCCCATTGCTGCGCTGTAAATTTCCATCCGGCGCCTGATCGCTCCAAGTAGGGATACAAGACATTCATCAGTTGCTATTTTTTTCATGGTATTTGGATGTTTTTAACAATATAACGCTAATACCACGATTTGTGTCGTCTCCAGTTGCTAAACAGGTGTTTTATCCACTTTTAGGGTAGTTAACCTTGGAACAGCGTATTTATTACCGGGACATCGAATGGATGACGTTTATGTGGGATCGAAAAGCGCTCCAAAACGATTTAAATTCATTGTATTGAATATTGTACTCGATGCATGTCTGCTGTACAATACGGTTTAATGCAGGATAGTGTACATGACTGATTTTCGGAAAGAGGTGGTGCTCAACTTGAAAGTTCAGGCCGCCCAACAACCAAGTTAATATTTTGCTTCTCGTAGCAAAGTTGGCCGTAGATTGTATTTGATGTACCATCCATTCTTCCGCGACGCGCGATTCATCGATAGTTTTAAACGATGTTCCCGTAACAACATGTGCCAACTGGAAAACGGTTGCTAAACTCATGCCACAGACCGCGCCTGCAAGCAATAGGCCAATGATGGTCGGTAGCCACCCTACGACAAATACTGGGACAACGATAAATAGGCAAAAATGTAAAACCTTACTTGTCCAAAAGATAATCTTTTCATGCAGCGGGAATTGAAATCTGTCGGCGTCGGCACCCATGCGCTGTTTAAAATATTTTTCATAGTCCTGATAGAAGATCCACGCGAGATAGGAAATACCATAAAGAACCGGAAAATAGAACCGTTGATAATAATGGTGTTTTTTTAGTTTTTGATCGTGGTGGATACGCATAAACTTCACCTCGATATCATGATCTTCGCCATCTATGTTTGTGTAGGTATGGTGGGCAATGTTATGTTTTATCTTCCAAAAATAGATATTCCCGCCTAGCAGATTTAACGTGTAGGACAGGATGGTATTTAGTTTTTTATTATCCGAGAAAGAATTATGACCAGCGTCGTGCATGATATTAAAGCCGATTGCCGCCAAGTTTGCACCGAAGAGTAGACAGAGTATGATGCTGATAGACCAATGGGGCTGCACGAATACCAGTAAAATGTACAAGGTAGCGAAGCTGGCTAACAAAACTGTTGCCTTGATGAATATTCGACGATTTCCTGTTTTCTTTTGGGAAGTCGACTGAAAATAATCGTTCGTCTTCTGTTTTAAAGTCTTTGAAAACAAAGTATTTATATTGCTAAATTTGATGGATTGGCTCATGCTATCGGGATAGGGGGTATTTTCTTTGAATGTATTTGCAAAACTAAGTGCTAATCTTTTGTGACCAGTGCTGTAAATTTAAGGTTTATAATCCGAGAACCGCGCAATTTTATAGTTAAATACTTGTTAAAGTTATTGCTTATCGGCAAACTTGAGCACTCCTTCTATCTTATATAATATTATGCACAAGAGATATCCCACAATTAAGCCTGGCAGACTAATAAAATAGCTAAATAAGCCCAAGCGTTTTGCGTAACTCCATTGCCGCTGCGGCGCCTGCACGATTCGCGCCAATTGTCGAGGCGGAAGGACCATATCCGACAAGGTGTATGCGTGGGTTGCTTTCTACCATCGTAGCTAACCTTCCGGCCATGCGGATGCCTCCCGTAGACTCGACAGGAAGTATTTCCTGCAGATGCTGTAGCGCACTCTTGAAACCGGTGTTCCATACCAAACAATCCGCTTGGATTTCACTACCATCATCCCATTTAACACCTGTTGGCGTGATTGAAGTGAACATTGGCAAACGATTTAATACACCACGTCTTTCCATATCTTGCACCTCAGGCGAATAAGGCAAGCCCGTCACGGATACAACTGATAGCGGAGGTAAGCCATTGCGTACACGATTTTCTACCATGGCCACGGCGTGGTGTCCGGCAGCATCATCAAAAGGGCCATTCTGAAAAACCGGTGGTGTACGGGTCACCCATGTGGTGCTTGTCACGCGGGATATCTCGTCTAACAATTGGATGGCGGAGATGCCGCCCCCAATAATAACCACATGTTTTCCGATAAAACGATCGGCGCTTTTGAAATCTCGCGTATGCAGCTGTTCGCCTTCGAAGAGCGCTGCACCGGGGTAATAAGGTATGTAGGGATTTTGCCAAGTTCCTGTAGCATTGATTATTCCGGCGGCAGACAATCGGACACTCGTGGCATCCATATGAAACCTATCGTGCGACATTGTAACCCGTTCTACGCGCTGGGGACGGAATACCTGCAGGTCAAATTTCTGTTCGTATAGATCGAAATAATGTGGAACCGCAAGGTTAGCTTGTACAGTGGGTTCGTTAGCGATTAAGGAATCTGAAAACGACATGCCCGGCAAATCGTGGATTTTATTGACCGTGCTTAACGTAAGCGAGGGCCAGCGGAACTGCCAGGCACCTCCGGGACCAGGTGCATCGTCGAGCACAATGAAGTCGCGTCCGATTTTCATCCCAGACCGTTTTAAATGGTAGGCAGCAGAAAGACCAGCTTGGCCCGCACCAATAACAACGATTTTTGTTTTGAATCGAATATTGCTTATCATGGCAGCCGGCTTTATCGCCACTTTAATGCAGGTGCCACATGCTGCAAGATAGTGGATAAGAGGTGCACGTTGTAGGCAACCCCCAGCGTGTTGGGTATGGTCAGCAAGAGCGTATCCGCTTCTTGTATCGCTTCGTCCTGCGCCAGCTCCTCAACAAGCTTATCCGGTTCACCTACATAGCTTCTACCGAAAATCGCCCGCTTGTCAGCTTCGATCATTCCTATCTTATCGACGCTACCGGCCTGTTGTCCAAAATAGAAGTGATCTTGGTCATTTACCAACGCAAAGATCGATCGGCTTACCGACACCCGTGGAGGACGCTGGTGTCCTGCCGCTTCCCAAGCTTCCTTGTAACGCCTAATTTGCTCAGCTTGCTGGATGTGAAATGGCTTCCCACTTTCATCATATTTTAATGTGGAGCTTTGCAGGTACATACCATGTTCCGCTGCCCATATGGCGGTAGCATCCGACGCTGCACCCCACCAAATGCGTTCGCGGAGACCTGAAGAATACGGTTCCACACATAGTAGGCCAGGCGGATTGGGAAACATCGGGTAGGGGTTTGGCTGGGCGAATCCCTCACCGGCTAATTTATCCAAGAACAGCAAGGCTTTCCTCCGACCCATATCGGCATCTGTTTCTCCATGGGCAAGATCATAGCCGAAATACCGCCAGCCATCGATGACCTGCTCCGGTGAGCCCCGGCTTATACCAAGTTGTAGCCGGCCGCCAGAAATAAGGTCTGCCGCTCCGGCGTCTTCCACCATGTAAAGCGGGTTTTCATAGCGCATATCTATAACACCCGTGCCGATTTCAATGGATTTTGTTTTAGCTCCAATGGCAGATAGCAAAGGAAATGGAGAAGCTAGCTGTTGTGCAAAATGATGCACACGAAAATAAGCGCCATCAAGGCCTATTTCTTCTGCAGCCACTGCCAAATCGATGGACTGCAGCAACGTGTCTGCAGCAGAACGTGTTTGATAAGCATCATATTCGGACCAATGTCCGAAGGATAAAAAACCAATTTTTTTCATTGCGCTACAATAAGCATGAACGTAAATCAAAAATACGAAATGTTCTTGTTGTACGACCGCCCGTATTGTCCGTTTGCTGTCAAGATTGTCAGTCCCAGTTGTGTATGCAGCAAGCGTGTATCGAGAGATCGCGGCGCACGAACCTACAGCACACGAATTACTTTCATAAACCTTCTTTTGTAGGTGCCCGCCAAGAGCGTTTGGGTTACCGCTTGTGCTTTTCCAGAACTCGCGTGTATGAAATGTAACTCCTTGCTAGGGTCGTTCGAAAGTACAATCCCGACATGTCCAATACTACGTTTAGCCGGATTGGTACCGGTAAATAAAATGATGTCGCCGGCTTTTGCATGGTCTAGATCCACCTCTTTACCAGCCTGTCCTATGGCTGAAGAACTTCGTGGTAAATCAATATCAAAATTTTTGAAGACATAATATACGTATCCCGAGCAATCGAAGCCCTGTGATGGACTTGTTGCCCCGTATCTATAGGGCACGCCGATAAATCTCTTTGCGAAGGATATAACTTCCTGCTGTGTCACGGCATCAAATTTCGGTTTGCTGAACACATCGGTAAGCAAATTAACTTGCATGTTGTTATCCGTCGAGGACTGTATATGTTGGGTCGGCATGACGGTCAGCAGCATGACGAGAAGTATCATGTTTAGGGGGTATATTATCATTTGCATGTAGGCAAAGGTAAGAAAAATTTACTGGTGTGAAATCGATCGATATAGCAAGCTCATTATTAACCAGTGGACGATCAGCGTGTTAGCTGCTTTATACGATTTGAATCATCCATTTCCACACCCCTGTTAGCGTCTACTGCACCAAGAGGTTGCAACCCCTGATGTCGCTGTTATCGAAGCGACCTAAGATTTCAAAACTTGTGTCATCAACCAATTTACCTAAATCCTGCGTGGCGATAAAAGAGCAAGAGTAATAGTTTGCAAGATCGATGACATTGATTGCACCTGCTCGTCCGTTCTTGATCAAGGTCAATGGATCGTTGGTATCACGGATGAGCACCTTCATCCATGGGGGCGATTTGAACAGGCCCTTACTGTTTGAATAGCTTTGTGATAAGAGCTCTGTCATGCCATATTCCGAATGTATTTGATCGACCCCAAATGCGGTGGATAGGATGTTATGTAATTCTGCGCGAATCATCTCCTTGCGCTTGCCCTTCATGCCGCCCGTCTCCATGATCGTCAATTCCGGGAAATGTACGGTATAGGTTTCGCTGAAATCCAGCAGGGCATAGGTAACGCCGATCAGCAATGTTTTGGTTCCGGCGGCCTTTAAGTTTTGCAAGGTCCTAAAAAGATCTTCGTGATTGTACAAAAAGTAACCCGATGCAGGATGCTTGCTTTGGCGGATGAGGTCGTCTATCATATAAATTAAGGAGGAACCGTCTCGTTCCAGATAGGATGGTAGCAGTGCTAAAATCGCCATGTCTTCCGCCGAACCATAGAATTGCTGGAAGCAACGGCGAAAACTTTCCTTATACCAATCGACATCCGCGACGGGGTGCATACTACTGATCATACCGGTTGTTCCTGAACTGCTGAATACGATATCGGGAGTTTTGGATGAAGCATAGATTTTTTGGCTCTTGAAAAGCTCTATAGGTAAGAAAGGTATAGCGTCGTAATGGTTGATCGATGTTGGTTCATGTCCCAAATAGTCTACGTATTTTTGATAGACAGGATTGTTGTGATATTGGAATTGAAAAACCGTTAAAGCTGCGTTGTTAAATTCCTCTTCGTCGTGAATGGCAAAAATTTTTTTCTGCATAGTGGTCGTTCTCTTTGCAAAGATAAGGCAATTATTGGATTTCATCCTGCGAAAAAATAGGGGCAGCTTTTCCGGGAAGGCTCTTTACAGCGTTTTATGAAACAGGGGTACGGCTTTTTTAGAAACAAATGCCCCCGAGGAAAGACGTTGGGAGCATTTGCTATATTTACTTGCTGTTCGCTATAGTTTGATTACAACATACCACCATCAACCGGAATAACTTGGCCAGTCACGTAAGCGGATAGATCAGAGGCTAAAAACAAACAGGCGTTTGCTACATCTTCCGCTTCGCCCGCGCGCTTTAAAGGAATATTCGACTCCCAGCCAGCAACCACCTTTGGATCCAAGACTTCAGTCATTTCTGTGCGAATGAATCCAGGGGCAATCACATTGCTTCGGATATTTCGTGATCCTAGCTCTTTTGCGACCGATTTGCTGAACCCAATGATACCTGCTTTGGACGCCGCATAATTTGCTTGTCCGGCATTGCCCTGCACGCCCACTACGGAACTCATGTTAATGAAGGATCCTTTGCGGTTCTTCATCATCACTTTAGAAGCGGCTTTCGTGACGTTAAAAACGGATTTTAGGTTCACATTAATCACATCATCCCAATTTTCTTCTGTCATGCGCATCAAGAGTCCGTCTTTGGTAATGCCCGCATTGTTTACAACCACGTCGATCGTGCCAAACTCCTTAACGATCTCTTCAATAAGCTTCTCGGCTTCCAAAAATTGCGAAGCATCAGAGCGGTAGCCTTTAACCTTCGTGCCAAAAGCTTCAAGCTCGCTCGCTAGCGCCTGGCCTTTCTCCACGGAAGATAAGTATGTAAATGCGACGTTCGCTCCATGTTGCGCAAAAACTTCCGCAATTTTTCTGCCGATGCCTTTGGATGCTCCTGTAACGAGCGCTGTTTTGCCTTCTAATAATTTCATTTTATTACGAGTTTCCTTTTGAACTAATCCACAAAAATGTTAAATATTCGGAAATTATCACAATTTATTTTTTGTCAATCCTGCCAATGCGGATTTTTGATGAGTAAATAGGAGCGCAGCCTGCCATATCGTGATGAATCGCGATTGGCAAATTGACAGGAATAATGAAAGAATTTTGACATTATCATTGCGTTAAAACCGATTCGAATGTTAATTTTGTACGGAATTTAAAAATCATGGGTAAAAAGACGAAAAAATCTGAAGTCGATGTCGTACTTATTGGTGCGGGAATTATGAGCGCAACGCTTGGAACGTTGATTAATGAGTTAAGTCCGGACATCAATATCGAGATCGTTGAACGTTTGGATGTCGTCGCGGCAGAAAGTTCGGATGCGTGGAATAATGCCGGTACTGGTCATTCGGCGCTTTGTGAATTAAACTATACACCCGAACAGCCGGACGGCAGCGTGAAGATTGGAAAGGCGATTGATATCGCGGAGCAATTTGAGATTTCTAAGCAATTCTGGACTTACTTAGTCGAAAATGATATTTTAAAAAATCCGGCAGCTTTTATTCGTCAGGTGCCTCATATGAGTGCCGTGTTCGGCGAGAAAGATGTTCAGTTCCTGCGTAGCCGCTATAAGGCGATGTCGAAAGAAACCCTTTTTAAAGGGATGGTCTACACAGAAGATAAGCAAGAACTAGCATCGTGGATACCTTTAATGATGGAGCAACGTGATCCAGAAGAGAAAATCGCAGCTACACGTATGGATATTGGCACCGATGTCAACTTCGGAACCCTAACCCGTGATCTTATTCAACATTTGCAAGCAAAAGATAACATCCGATTATCGCTCAATCAAGAGGTGCGGGATATCGAGCGTCAGAGCGATGGTAAATGGGAAGTGGAAATCAAAGATCTTTCTTCTGGTGAGAAGCGCAAAATCAGGTCAAAATTTGTTTTCATCGGTGCTGGTGGCCGATCTTTACTTTTATTGGAGAAATCTGGAATTCCAGAGGCAAAGGGCTACGGCGGATTTCCAGTGGGTGGTCAGTGGTTGCGTTGTAAGAATCCAGACATCATTGCGCAACACCACGCGAAAGTATACGGCAAGGCCTCCGTCGGGGCACCTCCTATGTCCGTTCCCCACTTGGATACGCGCTATATCGACGGTGAGCAGGCGCTGCTCTTTGGTCCTTACGCAGGGTTTTCTACCAAATTTTTAAAAAAAGGTTCTTATTTTGACCTACCGGCATCTATAAAGTTATCCAATATTCGGCCCATGATTTCTGCCGGACTAGACAACTTGGATCTTACGAAATATTTGATCACCGAGGTGATGAAGAGCCCTTCGGATAAACTGGATTCTTTAAAGCAGTTCATGCCGACAGCCAAGTTAGAAGATTGGGGTATCGAGGTTGCTGGTCAGCGGGTACAAGTTATAAAAAAAGACCCTAAACATGGCGGTATTTTGGAGTTTGGAACGGAAGTGGTGTCGGCAGCGGACGGCTCGATAGCGGCATTGTTGGGCGCCTCGCCAGGCGCATCTACGTCGGTAGCCATTATGATCAATCTGCTAAAAAGATGTTTTCCAGAACGTGCTAAATCCGATGCCTATCGTAAAAAGCTTAGGCAAATGATACCCTCTTGGGGCAAGAAATTGAACGAAAACCCTGTTCTTTGCAATGAAGTTCGTCAACGCTCACAAGAAGCATTGCAATTAGGATAATAAAAATATATAATAGCATAAACTCCCTTTCGGCACGCTGATGGGGAGTTTATTGTTATCTATATCCCGGGATAATCTACGGTTTGCTATCCTTATTCATTCGTCGATTGGCTTGTTGCCAATAACCACATCGCCGCGAATGGATCGCAAATAGCCCTCGTACGCTATCTCCAAACCTTGTAGCAGTACCGCGTCATGGTCATCCACGCTCCCTAATAGCCTTCTGTCTTCATAGGATTCGCCAACCATTGCCAATGCACAGGTCGTGCTTCCCCTTGGAAACACCCCCACGCCCACAATTTCATCACCAAATTTGACAAACCAGGTTTCTTCTGTACTATCATCGGTGGTGTTTGGAATGTGTATGGCCTGCTGCAGGTCATCACATTGAATAAGTTCAAAATTCATTTTTTATGTGATTGCTATAAAGATAAGACCACATGGAAGGGAAGATTGTTCTATGGATTGTACGATTTTTGAAAAAACATTTGTTTGCTAATTTTCGTTCAGCTGGAGGCGGTTTTATCCTCATTCAACTTCTGTTGCAAAAATTTCCTTTTTTTTGTCATGCATAGTTAAAATCACGCGGTATTTAAGTAGTTTTAAATGTGTACATGCTATGTACCATTTTTATTGTATGATTAATGGTTTTTTACGGAAACATAAAAATTTATCCATTGGGAGAAGCAGCGTTAGTGGTAGCTTTCGGAGAGGTGTTAACCGCACAAAGCAATCTCCTTGTTCGATGCTTGGATGTTGCTATCGGTGAATTAAGTTGTGCGGGATTGCGCGAATGTGTTTCCGCATATAATACGCTCACAATCTATTATGATCCGGTGCATTTATCCTACAGTACTATTTATAGGCTTGTCGAAGAACTGATAGACGGGCTTCAACTTGAGGAAACTAAGCCAAATGGTGAAAAGCTCATCCCGGTGTACTACAATGGGCCAGATCTGTTGGACGTAGCACAACATACAGGCCTAAGTGTTGACGAGATTATCGCTTTGCATACTGCTGGACTTTACCAAGTCTACATGTTAGGTTTTGTTCCTGGGTTTCCATATTTGGGAGGGTTGGATAGCCGATTAGCAACGCCGCGTAAAGCAACTCCAAGGCTGAAGGTTGCTGCAGGATCGGTGGGCATCGCAGGAGCACAGACGGGTATTTATCCATTCTCCACTCCGGGCGGATGGCAGATTATCGGTCATACACCATTACAGCTTTTTGATGTTACGCGAGAAGATCACCCGGCCTTCCTTACGGTGGGAGATTCGGTACGCTTTGTTTCTATGGAAAAAACTGATTTCTATAACATGAATACACAACGCCATGGGAATTAGCGTGCTAAAAGCCGGCATGTTGACCACCCTTCAGGATGTGGGCAGGTTTGGCTTTCAGAAGTATGGTATGCCGGTAAGTGGCGCAATGGATAGCCTCGCACTGCGCCTAGGAAATATGTTGGTTGGGAATGCAGAAACCGAGGTTGCCCTAGAGTGTACGTTGGTTGGTCCAGCCTTATTGTTTGAGGCAGGGCAGCTGATCAGCATCACTGGAGGCGATCTTTCCGCTAAATTAAATGGTAAAGCGGTACCGATGTGGAAACCCATTGCCGTTTCGGAAGGTAGCACGCTTACTTTCGGCAAGGCAGTGCGTGGATGTCGGAGCTACGTTTGTTTCCGCGGAGGGCTAGCCGTTTCGCAGGTCATGGGCAGCAAAGCGACTTATCTCGCCGCCGCAATAGGTGGATGGAAGGGGAGAGCTTTGAAAAAAAATGATTTTATTCCATTTCTGTCGATCGATAATAGGGCGACGGAAAATGTTAATTGGCGTTTAGGATCTGGCCTGTATCCTTCTAATCCCGCAAAAAGCATACGCTTTACCGAGGGGCCGCATTACCAAGATTTTGACGATGATAGCCGTAAAAGTTTTTGTAGCGATACCTTTCTCGTATCGAAAAATTCGAACCGTATGGGGTACCGGCTGGATGCCCCCGCACTACGCCTATCGACACCTCGCGAACTGCTTTCGTCTGCCGTAACGTTTGGTACTGTACAGGTTCCCCCTGGGGGGAAGCCTATTGTGTTGATGGCGGATCATCCAACGACGGGAGGTTATCCCGTTATAGGGCAGGTGATCGAAGTGGATTTTCCCTTGCTTGCACAGCTGCAACCGGATGATCGAATCCGATTCGAGCGCGTAACCCTGGAACAGGCACAGCATCTTTTACGAAGTAGGTCTGTTAAAATGCAATTACTAAAACGATCTATAGCATTGAAGCATGAAAAATAAACGTCATATCGATTTGAACTGCGACATAGGTGAAAGCTACGGTTCGTGGATCATGGGCAACGATGCTGCTATTTTGCCCTACGTTTCTGCCGTAAACATTGCGTGTGGTTTTCATGCGGGTGATCCGTCGGTCATGATGGATACGCTTGCCCTGGCAGCCCGACATGATGTACATATTGGCGCACATCCTGGATTTCAGGACCTGCAGGGATTTGGCAGGCGGGAGTTGCAGGTAACACCCCGCGAGGTTTATAACCTGATGGTTTATCAAATTGGCGCCTTGATGGCCTGCGCCAGGTGCCAAGAACTGTCGCTAAGGCATGTGAAACCGCATGGCGCGCTGTATAACCTCGCAGCACGATCGGCTTCTATAGCCGACGCGATCGCATCGGCGGTGTATGATGTGGATCCCTCGCTTATAATCTATGGTCTTTCTGGCAGCGCATTGACGAAAGCTGGTTTGGACAAAGGCTTACGTGTACAGCATGAAGTGTTTGCCGATCGTACTTATCAAGCAGATGGTAGCCTGACGCCACGAACTGATGCAAATGCGTTGATCGCCAACGAGGATGATGCTGTGGAGCAGGTTTTGAAATTGGCAAAAACCGGTCGCGTTATGACGGCTCAGGGAACGGAAGTTCAACTCCAGGTCGACACCATTTGTCTTCACGGGGACAATATGCAGGCTGTAGCATTTGCCATGCGGATCGCAAACGCATTAGCGAACGATAATATTAACATAGGATGAAGAGCAATGCGACGTCAACCCTAGTAGCAGCGGCTTTATTGATGGCTATTTCTGCCGTAGGCCCCGGCTTCTTAACGCAAACAACGGTTTTCACAAAATCGTTGGGGGCAAGTTTCGGTTTTGTGATCTTGCTTTCTATTTTAATCGATATTGGTGTGCAATTAAACATATGGCGCGTTATCGCTGTCTCTAAAAAGCGAGCGCAGGATATTGCCAATATGGTTTTACCAGGGTTGGGTGGGTTTATTGCGCTATTGATTGTATTTGGTGGTTTGGCTTTTAATATTGGGAATGTTGGCGGTGCTGGACTAGGGCTGGAGGCTTTATTTGGTTTAGACGTAAGGCTAGGAGGCGTCTTAGCGTCACTGATCGCCATCGCCGTATTTGCCAATAAGCAAGCTGGTCGAGCGATGGATGCTTTCACTCAAATCATGGCTGCCATCATGGTTCTCGTTATTGTTTACGTGTGTGTCGTATCAAAACCACCGGTATCGGAAGCTGTTTTACGAACATTTATTCCAGAGCACATAGATCTGGTCGCTATTATTACGCTGGTAGGTGGTACCGTAGGTGGTTACATTACATTTGCTGGCGGCCATCGGCTCGTGGATGCCGGGATCGTGGGACGCGGTGCTTTGCCGTACGTCAATCGAAGTGCGGTGATGGGGATATCGTTCGCGTCCTTAATCCGTGTATTACTTTTCCTAGCTTCTTTGGGCATCATAAGCCAAGGACTCGCGATCGACGACGGAAATCCTACGGCCGCCGTATTCAAACAAGCAGCTGGCGATATGGGCTACCGCTTGTTTGGCTTGCTGATGTTCGTCGCTGCTGTCACTTCTGTTATTGGCTCTGCGTATACGTCGATTTCGTTCATCAAATCATTTAGTACCATCGTCGAGAAAAATGAAAATTTGCTCATCGTCGCGTTTATCGCAGTATCTACGCTTATTTTCGTGACGGTTGGAAAACCCGTAGACCTGCTTATTATAGCGGGAGCTGTCAACGGAGTTATCCTGCCGATTGCGTTGGGTGCTATGCTTGTCGCTTCATATAAACCTCAAATCGTAGGTACTTACAAGCAGCCGATCTTATTGACGATATGTGGCGTAATTATCATCTGCATCATGACTGGTATGAGTATACACGTTCTTTTTGCGTTGTTTTGAAGGAGATTATGGTTTGTGTAACAGGTTTTTTTAACATATTTTTTTTACAATAAACAGCTTGCGATATGCTAATGGGCCTTACACTTGCCGTAATGGTAGGAATCACACTTGGATTGGTTGGTAGCGGAGGCAGCATACTAACGGTTCCTATCTTTGTCTATGTCATGGGTGTCGATCCCATATTAGCGACAACGTATTCGTTGTTTGCTGTAGGTACGACGGCTTTTATCGGGAGCATTCGTGGCGTTCGCAATGGAGATGTCGATTTGTCGCATGTTTTTCACTTCGGTTTTCCGTCGTTACTAACTGTTTTTATCACCCGAATCTTTGTGTTGCCATTGGTGCCAGACGTGATAACCATTGGTTCGATTACTGTCCATCAATCGGTGGTTTTGATGTTGCTTTTTGCGCTCGTTATGCTCGCCTCTAGCGTATCGATGATTGCTCCTAAAACGATGCTTACTAATTTATTCCCCAAACCGACTAATGGTAATAAAAAGACCCAAGTTGTGCTATCGGGAGTTTTGGTTGGTTTTGTGACCGGTGTTGTCGGTGCTGGGGGTGGATTTTTGATCATTCCCGTATTGATCAATTTCCTCCATTTATCATTACGCAAAGCCGTTGCCACCTCCTTGATCATTATTGCGGTAAACTCCTTTTTTGGCATTATGGGCGATTTGGAAAAGTTTGCTGTATTTGATTGGTCGCTGTTGCTTCGCTACACATGCTGTACCATCGTAGGCATCTTCCTCGGATTTTCGCTAGCTAAAAAAATAAAGAGCGATTTACTGAAAAAGATATTTGGGTATTTCATCTTTGCTGTTGCCTTTTCCATCTTGCTCAAGGAATTGTGGGGCTGATCCAATTGTTATGCACAACCTCCCATTAGGAATGCAGGTGCCTCGAATGGGCTGATTGCGCTTGCTCCCTCAACGGTATCAAAAGATAGCCATTAGTCTATGCGATCGGGAGCTGTATATTTGTTTTTGGGCTCAAAATAATTCCAAAGCAACGCCGCGATTTTTCTCGTAAGGACTTCCGCTTCATTATCGATCGTCCAACGCGTGTCTTCGTTATTCTTAGTCAGCACGGCAAAAGCAAAATCACCGGAAGGTGCGTGCACAAAAACGACTTCGCCCCGTGCTTTATCAATTGACCCTGTTTTTGAAGCAGTAGCTACGTCCGCGGGAAATTGTGCCAGTGAGCGTTCATTATAATATTGATTTCGGAGGTACCGATACATTTTTTCGGATAAGCGCTTATCAAAGACCTTACCTTGCCGGATCATGCTGATCAACCTAACCATATCGCGAGCCGTCGTTTCACCCCAGCCATATTGCTGCCATGCCGCTTCTCTGCCAGCTGTACGGGAATTCACTTTGGTGTTCACCATGCCGAGTTGCTCCATGAGCGGATTAATCGCGGCTCCACCGCCCGCCAGTTCTTGGCACCAAATTGAAGCAACATTATCACTATAGCTCAACATCAGCGAAACCATGGTAGAAAGATCAATCTGCACACTATCTTTAAAAAATTGCATCAATCCGGATCCTCCGTAAACACGATCTGTTCGGTAAAGATATTCCTTATTTAATTTTAGTTCTCCTGGATCTATTTTTTTGAAAACACCAACAAGCAACGGTAATTTAACTAGACTGGCAGTGGGGAAGATGCTATCTGCACGGATGGATACCGTTTTACCCTTTTTAAAGTGCTGTATAAAAATACCGACATCTCCTTTAAAATCTTGTATTTCGTCTTGCAACATTTTCTCCAGTTTTCTGTCGTTTCGCTGAGCGTGCAATTGGAATGCGGTTATACAAAGAAATAAAAGCGAGCTAAGTTTTCGTATCATGAGTGTTTGGCTTGATTGTCTCAAAGCTACTTAAAAATTAATTTGTTTATTACCTAGCAGATGATCTTTTTGGTTTTCATGAACGTTTTACGCTATGAAAATAGCACGCATAGCTATCTGTTTTAATCTTCTTAGACATGGAACTATGGCAGAAATACGCTATGCTAAAGGCGCGTCCCTGCTTTGTAATACAATTCGGCCAATGCTTTTTGGTAATTTACAACAAGTTCTTCCCGCTTAATTTGCATGTCGATTAGCTTGCTCTCCCTGCTGTTGATGATAAACAATGTCGTTTCTCCCAAATCGAATTTCTGGAGTTCCCCGCGCAATAAAACCTGTTGGCTGGTAATATTTTCGATTTGCAGGGCAATTTGTCTGCTGTAGGCTGTTAGATCATTATACTTTAACGTCACATTGTTGCGTATATTTCGGCCCAGTATGGTTTGGTCATAGTATAGTTCGCGTTGCTTTAACCGAACTTCTTTCAGTTTCCCACGTTCGGCACGCAAGAATAGCGGAAAGGCAAACTCGACCCCTAACTTGTAGTTTCCCCAATTAAAATCGTAATTTGGCGGTAGCTGTTCATGAAAATTTCTACGACTGGACAGCAAGGTTCCGGAAAGATTGAGCTTTGGTTTTAAAAGCTCCCTCCGGTATCGTTCTTCAAATGACAGCTGCAGCTCCTTGCTTTCTAACTGCAATATCTCTGGGTGGCTTATTTCTGCTTGCGCCAGCAGTTCCTGCAGCAAGTCAACACGCGGCACAAGAATGTTTTGATCGATGCTCTCCGGGATTGCCTGCTCGGGCAGCTCAACTGGCTGCCGCTCATCGTTCCACAGATGATTGGATAGAACCAATCGTGCATTTTGCAATTCGATCTCATATTTAGCGAGTTCCATCCTGCGTTCCTGCACGGTAATCACCGCTTCAACAGAATCGATTGTCGGCTTGTCACCCAGTAATGCCTGTTCACGAATGGCACGGAAACGTGTTTCAGCAAGCTTCACACCTTCTACCAAGAGGCGGTATTGCTTGTAGGCATAATACCAATTCCAATAGTCAGAGACTGCTTGAAACCAAATGCCATTTATTTCCTTAATCTGTTCGGCTTCGGCATAGTCTAGCATGGCTTGAGCCTGCCACAGGGTATTCCGACGGCTATCGATGAAAAGGCCTTGCCCCAGCGGTACACTAATGCCCAAAGCGGAAAGCCCTGCTTGGTTTGTTCTGCTTTGGGGATTTGTATATGCCCCTACATTACGATCGTAACCAACTTTTAGATCGGCCCCAGCAAGCCAAAGGGGAACTTTGAGTTCGCTGGACCATTGATTATAGTAAGGCGTATTTCCGAAATGCTTATTGTGAAAGGACGTGTACAGCGCTGGATCAAACTTTCCCAATGCCTGCAGAACTTGTGATTTCGCCGTTTCGCTCAACAGCATGGTTTGCTTCACGACGGGGTGGTTCCGCATGAGCAGATCTTCCAGATCGGATACCGTAAAAATCCGACCCGAACTATCCACTGCTATTTCCTGAGCAGATAAGCGCAAGTCAGCAAAAGATAGCGACAGAAATAGAAGTATACACAATCTGATCATAGCTTGGCTCACTTCGCCGTTTCCTCCTTCGGTTCACGCTCTAGACTCGGTGGAAAGCCATTAAGCTGCCGCCATATTTCGTACCACAATGGGACAGCATTTAAAATGACCCGACCATAGACGCCTGACCCTAATCGTAGTTGTTCGGGCCAAGGCTCATCACCTGCTGGCACCGGGTCTGCTGGACGAATCAAGAGTCGGTACTGGCCATTAGGGCTGCTCACCTTATCAATAACCGTTACAGAGCCGGCAAACGTACCGACAGCCACGGAGGGCCATCCTGAAAACTGTACAGATGGCCAACCTTCAAACTGTAGCCGTGTGTCGCTTTCTTTGATCACTAGTGGAACGTCCATAGCGTCCACGTAGATTTCTGCCGCAAGCGAAGGCGTGCTCGGCTGCAGTGTAGCGACAGATTCACCCTCTTTAATGTTCTCGCCAATACCAGCCTTCAACGTTTTGACGATAAAGCCGTTTTGCGGTGCCCGCAACACGTACAAGCCACGTCGAATATCAATATTTCTAATTTCGTTTCTTAATTTCGCTATGTCACCTTGCGCAGTGGCTTTGCTAGACAGTGCAGAACCAAGATCGGATTGGGCCTTTGCTAACATTTCGTTATATTTCGCACGGATATTGTCTAGCTCGATTCTCGCGTTTGTCAAAGACTGTCTAGAATTCGTGAGTTTGTTCTCTGCACTAACTACCTTTGCGCGATCATTTTGTAAATTCAAACGGCGTGTTTCAATGTCTGTTAGGGAGAAAAGACCATCTTTGTAACCTTGTTCATACCGTGCTAAGCGCGCTACGCTGGTCGCGTACATCGTTTGCGTGGCAACGAGGTCTGCACTATCTATCTTTACTAGATTTTCCGCTTGTAGCACATTATTTTTGGCAGCCTCCAGTTGATAACGTAATCCCGCTCCCAAGGCATCGATTTGTGCCTCTGTAGCTTTCATTTTTTGAAAGGCGGCATCTTCACTGTTGCGCTTGGCCGATAATTGCTCTTCCAGACGCAACGGCAGCTCAGGATCGAAATAAGATTGTGAGGTTTCCGAGATGACCAGTATCGTGTCGCCTTTGCGTACCTCTTGTCCTTCTCGCACGGCCCAACGCTCTATGCGACCACCAATTTGGTTTTGGATCGTCTGCGGCCGGTCTTGCGGCCGGAGGGCAGTAACCGTACCACGTCCTGGGATAGTCTGCCGCCAGGGCAAAAACAATACGATAATAAAGAGTACAGCACCTACTAGCAGTATCCTTCCTAAATAAATGGCACCTTTCCGCTTTAGTAGATTGTCTTTTCCGTATAAAGATAGTTCCTCCCAGTGAACGATTTCATCTATGCCGAATTTTTTACCCCCCATAAGGTGTTGCGCCCTCCACCAACGCCAAATCCGTTACTGCACCGAGCTTAACGCCTCCAGTGAGCATATCAAAAATAGTATTTAGATTGGTAAACAGCTTTTCCACGGCATAGCCTATCTGTACGATAACGACTTCCGCAGCAACAAATTGACCAAATGTCATCTGCCGTTCTACCACGAAATATGACCCTAATAACAGCATTGCGCCGAAAAGAAGCGTTCTTATCAGAACAGAACTTGCAAAAAATCGCTTTAAAATCCTGAAGTGCTCATTTCGTGCTGTTAAGTACTTACTGCTTATGTAGTCCGTTTGAGAAACAACCTCCTGCATCTTTAACGGATTTCCGCGGTAAGCATCAATATCTTCAGCAACCGACTCCAGGTAAGCAACAGTTTCGTACTTATGTTCCGATTCTTGGATGCTGGTACTCAACCCCCTTCTGTAATACACAATTAAAATTATGGTTATTGCGATAATCACAACGAGGCCAAATGTCAGGAATACAGGATGGTAGAAAGAGATGAGTACCACACTGAAGAAAATCGTGACGACCGCCCCGACAATATCGATAAGCAGCTTGATGATGCCCTTTTGGATGATGATAACATCAAAGAAACGGTTGACAAGCTCGACCAAATTTTCGCCTTCAAGTTCTGACCGTTTTATGCGCGGTAGCCGATATGCAAATTCTACCGCCGATTTTAAAAATATCTTTTGCTCTAAGTATTCGACGAGGCTCATCTGCCCGATAAGCAAAAGACCGGCAATAACGACGCCGACAATGACAAACGCTATGAGGATATAGGTGGAGCTGTACATGGCTCCATTGTTCAATAAATTAAAGATTGCTGTTATTCCAACCGGAATTGTCAAGCTGAATACCCCAATCACGATCGCGTACAAAAATATGTAGTTAATGGTACTCCGCTCAGGGTGTAACAACTGCAGTAAACGTTGTAAGGGTGTAACACTGCCTTGTTTATGCGCCATAAATAAAATTTAATATTTCAGGTAAATCTATTGTTTTACATCGGCGAAAACAATAGTTTGATAGCAAAATTATATCGTCACAACGTCCGGAGGCGGTGAAGGTATAACGTTAAAATGCTCGTTGACAAACAGAATATGTTTTCTGGTAGTCACTTTTTCAACGCTAAATCCAAACATGGCTACGCTAATTTGATGATCTGCAATAAGACAAACAAGCGTTCCGGTAGCATTTTTAATATCCTGCATGTCATCCGACTCTGCGTTATCTACATCTGTGGGGACATGCAGATACATCGCACGTTGCTCTGGACATACACTAAACAATAAACCGGCAGTTTTTAATGCTAGTAGTACTAACAAAAATAAACCGACGAGTCGAGTGAGCAATGTATTTCTTAGACTGAGCATCTCTTAAAAATTGATCCCGCAATTATACAAAATTATAGGTACATAATCAGCGAATTTCCGTCATAGTATTTTAAAAAAATCTTTGGACTTCATGTGGATGATGACTATGCAGAGAAGTTAATAAGACAAGATCATAGATTGGGGTATGTATAGGAGAGACCATGCTGCCGGACAGAAACGTCAACAGTTTTTTTGTGGTCTCTTAACTCTTGCAAGGGTGACAAGAGTCAAGAGACCCGTATAGCTATTAATTTGACGGCATGCCACTTTGTTTACCAGCCTCTAGAATCGGAATGTTTGCTTCGGTTGGTACATATATAATTTGGCTGATGGTTCCAGCTTTCAATGCTTCTCCGAAAGCACCAATAAATTCTTGTTTGCGGTATTCTGGGTATTTTTGGGCAGCTTCTCCCATTATTTTTATGGCTTCTGCTTGCAACGTCGCAGCTTCTTTTTCGGCACGAGCCTGTTCGATAAGGATTTGTCGCGATTGCGTAGCTTCCGCTAATCTGGCTTTTCCAGCCATCTCCTGCTGCCATACCGAATACTGCGGTAATCCAAACATCAAGCCCAAAATCAAAGCGATAACGAGCAATCCTACGAATAAAATGGTTGAAGATTTCATATAAGGGTGTTTATGGGTTATTAAGTAGGTAAAATTAATCCTTTGTCATCAAGATTCCAAACGTCACCGTCTGCCCGACGAAAATCGCTTGCACCGTTAAATGTCAATTATAAACCATGTTTTGTATCCATACTTGCAAACATTTATCGTTCGATGTCTTGGAGACTATTCATTTTTTTGTAGGCCAAGAATCCTTTAATATCTTCAAAATGCTCGCGGACACGTTTGTTGCCAAATTCAAATACTTTATTAGCCAATCCATCCAAAAAATCTCGATCATGGGAGACAAGGATCAAGGTGCCGTCAAAATCTTGGAGGGCTTCCTTGATGATGTCTTTCGTTTTCATATCCAAATGATTCGTAGGCTCATCTAAGATTAAGACATTGACGGGTTCCAAAAGAAGTTTTATCATGGCGAGACGTGTTTTTTCGCCACCGGAAAGCACTTTCACTTTCTTTGTGGTATCGTCACCGCTGAACATAAACGCTCCCAATAGATCTTTTATTTTAACGCGCACATCACCAACGGCGATCTGATCAATGGTTTCGAATACCGTCAGCTCGC
Source organism: Sphingobacterium griseoflavum (assembly GCF_014653155.1). Taxonomy (GTDB): domain Bacteria; phylum Bacteroidota; class Bacteroidia; order Sphingobacteriales; family Sphingobacteriaceae; genus Sphingobacterium; species Sphingobacterium griseoflavum. Next base: position 29,940 of record NZ_BNAF01000010.1, on the reverse strand, counting down.
CATCTAGTAGCGCTGCCTGATTTTGCGCGAAGTAACCTATCTTCGCATTGTGCCCAATTTTTAACGATCCTTCGAAATCTATTTCGCCCATGATGGCCTTGATCATCGTTGATTTTCCTTCACCGTTCTTACCGACAAATGCGACTTTTTCGCCTCGCTCGATAACCATCGCGGCTTTGGCAAAGACGGTATGCTCTCCGTAGGTTTTTGTTAATTCCTCGACGATGACGGGATACTGTCCGGAGCGGGGAGAGGGCGGAAATTTCAAACGGAGCGCAGAAGTGTCCACTTCATCAATTTCGATGATGTCCAACTTTTCCAGCATCTTAACACGGGATTGAACTTGCAGGGTCTTGGAGTAAGTACCGCGGAAGCGATCGATAAACTCCTGTGTGTCGGCAATAAAACGCTGTTGTTCTTCGTAGGCTTTAAGTTGATGCTGCCTACGTTCTTTTCGCAGTTCTAAATAATGGCTGTATGTAGCTTTATAGTCGTATATCCGTCCCAGCGTTACCTCAATAGTCCTATTGGTTATATTATCTACGAACGCTCTGTCGTGGGATATGACGATGACCGCTTTAGCATTGTTAACCAAGAAATCTTCTAGCCATTGGATGCTTTCAATATCCATATGGTTGGTTGGCTCATCAAGCAAAATGAGGTCCGGCTTTTTCAACAAAATCTTTGCCAGTTCAATACGCATGCGCCATCCACCAGAAAACTCGGACGTTTGACGACCAAAATCAGCTCGTTCAAACCCAAGACCTTTCAATACTTTTTCGACTTCCGCATCGTAATTGGTTTCTTCGATTGAATAGAACTTCTCGCTTAATTCAGAAACGCGCTCGATAAGCTTCATATAATCGTCGCTCTCGTAATCCGTTCGTTCGGTAAGTTGTTCGTTTAAGGCGTCGAGCTCGTGTTGCATGCCATACATTTCTTCAAAAGCACGCGATGTTTCTTCAAAGACGGTTACGTTGTCCTGTGTAAGTAGGTGCTGCGGGAGGTAGGCAATCACTGCGTCTTTGGGGCCGGTGATTGTTCCTGAGGTCGGTTTGCTGACACCAGCAATAATTTTTAGGAGCGTGGACTTACCTGCTCCATTTTTTCCCATAAGGGCAATTTTATCATTTTCATTGATCGAAAATGAAACGTCACTAAAAAGCGTTGTTCCGCCGAAAGAAACGGAAATATTGTTTACATTAACCACGTCTTGAATGTATTAAATTTGATGCAAAGATAGTGTATTATCCCTACTTTGCATCTTCCATACGGGTAGGGGGTGGATTAATTAGCCGCTTGTCGTCGGAATATTGCGAATAGGGATCGAGAACCAAAATGTGGTGCCTTTTCCTTCTTCGCTGTGGAGGTCTATCGTCCCTTCATGCAAATGAATGATTTCTTTAGAAATAAAAAGACCGATTCCGAAGCCATTCACGTTTTCATTCTTGGGGCTATCGACCCTATAAAAACGTTCGAATATGCGCGCTTGGTCTGCGGCGGCTATACCAAAGCCCTCGTCTGCGACACGAACCTCCAAGCTGTCTTTTTCGCACGTCGCCGTTACCCGTATTACGGTGTTACTGGGTGTATACTTAATTGCGTTATTGACGAAATTGATGATAACTTGTTCCAATTTGTCTCGATCCGCAACGATCGACAAGCCCGCTGTTTGATCGTTAAATATAAAGTGATGGGACGTTGTAATTTCGGAAAGTGTTTTTTCAATTTCCATAAGGAAAGAAGCGATCTCAAATTTTTTACGGCGCAATTGAAGTTTTCCCTCATTTACACGTGCGATATCTAAAAAGCTATCGATCAAAACCCGCATACGCTCGGATTGCCGGCTTGCATTGCGGATCATGGCATCTAGCCGCGCTTCGTCAAGCTGTTTGCGTTTAAGCGTTAGGATTTGCAGATATCCAGATAGCGAGGTCAGTGGTGAACGTAATTCATGGCTTGCAATACTTAGAAAGTCAGTTTTGCGTTGCTCTTCTTCCTTCTGTGCCGTGATGTCGATGATGACGCCATAGAACATAGTAGTCGATCCGTCAGGATTTTGGGCACCGCTGCCAACGGTGCGAAGCCAACGTGCTTTTCCTGTTTTTTTGTGCATGACCTGACAGCTGTAGTCACAGGGTTGCTTTCGCTGTATCGCTTCCGAGATAGCCAGCTCGGCAATAGGTTTGTATGCTGGTAAGGTTTGTTCCAAGATAGCGTCTGCTAAAAGAATTTCGTCGTCCGAAAATCCGAACAATGCTCGTGCATGGATGTTGAGTTCCATACTTCGATTGATCAGGTTCAAGGTGAAAGTGCCAATTTGGGCAGAGTCGACAATGAGCTGCAGGATCTTCTCTTTTTCCGAAATAAGACTATGGAATCTATCTATTTTTTCACGGGCTAATATAACATCGGTAATATCGCGCGCCGTTCCGGAAAAAAGTATGGGTTGATTAGATTCGTTAAAATATGCCCGTCCTTTGCAGTGCAGCCAACGAAGTTTGCCATCGGTAGCACCAATGGTTCTGAATTGTGTATCGAAGAGCCCACCGGATTTTGGATCAAGGGCGTGTTGCACGGCACGGTGCACCAAGTTAATGTCATCTGCATGCAGGTAATGTAAGAGCTCGTTGTAGTCAATTAGATCACCGGTAGGGTAACCATATAATTCTTTGCTGCGCTTATCCAAAAATACCTTGTTCTCCAAGACGTCTAATGTCCAAGTACCTAATTCAGCAGACTGTATCGCCAAATTCATCCGATCTTCATGGAATTTCAACCTGTCGAAAGCCGACTGCAATTCATCATTCAACGATTGTGTCATTCGTTCCGCATGTACTAAGCTTTCGTTGGACGCTGCTAGTTCCTTATTTAGTGCGGATAATTCGTCGTTAAGGGTTCCCAGTTCCGCGTTCACTTGCTGCAATTCTATCTCCCTTTTCTGCAAGGCATCCAACGCATGGACCGATTCTGTCACATCGCGCACCGTGGCGATGAAACGAGAAGCTTGGTTTTCTCGATTGAAGTAAACGAGTCCAAGCATATGAATCTGCTTCGCGCATCCCTTACTTCCAGCCGCCGTACGAAAGGTCAGATCAAAACTACCCGCAGTCCGGCTGTATTCGTAAGCCTCTACCAGCGATTTCACAACGCGAAGTTTATCGTCTGCATGAACCGCATTCACAAAACGAAGGGGGGTATCATAATTTTCTGCGTGTTCCTGTCCAAATAAATATCTGCATCGCTCATCCCAAACCATCGTATTCTTTATGATGTCGATATCTAAGACACCAAGCTGCGCAGCATGTTTAGCTAATTCGGCATGCACCAATGTGCGATTTGGCGGTAAATGAGCAGTAGCATCATAAAGAGTGCCTTCCCGTAACAACCTTGGTTCTTCCGACTTGCTAGCTTCAATTGGAGCAACGCTTTCTCTCCCTGTTTGCAAAATAGCAAACGTGTCACCCTTGCTATCTATTAGCGTTTTAAATTCAAAATCATAATAACGTGTTTCCCATCGCCCATCTACCCATAGTTCTGTGGGCATAGCTTTTGTTGTTGTATGGCCAGTTCCCTTATCCCAATTTGTTTTCAGGATAGGTAGAAGTGTTTGTTGCTGAGCGGCTGGAAGCACCTCAATGCTAAGTTTCCCCGCGGCATGGCCTTGAAAGTTCCACAGCGAAAGCATGCGATCATTTGCAAAAGCAATACGTAGGCTGGGGCTATCATAAATAGCCATGGCGTCAGGAGAAAAACGGAGTACATCAAACAGGACTTGATCCGAAGTTAGCATAGTAGAGTAATTTTATCTAAATATAATGAATTTCGATAATCGTTGCAAAAAAAAGCCTACGCCAGCTATGATCGGAAAATTACCCGTCTACTGGTGAAATAAACAATTTTCATAATATCCATTCCTTATGGTTGAGTTAGGGCTATTTGTTATACAAGAGCCAAGATGAATACGTCGCTTTTACCATGTTGATAAAAAAGCTTGCCCAAGAAAACAGCAGATTTCACTTGGTTTAGAAAACAAGTTAGATCGACAACATTATTACCGTTCAAAAAGCGTTATTTCAGATACATGGCTTCTTTATGTTCAAGCACTTCTTTAATGGTAGGCGTACCATTTTTAAGGATAGATTCGTGGTAAGGTGCCGCAATCATGACCTTGTAGGTTCGACCGTCTAAGTGCAAGAAAAACAGGACACCGCCTGCTGTACGTTTCTCATCGATCAGCAAGGTGAATTTTTCTGCTAAATGCGCAAGCATCTGATGCTTGCCAAATAATTTTTGTAGTTGTTCCATACTAAAAAGTGCCGGGGTCGTCGCCCTCCTGCAAGACAATAGTCGCGGTGCTGGCGTGCACGCGAAGCCGATTGCTGATACTTGAGGTGAATATACGTTCTAGGAAATTTCTGTTTCGCTTCACAACACAAAGGAGGTCTACCCGATGTTGGGCTATATAAACATTGATAGTATGTTCGATAGACTCATCAAAGTCCAGAAAAACAAATTCAAGCTTATCATCCTGGAATTTTGTCGCCCAACGTTGCGATAATGCGATCAGATCCGGGTTGTACTCCTCGTGAACATAGACACATTTAACATTTACTTGGAAGGGTTTTACCAGCTTCAGTATCGCTGCTAGTGCCTTTTCGTCATTTTCGCGAAACAATGTCGTGAAAATAATCTCTTCGATACGCCGATAGGCAGACTCTTTGGGAACGGATAGCACCGGGATTTTGACACCACGGATGACGCCCAGTGTGTTGGATCCGAATATCTTTTCGATAATACCTTGTGCTCGGTTCGTACCCATCACCACGAGGTCAATCTTTTCACGACGTATAATCTCCTGTACACTGGATACCACTGTTCCTTCCTCAAACAGGAAGGTCAGCGGCACGGTCTCTAGTTTTTTTTCTTCCGCCAACGTCCGCAAGAATGTTGTATGCTGTTTAAAGCTTTCAAACTGATGTAACTCATAGTTTTCATAAACCTCGGGTACAATTTCGGGCTGTCCTACATGCGTTGCCGAAAGTACCGGCTGCATATAGGTATGCAAGACATAGACCTCGGCACGCAAATCGCGAGCGAGGTTGAGCGCATAGATGAATGCATTGTTAGCAGAATCCGAAAAATCTGTTGGGAATAAAATACGCATGGTAACACCTCCTTTTTGTTAACAGCAATTTACGGTTATTTTCGTTTTAAAACAATATGTAAACGTTATTTTTTTTGTACGTATGTAGCGAACCTGCCTATTTGACCGTTTTAAAGCTAGTATTTATGAACGACTTGTATGATGGAATTTTAGTCCGCTGTTCGGATAATGAAATATTAATTCGCTAAATTGCCTTATCGGAACAGACGATTGAATGAAGAGTATTCGGCTTAATTGGAAAAAAGATACCCCTTTATCGCTTAGAGGAGCGCTGGAGGACTGTGTTTTGGCAAAGACCGAACGAGGGAAATCGTTTATTTACAAAAAATATTACGGTTATGTCATGGCTGTCGTTTTGCGATATATGACGTCGGAAATGGAGGCCGAGGAGGCAACCAACGAAACTTTTGTAAAGGTGTTTCGTAAAATGGACAGGTTTGAGAAACATGTGGACGATGAAATTTTGGAGAAGACCTTTCGGTCTTGGCTGGCGCGGATAGCAGTAAACACGTCGATCGATATGCTTAGAAGTAAAAAGCAGGTTGATTTTTTGGATGATACATCCCTAGACGAGATTAAGCAGCACGCCGTTTTGATCAATGATAGGCTTGGCGTGGAAGACATTTTGAATTTATTAACAAAGCTTCCCGACATCCAGCGATCCATTTTCAATCTGTTCGAAATAGAAGGATATTCGCACGAAGAGATAGGGGATATGCTTGGAATACCGGAGAGTACGTCAAGAACGTATCTGACAAGAGCCAAACAGCGTCTCCGCAGACTTTACACAGAAGAGTTTACTATTTCGCAAAATATACCTATATAATTGCGGGCAACAATGGAAGAAAACAACAAAAAGGAACTGATAGAAGTTATTAAGGCGAGACTGCAAAACGCGGATCCCATACCTTATAAGGAGGGTGCATGGGAGACCTATAGGGCAAAATACGAGCCAAAGCAAAGACGTGTATCGCTGGCATATTGGTCTGCTGCCGCCGCTTTAGCGGCCGTCGCCTTTACGACATTATTCCTGCTCAAAGAGAATACGGTTGACGTCTTGGTGCCCACTCAAAGGGACGCGCAAGTTGTTCAACAAGAAAAGAGTCCCATCACCATCTTGCCACAACAAGAGCCACAGGAAAGTGTTCCTTCTTTTTACGGTGCCCCTGTTAACGTCGACAGACAGCATCTTCAGGACATTGCGGTTGCGGACAATCGCCAACCAACATTGGACAAAATGTCTATGGTAGCGGTTTTGTTGGACACACCTCGGCCATTGTTGTCTAGGCTTTTGATGCTCGATACCGAGCGAACGATCGCCATAGGGCGGCCACAGTTGGTAACAACAGACGCGATGGTCGAAGGGTCAAACTTAGGTAGCGCATTTGTTTTGGCACAGCAGGTGGTTGACGGAAACTTACAGCAGCAAGAAGCTGGATTGCGTTTGTCTCCAAAGAAGTTTGACATGAATAATAAACTCGAATTTGGTGCTTTTCTAAGCCCGTCGACCACGAGCCAAAGTTTCGACGTGGGCGGTGGTCTACTTATGGCGTACCAGTTATCGGATAAGGTTGCTGTACGTACTGGGGCTTCGTTTAACCAATATGAAGTCGGTGTTTTGGGGTCGGACCTAGCGCAACAAAATAGGGGTGACTTTTACAATGCTCCAGAGGTTGGCGCGAGCGGGGCAGCACTGGTTTCCAAGGATGTTCCTTATCGAGCCAACAACTTGCTTTTGCCGGATTTGAATTCTGTATCAGGTAAAGTGCAAACGTTGGATATTCCGTTAGAAATAAAGTACAATGTCGGCAGGCAGTTTTACGCAACAGGAGGTGTTTCCTATGCAGTTGTCCTTTCGCAAGAACGCTTCAATCATATCACCGAATATAATGGTGTGCCAACTTACTCAAGCGCTTCCGATTCAGATCAGCCTACAAATCAGTCTGCAGCATCCGGTGTGGAAAGAACGCTTCAGTCTAGCGATAATAATGTAAACACAAATGGTTTTGGAGGGTTTGTCAATTTTTCCATAGGACGAAAAACGAAACTGACCAAATCCATCAAGCTCTCCATCGAGCCTTATGTGAAAATGCCGATCGGACAATTCAAAAGAGCGGACATGGATTACACCAACGGAGGACTTCGGGTTATTACAAATTTCTAGTTTTATCTGCGTGTGACGGGATTCGCAACACGCAGATAAAAGCTAGAACAGTGAGTTTTCTTTACAGCTGATCGACCCTGATCCAACCCATTCCGGCTGCAATCGCGCCCTGCACACCGGGGTCGCCGTCTTCAAAGACTAGACAAGCCTCCGGAGGCACTTCCAACCGTCTTGCCGCCAATAAAAAAGGTTCGGGCGACGGCTTTCCGTTAGGTGTATCGCCGGCGCAAACAAGTGTTTCAAACTTTCCCGTAAGCCCGATCACGTTCAGGGTCTGCTCTAAAGTTTTTCGTGAGCCTCCAGACACCAAACCAATGCGTTTCCTTCCAATGTTTGCCAATAAATGCTCGCGTACGAAGTCAACGGGAACAGTGTGCTCGATAAAGTCCGCGATAAAGATAGCCGATTTTCTGCGTGCGAAAACCTGCGCATTTATTTCACAAAGGTAACGCTTGGCGATTTCCTCGGCTACGGCCGTGGTAGGCCATCCGGCGAGTTCATCCACGATTTTGTCGTCTAATGCAATACCGTACTCGGCTGCGGTGGCTACATACGCCGCTTTGTGTGCATGCATATTGTCAGCGAGCGTCCCATCCACATCATACAATAATGCACGGAAAGGTTCAGATTGTTGCTGTAAAAGCTCAAATTTTCGTTGAGAGGTCAAATTCATGCTGCTAAAATAGATAATCCCGAGCATTGCCCGGGACAGTTTTCTATTTTTGTCGTCGGCGACGTTGCTTTTCTTTCATGATCAGGTTGAGCTCCCTGCTCGTTTGCCCGCCGACGGAGGTGTTTTCCTGCGCACGACGAAACAGGTAGGGCATTACCGCTTTCACAGGCCCATAGGGCATATACTTAGCAACGTTAAACCCAGCTGCAGAAAGATTGAATGAAAGATTATCGGACATACCCAAAAGCTGCGCAAAATATACATGCTCGTTCTTTGGAGAAATACCTCGGCGAAGCAGCTCCTGCGCTAGAATACGGGAGCTTTCTTCGTTATGCGTTCCTGCCATTAAACCAATCCGGTTGATATGGTCTAAACAAAAGTAAATAGCCTCATTGTAATCGGTGTCCGATGCATGTTTTGTAGGTTGTATGGGGGAAGGGTACCCTTTTTCTGCTGCACGCTCGCGCTCGATTTCCATATAGGCTCCCCGCACGATCTTAGCGCCTAAATAGAAATTTTGTGTTTGCGCATAAGCGAAATCTGCTTTGAGGGAAGCAAGCTTGTCGCTTCTGTAGAGTTGATAGGTATTATAAACAATTGCACTTTCTTTATTATACTTCTCCATCATCTGCCGTGCGAAATCGTCAATGGTATCCTGTATCCAAGAGTGTTCTGCATCGACAAGTACTTTCACATTGGCCTCATAACAGGCCTTGCAGATACGGTCTATACGATCGTAGACTTTATTGAATGCTATCTTTTCTTCACTTGTTAAAACCTGTCCGGCATCCACTTTTTGGAATAAATCGAATTGGCCCAAGCCGGTTGGTTTAAACACGCAGAACGATATGCTTTGATGTTGTTGCGCAAACGCCACGGTGCGTAAAATTTCACTGCAGGTGTCGTCAAAACTCTGTTCGGACTCCTCACCTTCCACCGAGTAATCCAAAATTGTCGTTACATCACCGCTGCTTAATTCGGAAATAGCAGCAGCACAGCCTTCTATGGACTCCCCACCACAAAACTGCTTGTATATGGTGTTGCGGATAATTCCTTCGATCGGCAATCCAAGATTTAGCGCGAACGTAGTGAGTGGTGTTCCGACTTTAATGAGCGTGTTACTTGCGACCATCTTGAAAAGCCAATAGGCTTTTTCCAAGTCTTTGTCACTCTTATTGCGAAACGCGATTTCGGTGTTATTGAAATCCAGCATTATCTCGCTATGTGCAGCTATCATACATGTAAAAATTAGTGCCCAAAATTAAATATTTATTTTGAATAGCCTTATATTTACAAACCGCTAAAAGCGGATTTATTTAAAATTATGCAAACGTTTTCATTGAAAGGAGAGCACATCCAACTTATTCAGTTACTCAAGGTGATGAATTGGGTGGAACATGGTGCTATGGCTCAATTCGTTGTCGAAGAGGGATTGGTAAGCTACAACGGTGTAGTAGATTATCGTAAGAGGTTGAAAGTCAAACGAGGAGATGTCGTAGATTTTGACGGTCAACAGGTTAAAATTATTTAATACTTTTTATTATATGACAAAGCAAATAGCGAGCTTAGGCTATACCGTATATTTTGAACAAGAGTTGGATTCCCTTGCATCCTTTATTTCTGAACAACAATACTCGCAGATTTTGGTGCTAGTCGATCGCAACACCAACGATCACTGCCTGCCGGTATTACAGCAGGCCATACCCACGTTGAATGATTACGACATTATTGAAGTGGATCCAGGCGAGGAAAACAAAAACATCGATTTTTGTATCGGTGTTTGGAAAACTATGTTGGATTTTGGTGCAGATCGTAAAGCTTTGATGATCAATCTCGGCGGCGGGGTTGTCACAGATTTGGGTGGTTTTGCGGCGTCTACCTACAAGCGTGGAATTGATTTTATTCAGATTCCAACCACCTTACTTTCGCAAGTCGATGCATCGGTGGGGGGGAAGACTGGTATTGACTTGGACAACCTCAAAAATATTGTAGGTACATTTACGCAACCTCGCGCAGTCTTTATCAGTTCGAAATTCCTAAAATCCCTTGATGAAAGACAAATGCGATCTGGCTTTGCAGAGGTCATCAAACATGGGCTTATCTTCGACGAGGCACTGTATGCACTAACGAAAAAAATAGATCTGGAAAACGATCCGCTGGACGATATTGTATTTCGATCAGTGACGATAAAGAATGAAGTTATTACGCAAGATCCGACCGAAAAAGGCTTACGTAAGATTCTTAATTTTGGGCACACAATTGGACATGCTATCGAGGGATACGCTATGGTGCACGAAGAGAATCCTTTGCTCCATGGAGAAGCGATTGCCGTCGGTATGATTTGCGAAGCGTACCTATCTCATAAGCTGAACGGTTTAAGCGAAGAAGCATTGATGGATATCGTGGAGTGCTTTGATCATACTTTTGATCGATATCCTTTAACGACAACCGCTTATGGAGATTTGCTAGCATTGATGCATAACGATAAAAAGAATGAAGCAAAACAGATTGGCTTTGCGCTATTATCTCGTATAGGAGCGTGTACCTACAATAACTTTGTTGGGGAAGATATGATCATAGAGAGCCTTGATTTTTATAAAAACTTAACTGCATGAATACGATTAAACTAGCCGCTATTTTGTTCTTTTTAGGCATCCACATGGGTGTTCTTGCTCAGGAAACGGTATTGATCTTTTCAAAGACCGCTGGGTTTCGGCATGAAAGTATACCGAAGGGGGTGCGTACCGTTTCTAAGTTACTGAACGAGTCGGGAATCCGCAGTGTGCATACGGAGGATGCTGCTTATTTTTGTGCCGATAGCTTGGCAAACTTCCAAGCCGTGATCTTCTTGAGCACCACGGGCAATATCTTGGATGATGCGCAAAAAAAAGCTTTTCAAAAATTTATACGTGCAGGAAAAGGTTTTGTGGGCATACATGCGGCCACCGATACAGAATACGATTGGCCCTGGTACGGGCAACTGGTTGGCGGGTATTTCGCGAGCCATCCAGCAGTCCAACAAGCAAAAATAGAGGTTGCGGATCGCCAGCACCCATCAACAGCTCATCTGCAAGATATTTGGTGGCACAAGGACGAATGGTATGACTTTAAAGATCTGCAACCAGGGTTACATGTTTTGATGAATTTGGACGAGCAGTCCTATACAGGAGGGAAGATGGGGAAGTTTCATCCGATTGCGTGGTTTCAGGAATTTGAAGGTGCACGTATGTTTTATACGGGTTTAGGCCATACGAATGAAGCTTTTGATAGCCAACAATTCCAAAAACACCTGCTCGGAGGGATCCGGTACGTGTTACAAGTACACTAAGCTCACTTCCCGACGAATTAGGTATGGATATGCCCAGGTTGTCATCTTTGGACAGTTATTGCCGCTGTGATTAAGGCATAAATAGAATTCTCCTTATATAGCTTGCTGGTGGAATGAAGCCAAGCTATGTAAGGAGAATTTCTGTATATGTCCGATTGCTATTGAAATCGTTTTGGTCTACCAGCCCATTCTCGTACTGTTTTTTGTATGTTTACGAAATGAAAAGCATTTTTTTGATTTTTTCTGCGTCCTTTGCGATTCTTTTGGCTAGAGCGCAATCTCTAGATGTTATGCCTATTCAACAAGAACTGAAGTACGCTACGGTCCTCAATAAGCACTTTTATGGCTTCTGTTTATATGATTTGGATAGCAACCGCTTTCTTACGGGGATCAACGAAGATAAAATGTTTACGCCAGCGTCCAATGCGAAAACTTTTACTTTATTTGCTGCCCTTGCAAACCTCGGCGACTCGATTCCCGGCCTAAAATACATCGAGCACGGCGACTCTCTTATTTTTTGGGGCACTGGAGATCCAACATTCCTGCATCATCGATTTGCTGCGCAAAAAGTGTTTGATTTTCTAAAGAAAAGTGAAAAGCAATTGTTTTACGTTGCCGAGGAAGATATCGAAGAAGAGTTTTTTCGGAAGGGGTGGGCTATCGAGGACTATGACGAATATTATCAACCAGAAATAAGCAGTTTTCCCATTTATGGAAATGTGGTTACTTTCCGGGAACGGGAAGGTAAAATCGAATGTGTACCGGATTACTTCCAATCCACGTTACAGTACAAACAGAATACAGCTGTTTCATATGTTCTTCATCGAAAATTCGATACCAATATATATGAACACAATCGAGCAAATCCTCCGCACAAGTATAGCAATGAAAAGCCGTTTCGCTACTCTACGGAATTGTTTGTAAAACTACTGTCAGACACGCTGAGGCGGGAGGTGACGTGTATCGCATACCCCACGCCCGTCAAGAGAAAAACAATCTATTCGCATGCGACGGCATCCCTCTTGCGGGAGATGATGTTGCCCAGTGATAATTTCATAGCCGAGCAGTTCACCATGCTAATCGCACAAGCAAAATATGGAAAGTTTCAAACAGCTCGATTGCGTAGCGATCTGATGCGCGAGTATTATAGCTTGTTTACCGACAAGATCGATCTATACGATGGAAGCGGATTGTCGAGCTACAACAAAGTAACGCCGCGTAGCATGGTGGAGCTACTTGTATTGGTACGCAACAACGTGAAAGATGTACAGGCATTACATCAACTGTTTCCGGCAGGAGGAGTAGATGGAACCTTGAAAAATGCATATAAACTAGACCGTAACGAACCTTTCGTTTGGGCCAAGACGGGAACGGTACATGCCGTGCATAATCAGAGCGGATTTCTCCAAACGCGGTCCGGACGAAATTTGGCTTTCTCGTTTTTGAACACAAACTTTTTGGGGGATGCAGCTCCTGTTCGTCGTGAAATGGTACGCATCATTACGTTCATCAGACAAAATTTTTAGCAAATCGATGGACAATTTTTCACGTAAATTTATCATGCGGTTATTTATATTTAGCTAACATTGTTATATTCGCTTTAAATTTATGCAGGGCATCAAAAAAAACGACAAGCGCTTGATTCGATCTTGGTCCATGTACGATTGGGCAAACTCGGCTTACAACCTAGTTATTACATCCACCATTTTCCCTGCATATTACACAGCCATTACCCAGTCGGAAGAACATGGTGATGTGGTCACTTTTTTTGGCTTTAAGGTCATCAATACCGCCTTATCCAATTTCACTTTGGCGATCGCATATTTGCTCATGGCACTTGCGCTACCTTTCATATCGTCTTACGCGGATGTTCAAGGCAGGCGAAAACCTATCATGATGTTTTTTACTTATTTTGGTGCAGCATCGTGTATGGGCTTATTTTTCTTCCGAATCGAAACGTTGGAGATTAGCATCATTTTATTTGCGATGGCTGCGATGGGCTATATTGGTGGAGTTTTATTCAATAATTCGTATTTGCCCGAGATTGCAACTGCTGATCAGCAGGACCGTGTTAGCGCCCAAGGATTCGCTTACGGCTACGTTGGATGTGTTTTACTGCAGTTGCTATGCCTCGTGTTTATCCTTTCACCAGAAACATTCGGAATTACCGACCCTACATTTGGGCCGCGATTGTCTTTTCTACTGGTGGGTGTGTGGTGGGCTGCTTTCGCCACTATTCCTTTCAGGGCATTGCCGAATAATCAACGTTCGCCTATTCGTGCGTCAAAAGGGATTTTTCGTACGGTGGTTATAGAATTCAGAATAGTATTACGCAAAATCGGGAAGTTAGAACGTATCAAACGATTTTTGCCGGCCTATTTTTTCTATGCGGCAGGCGTGCAGACGGTTATGATCGTAGCAGCGGCATTTGGCGCCAAAGAGTTGCACATGGAAAGCAGCAAGCTTATTGTTACGATACTCCTTATTCAATTGGTGGCGATTTTCGGTGCATTACTCATGTCAAAACTCTCTGAGCGGTACGGAAATATCAAGATCCTTATTTTCGTCATCACCGTGTGGATAGGTATATGCGTATCAGCCTTTTTTGTCAAGTCGGAAACTGCCTTTTACACCCTAGCCTGTGTGGTGGGATTGGTAATGGGGGGCATACAGTCGCTTTCCCGTTCTACCTATTCTAAATTCCTGCCTCAAAACACAAAAGATACAACCTCTTATTTTAGTTTCTATGACGTGACGGAAAAATTGGCCATTGTAATGGGGCTGTTTGCCTTTGCTCTGATCGAACAGGTAACACATAATATCCGTTATTCAGCCTTGGCTTTATCCATATTCTTTATTATCGGCATAGCTTTGCTATTTCGTATTTTACGGTTCAATAAGTTGATGACCACATGAAAGTACAGCTTTTTATTCCCTGTTTCGTAGATCAGATCTATCCAGAAACGGCATTCAATAGCATTAAACTTTTACAGAAGGCCGGTTGCGAAGTTGTTTACAATCCCAACCAGACCTGTTGTGGTGAGCTTGCTTACACGGCGGGGTTTTGGGATGAGGCCAAAGAACTAGGACTTAAATTTCTACAAGACTTTTCCGATGACTGTTATATAGTCTCTCCATCTGCAACCTGCTCCGGCATGGTTAAAAATGGTTACCACGATTTGTTCACGAATTCCACTGTGCACAATCGCTGTCGGAATGTGCAGGGCAACATGTACGAACTAAGTGATTTTTTGGTGAATATACTCAAAAAAGACTATTTTGGTGCAGAGTTGGTGGGAACGGCAGTTTACCACGAGGCCTGTGCAGCAAAACATCTATTTACCATGAAGGATGAACCGCGGCAATTGCTGGAGCAAGTGGGTGGTTTGGAAATCATTGATCTAGACGAAAATGATGCTCGCTGTGGATTCGGTAGTACGTTTGCAGTGAAATATGCAGAAGAATCAGTTTCGATGGCCGAGCAACGGGTGCAAGCGGCGCTAACCGCGCGAGCGGACTACATTATCTCTACAGACAGCACTTGCCTCCTGCAATTGCAAGCTTATATCGACAAGCGGCAGCTTCCTATAAAAACAAAACACCTCGCCGATGTATTGACATCGGGGTGGGCAAATATTTAACACACAAAAGCTAACACAATGAACTCAAGAAGAAACTTTTTAAAACATGTTGGACTGGCAACAGCTGGTTTTGCGCTGGCGCCATCGCTGGACGTATTTGCGGCCAAGAAATCTTGGTTTGATATTTCTTTGGCACAGTGGTCTTTGCATAAGACCCTATTCAAAGGTGACCTGAAAAATATCGATTTTCCGGAACTTGCTGCTAAAAAATTCGGCATCTATGGTGTTGAATATGTCAATCAGTTCTTTAAAGATAAAGCTCAAGATATGAGTTACTTAAAAGACTTGAAAAATCGTGCCAAAGACAATGGCGTAACCAACGTGTTGATCATGATTGATGGGGAAGGAAACTTGGGTGATGCGGAGAACGCGAAGCGCATGTCGGCTATCGAGAACCATCACAAATGGATTGATGCCGCTGCATTCCTAGGCTGTAAAGCTATTCGCGTTAACGCTGCGGGAAAAGGGACGCCGGATGAAGTAAAAGGACGGGTCGTTGAGAGCTTGTCTTCTTTGGCAGACTATGGCAAAAAAGCGAAGATCAATATAATTGTTGAAAACCACGGCGGCATTTCTTCGCATGGCGATTGGTTGTCAGACGTATTGAAAACCGTTAACAAGAAAAATTGTGGGAGCTTACCTGATTTCGGAAACTTCTACGAGTATGACCGTTACCAAGGCGTTCAAGATTTGATGCCATTTGCGAAGGGCGTCAGTGCAAAAACGCACGATTTTGATGCAAGTGGAAATGAGACACAAATTGATTACGAAAGGATGATGAAGATCGTGAAAAATTCTGGCTTCAAAGGTTTTGTCGGTATTGAGTATGAAGGGTCCAAACTATCTGAGGAGGAAGGTATATTAGCTACGAAAAAGCTGTTGGAGCGTTTCAAAACGCTTTAAATCGGTTGTATGAAGTTTTTCTTTATTCGAGCCTTTGTTATCAGCTGTTTCCTAAGTAGTTGCTGTTTTAATGGCGTGGCGCAAGTCAATTTCCACAAGATGGATCGCTGGCAAGATAGCCTTTTGCGTCTTGGCAAAGAGATGTTTGGAAGCAAAGCAGAACCGGAACGTTTAGAGAAAAACTTCTTGTTTGTTAAAACGCTGGTGTCGGCACTCAAAGAACGCTATTCCTTTCTTTACAGTTTCCCTAAGCTAGACATGATTTCGAATTTGCAAGCTCCAAACGGAAGGTTTCGTATTTTCTCTTGGAATATACCATTGGACGATGGCTCATACTTGTACTATGGTGCTATCCAAACAAAATCGCAACACGGCGAATTGCAGTTGGTGCCGCTTCTGGACAAGACGTTCGAGATTATCGACCCCGAATACGTTAACCTGAAACCCAGCGAATGGTATGGAGCGCAATATTATGATATCGCGTCGTTGGGAGATGACTATATACTACTTGGTTGGAAAGGACATACGCCGCAGCAGATGCAAAAAGTAATCGAAATTTTACAATTTGATGGATCCAGCTATCAACTTGGCAAAGCGGTATTTGATGATCATGTAAAAAGTACGCGTAAAATTTTCCGTTTTGCGCGCCATATCGCAATGTATCTTCGCTTGGACGCCGACAAAAAGCGGATTGTTTTTGACCATATCGTGCCTGCAGACAGCACAGTGATAGGATCATACGATTTCTACGGACCAGATTTGAGCTATGATGCGTACACAATTGAAAATGGGAATCTTGTGCTGCAACGAAATGTGTCTTTCCAAAATACCGGTCTCCCAGATGTCCACGTGGATGTAAAACCCGGGCAGGCCATAAAAGCAAAAAAGAGCGGTTTGTAGTTAAGGTAGCAAGAGATAACGCGTTTTTTTGTTTTCTTTGTAGTACAAATACTAAAATCTGATCGGCGTGTCAGCACCTGAATATGAATTATAAGCAACATATACTAATTTAAAAACATGAATCAACAACGAGATGAAGTCCTTGTCAGCCACCTTGCTAAACAGGGTTTAGACGACAAAATGGTGATGGGACATCCGGCTAGCTTGTTCGTTCTTTTCTTCACGGAAATGTGGGAACGGTTTAGCTACTATGGTATGCGGGCCCTATTGGTTACGTTTCTGATCACCGAAATTGCGGACAAAGGCTGGGGCTGGTCGAACGCCCAAGCTATGGAGCTCTATGGCTGGTACACAGGCCTGGTTTACGCGACACCGCTTATCGGCGGCATGATTGCAGATCGGTTAACGGGGTATAAGAAAGCTATCTTGCTAGGGGCACTCATCATGACTTTAGGGCATGCATCGATGGCATTGGAAGGGTACACAAAAACGTTCTTCTACATAGGATTGGGATTGATGATATTAGGAAACGGCTTGTTCAAACCAAATATCTCGTCTATGGTTGGTCAACTCTATCCAGATAACAGCGCCAAGAAAGATTCTGGTTATACCATATTCTACATGGGTATCAATGCTGGGGCCTTCCTCGGTTCACTGCTGTGCGGATATATCGGTGAGAAAATAGGCTGGCATTACGGTTTTGGCTTGGCGGGTGTGTTTATGTTCTTCGGTATGCTACAGTTTTATTTTGGTCAACGTATTTTTGGCGTCATCGGCGACAAACCAAAGAAGGTAATCGATGTGAAAGTAGATGTGGATGCAAGCATCTTACCGGCAAATATTGTTAAAGATCGCCTGATCGTAGTAGCAGTATTGATTATCGCGAGTGTATTTTTCTTTCTTGCGTTTGAGCAAGCCGGCGGCTCAATGACCATCTTCGCTAAAAATTATACACAAAGGGTGTTGGAAGGCACTGCCGGTGTTACATTCAAATGGGTGGACGCGATACTCACATTATTACCGATATTGGTCGTTACTTACGTCTTGAGCAAATTAGCGGCGAAGATTATTAAACAGTATCCCCTGACCATTATCTTCACGATGGTTTCTTTCTTCTCGATTATGTTATTGGGCATATGGAAAATCCATAGGGAGTTTACCTCTGATGTAACAGAGGTTACCGTGGCTTGGTTTCAGATTTTAAATGCATTTTTCATTGTCACACTGGCTTCCTCTTTTAGCAAATTTTGGGAGAAAGTTTGGAATCCCTCTGGACCGGTTAAATTTGCATTAGGATTAACGCTGGTTGGCGTCGGGTTTTTGGTTTTGTCTTACGGCAGTATGCGCATCCCTCCGGGTGCCGCTACAGCATCTATTAGCATGATTTGGTTGATATTGGCTTATTTCTTCCATACGACGGGCGAGTTGTGTGTTTCTCCCGTAGGACTCTCTTACATGAGTAAACTATCTCCCAAGAAATTTATCGGACTAATTTTCGGTTTTTGGTTCTTGGCTTCCGCTATAGCAAATAAGATGGCTGGACTTAGCGGAGGATTAATCGATAAAATCACTGAAATGTATTCCATGTCGACTTTTTTCTTGATTATCGCCGGACTACCTATAGGTGCTGGCTTATTACTATTGCTATTCAATCCTTTATTAAAGAAAATGATGCACGGTATCAACTAAGCTATTTACTGACAACTAAAAGATGCTCGTAAACTTGTTACGGGCATTTTTTTTTACACGAACATTTATTTTGATTGATTTGCTTACTTTTGGCAATCAAATTCATGTGTATGAGAGAAAATTCTTCGGCTGCATCTACTGTTGATGGCAATGGCGGACGAGTATTGGGACATCCAGCAGGTCTTTTCGTTCTTTTCTTTACCGAGATGTGGGAACGCTTTTCGTTTTACGGAATGCGGGTATTATTAATTCAGTTTTTAACGGCTTCCGTACTGGGCGCTAACCCCGGATGGGGATGGACCGCAGAACAGGCCGGAGCCTTATATGGCACGTACGCTATGTTACTTTATATCACGCCAATTTTTGGGGGTGTTATTGCTGATAAGTTTATTGGTTCTCGAGCGGCTGTTATCGTAGGTGCGGCCATCATGACGGTGGGACATGCATCGATGGCCTTCGATACCCCGCTACTGTTTTTTGTTGGGTTGGGCTGTTTGGTTATCGGTACTGGTTTTTTTAAGCCTAATATGCCAGCGATACTCGGTGAGATGTACAAACTCTTACCAGAAAAGAAAGATGGTGCCTACACCATATTCTACATGGGAGTCAATGCTGGTGCATTTTTCGGCATGATGCTATGTGGTTATTTAGCGGAAACAGTAGGATGGCATTGGGGTTTTGGGCTCGCTGGTATTTTCATGTTGCTTGGTACGTTTCAGTTTTGGCTTGCCGGCCCCTTGTTGGGGCGTTTGGGTATATTGGATAAAAAAACCGAGCGAAATAAGAAAACGGCTATCCACAATTTGGAGGCTGGAGAAACTAGACACAACAATTTTACAGCAATCGATGTATTGTTGATGGCAGTCGTCGGAATTGTAGGTTTTGTTTATGCTTTCAATGACCCATTGTCTAAGAATAATGTGCTTGATGTTTTTGCATTTATGGATACAGAAACATTCAGGGGGCAAAATATAATGGTCATCGGTGCGCTTGTGTTATTCTTAATACTGATTGTGCTCCGGATACAACGTTATGCCACCGTGGTGAGAGACCGTATGTATGGCGTGATCCTGCTAGGGTTCTTCCTGATCTTCTTTTTTATGAGCTTCGAGCAAGGAGCCACATCTTTAGTACTTGTCGCGCGCGATTATGTAGATAGGGAGTTAACCGGGAATAGTTTACTGGCATTCAACCTGATGAATACGTTGCTGACAATTGTGCCACTAACCATTATTTCTTGGGTACTTGTCAGGTTGGCGAAGGCCACATGGCATAAAATTGCTTGGTCAAACATTATTTTATTCGCATGTTTTATCATGATCTGGGCTGCTGGAATTTGGATGCTGTACAACGAGTTTACGGCCGAGAAATCGGCCATCAAGGTTTCTTGGTTCTCCATTTTAAATTCATTTTTTATTATTGCATTGGCCTCCTCGGTTTCGAAAATATGGGATTCCAAATTTAATCCGACAGCCGCCATGAAGTATGGCTATGGTTTGATTTTGGTTGCTATTGGATTCTTGATTTTGGGATATGGTGCATGGGGTGCAGGTGATGGTGCCAAGATATCGATGATTTTCTTAGTTTTGACGTATCTGTTTCACACACTGGGCGAGTTATTTATTTCGCCGGTAGGCCTATCATACGTTTCTAAATTGGTTCCGGCGCGAATGCTCGCTTTTATGTTTGGGATGTGGTATCTCGCCATTGCCATTGCACAAAAACTTGCTGCTATCTTAGGGGGACAGGTGGAAACAATACAACAAAATTACTCCCTCAGCCATTTCTTTCTTCTATTTACCATCATTCCGGCGGCAGGCGGTCTGTTAGTGATGGTGCTAAATCCGCTCATCAAGAGGCTGATGCATGGCATAAAATAAATTAAGTCGCGCGATCTCATCCGCCTTCTTGGCGATGAGCAACGCTATGATCAAACAATATACGTGATGTCAAAACAAGTTACCTTGGAGGAAATCCAAAACTTTGAAGGCAAATATCCTAAACAGCTATGGTATTTGTTCCTTGTCGAAATGTGGGAACGCTTCTGTTTTTACGGCATGCGAGGGGTGTTGGCCATTTTTATGGTAGACCAACTTATGCTTTCCGAAAAAGATGCAAATTTAAAATATGGCGCGATACAGGCCTTCGTTTATGCGTTCACCTTTGTGGGTGGTATTTTTGCTGACAAGATCCTCGGTTTTAAAAGATCGCTGACCTTTGGTGCTTTACTGATGATCTTGGGAAACGGTTTGATCGCGATCGATCCACATCAATTCTTTTATTTCGGTATTGCCCTAACCATCATCGGTACAGGTTTTTTTAAGCCGAACATATCCTCCATGGTTGGAGATCTTTACAAGGAGGGGGATCCTCGTCGCGATGCTGGTTTCGGTATTTTTTATTCCGGGATCAATGTCGGGGCTTTATTAGGCGGAGCACTATGCGTCTGGTTGGGTAAAGAGCATTCTTGGAACTTGGCGTTTTTGGCAGCAGCAATTGTGATGCTTGTTGGCATCAGTATTTTCGCAGCGACGAAAAAACATCTGGGTCCTATAGGCAATAGCCCCATCGCGCATTTGCCCAAGCCAACGAAAATCAGGCGGGAAGTATTGGTTTATGTAGGCGCCTTGTTATCTATTCCGTTGATTTTCATTATGGTCAACAATACCCACTACACGGATCTTTTTATGTACACCATCGGTCCGTTAGCGTTGAGCTATTTTATTTATCAGCTTGTTCGGGAGCAGGAATCGAAAGTAAGGCAGCAATTAATGGCCGCATTGGCCCTTATCCTGTTCTCCATCCTGTTTTTTGCCATTTTTGAGCAAGCAGGGGGCTCGCTCGCTTTGTTCGCCAATAGTAATCTAAATACGAATCTGCTTTTTTTTCATATTGATCCCAATGTGGTTAATAATGGTGCCAACTCCTTATTTGTCATCATCTTCAGTCCAATATTAGGATTGTTGTGGCTAACTTTGGCTAAAAAGAAACTGGAACCTAATACGGTGATAAAATTCGGACTTGGCTTCCTATTTCTAGGACTGGGGTACTACCTATTTTTTGGTACACGTTTTTTCGCAGATGCATCCGGCAAAACATCACTTGGTGTTTTCACATTAGCTTATTTAGCTGTGACCATAGGCGAGTTATGCCTTTCACCCATTGGTCTCTCCATGATCACGAAGCTGTCGCCTCGACATTTGGGCGGCATGATGATGGGCTTGTGGTTTTTGGCTAGTGCATATGGACAATATGTGGCGGGCTTATTGGGAGCGGGGATGTCTTCGCCGGAGGAAAAAGCATCGTTGATGGATAAGCTGATGACGTATACAGCTGGTTATCAGCAACTCGCCTGGTACTCTTTGGCCGCCGGCTTATTGATAATCGTATCAGCTCCGTTGATAAAAAGGTTGATGCATGGTGTCAATTAGCGTATAGGCCAAATAGGGGAGTTCCTTCTACACAAATGGTAGAAGTCGCATTTGTTTTTAGTATCTTTATCGGATTTAAATCTTCATAAAGCGTGTCTGACAGTCTAGTCATTATTCCAACATATAACGAAAAGGAAAATATCGAGAAAATAATTCGCAAGGTATTTTCATTAGCAGTACCCTTTGATATTCTGGTGGTCGACGATGGGTCGCCCGATGGGACGGGCAAGATTGTAAAAACTTTACAGCAGGATTTTCCGGGGCGCCTTTATATCGAAGAGCGGCGTGGTAAGCTTGGGCTGGGAACAGCCTATATCCATGGGTTTAGATGGGCATTGGAACGTGACTATGCCTATATATTTGAGATGGACGCTGACTTTAGCCACAATCCGGATGATCTTATCCGCTTGCGGGATGCCTGTCTGCAGGGGGGCGATATGGCTATTGGTTCGCGCTATATCAAAGGCGTCAATGTCGTCAATTGGCCTATGAGCCGTGTATTGATGTCGTATTTCGCTTCGGTATACGTGCGTTTTATCATGCGGATAGATGTTCAGGATGCTACGGCAGGATTTATCTGTTTTTCTCGTCAGGTATTGGAGAAGATTCCACTTGATAAAATCAAGTTTGTGGGCTATGCATTTCAGATTGAGATGAAATTCAAATCTATCCTATATGGCTTTAAAGTTGTTGAAGTCCCCATTATCTTCACAGACCGTACGGAAGGGGTATCTAAGATGAGCACACGAATTTTTAGGGAGGCATTTTTTGGGGTGATACAACTGAAAGTCGGTAGTTGGTTTAAGACTTACAATTAAGTATCTTTATTAACGTTAATTAAGCATGATGAATGAGCATCTCGATCCGAATGCAGAAAGGTTGAACCCGGTTGATAAAGATATCGAAAGAGCCTTAAGACCACAAGTGTTTGAAGATTTCACCGGTCAGGAAAAGATACTGGAAAACCTTTCGATTTTTGTGAAGGCAGCGAAACTCCGTGGAGAAGCATTGGACCACGTGCTCCTGCACGGCCCTCCGGGATTAGGGAAAACGACATTGTCGAATATTATCGCCAATGAAATGTCTGTGAACATAAAGATTACCTCTGGTCCAGTGCTGGACAAGCCCGGAGATTTGGCTGGGCTATTGACGAATCTAGAGGAGGGAGATGTTTTGTTTATCGACGAGATTCATCGTCTTAGCCCATTGGTGGAGGAGTATTTGTATTCCGCTATGGAGGATTTCAAGATTGATATCATGCTAGAGACCGGTCCGAACGCACGGTCGGTTCAGATCTCACTCAATCCATTTACGTTGATTGGTGCTACCACGCGATCGGGTTTGCTTACAGCTCCTTTGCGTGCTCGATTTGGTATCAATGCTCGGTTACAATACTACGATGCGAAGCTATTGACAACGATTGTGCTGCGATCGGCAACCATTTTAAACACGGCTATTAGTGATGAAGGGGCTTACGAAATTGCGCGCAGAAGCAGAGGAACACCGCGTATCGCCAATGCACTACTACGCAGGACACGTGATTTTGCTCAAATAAAAGGAAATGGTGCGATAGACCGCGGCATAGCGCAGTACGCGTTAAACGCGCTGAATGTAGACGAAAATGGGCTGGATGAAATGGATAATCGTATCCTTTCCACGATCATTGATAAATTCAAAGGGGGGCCGGTGGGGCTTAAGAC
The DNA here is from genome assembly GCF_014653155.1 of Sphingobacterium griseoflavum. Taxonomy (GTDB): domain Bacteria; phylum Bacteroidota; class Bacteroidia; order Sphingobacteriales; family Sphingobacteriaceae; genus Sphingobacterium; species Sphingobacterium griseoflavum. Next base: position 6,344 of record NZ_BNAF01000010.1, on the reverse strand, counting down.
CATCGCAACAGCGGTAGGCGAAGACGAAGGGACAATAGAAGAGGTTTATGAGCCATTCCTTATTCAAGAGGGTTATCTCATGCGTACATCACGTGGACGGGAGTGTACAGAAACGGCTTACCGACATTTGGGAAGAACAAACTTAAATCGAGGCAACACCCTCTTTTGATATCCATCCATCCATTTATTCAAACACGTAAAAAATATCCGACATGCGTATACGTTTATTATTAAGTCTTGGTATAAGTTCGGTTTTAATCCCTTTAGGTTTGCATGCACAGTTAAACTGTCCACCGGTGGGTAAAATCAATTTCAATCGCAAGATTAACGTTACACTAGGCGTTGGCCCAACATTGTTATATGGTGATATTGTCCGTGGAAAAAACGTTGGAATAGCCGGTGTGTTGAAGGGTGACTATAAGCTTTATAAGGGTTTGTATGCAGGCGTGGAAGCTCAACTCGGTATTTTAAACGCCTATGGCCGTAATTACGATCAAGTCGATATTCCTGTTGATTATGAGCAGCGGGATCCGCGGTTCGTCAAAAATTATTATTACAGTGGATCCTTAAATCTGACCATATTTCCGGGATTATTTTTTGTTGATGAAAGGCAAGAGTTCAGAAAACCAGCTCTTGGAACACTGGTGGGCAGGGGGCTTTATGTAGGATTTGGGGTAGGCGGCGTCGTTAACAACTACGATAAATTATACCGGAATATCAATAGTAACGCCAGTCAGGCAGAATTTGAGTATGACGCTAATGGCGACATCGTTAAATATAAAACGCCAACGCGCGATATACTATGGCCTATCGGGAATCTGGGCCTGTTCATGCCGCTGAATAAATACAGCTCCTATGATGGACGCTATTTAAGCCTCGTGGTCAACACACAGTTTAATTTCGCTAAGGATGATCAACTGGATGCCTATCGTCCTTTCCTTGGCGAAGGCCGACGTTCTAAAGGAGACGTTTATAACTTTACCTACGTAGGTTTATCCTATACGTTTTAAAATGCGTTTTGCTCTACTTACTAGGGCGGGCGTCGGTGTCTTTAATAGATGCCTAATTTGTTCGGCTAATTCCTCGCGCACCCATTGATAATCGTCGCTTAGATAATAAAGGATATCTAGGCAATTTACGGTTACAGCTACTGGACAGTCGTCCTGAATAATCCATTGGAAGCATTGTTCGATCCAAAGCTCGTCGTGGGCTTGATCTGTTTTATCGCACAAGCGCGGTCTCTTGGTTGCCAGCATGCCAATTTTACTAAAACTTCTGATACAACTCCAATTTACTTGCTCGGGGAGTCGCTTCATGAATTGCGGATAGATTTGAGTCAAAAGTAGCGGCGACTTCAACAGGGTGTGTTCCAGCAACCAAGCTGCCCGGAAAGCAACCTGCGCATCTCGGTGGAACGCATACTCCAATAATGTTTCCAACGTGAAGCCCTGTTGCTTAATAAAATCTTCATTAAAACACTTGGCTTCGTACATCCGAATACCCGATTTGAGAAACGCAATATCGTCGGGAACATTATTCTCCATAGAATTTGGGGTTGAAGTTTACCAAAAAAAGCTGTTGTGTGGCCCGGGTAATGGCAGTATAAAGCCAGCGTAGAAATTCGGTATTCAGCATATCGTCGTTCAAAAAACCTTGGTCAACAAATACACATGGCCACTGCCCACCCTGCGCTTTATGGCAGGTTATTGCGTAGGCAAACTTGATCTGCAAGGCATTGTAATAGGGATCCTTTTTGATTGCTTCCAAGCGATCCTTCTTTGTCGGAATATCCATATAATCTTCTGCTATGGCTTTGTAAAGCGTTTGTTGCTGCTCATAGGGAAGATTTGGAGCATCTACATGCAAACTATCTAAAAGCACCCGGCAAAGGACGGGTTCCACATCATCTTCATCAAGAAATTCTAGTGCAATATCCGCAAATCGGAAGCCATGTTGTTCATGTACATTGGTAACTTTCCTTACTTGTGCCAAATCGCCGTTAGCGATAAATCCGGTATTTTTCTCATCATGCTGCTGTAACCAATAATAGTTGTTACGGACAACCATGATCAGGTCGCCTCCTGTTATCTCTTCTTCCCGAAAAAGAATTTGATTGCGAATATGCGTGTTGTAAAGATTTGCGGAACGATTAGAGCGGCAGATAACAATGGTATGTTGCATGCCGAAGTTATCATAACTGTAATGGAGCCCATCGATTAATCGCTCACCATTCATCCTGAACACATCTTGAAAACCTTTGGTATGGAATTGCGGAAAAGGGAGCCCTTCTTGCTGTCGCTCCAAATCAATATCGTCACGTACCTTGGTAGCATTATATAATATGCCGGATTCTTGCCGTTGCCGCACTACTTCGCGCAATTCATAGTGAAACGTTTTCAGGTCATAATTTCCTTGAAGGTGTTCCGCATCAAGGGCTGGACTTTCCAACATCCCGACCGGTGGAAGCTGTGCCGTATCACCAACAAACATAAGGCTGCAGTTTTTGCCGGATTGCACATAACGGATCAGATCATCCAAGAGGCTCTTTGAAAAAAATTGTAACCCATCGTCAGCAATCATAGACGCTTCATCGACAATAAAGAGGGTGTTTTCATGTACATTTTCCGCTAAGACAAAATCCAACTCTATGGTGGAGGCGGATTTCTTTCGGTAAATTTTCTTATGGATGGTATAGGCTTTGTGACCCGAATAGTATGACATGACTTTCGCAGCGCGCCCCGTCGGAGCCAACAAGAAAAAGCGCTTATTCAATGAGGGCAACACCTTGACCAATGCGCTTATCGTACTGGTTTTTCCGGTACCGGCATATCCCTTTAACAAAAAGCAGGATGCTGGATTGAACGATAAGAGGAAATCCTCCAGTAGCGCGAACAGCTGCTGTTGCTGCCCTGTGGGCGACCAGGCAAACTGTTGGGCTAGCAGGTTTTGAATACGCATTGTCAAAGTTATCTAAAAGGTTGGTCAAATCAATTGTAAAAGCTAATTTTGTTTATTAATCGAGGGTCAACGGCATTATTACATGAAGTACACGGCAGAAAACTTTTTCCTACATTATATACCTGAATATCAACTGTTAATCAAGTCCGATTTCTCTACGGATACATTAATCATAGTAGACAAATCGCAGGAAGTTAAAGCGCTTTATTCCTATCCATCCGATGCGCCAGATGCCGAGGCTACCAAAATTTTAGGGCTTCCGTTCCGCAATGTCTCGATTAGCTTGCCCTTGCAAAGCTTCACGTTAGTCCCCTCAGCTGTTTTTGATAACCGCTATCTTTCCACTTACCAAGCTTTTATGCAAGATGATCAGCTCAGCCGGACACATGCACGAACGCTTGACGCGCTTGGCATAACGGGCGTTTTCCAATACGATCTTTTTTTACACAAACGCTGGTTGGGGATTTTTCCACAAGCCAATTTTCTAGCTGCATTCCAAGTAGTTTTGCAGGCCGCCCAAAGCTATTTATCCGATACAGGAAATGTGTTGGGCATACATCTCAAAGATAAACAGGCAGAGATCTTCGTATTTAGCGGAAAAGAACTGCTGTTGTATAATATTTTCGATGTCGAGACTGGTGGTGATTTGCAATATTTCCTGCTGACAATTTGCAATAGCCTGGAGATCCAGCCACAATTCAGTCAGGTATTGCTTTCGGGGATGGCCGAAGCACATCCATTTGTTGACTTGGCGCAGCAATATGGGCAGGTGGTACAAGCGATGCAGGCAAGAACAAGCATGCATAGTTCGAATATAGCGGTAGAAAGCTATTTGCATTCCGTAAATCTAATGGCCGATTTTCAGACATGCGCATCATAGGTGGTAAATATGGTGGTCTTCGGTTACATCCGCCGACCAATCTGCCAGTGCGGCCCACAACGGACATCGCTAAAGAGGCGCTATTCAATATTTTGGAAAATAGACTTTCTTTTTCAGACTGCCATTGCCTAGATCTTTTTACGGGCACGGGCAATATCAGCTTTGAACTCGCCTCCCGCGGTGTGACAGCAGTAGACGCCGTGGATGTCCATTATAAATGTCTACAATATATCAAGGAAACTACGTTGAGACTCAAAACCGACGTGATCAGTACCAAGAAGGCGGATGTCCTGAAGTTTTTGACGAACTGTGAAAAGCAATATGACTTTATTTTTGCAGATCCGCCTTACGACTTGCCGCAGCTTCCTCAATTGGCGACGCTTATTTTCACAAACGGCTTGCTGAAACCTAATGGGCTGCTGGTGATTGAACATCCATCTACGCGAAAAATAGAAGAATCGACAGGCTACATGGAAACAAGAAAATATGGTTATTCTTCTTTTAGCTTTTATCTGCATACCGAAAATAACAAATTATGAGAACCGCTGTTTTTGCTGGATCATTTGACCCTTTTACCATTGCACATTATGATTTGGTACAACGAAGTTTATCTTTGTTTGATAAAATTATTATAGGCATAGGCGTAAACAGTGCCAAAACAGGAATGATGCATTATGATGATCGGGAAAAGGCAATCAAGCTTGTGTTCCAGCCGTATAGTCAAGTGGAAGTACAGCAATTTACCGGGCTGACCGTCGATTTCTGCGCGAAAGTCGGTGCCGGTTACCTGCTCCGCGGATTGCGAAATACGCAGGATTTTGAGTTCGAAAATGCGATAGCACAAAACAACTTATCATTGGCGCCATCGATCGAAACTTATTTTTTGATGGCAAGATCGGGACTCGCACACATTTCATCGACCATTGTACGGGACATTTACAAAAATAATGGGGATATTCAACCTTTTGTGCCTGCAGAGATCGTTCCATACCTCAAATAAAGAAGGGCATTAAGTACGGCCAACCTTTACTTTTTTACCCTTTATTTTCTGGTTTGTAGCGGCTTTACTTATGCTAAGGGCCAGCTCACGTTTTACGGCAACAAAGGATTCTTTTTCTTTCACTTCGATAAGGCCAATATCATCTTTTTGCATATTCGGCAGATTCAAGAGAAACCCCACAATATCAACTTTATTGATCTTGTCTTTCTTCCCTCCCGTGATGTACAGTGTGGCAAAAGGAGCATGTTCGGGCAATGGATAGTGTTCTGCTAATTCCAATATTTTGCTATCAGCAGCGACATATGGATACTCTTCCTCAGGTTTTAAGATAACAAATACTTCGCCCTTAGCCTGCATTCGTGCGGTACGACCGTTCCGGTGAATAAAAGCATCCTCTTTATAAGGTAGTTGATAATGTATAATGCATTCTACCTCGGGGATATCAAGGCCACGTGCAGCAAGATCCGTGGTTATCAATATGCGATTGGAATTGTTCCGAAATTTCAACAAAGCCAGTTCCCGGTCCGACTGCTCGAGTCCACCGTGAAAAAGATCATGGATCACCGAACGCTCCTCCAACAAAAGACTGATATGATCCACAGCGTCTCGATGGTTGCAGAAGATGATCGTTTTCTTGTTGGCATTCATACATAGCAAATTGAAGAGGGCTTTTAATTTGTATTGTGCCGGCGCAATTATCTTTTTGATTTCGAGTTGCGGCGCAGACGGTTGATCTGCAGAAAAGTCAACGACAACGTGCTCTCGAATGCCTGTAAATACAGGAATCTCAGCCATGGTTGTTGCTGACGTCAGTAAGCGGTGCTGTAAGTTATTTAGTTGTTCAATAATAGCGACCATTTGCCCGTGAAAACCAAATTCCAAGGATTTGTCGAACTCATCCAGCACCAAGGTGTGTATGCTGTCCGCACCGATATGTCCTCGTTGCATATGGTAACTCACCCTGCCCGGCGTACCTATAATGATTACGGGTGCTTCGCGAAGCTTATTGCGCTCTACTTTTGAATTATTTCCGCCATAAACGCAAGTAACCTTCATTCCCGCGTGCACTTTTCGTACAACTTGCTCGATCTGCAGAGCCAGTTCACGTGTGGGGACCAGCACGAGGACCTGCGTGGTTGGTATTTCCGTTTTTACGGTATGCTTCCCAATTAACAACGTAAATGCAAGTGTTTTTCCGGTTCCGGTAGGCGAGTGCAAGATGAAATCCTTTGTCCCGTCATACCTATTGAGAACAGTCTGCTGCATCTCGTTAAGCCTGGTGATATGCAATTGTTGTAATACCTGTTGAAGCTCCATGCTGCAAAAGTAGGTAAATTAAAAACGGAAAAATTAAAAATAAAAACTAAAAATTCAGCAGATGTATTCTCCCATTACTTGTCGACTGGACAAGGTATGTGGAGGAGGCTTTGCATAAAAAAGAGGCCGTCTCATAAGGATAGCCTCTTTTTTTATTTGGTTGAATTTTCGTACTTTAAAGTCATGGGA
>NZ_BNAF01000009.1 GCF_014653155.1 Sphingobacterium griseoflavum | reverse complement strand
TTCCCATGACTTTAAAGTACGAAAATTCAACCAAATAAAAAAAGAGGCTATCCTTATGAGACGGCCTCTTTTCTATACAATTTAAAAAAACCTCTTATGGTTTTACGCGTCCTATGGGAACCACACTATTTAGGTAATTTTCAATATGAGCATACCCATTGTCACTAATTTCTGCTGAATCCTTTGGGTCCTTTGGATCCAAACCTACTTTAAGCTCGTATGCATCGGGAAGACCGTCGCCATCGGTGTCCTGATAAGGTTTTCCTTTATATACCGGATATCCGCCAACTTGGTTTACATGCGTAATAATACCTTGTTTGTAAGAGTCTATTGGTAACCGTCTTTTAACGTAAGGCGACGGCTTCAACTCTCCCGCGGCAGCTGAATAAACGACTTTTCCCGTTTTGACCTGCTTCACTATTCGTGTATCTACAGCATCCCGTTTTGGCAAGATTGCACCAACATTTGCCAACACATAATCATAAGCGTCCTTCGCAGGAAGTATTTTACCGAAGGCCGCCAAAGGGAACGGTTCATCCACCTTTATTTTTGTTAGAATTGATTTATCGGCGTCGGGCTGTACACCTCCGTCCCAATTATTTTTTGTTACTTTTTCGTTGCCTTCAATGACATTACCATGGACATATGCCTTACCGAAGGTATTCGCAAACTCCTTATCTCTTCCCGATTCGGGTTTAAGGATACGATACGAAATCGGTTTGCCAACTGGAGTGATAGGCCCCGGTTTATAATAGTTGTTGATGAAATTATAGAACGAACGATGATCTCCTCCATCGGCCGTACGGTTCCACCAATTCCATACCACATTATTCACAAAACCAAAATCACCGTACATGCCCACAGAAGGATTTCTACTGATATTGGAAGCCCACAGATTTCGCATAAATGTGCTGTTTAATCCACCGATGGTACTACCAAACGCGTGGTTATAGGTATCTAGTGCTTCCGAGAAGATAGAATTTTGAATCGTGATATTTACCGTCGGCAATTTGAGATTTTGGCCTTCCCGGTCATACACATGCCGGTACATGGACATATTTTCATCTAGTCCCCAACTCGCAGACACATGATCAATCATAATATTACCGACTCCATTTCCGCCCAACGCATCATCGCGTCTTGTCACATCAGTTGTGCCACGACGAAAGCGCATAAACCGAACGATAACATCGTGTGTATCGATGAGGAACGATTCGCCAGCGACGCACACGCCGTCGCCTGGGGCTGTCTGACCAGCAATGGTAATGTACGGTGCACGCACCGTTATGGGTGTTTCGAGCTGGATAATGCCTGCTACATTAAAGACGACAATCCTAGCACCACCACTTTCGCAGGCCTCCCGTAAAGTGCCAGGTCCAGTATCCGCCAAACTTGTCACGACCATCACACGACCGCCACGCCCTCCAGCGGTATAAGCGCCGCCCCCCTCGGCACCAGGAAAAGCAGGAATGTCTGCCTGTGGCAGATCGCTTGGAAGCGCTGCATTCGGGATAAAAGGTTTTCCCTCCCGCGCCACGATTTGCTGCGCCCTCACCCAGGCTTTATCAGCACGAAGTTGTTCGAGCTGCTCCCGTTGAGCCGCAATCGCTTTCAACGAATCGGGAACAACAGGATATTGCGCCTGCGCAAACATAGGTGCTGCACAGGCCAACGAAAATAGGGCAGTTTTAAACGATAGACGCATCTGGTTTTATTTTGACGTGAGGCTGTTTAAATAGATTTCAATGTTCGCGTAGCCCGATTCTGTAATTTCTGCAGCATCACTTCCGTCTTTCGGGTTTAAACCCATTTTAACCTCTACATCATCGGGAATACCATCGTTGTCGGAATCTTTGTAGGCTTTGCCTTTATATGCAGGATAGCCGCCTACCTGTGCGATATCAGTTATGATACCCATCTTGTAAGAATCTTTTGGCAACCGGCGGTGTTCAAAGTCTTTTTCGGGCAGGGTTACGTTTTTCAACGGCGTTGGTTTCCCATCGCGCACCTCTTTGACGATACGCAGATCTACGGGATCGCGCTTCGGCAGCGTAGCCCCTGCATGGTCTAATACATAATCATACGACTCGCCGGCACTCATGATCGTAAATTCCGCATGGGGAAATGGCTTGGCTGCTTTCATCGCAGCGAAGTAGGGTGTCGCCTCGTCAAAGGTCATCCCATTTCCGGCCTTGTTTTCCAATTGCACACCGCCGTTCCAATTATCTGCGGTCACCTCCTTATTTCCTTCCACAATGTTACCCGCCACATAAGCCCGGCCAAACACGACGTAAGGCAATTTGCTTCGGCCAGATTCTGGTTTTAGGATACGGTAGCTGATGGGCTTTCCTTCTGGCGTAGCCGGCCCTGGTTTGAAATAGTTGTTGAAAATATTATAGGTAGCTTGGTAATCACCGCCATCGATGGCACGATGCACCCAATTGTAAATGACATTATTAGCGAAGTTAAAGATTCCGTTCCAACCAATCGAAGGATTTCTAGCGGCATTATTCGCCCATAGATTGCGCATGAAGGTACAGTTTTCGCCCCCCAATGTACTTCCGAATGCATGATTCCAGGTATCCAATGCTTCGGAGAATATCGAGTTTTGAATGGTAATGTTAACCGTGCCACGTTTCTCTTCCTGTTTACCCGTACTATCGTTGTACATGTGTCGATACATCGACATATTTTCATCCAAACCCCAACTTGCCGAAACATGGTCGATCATGATGTTACCTACCGGATTGCCGCCAATAGCATCGTCACGCCGGCCTACAAAGGTTTCTCCACGACGGAATCGCATATGGCGCACGATCACATCGTGGGTATCAATCCAAACCGACTCTCCTGCGACACATACACCATCTCCGGGAGCGGATTGCCCTGCGATGGTAATGTATGGGGCGCGAATCATCAGGGGCGTTTTTAGGCGGATAATACCGGCCACGTTAAAGACGACGATACGAGGGCCACCTTGTTCGCAGGCCTCACGTAACGTCCCTGGTCCGTTATCTTCCAAACTTGTGACCACGATAACTTTACCTCCGCGACCACCAAAGCTGTACTTACCACCTCCCTCGGCGCCGGGAAATGCCGGAATTTCTGCTTGGGGTAGGTCTGTCGGCCGTCCAGCCCATGGGATGTAGGGCTTGCCCTGTTTTGCGTAATGTTCAATAACGGGCAATGCTTTTGCCCACGCTCTATCGGACTGCGCTCTTGCAGCGTTCATCATATCTTCAGAAGCCTGCTTGACTTCAGCTGGAATTTTAGGGTACTGTGCATTTGCCTTGAACGTCACTAAACAAGCAAACACCATTAACATAAATGGAGTTACTGAAAATCTCATTTGTTGAATGAATTTAAAATTTGACATTATTTCCTTTCCTTCTCACCAATCTGTTGAGGCGCACGGATATGACCTCATTTATAAATGGCATAATCAAAGTAACGTAGATTTTTACGGTATACCATAGCGCTGGTTATCATTTTATGATATTATATTAGCATGGATAACGCGTATTAAATCGGTAAAAAGCAAGATTATACATTGTTGTTAGCCATACTAAAAAACCCTACCAGATTGTTTACCGGTAGGGATCCAATTTGCGAAAGACAGCGCTTTCACGCAACAATAACAATCATGCTTAGTGCTGGATTTTTGTACTGATACTGAGGTAATCTTCACCGGCGGCATCGACTGTACTCTGGTTAATAAGTATAGCGCCATATTTTCCTTCCGGTGTCAGAAAATACAACATCGAACCAGCATTTAAGCCCATTGCGTATTCGTTGAAACTCGTGATTGTCTGATTGATGGTTTGCTTTTTTGCTTCCTCTTCTATTCTACTGGAAGAAACCAATGCAGCATTAAAAAGCCCACCGCCGCCACTTGCATTTCTTACTGGCGCACTGAATAATGTTTGTCGTTTTTCCCAATTCGACAGATCATACGCCGGGTAAGGATTCGTTTCGGTGGAAATAGCATACATATTAAATACCACCCGACCAAAGTTTCCTTGCGTTTGATCGATTTGGCTATAAATACCAAAATCGATATCTGCAGCATTCGCTTGGCCTTCGGCATAGGTGTAAGCCTTTCCTTTTCCGATCGCATAAAAGGTCGGCAGTTCGGGCTTATTCGGATTGGGCCTATAAACCTTTCTATCCGCTAAGATCGTATAACTTGGTGCCCCTTCTATGGTTACAGACTTATACCCATCCCCCATATATACATTCTTATCATCTAAGGCATAGATTCGAAACGTAGCTCTGCCATCACGTTGAATTTTGAAGCGAAGCCTACCGCTGTAGGACCGACGTTGGCTTTCGTTCAGCGTGAATTCACGCTTTCCGTTCGCTCCGCCCGTACCGATCGTGCTATCAACCACCAATTTCATCATATCTCTAGTAGCCGAAGTAATGGTAAAACTGATATGTACACTATCGCCATCATTGTATTTTCGGTAGTCGGTAACCGCGTATTCGCTATCGTTGTGAAAGGTTATCTTCACGTCGTCAAACATGTTAAAAATGTTCTCCGACTCGACACTGCACGACGCAAAGGTCGCCAAGGCAAGGACGGTCAAAAAAGCTATTATTTTTCTCGTTGTCATAATTCCTATTTATTTTTTGAACACCGCATTAATTGTCTAGGGGATCGAAGGTTCCTCCTGCCCAGCCTACAGTCGGATAGATATCTACGCCTCTCCACACGTAATCGTTATGGAAGGTATAAAAGTTATGGTACTCCGGAATATTCATGGCCCCGAAACCCGTGTTCTGCTGCTGGATAGCCATTCTAAAATTCTCCTGATATACTGTTTTATCTTCCACATTTATACTGTTTCGACCTCCTGCATTCAGCGTAGCAGCATCGACTCCGGGCTGCAGTTCAATGCGAATCGTTTCCAAGGACTCGCCCGAGAGCAGATGCCATCTGCGTGTGCGACGTAGATCCGAATTACGCTTGTTTTCAAAAGCAAATTCAATCATACGTTCATTCAAAATCAGATCGCGCATGTCAGCTACACCTGCTGCCGCCCCTAGGCCATAATCGTTGTTTCCTACTTCGATACCTGCCCGTTGTCTAATGGCGCGCACCATATTTTTAGCCGTGGCCATATCACCGGTTTCATTGGCACAGTCTGCATAATTAAGCATGACCTCTGCTAGACGCATTTCAATCCAATCCATGCCACTACCACCTACATCGTTCGTCACGGGAACATTGGATGCGGCCAATGTAGGGGTTGTAAATTTCTTGGTGTAAACGCCCCAGTTGGCACTTTCTGCGATACCATCCACCGTAGCACCGACATAGGTCCACTGCACCCTATTCGTACCTTTGTTACTTAACGGATAAACACTGCCATTGTACGCGAAGGTAGCCGTAAAGCGCGGGTCGCGATTTTGCCAAAACATCACCGCATCATAGCTATAGTTCCCGGCTTGATCGATGCGATTGCCATCTTTCATGGGGTAGGCCTGCAGCAGCTTCCATGTTGCTCGGTAGGCTCTGTCAGGCGCGCCGCCTTCAGATTGTGGACGATTTTTACGCTCTTCATTGTGGCCTCTTTTTGGCAAGGAAGCGGAATATGACCGGGAAATAATGGTTTCCTTATTTGCAGGCCCTTTTGTCTGCCAAATCTGGGCATAATCTGCTACTAAGCTATGCCCTTTGGCCAAACATAATTCATAGGCCTCTTTATTGGCTTCCAAAGCTACTGCCCACCGGGCGGCATCGTAAGGGTGCTTAGGATCATTGAGGGGGTTAAACTGCGGGCTAGCCCAGTACAACAGGGCCTTGGCCTTCAAGGAGGCCGCCGCTTCCTGCGTGATGCGCCCCCAGTCGCCAGCACCATACGTTACTCCTTCGAGGTAATCGACAGCTTTTGTCAAATCGTCTACAATAACATCGAAACACGCGCGCGCACTTGCCCTTCCTTTGGCTTGTAAATTTTGGGGGTCTTGTGGCTTCAGAACTAACGTGGTGCCACCGTATACCTTCACCAACTCCAAGTAGACCATCGCGCGCATAGCATGGTATTGACCTAAAAATCGGCGTTTAGCATCCTCACTTATGCTACTCTCTGGGATATATTTGATCGCATTGTTGCATCGGGCGATATCCATATACCGGTTGCTCCCGTAATTTAAAGTGTATAAATTCCCGACATAAAATACATCGTGGTTATGCAACGCCTCGCCATTAATGCCCAAAGCACGCGCAGCATGCCCCGCCTCGGATGCAAAATAATTCTCATCATTGGCAAGATGTATCTCCCAACGATTCGGAATTACTTGGTGCGGCCATTTCGGGATAATAAGCTCGTAGGTTTTATTCAAATGAAAATCAATGGAACCTTCCGAGTTCCAAACGACTTCGCTGCCCAAACCGTTACGATCCTCCAATAGGAAAAATTTATCATCATTACAGGCCGTGAGGATACCCGAAACCAACAGGATACCGAAGCCTTTTCTTAATATCGTCTTTATATTCGTTTTCATCACCATTTCATTTATAAACCAGCACTCAAACCAATCGATATCGTCCGTACCGTTGGGTAGTTGTAAGCATTATTTGTGTATGGATCTTTATAAGTAAAGGGGTTTATCAAAGTCCAAAGGTTATTACCCGTCAGCAAGATGCTGGCATTGGACAGCCCAATACGTTTCGTAGCAGCGGTGGGCAGCGCATATTTCAAGGTCATATTATTGATCCGTATCGTGGTTGCATCCAATGCCCAGAAATCAGCGTTCGCACCAATCAAGGGGTCGTCTGCCCGCGGGAAAGTTCCCTCCGTTGGATTGTCAGGCGTCCACCGGTCTTTCCAAAAGGCCATCACGTTGCGCGTTGTGGTTGGTGCGGCTCTGGAATTCCCGTCAATAAATACCTTACCGCCAAATCTACCGAAAATATTGGTACTCAAACTCAAGGCCTTGTATCCTAAGTCGAGCGTGATACCAGTAGAAAAGAACGAATTCGTCCGATCGAATAGATAGGTTTGGTCTAACGTGTTAACGACACCATCACCATTGGTATCCTCGTAGATCAACCAGCCGGGTTGAGGTATTTGCCCACCGATGCGATAGTTTGGATTCTCCGCCAAAAAAGCGTCGACCTGCTCTTGCGTGCGGAACATGCCCTGCACTTTATACCCTACATTGCTGCTGTTGTATCTCCGCGGGTTTGTACCGAATTGATTGCCCAACCAATTGCTATCGGAACGATCGGTCACCAAAAAACTCGCTGTCGGGTAGAGCATCTGCGTGACAATAGAATTACCCCATCCAAAATTCATATTTGTACCTATCCTAAAATCCTTGCCAACGCGCGTATTATAACCAATGGAAAACTCCGATCCCCAGTTGTATGCCTCCCGGTAATTGATCGGTGGGGCAATGATGCCGGAATATAACGGATTAGATGTATTACCTCCCTGATCAAAACCATCAAAAACCTTGTTTTGGAAAAACTCTGCGCTAATATTAAGTTTGTTGTTCAACAAGGCCGTTTCCAAACCGACGTTTACGGTACGTTTCTTTTCCCAAGTGATGGATGGGTTTGGATAGGCCGTTGGGTTAAGTCCAACACCATATCTTTCACCGAAAAGGTAACCATTATCATTATCTATAGCATAGCGATCCTGCCATAATCTATCCGCCACGCGGTCATCTCCCGCAATACCAACATTCGCTTTTAACTTTAGGAAGTTGATAAAAGAAACATACTCTTTAAAAAAGTTTTCTTGACTTACCACCCAGCCCAAACCAAGGCTTGGAGACAGCCCCCAACGCTCGCCGGTAGCAAAGTTCGATGAGGCATCGAGACGAGATACGATTTGTAAAAGGTATTTCTTGTCGTAATCGTAGGCGAACCTGCCAAAAAATGAACGTTTGGTACTTTCCACAATCGTACGTACCGTTCGCTGTGTATTGATATCAAACGCCCAATATTCATCCGCACCAGCGATCAGCTGGTTGATATAACGAGATGAAAGCCCTTCGCCATAGGCCATGGTTTGCTCTGCACCGGCAACCGCATCAATACTATGCTTACCGAAGGTGTTTGCATAGCTTAAAGTCAGAAAGCCCTGCGAGCTATTTAAACGAGACACTGAGGTCGTTAAATCTGAACTTTGGGGGGTAACAGGCTGGTACTCCGGGTCTGCAATCAAATCCGTAGAGTAGAACTGTTGGTTATTGCCCATGGTAACAAACGTGTACAGGCTGTAAGGCGGGCTGTACTGGGTGTTATTATTAGCCTCCCCACCTGTTGACACTTGCACTTTGGCTGTTAGCCCTTTCAAAAACTTGGGTTGGTACGATAAGCTGGCGTTTACGCGATAATTCTGTGCATTTCGCTCGTCATAGAATCCCGAGTTTATCACTCCCAACGGATTGCGCGTACCGGTACGCACAAAGTTTACAGGCAGGCCGTTAATTTCCATCGGTATCCAATCCGGTGTGGAAAGCACCGTTTCAAAAAATGCTTGGTCAGTATCATTGCCCAACCCGTTGTTACTTTTGCGGATACGATTGTCAATATTGAAATTAACATCAGCCCGTAAACCATCGATGATGGTGGCCTGCAAACCACTCCGGAACGTATATTTATCTTGCTTGGTGCCAGCATAATTGCCATTCTCATTTTGATAACCACCGCCAACGAAAAACGTAACCTTTTCGGAACCACCAGAAATACTTAAATTGTGCCGCTGCATCAAAGAGGCCTGCCACAGCTGATCATACCAGCTATCTACATTTAGCCCCTTTAGGTAATTTAGATCCGCATCACTGAAGTATCTATCTGCCGGGGCATTGTTCATTCTATACCCTTCATTCAGCATGACACCAAGCTCATAGGCCGACAGCATATCGGGCTTTCTAGCGGCATCGGTGATTCCAGCATAGCCATTGTAGGAAATACTGGGTTTGCCGACTTTGCCGCGTTTAGTCGTCACCAGGATCACGCCTTTAGCCCCAGAAGCTCCATAAATAGCGGCAGAAGCATCCTTTAACACGGTAATATTTTCAACCATGGATGCATCAAGGTTATCGAAAACATCGCTACTGACGGTGATACCATCAATGATATATAAGGGTTCGCTTGTTGATCCGATCGTCTGACCTGCCGCACTTGTCGTGGAATTACGCACATTCAGTGTAATACGTGCCCCTGGACGACCCGACGCTTCCGATACGCCGAGTCCCGCAATTCGGTTACGCAATGCTCCGGCGATATTAGGTGCAGGAATATCCATCAGTTCTTCCCCTTTTATAGTAGCTACGGCTCCCACAATTTCCGAACGCTTCTGCGTTCCGTATCCTGTAACCACCACCTCATCTATCGCGGCATTCAAATCCTCAAGTGTGATGGTGATGTCCTGTTGACCGGCGACATTAACTTCTTTTACTTTATAGCCTACGTAGCTGATCACAATAAAGGGATTTTCCGCTGGTACATTGATACGAAAGATACCGTTCAGATCTGTGCGCACACCAGCCTTTGATCCTTTTACAAGCACCGTAGCACCTGCAATAGGCCTGCCGTCAGCATCCAAGACCTTCCCTGTAATATTGACCAGCAAGGCAGCTTTCGATGTATAATTATTCCCCGCATTTTTCGCCGCAACCGCTGCTATCGGCGTGGAAAGCACGCATGCCAACGCCAATCCCTTAACCAATACCCGAAGAGGAACTGGCAAATTTATAGTCTTATTTAGCATTATTAATTAGTTTACCCATGAATAAAAATTATAACTACACGCTGTTCAGCTTATGGTCTCCATTTTGGATCGCCAACGGTAAACAAAGCTTCATCAATGATGGTCAAGTCGCTATTGGCAAAGTTGGTTTTATCCGGCATGGCAAATACTTGTTCCGACGGGAACGGATAACGCACGATACCAGCTATCAATGCCTGCGTATTTGATGTACCCCAGGTGGCGTCAGCCGTAGCAAAACTATTCGTTACGGATATCGAAGCCGGTGTGCGTGAATTGAAAGAACGTGCGCCGCCCGTATAGCCAAATAAGGTATTGTTGGCGGTGAAACTCCCTATCGTACTTCCTGTTCGTGCCATATCGAGGATATATCGATTATCGTATGGTGCTTGAAAGAACGTAGAACTCTCAATTGTCATGGCGTTTAAATGATTAACCACCGAACTATTGTATCTGACAATCCACTGCGTATTGATGAATGTCGAGTTTGTCAAGTGCACATTATTGACAACTGCATTCACATTGTCAACCTGAAGCACACCTTGTGCACCTATGTTCTGAATGATAGAGTTGTTGATGACGTAATCCTGTACGGATTTTACACCGGCTCCTTGCAAACGCATAACGCCTACATGATCGGATATCCGGCATGCTTCAAATTCTACTTTTTGAATGGACGAGGCGGGGGACAAATTGAGGACGTAGCTGCTGGACAAGGTTCCTCTTATTTCCACATCGTCAAATTTAAGCAAGGTAATTTGCGCTCCTTCCTCGATCCCGAAAGAGGGAGACATCTGTATCTGCGCTTGTGCACCAAAACCGGGTTCACTCATAATCGTCACATCGCGGTTTAGCTGGAATGCCGTACTGATGGCATAGGTCATGCCACGCTTCAATACAATTTTACTGCCTGCAGAAACTGTATTAAGGGTCGTTTGCAGAATCGATGGATCGCTCGATGCGCGCAGATCGACATATCCTGCTCCGGTCACATCGGGTTTTGTAGTAAATGCCAGTACACCCAACGATCTATTGTCTTGACGTAACAGCTTGGCCACATAACTTTTACCAGGCAACAGGCCTTCGACAAGCTTCGAAACCAATGTGGCATTCTTTATATCAAATTCTTGTTTTTCATTTCCATCTGCCGTTTCTACCACTAAGGTTGCCATCTCACCATGTCTTCCCCAGCCTAATATCGCAGCTTCATCGGTTAGGTTCCACACCTTGATCGGTCGGAACATATCAATAGGTCTTAGCTGAAAGCTTGAGGCAGCTGTCCAAGCCGAATGGCCTGTACCCGTACTAGGCGCGGTCCGAACCCTTGCATAATATTGCTGCAATGGCGTAAGCTGTTCGTCATTTAGGAACAATGAGGTAGAGTCAACTACAAAATCCAATGCAATTTGACTTTCATCCCTAAATGTCTCATCGGTAGAAACCTGTACTTCATAGGACAACGTTACAACAGGACGATCTTTACCTTCCCATGCGGCCAAACCAGGACTCCACGACAACACCAAGGATGTATCTGCATGAGCAATACTAATACCGCTCGCCATTTCCGTCAAACTCGTCGGCGGACCTAAAACCGTCTCCTTGCTACACGCGTTAAATCCTACGATTAAGAAGGTCAAAAACAACGCTCCATAAAATAGTCTAACTGGATTATTTTTTTGAAAGTTCATAATTAGGTTGTTTATTAATTTTAATTAATATTTTTTGCTTACAAAATTATTATATGCGCTTTTTCCCTTTACGAGAAAATGCCTAGCATCACTACACCCGTAAACGAACAGGTTGAAAGCATTCTTCCAGTATTGGCTAGTTAAAATCGTATAGAAAAAAGGGCTTCGTCAAGCGACGCTAAGACGAGAATCCCATTCAGCCGTACGCAAAAAACAGTAGATAGTTGTAAATCTGTTGACATCTCATGATAATTAGGTTTATATAACTAATTTATAGTTGGAATTTCGTCTTTAAATAAAGCTCCTTTTACACCATCCCCAAAGCCCAGGCAAAGTGTAAGATCGTTTGAGATCGGAATAGGTTTATATCAATGCGGTTAAATTCCTTGGTTAGCTAAGAATTACACCGTAAACACTACCTTACCAAGCTTTTACTAGAGCAGGTCCTTTCGGCTTTTAATCCTTTCTTCCCATTTTTTACCTTCCTCTTTTAAGTCGTAGCCTTCCTTTGCCAAATAATTATTTATTCTGCCTTTGTACTTCCCAAAAACTGCGTGTTTCTCTTTTGACCCGGGTTGCGCCATAGCCAATTCGCGTGCTTCGATTAGATTCATTAGGATGTGTCCCCTTTGCTCTGCGGTCAAACTAGGAATCATTTCTTGGTAAGCGCTATACGTCTTCGGTAATACGCCATAGGTCATCCCGTTCTTGACCATCTCCACCTGTTCTTTTGTCAATATCTTGGAAAGTCGTTGGATATATTTGGCATTGAGCTTTTCTAATTTTTTCGCTTCGGCGCGCTCTATCTCTGAAACTTTGGTTACTTGCAGTTCCTTATCTGCAGAAAACTTCTTCTTCACAGCCTGGATTTTTGCCTGTTTAGATTCGTGGTGCGTATTAACATTGTCATAGTCATTCACGACTAAATCACGAACCTTATAGTATGCCAAACTGTCCGACAGGCCCAACGTGGCAACGATCTTATCTGCCCTATTTGTAATGACATTTAGATACTCTTGCCTAGCATCTTGTGCTAGTGACACATTCCCGACCATCACCAGAAAAAGAAAATAAACTACCTGTATTTTTCTCATCGCTCTTTAAATTTACTGCTTTTTTAGATCCATTGGTTATCACACTTAGCCGTATTTAGCACACATTGGCAAAACTCTTTTCAGCAATTGCAAATCCCTGCACATCTATAATTGATTAATCCAAAGTAACGCATTCTTTACATGGAAAATTTATAAGTGATTATCTATTTACTGTACGATGTTATCAGTAGAAAAAAATGCTTGCCCTATAGCCCAAGACTGCATTAAGGCACGCTACATCAAGTGCAGCCCTTTGCGTATGAACAAGCAATAGAAAAAACATGCAAAGCTAACGCAAACACAGATAAGATCTGCATATTTTAGCCAGCTAACTGTAAAACAATAGCTGATACCATCGTACTCCGTGATCGTAAAATTTGCATCTCTGTACCAACCAATTCCCTACATCGCCCTAACTTTAGGAGTTGTATACCGGTCGGAGAATAATAAAAATGAATTGCACAAGTTCATCGGCGTTGTCCTAACGAACTGCATTACAGAAACGGCTCTCTATGTAACATTACCCCTTCATTATAAGATATTACCATTCGCCTTTCATATAAAGTTGTATATTAGCTTTCCGTTACGAAAAATTGTAAACCCTTTGTTAGATAAACCTTTCGAAGACTATGAAACCGTTGTATAGAAAACTTCCGGCAAAATTGGAAAGTTCGTTTTCCGCAAGGCATGATGTGATGCCCAATTTTGGCAATGTATGGCACTATCACGAGGAACTGGAGTTACATTATACGATACGCGGAGAAGGCGTACGGTTTATTGGCGATAACATCAGTAGTTTTGCTCCAGGCGAAATCATATTGGTCGGCGAGAAGCTATCGCATGCTTGGCGTTGTAAAGACGAGTATTATCAAAACAACCCGGAATATAATATAGAGGCAATCGTTTTACAATTCTTGCCCGACTGTCTTGGAAAGCAATTACTGCAGCTTCCGGAATCGTATCTTTTGCCAAAGCTCTTTGATAAAGCTAAAAGCGGTTTGATCATTAAAGGAGAAACAAAAGCAAAAGTAGCAGAACTCATGCATACCAGTGTGGAGGAAACAGGTATAGGGAAGATTATCGCACTGTTGCAAATCTTACAGGTGATTGCCGAAAGCGACGAATGTGAGACTATCGTGAAGACGCAGACCACCTTCCACCAATCCAATGAAGCAGACAACATCCGATTAAACAATATATTCAACCATACACACGCCCATTACAAAGAAGATATTACGTTGGAAGAGGTGGCCAACATTGCCAATCTCAGTATCACCTCGTTTTGTCGATATTTTAAAACGATGACCCGAAAGACTTACTACGATTTTCTCGTGGAGATTCGCATCAGCCATGCCTGTCGATTGTTGGTCGAAAACAAATTACCAACCGAAATCATCTGTTTTGAATGCGGCTTCAACAACGTCTCGAACTTTTACCGACATTTTAAGAAAGTGATGGGCCTCACCCCACTCGAATATAAAAAGCGATATCTCAGTAGAAATTGATGCGTTTAGCTTGACATAGTGGGCTTTTTGTCTGCTATCGCCAAAAGGCCATTCAAACATTGCAAACACTGATCATAAGGAACAACTTCACCGTGGGTGATAATTTTACTGCACATCCAACGCATCGATATAAATATCGCGTGCATCTATGCCTCGTACAATAACGCGGTAGGTTCCGGCATTGATCATCGACCCCGTATTCGTGCCCACGTAATTCCATTTTCCTGCACGCGTGACATCCAATTGTAGTGGCTCAGCTTTCTTCAACACAAGACCATCTAAGGTTTGTAGTTCCAATGTTAGCAATTTTGGCTGCAGATCGGCGTTATGGTACTTCAACGTCAGCGAATAGATATCGGCAACGCCAACTTTTATTTCAAACGCCACAAATCCATCGTCAGCAGTGAATTGCAAACGTCCCTGTTTTTGAAAATCTACCTTTGCCATCCCTTCTACGTTCTTCATCGCTTCTGCTTTGTAGGTTTCGGACTTTTTCAGATCATAGGCTGGCTGCAAACCACTCTGTTCTTGGAATGCGAACAGATTTGCGTGTACCGTGGGGAGACGATATACAGCATCGCGTGCCAGCACCTTACGATATACCTGAAACACCTCTCCACGATTGTTCATCACCGAATCTCCAGTAAATTCCATATCATCTATTGGTCTTTTCGAAATGGCATATACGTAAGACGGCTTATGAAAGGACAACCGCAAATTTTTATCCTCAGCGCGGATAAAATCCGCGGCGTACAAGAAGCTAGGCAGATAATGGAAAGAGAGATTTTCCTTACTATCATACACTTGCCCGATATCCATCCAAGTGCCTGAATACGATATTTCGCCCTGCTTGATCTGATTATCAGCTTTTTTCAACCCAATTTCTGGTACCGAAGCACCCGCTATCCCAGACACAGCAATGGCCTGAATAACTGCTTGACCTGCTGCAACATTTGGAAAACTAATTTCCAATTTGCCGCCCGTGACCTCCAACACATATTCCCGCTTCATGGCGTGGTCGTGCCCTACTTCGTTCCAAATATCGATATCTTTTGCGACGGTTTCCCCATTCAGCGCCACATCAAAAAGCCGCATTCCCCGCGCGTCGTCGTTCGACCCCGCGCCAACCCAAGGCTCTGAAAAGTAGAGCGCTATCTTATATTTGCCATCAGGCAGATTAAAGATATAGCGCAGCTGGTCGAGACCATAACGAAATGTCTGGAACAAAGCCCAATCTGCCGTGCCCTTTATCGGATCAAACGTTCGCCGCTGACTGGCAAAGACCGATGATATGCCATACTGATCGGCCCAAGAAGTAGAGCCAAATGACACAGTCGGTCCGTATGGCTGGTCGGCGACCCAAAGGTTGCCATAACGATCCGTATAATCTGGCCCACCGCAATTGACTCGGTAGAGATATTGCGCTCCCGTATCCGACTCTAAAATTGAAGACTGCCGATTGATCAATTTGTCAAAATTCGGGCTTTGCGGCAAGTTATGGAGGACAATAGTATCTCGAGCAACGATTTTACCATTATTCTTACCAATCGCGTATAAAACATTGTATTGGATTGGGACAGCATTGAATTCAAATGCTCGGCCGAAACCGGGGTTTTTCTGCGCGCCCAAAGACTCACTTTCCACATCGTTAAACAGCTCGACTTCCTCGCAATTTGAATAGATACGAATACCATCTTTTAAGCCTGGTTTTAGCCATCTATTGGGCCAAGTATGGGATGCAATGTGTACCATGGGCCGGGATTCATCACCGTAATGCGCCCGGTACATGTAGTATGCATCCGTAGGCTCGCCCCAAGGGGTTAACAATCCTTTGTAGTTGACCGGGCCAATTTTATCAATATCGCGATAGCCTTCGCCTCCCTGCACCCTGCCAGGGTTATCGTGCGAGTTCCAAAGCCATAAGTAATGGCCTATACTTTCATTTTTGACCGAGTCGGCCAAGCGCAGTTTGGTTTCCAAGATTTCAGTAAAGCGATCTTCGCTATATATAGGATGATTGGGAAGATAGGGCGCTTCGGTATGCAGCTCTAACGTCCGCCAAGCGCCGTACTCGCCTACCAGCAATTGCTTTTTCAGATCTTCGCCGTAAGTATGGTGGTCTCCACCATAGGTTCCTGTCCAATTTTGCGGTACATCCCAGTCCGTTCCATCACCGCCATTACAGGTTGTTACCAAACGCTGGATCGAAGCTGTAGGATCCAACTCCCTAATGATATCCATACATTCACGGGCGAAATCGGCCGGCAGCGTGCTTTCATTCTCTATACCCCATAAAAAAACAGACGGACTGTTCCGACGCTCTTTGACCCAATCGCGCAACAGCTGCTTGAAGTTAGCACGAAATGCCGGGGTATCAAACCAAATATGTGCGGCCATCTGTGTCCATAGCAAGATGCCGTGCTCGTCCCAAAATTTTTGGTAGCGCAGGTTGTGTGGTTGGTGTGCGTCGCGAAACGAATTGAACCCCATCGTCTTCATATCTTTGACCCTAGCCAATATTTCCGCCTCGCTGAAGGCATGTGAGTTTCCCAACTTATGTTCATATTCTGCAATGCCGTGTATAAAAACAGGCTTTCCGTTTACTAAAAGTTGATTGCTCCCAAGCGGCTTAAGTCCTTTGGGCCAGCGCACCGTGCGGATGCCGTATGGCGTTCGCTCGCTATCCAAGAGCTTGTTTCCTTCCTGAAGCCTAGTCTCTACGGTGTAGAGGTAGGCGTTCTGCGGCTCCCATAGCGTAGGTTTGTTGACTGTTATTGCCGACAGGCGAATTTCTTTGGTCGTAGATGGAGCAATATGCACCTGATCGACGGAGCTGCCGACACGCTTGCCATGGACATCCAAGAGATAAGTGACCACTTTGATATCACGCTCGCGCGTGGATGTATTCTGGATTTCGATCTGCTGTTGTATAGTTGCTTTACTCCCGTCAGCGGTCTCATCATTCCAATAGTGCACACCAAAGGGGGCGATATTCAGTTCACTCTTAACAATTAAACTAACCGGGCGAAATATACCCATGGGCTGTGAACCTTCCGAGAATCCTCGCTCGGTAGAGCAGCCGCCATCCACCCAAGGTAAGTCTTGAATGCCCTCCGGATGATCAGCTCGTACCGCAACGATATTCTTTCTCCCATCTGTGTAAAGAGCCTTGGTAACGTCTAGCGTAAAAGTCGTTCGGCCTCCTGCGTGATAACCCACACGCTGCCCATTCAACCAAACGGTGGCATAAGATCCGACCCCTTCAAAAAACAAATAGAAACGTTTACCTTTCTTAGAGTCCTTCCATGTAAATGATTTTCTATACCAAGCATATCCATGTAGATTGCCGTGCAATTGTCGACGGTAACCGGCGTAGCTATCCCAATTGTGCGGTACATCAACACGCTTCCAGCCAGCCGTTTCTTTATAATCGACCTTTTCAAATCCTTTATATCGTAGTGTATCCTGTTCATCCATTGCCGTGAGCCATTCCCTATCTAGTGATAGAGAGCGGCGTATTCCTTGCGCAACAACAACCGATAAAAAGCTCCAAAGCAAGCACGAAACAACAACAAGCTTACGTATCATTACAACAGGTTAAGATCAGCGTCAAATGTGTAGGTTTTATTCTTCTTTGTTTCCAATATTATGGTCTTGCCATGGTAGCGCAGTCTTAAAGGCTGCCCAGACTTGGATTTTATCGTCAGTGCTTGCAGTGTTTTTTCTTTCCATTGCATATCAATCTCGAAATTACCCCTTGCTCTCATACCCCTTACGTTACCTTCAGACAGCGCGGCGGGTAGTGCGGGCAAAATATCCAAATAACGGGTATGGCTTTGCATTAACATCTCACCGATGCCTGCGGCACCACCAAAATTACCGTCGATCTGAAAGGGCGGGTGCGCATCGAACAGATTTGGATACGAACCGCCTGCCCTACCAGCGGGGCGCAGCAGCATCTTTACCATGGCATAGGCGTGCTCTGCATCCTTAAGTCTTGCCCAAAAGTTTATTTTCCAAGCTAAACTCCAACCTGTTCCATCATCACCGCGCATTTGCAGAGAAGTCTTTGCCGCTTGAAGCAAGGCAGGCGTATCATCGGCATTGATCTCGTTGCCAGGATGCAATCCCCAAAGATGCGACACATGGCGGTGTTTATTCTCTGGATCATCTAGATCTTCCATCCATTCTTGCAGCTGTCCATAGCGACCAATTTGATTGGGCGCAATCTTCGGTAGTTGTTGCTGAATAGAGTCCCTTAGCAGTTTATCTTTCCCCAGCAGTTTTGACGACTTGATAAAGATAGAAAACAGGGATCGAACGATTTGATGATCCATAGCAGGGCCTTTCACTAAACCGCCATGCTCTGGAGAATTGGAAGGGCTACTCACCAACCATCCTGATTCGGAATCTTTCACTAGTACATCTTTAAAAAATAAGGTAGCTACTTTGATGATATCGTAATAATCGGCAATAAATTGCGGATCTTGATTGTAGAGGTAATGCTCCCAAAGATGCGTGACCAGCCAAGCGCCACCTGTAGGCCATATACCATGGTTGGCATTGTTGATAGGCGCAGTGCCGCGCCAAATATCCGTGTTGTGGTGCAACACCCAACCGCGTGCGCCATAATAGGCCTGCGCGGTCTCTTTACCCGACAAGGACAATTCACGGATCATGGCGAAGAGCGGCTGGTGAAGCTCGCTCAGATTGAGCATCTCCGTTGGCCAGTAATTCATTTCCAAATTGATATTGGTGGTGTATTTACTTCCCCAAGAGGGTTCCAACAAATGGTTCCAAATTCCCTGCAGATTTGCCGGCTGCGTTCCTGCTCTCGAACTCGCAATTTGCAAATATCGTCCATATTGTATGTATAGCGCAACCAATGCAGGATCTTCAGCAGTCACCAATCTTTTTAAGCGTTCATCCGTGGGTATGCTATCGACCGCAGCTCCGCCAAAGCCTACCGAAAAGCGGCCGAACAGTTCTCGGTAATCGCGCGCGTGCCTTGCAAGCAAGCGTTTGAATTTCTTCTTCTGCAGCTGTCGATGGTGCGCTATTGCTTTTTCCTTAAACGTTGTGTCGATTTGCTGATAATTCCTGAAACTGCTGGATGCACTTAAATAGACCGTAGCTTCGTTGGCTTTTTCCACTTCCAACCAGCCGTCCTTTTCGTAAATCCTTCCTCCGCGTAGCTTGACCGTCACAAAAGACACGCCTTTTAATATCCCGTTCTTCACCTTGATGTCCATACCCAAAGTGTGTTCGTCGACCTTCCAAACTCGGTAACCCGGATGTTTGGCATTCATTGACAATGAAAAAGACAACTGCTTCGGCTTATCGGCTGTCAACTGGATGGCAACAACATTATCGGGACAACTTGCGATGTAAGTGCGCTTATAAGAAACCCCATTTTGGGTATAGCTAACCTCGGCAAGCGCTTGCGCTAAGGAAAGGCTTCGCCGGTAGTTAGTCGTTCTCCCAGCCGGAAATCGCAGCATTAAAGACCCAAAAGGTTGGTAACTGGCTTGATAACTTCCAACCTTTGGCACATCCGCGTCCTGCACCCAATATTTCCATTGTCCGACGATAGAAATAAAACGCCCTGTTGCACTGCGAAAGCCTATAGGCTGTTGCGGATCCTTATACCCTGAAATACCACCTTTCCCGCTTCGGTTGATCACCTGGACAGCTAGCACATTTTTACCCGCTCGTAGCCATTCTTTCGGTATATGGTACAGACGCTTCTCTTGGTCGCCGACAGTATGTCCCAATAAGCGTCCATTGAAAAAAGTATAGTCTTCCTCTCGCACTTTGTTCAGGTCTAACACCCAATCGTCTAGAAGATCCTGCTCGCGGAGCTCAACAGGCGTACGAAACCAAACAGCTCCGTCCACACCCTCTAACCCGATGTCTTCCCAACCCTCGTAAGCCGGTACCTGTATCGTTTCCCAGGCATGATCGGGGTAATTAACGCTTGCTGCACCATTCTGCTTATCACGTTCTTCACTTACTTTAGCCAACCAAGCTGCAGGATCTTCGGAAATACTTTTTACGCCCATAAACTCTCGTTGGGCAAGCTCTTCGGCCCTTCGCTGCTGACCACGATCAATCAGGTCACGGATACTATCTAGGTAAAGGTATGCAGCGGGTTTGTTATAGTCTCTTGGCGTCCCCGTCCAAAGTGTTTCCTCATTAAATTGTATTTCCTCATGTTCCACACCACCATAGATCATAGCACCTAAACGACCATTGCCGATGGGCAATGCTTCTTCCCATCGTTGTGCTGGCTGTTTATACCATAATCTCTGTTGCGCTGTAGCATGCAAACCAAAGCACCAGCACACAACCAACAAGAACGATACTCGAACCGGCATTGCTTTATTTTTTAGCTTCCACATTGTTTACGATTACCGCCGCACCAATCGAACCTTTAGCGACCTGTTTTACTTGGCTAAAATTATTGCTGTGCACAAAGACATCAGCATTATGTTGTCCCAAAAGCTCCATAAACACATCTGTGCCGGCCATAGGGTAATTTTGCTGAATATTGACATGCTGCACATCTTCCATCAGCAACAACGGACGATCGGCCAAAGGCGTAAAGTTTTGAACTGCACAAATTTCCAGCACATCTACATTTTTCGCTTTTATAAGCGGCTCATTCGCCACATCTACCTGCACGTGGTTGAAGGAGATTTTCTTCGCATTTTCCAATGAAAAACCTGCTTGGGATTGCATGTTGATATGATTAAAGCTCACATTTTCGATCGGCATTTCGTCTAATCCACGTAATAGCCCAACCCGATTGGTCGATCCCGTCATATCGCTTATATAGATATTTTTGAACTGGGGCGTGCGTTCGCTAACCGGCTCTACTTCAGTTTTTGCATACTGCATATCCATAACAATAGCTTGATCGCGAATATTCCGCATCACAATATTGCTGACCCGAATGTTTTCGACAACACCTCCCCTTCCACGCGCAGTTTTCAGGCGAATGCCACGGTCGGTACCGTCAAAGACACAGTTGGAGATAACGATATTCTTTACGCCACCCGACATCTCGCTGCCTATGACCACACCTCCATGTCCACGGAGCATCGTGCAATTGGTGATGGTATAGTTTTCTGCTGGGATGTTAATCTGCCTTCCAGACCGATCTTTGCCCGATTTAATGGTTATGCAGTCGTCGCCAACGCTAATGTGGCAGTTGGCGATACGCACATTGCTGCACGATTCAGGGTTTATCCCGTCTGTATTGGGCGAGGGCGGGTTATCGATCGTGACACCATCTACCGTTACGTTGTCGCAATACTGTGGATTGATTGTCCAAAAGGGAGAGTTTTGGATCTTTATATCCTTAATCTGCACATTGCTGCAGTTTAAAAATTGAATGAATGGCGGGCGTAAGAACCCACGCTCTATCCAGCCCGGCAGATCCGGCGCCAATACATTTGGATTGCGGCGTTTAAATTCCTTTTGCCACTTGCTGTCTTCCGTTTGTTTTTTTACTTCGATTTCTGAATACCCCCACCATTTCTTCCCATGTCCATCAATGATCCCACGTCCTACGATTGCTATATTCTGCAATCCGTTTCCATAAAATAAAGGGGAGAAATTTGTTACCGCGGTGCCTTCCCAACGCGACTCCACCATGGGCAAATAGTCATCGAAATTATCACTGAAATGCAGTTCAGCACCCGCATCGATAAATAGCGTGATGTTACTCTTAAAATGAATCGGGCCAGTAATATATTTCCCGGCAGGAAAATAAACCGTTCCGCCGCCTTTTGCAGCAGCAGCATCAATAGCTTTTGCGATGGCTTTCGTATTCGTGCCTGTACTATCATTTCTCCCACCATACTTCAGCACGTTGTAGTAAGACTGTGCCTGTGTGAACGACAGTAGCCCAAACAGCCATACGACAAAGGTAAAGATTCCTGTTTTTATCATTTCAAGTTAACTTTTAGCGATTTTAATGTATTCGATTTTGCTACCAACTTCCCGTCGGCATACACCTTCAGTCCTTTTCCCTTTCCGTAGCGATCCCCATTTTTATCCCAAAAGATACTGATGGTTTTACGCTTATAGACAATCTCCTGTAAGGAAAAATAATCCCATTCACCATCTGGAATAAGGGGCATTAATGTAAAGCCATTGCCTAACGTTGGCTTGAAGCCTATCAGGTCCTGAATAACCGCATCCGCAAAGGTGGAGTGGTTGTAAAATTTGCTTCGCGGATGATCGCCCTTCAGCCATTCGCCATTTTTTTCGTCCTGATACTCGCCGATATATGGTTTGCCATGCATCACGTGCGCTTTCGCATATTGTTGCACTTCATGGTAGAAATCCTCTTTGCTGACCTTTCCACGATATTTGGCGGATGACAACACATTAGCCATTGCCCTTAGGGTTTGAGAAGTGGCAAAAGGCCAAATAGCGCCATCCCATTCACAGCTGTGACCAGTGCCGCGTGTGCGAAATGTAGGTTCACGCCGTTCTGCCGTAGTATGCCCCCACGGCGCCCTAAATCCTGCAGTATCGATAACTTGATCCCAAGCAACGCCATACACTGCCTTTTCTGGTACCAGATTGAAATACCATGGAATAAAACCGATAGCCTCGCGTGCAGGATGCAACCCGCCTTTTTCCAGTTTGGTTTTAAAGAAGTGGTCGTCCTTATCCCACAGCGAGTCTAATAGCAAATATTGAATTGTACGGGCCTTCTTAGCGTATTTTTCTTGCAGATCCAGACGATTGGCCATCTTCGCTATGCTCGCGATAGCTCGGGCATTACCATACATATAACTGTTAATTGTTGGCCGCATATTCTTCTCCCGTCTGCCTCCAGATACAGATTCTTCCATCCCATCTTTGACATCATGTTGCCAAAAAAGTCCGCTCGGCAATTGCCGTTCTTTTTCCCAAGTTTCGTAGTCGGTATCGAGCGCGTCTAATCTAGATAGCAAGTAATCTCTATCGCCCGATACTTTATAATAGGCTAATAAGGCGTCTGGAAGCCAAGAGCTAAATTGATGAAATCGAGGTTTTGTTTGCCCTTTATCGGCGTGGTAGAACCAAAAATCCACATATTCCTTTAGAAAGTCGCGATTTTTGAGCCATCGACCTTCGTAAAGGTGATGCCCAAGAGCACAACTGATCGAATTAAACTTGCCGGCGTGCTTCACCGGCTCGATAAACTCGGTAACGATCGTTCCCTCTGGCGTGCTTTTGATATGTTTGCGGAAAGACCACCAACGGAAGTAATATATTTTTTCAATGGCGGAATCCGGGCAATCAAACAGCGGAATATTATCTTTCATCCAATCAGCTGACGCTTTATTGGAAATTAGATTGACTACGGCTTCGTTGTCATCGCTATTGAACTGCCGAACATAGCCGTCCAACTTCGTACGGAGATCTATTTGCGCCCAGCTGAAACAGGGCATCAAACATACCAATATTAATAAAACTCTATTCTTTATCCTCTCCATTACAACTTAATTTCTCCATAATAACCAAATAAGTCATCCACATCATCCCCACGATTGTCTACATCAGCATTGTAGGGATGCTGCAGCTCTGTGTCGTTGACGAAGCCCAGAATAATGGCTTCCCCTTTGGGCAGCTTCAATTCCTGTTTGCCGACAGCAAACGAATAGCTGTGCACATCAATCATTGGCATGTATTGCACCCGTAAGGCATTACGCACCTTCGTATCTGCTTGGCCATGGTCGTTGGCTGTTGCGTCGATTTCCAGCACAGGCTTAGGCGCAAAAACCTTGTCCGTGCTGTTGAAATACCCGACAAGTACTTTAACCGGCCCAGTCGCTTCAAAACTTAAGGTTGTACCTTCTTGCTTTTGCTTGCCAGCATCGATCATCACTGCTTGTAAACCTTCAAACTCTTCAGGCAAATGCGTCACCACAAGTTCTTGGTCCAGATAAAGATTAGCTCCTTTTTTTAAGGTCACCAACTGCACATCTTCCGGTAGCACAACGGGCGCTACCTCTAGCTTGTGCCGCTGTTGCTTCAGCATGCCTTCACTTTTGGAAAGCGAATCTATCGATCTCTTAAAGTTAGCGAGTTCTGCTTCATAAACAGGTAACATTTCTGTCCAATGCTTAAATGTGGCATTTACGCCGCGCATAGGAATCTTCCGCTGCTTGGTCTGCATACTATTAGCGTATAAATAACTGCCTGCCGTTAATTGGGCAAGGCGCTTGTAAGCATCGACGCTGCGTTCCAAATCCGGCACCGCCAACCTAAGCGATTCCACATCTCTTGTATATTTATATTGCAGCACCTGCACGGCAGCTTTCACCTTGTAGCTATAGTGTTTGGCCAGCGCTTCGTGCACATAGATGTCATTTTTCAACCGCTTAAGTTCTGCCGCATCAGAGGCCGTTACTTCCAGCGCGGCGACATGCGCGACGGCTTTTTCGGCATGCGCCACGATCTCATCGGCCACCTGTACGGGGGTCTCGCCAACATGCTGCTCGCCCTTAAATTTCTTTTCTGCATAATCGATGATCATCTCTCCTTCCGGAGCTTCCGATTCATACAGCAGGGTAAACAAACCGTAACGATAGGGATTGATAAGCTGTGTCATCAGCATGCCCAAGGAAGAGGTCTGCCGATTGCCGTCCGTAATACCGAAACGCCTTAATATTTTGGGAGATATTTCGCCAACCTCGTTTAACGCAGCCAAAAGGTCGGCTGCAGCCTGTTCCGTAACGCCGTACCGACTCGCCAACTGACGGATCCAATACTTGGCGTCCTGTTCTTTTTGCCGGGAAACCTTCCAGGCATACCGCGCCCAAGCCTTGTACCACATCCAATCCCTATCTACCTGGAGCAAACGGCCATCTACCTTATCTGCTGTATAAGGCCAATCCCAATACGATGCCTGGGGATAGATGTGGATACCGTTAGACAGATGTACCTCGTGCATAGCTTTTACCGATTGCTGTATAAAGTCTGGTGCGCTGTACCGAAATGGCTCCAGGTTGGCCAAAATATGCACATTCTGTATGTGAACGGTTCCGATCCTGCCCAGCTCTTGGTGCAGTTCGGCCCACTTACCACGGGGCGTATAGGTAGTCAATGCTTCACCGTTATATTTGGCCATAGTGTACAGGTTCTTATAGATTGGCCGCGCTTCCTTCATCACGGCGGGAGCATCGGTATCATGGGCGCGCAGGATGACAGGAGGCTCGACAGCACTGTTTATCGCATGAAGCCCATCCTTCACAGCAGGCAAAATTGTTTTGGTAAACCAGTTGATATCGTCCTGTCCTACACCCTCCATAGCTTCGCCCAAAGTTATTAAAAGACCCACATTTGGATATTTAGCAACAAAAGCGGCAATGGATTTTCGTGTATAGTCTTCGATCAGCGGCGTAATGACACGGTTGCGCTCTTGCGTCTTTAGGCCATGCCGATCAGCGAAGGGCTTCGGCAAGATAATATTGTAAAACATTTGGATGACCCATATGCCGCGCTTATTTGCCTCCGCAGTCAGGAACGTATACATATCTTCGTTTTTCGCGAAGGTGGCGTCGTCTACCTCCAACGCGTACGGGTAATCTTTCAACTTAACCAACGAAGAGAAAGGGTGTCCATTCCACAGGTATAAGGTATTATACCGATTCTCCACCAACATGTCCAAATATTTGACCCAAAGCCCCTTGTCATAAAACCAAGGAAACAATTCTTCATTATAGGGGTATTCGTAAACGTCTCTCCCCGGCAAATATTCTGTTTTTTGCATGCCGATACAGGTCCCACGAAGTACCATCTCTGGCGCATCATAATAAGCAATAGCCTCCTTTTCGAATGCCCGCTGGCTAAGCATCTCTTCACATCCATAAAGCAAGCCTGTTTCGTCGCTTCCCACAATAACTAACGGCGAACGGCTATCCTTTCGGTAAATAACAAACGATTCCTTGTCCGTTAAAGAGTCTAGAAGCTGGCGCGGCACCCATCTTTCCCATTCCGACGAAGATTTGATGCCCACCAAAATATCGGGCTTTTTAACCTTGTCTTTCGAAAAATTGGCCGCTATTTTTTTCACCTTCTTGCCCATCTGGGCGGATAATCTATCCAGCGCGAAGGCAAAGCGCTCATCGTTCGTCACGCCCGATGCTTCATAAAGAATTCGTGCCGGCTGCGCACAAACACCTGTTATACCAAACAGCAGACACAAAATAAACAAAACACCGAACTTCCTACAAAGTCGAACCATAAATTTTTATTAATACGATGTGTACAGAGAGGCGCTTTTGCAAACCTCCACCCTCTCCGTTAATATGTCTTTCAAAAGAACGACTTTATTCTTTTTCTTTCCTCTGTATAATTATCCACTTTTTACAACATGTTATCATCCCCCAAAAAGGGTGGTCTGAAATCTGTCCAAAGGCATTCTGTGAAGACATGCATCTCCCTGCTTTTCACAACAAAAAACATATTAAAAAGTCCAAATTCTTGCATTTTCGTTATTTATTTTTCAACTTTAACCAATTCTGGTCGAACAATAATTTTGAAAAATTGGTGTTATTCTATAATACAAAACACTATACTAATTACATTAAATTTATGTTAAAACGATTTCTACTAGTCACCGTGACAGCGTGTTCCTTATCTGTTTTTGGACAGACAAAGCCTATGTTACCCTACGCCATTCAAAAGGGCTCGCTCAGTGAACAGTTTTTGAATTTGAGCAACCTTTCGAAGTCGCAGAATGCTGACTTTAAAATCATCCGTAAAACGAATCTGGAAATTGTACGGAGAAACGTATTGGACTCCATTTCTGTCTATCAAAAGGAAATTGCTACCCTGAAGGCAAACTCGTCGTCTTCCGTGACAACCGTAAAAAATTTAAAGGATTCCGTAAACACATTAGATACACAGCTTCAAGCGGAAAAGCAAAAGACAGATAGTATTGCTTTTGTAGGTATTGACTTTGCAAAAGGAACCTACCATACCATGGTCTGGGCAATCATCATCGTCTTGGCCGTTGCATTTTTAGCGACC
Organism: Sphingobacterium griseoflavum; assembly: GCF_014653155.1. GTDB lineage: Bacteria > Bacteroidota > Bacteroidia > Sphingobacteriales > Sphingobacteriaceae > Sphingobacterium > Sphingobacterium griseoflavum. The sequence goes on along the minus strand of NZ_BNAF01000009.1, from coordinate 214,819 downwards.
CTTGCTTCGTTCAGAAAAGCGAAAGTAGACACAAATGAGCACAAAAAAACCACAGAAGAGCTTCAGGAAGAGCTGCAAATCCTACGAAAAAAATCGATGGAAAAAGAACAGTTGTTGAAGCGACAGCTGTTGGATGAACAAATGAAAAGGAATTCCTAAAACTTGATCATAAAAAAAGACGTTTGCTGAGCAAACGTCTTTTTTTATTTATTTTAAGGCTAGCGGTTGTTCGAGCAATCCGCCTTTCTCGCTATCGACGATCAGCTTGGCTTTGTTGGGGTTCCCTTTTACGATCCAGCGCACCCGTACTTCACGCATTCCTTCTATGTTTGGCACCTCAATTTGTGCCGGCTTGTAACGCTGCTCAACGGTTACGTTGAAATCTTTATCCAATACACGTAGACCTGTGATAACTTCTGCACCTTCTAGTCGAATGTGGTCTGGCCGTTCAATTTTATAGTTTAAGTCATGATCAGAATGCGTCGGAATGATACGGCTGTTCCATACCGTTGCGTTTACTTCAAAAAGATTGCCGCCGATCGGCTTGACATCCGTCTCCAATACTTCCAGCTTTGGCGTATGGTGGGCGTGGTAAATCGTAAACGCCGCGTTTCGATGGGCATCTTCCAGCAACAGAAAACCAGGATGATTCCGGGTATAGTTTTTCTTGGCTCCGCCAATTTCTATTTTACCGAATTGCGGATGATCATATTCCTTCCAAGGAACATAGGCATCGCCGAAAAGCAGAAGCTTATCAAATTCATAGTACTCATCGCTCTGACGCAAACCCTGCCCTGCTTTTTCATTGAATAACTTGTAAGTCGTCATCAATTCGTTAGAAAATGTAAAAACACCCCTTGCTAACGCAATGAAATCGATCTCTCCACCAAAAACAGTATACAGATCCTTATGGATAACGATATAGTTATACCCAGGAAGCATCCGTTCACCGACTTTGCCCAAAGCGTCGTACACCTGCACATCCGCGCGAGAATAATATTGCTCGTCCTGTGCTGCTCCTGGGCCACGCAAGATCATCCCACCGTAGTTGTGGTAAGACTGCGCGCCAGCAATATTTTTGTGGCTAAAAAAGAATTCTTTTACCGCTTGCGTTTCGGGCAAAGTTCCTGGATAATACAAGGCGCCATTTTGCACATAATTAGGCTGCCAATTCCACCCCCAATCTCGATTGGGATCATATGTTCCGGTAATATCTTCGTTGACCAGACCGTCTCCATCGTTATCTATACCTTCGAAGCCCAACAGCTCATATTCACCGGCCTCCCCCGGCTTGGCGATCACCATGCGGTTTGGGTTTTCAGGATCCACTTTGTAGCGACCTGTTTTCGATTTTCTGCGCATCATAACGATATGGCCGTCCCCATCAAGATCGTCATACAGATCTTCCGCTACCGCACCGTCGCCATCGTTGTCAAATGGACGCCTCCCAGTACGCGACGAATGCATGGTGTTGGGCTCATGTATGAAATAATCTCGAGAATCGGGGTTGATCGTTGGCGCAATATAAAACACCTTGTCCTGCAGTAATTCCTGGATAAAGGGCACGCTGTGGAAGTTTTCAGCCAAATACCAAGCCGTGTACATCGCGATCTCGGAACCCTGCAATTCATTGGCGTGGATATTTCCATCTATCCACATCCCAGGCTTGCGAGCGACATGGCCTTTGGAAAAGTCGGAGATCGTCAACACGAACATATCTCTTCCTTCGTAGGACTTACCGATCGATTCGTACTTCACCAATTGCGGGTATGCTTTCTGCAGATCCGCGCAAAACTGTGCAATTTGTTTTGTATCGTGATAGCGGCTCCAATTCATGGCCACCTTGGGATTAGCAGGCGATCCGATAGCCCGCAGTCCAGCAATTTCATCTGCCTCCTTTGCCGCCCTCTGCTGTGCGTGTAGGAAGGTAGATCCGCAAAAGAATGTCGCCAGTACTATATATATAAGTCTCATAATGTTCAAAATTATAGGTTTATTTTAATGGTTTGCTCGCCTGCCGTAGGGCAACCTGCCGTGATCTCTACACTACCTTTGCCTTGAATAAGCCAAGAAAACTGCTGCGAAGCACCACCTGCGAGTGTGGGATACAGTTGCAAGCGCTTGCCACTCAAAAATTTCTGGTTCTTTTGCAGCGAACAAACAGCTTTCATTTTGGACACGTGTTTGATCTTATCGGCAATCTCGGGGTAGGTAGCCAACACGCCGGTGTTGACTACCCGTATATCGATCCGAAAGATATCGTCCCCCAAGGGCGTGACTACCGGCGTCTCAAATTCGAGTCGAGCCATATTGTGTAGTAAGGCAACAACAAAGTCGGTGTGGGCCCTCGTGGCAAGTTGCAAAAATTCCTTCGGTGGATTATTTTTGAATACTTCCACAACACCGCCTACCTCGACACTATGCTGTGGAAAATCGGCGTGATTTATTTTGGCCCACGGCAATATAGCTCCTTTAAGCTTGTTCGTAGCTATCCACTGCAAAAACATATCATCCCCATTCTTGGCTCCGCTGGCTTTCCCTATTTGACTGGTATCTTGCACAGCGGGCCACCACACCGGTGTAACGAAGCTGTATTTGCCGAGGTGATAGTACGCCGTGTTAGAGAAGCCTCCGCCGTGGGAAACTGACTTTGGGGCTACGCCCAAATTAGCGGTCAAACGATTGTAAACGCTACTGACAAATTTCGCTGCATCCACATCCTTTGCCGACCATGATGATATAATACGTTCCCCGGCTTTCCTCGCATCAAATGACTCCGCTTCCGTAAGATTATTGCCAAGTCCAAAGTGAAGAACTGAAGCAATCTGCGGATGATCAAAAATAAAGTCAACTAGAGCTCGAGTTTCTGGCTCCGAAGCAGCGTAATCACCACTTTCGGCTGTAAAAGGACGGTAGTCGTAGGTGAAATTTCGGTCGATATTCACACCTCCATCCCCATCTTCGCCGAAAAGCCCATCCTTATCCGCGTCTATTCCTTCTATATACAGTTCATAAATGCCTTCCTGCCCTTTGCTACGATCAGCCTCGATCAAATAATCGTTATGATCGCTGTGTGCAACATATTTACCCCCTTTGCGACGCACACGCATTTGGGCAATCACGCCGTCACGATTTAAATCTTCTGCCGGATCTTCATTCAATCGCCCATCCCGATCGTTGTCGATAACACGTGCATTGCCCGAAAGCCACCTGTTCGATGCGACATTGCGTTTATAGGCGTCGGGATTTAAAACAGGGACAATCCAAACAGAACGTTTGCTAAGAATGGCTGCCAACGAATCTTGGGGTAAGTTCAAAATATTTTTTGCTACATCTAAGGCGCTGATGATACCTGCAGGATGTTTTCCATCTATTCCCGCGACAATCAGCAAAGTTGGCTTTTTTTCCGCTCCCGATTGGATCTTGATCACGGAAATATCCTCCCCGCCATAACTTCTTCCAATGCTAGAAGCGGCTCCGCCCGCATGCTTTGAAATAGCTCGAATCTCTTCCGTAAGCTCGCCGTAGGTTGGGTAATTCAGCTGGCTGCGTCCTGCAAACGGAAGCAGGACAAAAAATAGAAAGATGCTTATCTTCATAAAACTCGGAATAAAAATGTTATTATGTTAGTAAATTGGCTCTAAACTAAGCAATAGAGATCGAAATCGTGTCGACACATGGTAACATTTCGATAATAAAGCAGGCGCGAGGCGCTTTCAATGGAAATTCTGAAAAAAAGCGTATGACGACAGCTGTGAAATTCGAATATGAGCCCTTCCGACTCCGACCAACGACCCATTTACAGACTTAACCGACCTGTATCCCATTCCGAAAAAAGGGCATTCAGAAAGCCTCCATTACAAAAATAAAATTATTATCACGCAGCGCTTTGCTTTTAAATAGATATAGCTTATTTTTGCCTTCCAAAATCTAGATGTTAAACGCATCTGTTTTAAATTGATTAATAATTATTTAGTCCCTATAATATGCCCAATATTGGTAAAATAGCGCAGATTATCGGCCCCGTAGTTGATGTCAACTTCGCCGACAATGACAATCTTCCGAAGATTTATGATGCATTGTATATTGAGAAAGACAATGGTCAACGCATCGTACTAGAAGTGCAACAACACCTAGGCGAAGATCGTGTTCGTACCATCGCCATGGATGCGACGGAAGGTTTAGTCCGCGGCATGAAAGTCGTAGATACGGGTGCTCCAATCAAAATGCCTATTGGCGAAGAGATCAAAGGTCGCGTATTCAATGTCGTAGGTGATGCGATTGATGGTATTCCAAATTTGGATAAGTCCAACGGTCGTCCTATCCACAACGTGCCGCCACGATTTGATGAACTATCTACCGAAAGTGAAGTGTTATTTACAGGTATTAAAGTAATCGACTTGCTAGAGCCTTATGCTAAAGGTGGTAAAATTGGTTTGTTCGGTGGAGCAGGTGTGGGTAAAACCGTATTGATCCAAGAGCTGATCAATAACATTGCAAAGGGACACGGGGGTTTATCCGTTTTTGCGGGCGTTGGCGAACGTACGCGTGAAGGTAATGACCTGTTGCGCGAGATGTTGGAATCAGGCATTATTAAGTATGGCGACCATTTCATGGAAGGCATGGAAAAAGGCGAGTGGCCGCTTGATTTGGTGGACAATGAGCTGATGAAAGAGTCAAAATGTACATTTGTTTTCGGGCAAATGAACGAGCCTCCAGGGGCGCGTGCTCGTGTTGCGCTTTCTGGTCTTACGGTAGCAGAGTACTTCCGCGATGGTGATGGCCAAGGTCAAGGTCGTGACGTTCTTTTCTTCATCGATAACATCTTCCGTTTTACACAAGCTGGTTCCGAAGTGTCCGCGCTATTAGGGCGTATGCCTTCAGCCGTAGGTTACCAACCAACACTTGCAACGGAAATGGGTTTAATGCAAGAGCGTATTACATCGACCAAAAACGGATCCATTACATCTGTACAAGCAGTATATGTTCCTGCCGATGACTTGACTGACCCTGCTCCAGCCACGACTTTTGCCCACTTGGATGCAACGACGGTATTGTCGCGTAAAATCTCTGAGCTGGGTATCTACCCTGCCGTGGATCCATTGGACTCCACCTCTAGAATCTTATCACCAGCTGTATTAGGAGACGAACACTACAACACAGCGCAACGCGTGAAAGAAATCCTACAACGGTATAAAGAGCTACAGGATATCATCGCCATCTTAGGTATGGACGAGTTGTCAGAAGAAGACAAACTTACTGTTCACCGCGCCCGTCGTGTGCAACGTTTCTTGTCTCAACCGTTCCACGTAGCCGAGCAATTTACAGGTCTTAAAGGTGTACTTGTTGACATCAAAGATACCATCAAAGGCTTCAACATGATTATCGACGGTGAAGTAGATGAGTATCCCGAGGCGGCGTTCAACTTGGTCGGTGGTATCGAAGATGCTATTGAAAAAGGCAAGAAACTATTGGCAGAAGCAGTTTAATAGTACAGAGTATAGCGTATTGAGTAGTGAGATATGATCATGGCTCAATACGCATTACGCAATACACAATACATCACTAAATGAAATTAACAATCATAACTCCAGATAAACTAGCGTACGAAGGCGAGGTTACCGCGGTAACCGTTCCAGGCAGCGCAGGTTCCTTTCAGATTTTAAAGGACCACGCGCCTATTGTATCGACTTTAGAGGATGGAAAAGTCATTATTCAAGGAAACGAAGGCCAAATCATTCTGGTCATTAAAGGTGGAGTTGTGGAAGCCAAGGAAAATAACATCACGGTATTAGCAGAAGGAATCGTTGAAGAATAACTAAAAATACCTACATGAAAAGCCCTTAAGACTTCCAAGTTTTAAGGGCTTTTTCGTTTGTGGCCGGTGTCCTTTCTATCGCTCTTATGCTATCCTTTCAACATAGCCCCGTACCTATTTGCCCCTAGAAATCCATGCTTATTTTCACAAGTTGATTTGGCATATCGAACATTTTAAGCAGAATTTACCGCTATTCCGGAAAAAATAACACGACAAAAAAACATACCCATTTTAATTTTAGTCTATTCGATGAAAAATAAAATTTTTAATAAAAACTAGTATTCAGAATTAAAATTTGAAAAAATTTTTAAATCAAAATATTACACTTTTTAAAAATATTCTGTTTTGCTATTGTAAAAAATTTCGATTAGAACTAACTTAACAAAAGTTAAATTGGCCTGTGCAAAATCTTGGGGAAGGAAGAGCATGCTAACAGACAAAATCAACATGAATATGCAGTATTATAATCAACACACGTACATCTTTTTGAATGGAGATTTTGTAAAGGCGTCCGAAGCGGGCACCGACCTTTTCGGGCAGTCCCTTCACTATGGATATGGTGTCTTCGAAGGCCTTCGTGCATACAGCACCCATCACGGGATACGCATATTCAAAGCGGAGGAACATTTTGATCGTTTACAGCAGTCCTGTGAAGCGATCAACTTACCGTACGAGTGGAACAAACAGCAGTTGATCGCCAGCACATACGAATTACTGGATAAGAATAACCTTCGCGCTGCCTATATTCGCCCATTGGTGTTCTCCGGTGCCAATATGCACTTGACAGCAGCAGCTTCTGCAAACATCATGATCGCCGCCTGGGAATGGGGGCCATACCTTGGGCAAAATTTGCTACGTGTATGCACCTCTTCGTTGGAAAGGCCGAATCCGAAGTCTTTTCCAGTAGAAGCTAAAGTTTCTGGGCAGTTTGTTAATTCAATATTGGCAAGCAACGAGGCATTAAAGAGAGGGTTTGATGAAGCGTTGTTGTTGGATCAGGATGGCTTCGTAGCCCAAGCATCAAGCGAGAACTTATTTATTGAAAAAGATTTTAAATTATATACGCCCCCACTGGAGAACGTGTTTCCAGGTATTACACGACAAACGGTTATTGAACTCTGCAGGGAGCTCCATATCGAGATCGTCGAAAAGAAACTTACTATACAGGAGGTTTTAGCAGCTGATAGTGCATTTTTAAGCGGCACAGCTGCCGAAATCATCGGCATCAAAGAAGTCGACGGTGTGGCATACAAAGAGGACTGGGAACACACCATAGGTGCATCTATCCAAAGGAAATATAAAAAGTTAGTTTTAGAAGAAGAGAATTATGAAGTCATCATCTGATCAGGAAAAAGCATTAAATAAATACAGCCGCATCTTTACTCAAGATGAAACGCAGCCAGCGGCCAAAGCCATGCTATACGGTATCGGACTTACCGACGCCGACATGGAGAAGGCGCAGGTAGGAATAGCCAGTATGGGCTACGATGGGAATACGTGCAATATGCATTTGAACGATTTAGCACAGGTCGTTAAAAAAGGAGTGTGGGCCAACGGTCTCGTTGGACTTACTTTCGGAACCATAGGCGTGAGCGACGGCATGAGTAACGGCACCGATGGCATGCGCTATTCTTTGGTGTCGCGCGACGTTATTGCCGATAGTATAGAGACGATCTGTGGCGGACAATATTACGATGGCCTGATCGCTATCCCAGGATGCGACAAGAACATGCCAGGCGCGGTCATGGCCATGGGCAGATTGGACAGGCCGGCCATCATGGTCTACGGCGGAACAATCGCGCCCGGCCACTACAAAGGACAAGAGCTGAACATCGTCTCGGCTTTTGAGGCATTAGGCCAGCGCCTTTGTGGCAACCTTTCTGACGAGGATTATGAAGGTATTATCAAACATACCTGCCCGGGTGCTGGCGCCTGTGGTGGTATGTATACCGCAAACACGATGGCAGCAGCCGTCGAGGCGCTAGGCATGAGCTTGCCCTACTCTTCCTCCAACCCTGCCGAATCCGAAGACAAGAAAACCGAATGCACCGATGCCGGTAAATACATCCGTGTATTATTAGAAAAGGATATTAAGCCTTCTGATATTATGACCCGCAAAGCGTTCGAAAATGCGCTACGCACCATCATTATATTGGGAGGAAGCACCAATGCGGTATTACACTTTATTGCGATAGGAAAATCTGTTGGGGTCGATATCTCACAAGACGATTTCCAACGTATGTCAGACATAACCCCGGTATTGGCCGACTTTAAGCCTTCCGGAAAATATCTGATGCAGGATTTGCACCAGTATGGCGGCACCCCTGCGGTGATGCGGTATTTATTGGACGAGGGCTTATTGCACGGCGACTGCCTCACGGTGACAGGCAAGACCGTGGCAGAAAACTTGGCAGACGTCAAATCTATCATCGATTACAACCAACCTATCGTCAAGCCGCTAAGCAATCCTATCAAAGCGACAGGCCACTTACAGATTTTATACGGAAACCTCGCCGAGAAAGGATCGGTCGCTAAGATCTCCGGAAAAGAAGGCGAAAAATTCACCGGCCCTGCACGCGTTTTTGATGGCGAGCACGAGCTGGTGGAAGGTGTGGCTACCGGACGAATCAAACCGGGCGATGTTGTCGTGATTAAAAACTCGGGGCCTAAAGGTGCACCAGGCATGCCGGAAATGCTGAAACCAACGTCCTTGATCGTCGGAGCAGGATTAGGAAACTCGGTTGCCTTGATTACCGATGGGCGCTTCTCGGGCGGAACGCATGGATTTGTCGTTGGGCATATCACACCGGAAGCTTACTCAGGCGGCCTAATAGGCTTGGTAGAGGATGACGACATCATAGAAATCGACGCCGTAAACAACTCCCTTCATCTGGATGTCAGCGCGGCTGTCATCGCGGAAAGAAGGGCAAAATGGACTCAACCCGCATTGAAAGTCAATAAAGGGGTACTGTATAAATACGCGAAGACGGTAGCCGATGCTTCAGAAGGATGTGTGACCGATCTATAGAAATTAAAAAAGGAAAAACTAAAATTGAAAAGGTGAGACGTCAACCAATTTTTTGACTTTTTACTTTTGACTTTTGACTTAAAAACAATGAGTACACTGGAAAAAACGGAAACGAAGCCTCAAGAGGAAACAGCGACGACGACACAATTGAGTGGTTCGCAAGCTGTATTAGAGGCCTTGATCCATGAAGGGGTAGATACCATATTTGGCTATCCGGGTGGTGCGATCATGCCGATTTACGATGCGTTGTATGACTACAACGAAAAACTGACCCACATCCTTGTACGCCACGAGCAAGGAGGAATCCACGCGGCGCAGGGCTACGCACGCACTTCCGGTCGCGTCGGTGTCGCTTTCGCAACAAGCGGCCCTGGTGCTACAAACTTGGTCACGGGTCTTGCCGATGCGATGATTGATAGCAACCCTATCGTGTGCATTACTGGTCAAGTGTTTGCGTCGCTACTTGGAACAGACGCTTTCCAAGAAACGGACATCATTAACATCACTACCCCCGTTACCAAATGGAACTATCAGGTTACCGATGCAACCGAAATTCCCAGCGTACTGGCTAAAGCTTTTTATATCGCACAGACCGGAAGACCAGGTCCTGTATTGATCGACATCACGAAAAGTGCGCAGTTACAACTCTTCGGTTACGAAGGTTACAGTAAATGTGACCATATACGCAGCTACAGACCAAAACCGATTGTTCGCAAAGAATATATCGAGCAAGCAGCAGCATTGATCAACGAAGCGAAAAAACCATTCGTTATCTTCGGACAGGGTGTTATCCTTGGACAGGCGGAGCAAGATTTCAAAAATTTTATTGAAAAAGGAGGCTTCCCTGCCGCAACCACGGTTATGGGATTAAGCGCATTGGAAACCAGCCATCCGCAACACGTAGGGATGCTCGGTATGCACGGCAACTACGCCCCTAATGTGATGACCAACGAATGTGACGTGCTCATCGCGGTAGGCATGCGTTTCGACGACCGTGTGACCGGTAGACTGGACAAATATGCGAAACAAGCAAAGGTTATCCACTTGGATATCGACCCCGCCGAAATCGACAAAAATGTAAAAACTACCGTTCCTGTTTGGGGCGACTGTAAAGAAACACTCCCCTTACTCACCGGACTGCTACAGCCGCGTGACCACCGTGCATGGCTAGCACAATTCCGGGAGTTGGAAAAAGAGGAAATCAAAGAGGTCATCCACAATGAATTGAACCCGACAACGGAAGTCATGACCATGGGCGAAGTCATTCGCGTATTGAATGAAGTCAGTGGTGGAGATGCCATTATTGTGACCGATGTCGGTCAACACCAGATGGTCGCCTGTCGTTATGCACAATTCAACAGTTCGAAGTCTAATGTTACCTCCGGCGGATTAGGCACCATGGGCTTCGGTCTTCCGGCAGCCATTGGTGCTTGGTATGGCGCGCCGCACCGCGATGTCGTCGCCATCATCGGCGATGGGGGCATACAAATGACCATTCAAGAATTAGGCACGATCATGCAGTTCGGCGCCAAGGTGAAGATCTTGATCCTCAACAACGAATTCCTTGGTATGGTAAGACAGTGGCAACAACTGTTCCACGACAAACGCTATTCTTTTGTCAACATCACCAGCCCCGACTTTGTCGCTGTAGCCAAAGGCTATTACATCGATGGCAACAAAATCTCGGAACGCAAAGATCTATATAACGCCGTAAAAACCATGTTGGATCATGATGGGGCCTATCTATTGGAAGTAATGGTCGGGAAAGAAAACAATGTTTTCCCTATGGTTGCACAAGGAACAAGCGTATCGGAGATACGATTAAAATAAAAGGTAAAAATTAAAAAGTAAAAAAGTATGGCGACGTCAATCGACATCAAGCACAGGGCTTATGAGTTTGCAAAACAAGTCATACTTTTTACCAGCGGGCAACAATACAGTAAAGTGTACACGTCGATGAGTGATCAACTTATAAGAAGTGCATCATCAATCGGAGCAAATCTTGTGGAGGGATACGCTGGATCGTCAAAAAACGATTTTATTAAGTTTTATACTATTGCGCTGAAATCGGCAAATGAAACCAAGTATTGGATTTGTTTATTACGAGATACGATACTGCAAGAACAAAGGAAAAGCTAAATAATTTATTGAGAGAAGCCGACGAATTGTCGAAGATAGTCGCTACAATCATTATCAAAACAAAGAGTAACAATTAGTTTTTTAATTTTTCTCTTTTTAATTTTTAATTTGAAATGGAAAAACAAGAATATACCATCACCTTATACACGGAGAATTCTATCGGGATGATAGGTCGTATCTCCGGTATTTTTTCCAGAAGGAAAATCAACATTGAAAGCTTGAATACCTCGCCTTCAGAGGTAGAAAACATCCATCGATTCACTATTTTGATTACCGAATCAGAAGAGGTCGTCCGTAAACTATGTCGGCAGATTGAAAAGCAGGTTGAGGTGCTGAAGGCATACTACAATACCGACGAAGAGCTTATTTGGCAGGAACAAGCTCTGTATAAAGTTCCAACAGATGTTATCGCAGAAAAAGCTCCGGTAGAACGGTTGTTGCGCGAGTATGGCGCATCGGCCGTGGTTATCCGTAACGATTACACCGTTTTCGAAACCGCGGGGCATCGCGAAGAAATCGATAAACTAACGGCAGAGTTAACCAAATACAGACTTATTGAGTTTGTGCGGGGCGCTCGCATCGCCATTATCAAAGACAGCGCGGGCTTTCATTCGAAATTGAAACAGTTTGAACGGGAAGAACCCGCACCAGAAATGGTGGAAAATGAATTTTTAGATCAAGGTGATAAGGTCTTCACCATGTAATGCAATATGGATAACGTTTTTAATTTTATTACCGATGCACGCAAAGCGTTCATTGAACTGATTGATAGCCTTACTGCAGAAGAGCTCAATCACATTCCGGAAGGATTCAACAATAATATTATCTGGAACTTCGGCCACATCGTCGTTAGCACACAAGCGCTTTGTTATGTGCGTACCGGGATCAAATCGGATACGTCCGCTATTCAATATTTATCTGCTTACGCAAAAGGCACTAAACCGACGTATACGGTCGATCCAGAGGAAATTGCAGATTTACGCGCCCTTGCGTTATCGACTATCCAGCAGATTTATGCCGATTACGATAAGGGGATTTTCAACAATATTACCCCGTTCGAAACATCCACGTATAAATCTAGCCTCAACACTATTGAAGAGGTCCTGATCACCACCGTTGGGCACGACAATCTGCATTTCGGTTATGCACTTGCACAAAAGCGTGCACTAAAAAAATAATAATCAACTCAATAGAAAAGAAAACACAATAAAACAATGGCAAATTATTTCAACACATTACCGCTTAGAGAACAGCTAGAACAGCTGAGCCACGCAGAATTCATGGAAACTAGCGAATTTGCAGATGGCGTGAATGCTTTAAAAGGTAAAAAAATCGTAATTGTAGGTGCCGGTGCGCAAGGCCTTAACCAAGGTTTAAACCTCAGAGATAGCGGTCTTGATATTTCCTACGCATTACGTAAAGAAGCTATTGACCAAAAAAGAGATTCTTGGAAGAATGCTACGGACAACAACTTTACTGTAGGAACATATGATGAGTTGATTCCAACAGCAGACCTTGTGATCAATTTAACGCCAGACAAGCAACATACTGCAGTGATCAATGCTGTGATGCCTCTGATGAAACAAGGCGCAGCCCTTTCTTATTCGCACGGATTTAACATCGTGGAAGAAGGTATGCAAATCCGTAAAGATATTACGGTTTTGATGGTTGCACCAAAGTGTCCAGGATCGGAAGTTCGTGCAGAATATCTGAGAGGATTTGGTGTGCCAACATTAATCGCCGTACACCCAGAAAACGATCCAGAGGGGAAAGGATGGGCCTACGCAAAAGCATACTGTGTAGGAACGGGCGGACACCATGCTGGAGTTTTGAAATCTTCTTTCGTCGCCGAAGTAAAATCAGATCTAATGGGTGAGCAAACGATCCTTTGTGGATTATTGCAGACAGGTTCCATCCTATCATTCGATAAAATGGTAGAGAAAGGCATAGACCCTGGCTACGCATCGAAATTGGTGCAATATGGTGTGGAGGTTATCACCGAAGCTTTAAAACATGGTGGCGTAAGCGGTATGCTTGACCGCCTATCCAATCCGGCAAAGATCAAAGCCTTTCAAATCTCGGAAGAACTAAAAGATATTATGCGCCCATTGTTCCAAAAACACCAAGACGACATCATGTCGGGCGAATTCAGTAAAACCATGATGGAAGACTGGGCGAATGGAGATGTGAACTTGCTGAAATGGAGAGCAGAAACAGGTGAAACGGCTTTTGAGAAAACACCCGCTGCAGACGTCAAAATTGGCGAGCAAGAATATTTTGACAACTACCTGCTGATGGTTGCTTTTGTAAGAGCCGGCGTAGAATTGGCTTTTGAAACCATGGTGGAAGCGGGTATCAAACCAGAATCTGCTTACTACGAATCGTTGCATGAAACGCCGTTGATCGCCAACACCATTGCGCGTAAGAAACTTTTCGAGATGAACCGTGTGATTTCGGACACAGCGGAATACGGCTGTTACCTATTTGACCAAGCCTGTAAGCCCCTATTGGCAGACTTCATGAAAAAGGTAGATACAGACTTAGTAGGTAAAAACTACAACGAAGGAAAAGACGGATCAGTCGATAACGTACAATTGGTACAGGTCAACGAAATCTTGCGAAACCACCCTGTAGAGATTGTGGGGGTGAAATTGCGCAAAGCCATGACAGCAATGAAAACCATTAAAACTGTTTAATTTTTCGTAATTTAGACCGTCAAAAAGGGCTGTTTGAAAACCGCATGGAAATTAGCAAAACACGTCATTGCAAGGAAGTATAATGAAGCAATCTGCATTTTAAATCACGTAAGATTGCTTCGCAACCGTTCTGCCTTCTCGCAATGACGTATATATTTTACTAGCACACAAGCAGCTCCTTGCACATAACAGTATTCCTGAAATAGCTGAATCAGGAGACAAGCAAGTGATTTAGAAAAACTACTTTCTGACGGAATACACATACTTTTCAGCGCTAATAGAGAAAGAGAAAATGGGAAAAACATTAGTAGAGAAGATTTGGGATGCACATGTCGTCAAGCGTGAAGAGGGCTTCCCCGACATCCTATACATCGACACACACCTTATTCATGAGGTGACCTCGCCGCAAGCTTTTGACGGCCTACGTAAACGTGGCTTGCCGGTACTTCGTCCATCGCAGACGGTTGCGACTGCCGATCATAACGTTCCTACGTTGAACCAGCACCTGCCAATCAAAGAAGAGCTATCACGTTACCAAGTAGATATGCTGACAAAAAACACCGCCGAATTTGGGGTGGAGTTATACGGTTTAGGACATCCCTATCAAGGTATTGTGCACGTTATTGGCCCAGAACTAGGTATCACACAACCGGGAAAAACTATGGTATGTGGTGATAGCCATACCTCTACGCATGGTGCTTTTGGAGCGATTGCTTTCGGTATTGGCACATCGCAGGTTGAACAGGTCTTTGCTACGCAATGCCTGTTACAGCAGAAACCTAAAACCATGAAAATCGAGGTCAATGGCGAATTGGCAGCTGGTGTAGGTGCAAAAGATATTATCCTCTATATTATCGCCAAAATATCTGCTGCTGGAGGTACAGGGTATTTTGTTGAATACGCAGGATCTGCTATCCGTTCATTGAGTATGGAGGGCCGTATGACGATCTGCAATATGAGCATTGAGATGGGCGCCCGAGGTGGACTTATTGCACCCGATCAAACTACATTCGATTATGTGGAAGGGCGCGAATTTGCACCAAAAGGAGAAGAATGGGACAAAGCATTGCAATACTGGAAAACCCTGTATTCCGACGATGATGCGATATTTGATGCCGTACTTGAATTCGACGCAGCAGATATCCAACCGATGATCACCTATGGAACGAATCCGGGAATGGGAATCGGTATCACCGAACATATTCCTACCACCAATTCACAGCCTGAAAGCGAACGCCCCTCTTACCAGAAAGCTATTGACTATATGGGTTTCCAAGATGGTGAATCTGTTATAGGTAAAGCCGTAGACTATGTTTTTATCGGTAGTTGTACCAATTCCCGTATCGAGGACCTCAGGGAGGTTGCAGCTTTCGTGCAAGGAAAACAGAAAGCAGAAAATGTAGAAGTATGGATTGTGCCTGGCTCAAAGCAGGTAGAAGCACAAGCTAAAGAAGAAGGAATTGACAAAATATTTGAACAAGCAGGTTTTGCTTTGCGCGAGCCAGGCTGTTCTGCCTGCTTGGGGATGAACGAAGACAAAATTCCGGCAGGAAAATATTGCGTATCCACATCAAACAGAAACTTTGAAGGACGCCAAGGACCCAATGCCCGCACGATGCTGGCTAGCCCATTAACAGCAGCAGCAGCGGCCGTAACAGGTAAGATTGTTGATATCAGACAATTGATTTAAAAGATGGAGGATAACGCAAACATATGCGTTCACGTTATCTTTTCCGAAGGAAAGTAAAAAATACGGTACTTGGCCTTTTTTTACTTTTTAAATTTTTACTTTTTAATTTTCAAAATGAAAAAATTTGAAAAATTAACGTCTCAAGTGGTTCCATTACCAATTGAGAATATAGATACCGATCAAATTATCCCTGCACGTTTTTTAAAGGCGACAACAAGGGATGGTTTCGGGGATAACTTATTCCGCGACTGGCGATACGATGCAGATAACCAGCCGAAGGTGGATTTTGTGATGAACAACCCTACTTTCTCGGGAAAGGTTCTCGTAGCTGGCAAAAATTTCGGCTGCGGATCAAGTCGCGAACACGCGGCCTGGGCCATTCAAGATTATGGTTTTGACGTGGTGATCAGCTCTTTCTTTGCCGATATCTTTAAGGGTAACGCACTTAATAACGGTGTATTGCCCATTCAGGTTCCCGAAGAGTTTCTACAAAAGATCTTCAGCGTGGTTTTTGCAAACCCCACTAGCTCATTAAGTGTCGATTTAGAAGCACAAACGGTAACAATCGATGAAACTGGCGATAGCTACTCTTTTGAGATCAATCCATACAAAAAATCATGCTTGATTAACGGTTACGATGATATCGATTTTATCTTAAGCCATAAGCGTCAAATCGAGGAATTCGAGAAAAATAGATAATGCCGAACCCTGTCGTCCATATCGCCCACTTAGATCTGCATTACGCCGGAACTGCCGTGCTATGCGATTTAAACTGGCGTATTTACCCAGGCGAACACTGGCTCATTGCCGGAAAAAGTGGATCAGGGAAATCTTCTTTGGCTAAAGCCATCGTGAAGCAGGAAAAAGCTTCGGGCGAGGTGATCTTTCAATTTGATCCGAACAGCCCTATGCCAGCAAAAGCATACTATGTATCCAACTGGTACCAATTTACGAACCTAGAGGGCGACCGCAATTTTTACTATCAACAGCGCTATAATAAGCAGCAGCAAAACGACACGCTTACGGTTTATGCCGACCTTGTGCACTTTGGGCAAAAACAACAGCTTGACCTGCAGGATGCAGAACCTATTTTGAAAGCCTTGGGCTTTGAAAACTGTCGAGCAACACAGCTTATCGAACTTTCAAGCGGAGAACATAAGAAATTGCAGTTGGTACAGGCCTTATGGCTCAGGCCCCAATTGCTTATTTTAGATGAGCCCTACACCGGGTTAGATAGACGTTCGCGCACAAACCTCAACCTGATATTGGATGAGATCGCACATGCGGGAACACAGCTCATCCTTATCACGAACGACAGCGATATCCCGACATCGATCAACCGCTTTGCTCAAATCGAACAGGGACGGCTGCAGTCCGTAACAGACTTGTCTAAAATTGCCCAAGATGAGGAAAGGCGGCAGAAACCTCTCCCATACTTCTTGCAACAGGCCCCTTATGTCGACACCGACACGATGATTGAATTACGCGATGTCTCTGTACGTTACGGAGAAAAAGAGGTCTTGAAAAATGTTAGTTGGCGCGTGCACGCCGGTGAGAAATGGTTACTGCAAGGTCCCAACGGCTCCGGAAAGTCTACTTTACTCAGCCTATTGAACGGAGATCACCCACAGGCATATGCCAACGACATCTTCCTATTCGGCAAAAAGCGGGGCACAGGAGAAAGTATCTGGGATATCAAAGCTAAAATTGGCATTATATCGCCCGAGCTACACTGGTACTTCGACAAAAATGCTACGGTATGGCACACCGTAGCATCGGGATTTTATGATAGCATCGGCTGGTTCGTGCAGGTCAAATACGAAGAGAAAAAACAAATGGAACAGGTGCTGGATTTTTTCGATCTTTTGGAAGATAAAGATAAGTTGCTGCACACGCTACCGTTAGGCAAACAGCGACTAGCGCTTTTAGCAAGGACGATTGTCAAGAACCCGCAGCTATTGATCTTGGATGAGCCCTGCCAAGGCCTAGACAAATCACAGACCGCGCATTTCAATGCGGTTTTGGATGAGTTGAGTGGCTATGGAAAGACATTGATCTACGTAGGTCACTACGAATCTCAATTACCCAGCTGTCTAGACAATAGACTTGTTCTTGAAGATGGCAAAGTAATTTTCCGGACATGTAGTCCGGAAAGCAGTATAGTATAAAGTCTTTTTTTAGGCTGGCAG
Organism: Sphingobacterium griseoflavum; assembly: GCF_014653155.1. GTDB lineage: Bacteria > Bacteroidota > Bacteroidia > Sphingobacteriales > Sphingobacteriaceae > Sphingobacterium > Sphingobacterium griseoflavum. The sequence continues at coordinate 197,259 of NZ_BNAF01000009.1, read as the reverse complement.
CGACAAAGTAGATATTAATATTAAATAGACATAAAGTTAATAAAAGAGGTTAAGTAGGACAGCGGACAAAGTGCCCATCTAATAGGCCAAAGCCGTTTTACTTTTCAAGCTAAGTAAGATGAAGAAAAACATTTTAATAATACCGGGCGACGGCATTGGACAGGAAGTCACCACTTGGGGCAAGCAGGTTTTAGAGACCGTAGCACAGCATTATGGCCACGAATTTAGCTTCGACGAAGCAATTATGGGGCACACTGCCATCGAGGCTAACGGAAATCCACTGCCTGATGAAACCTTAGAAAAAGCAAAGGCTTCGGATGCCATACTTTTCGGCGCTATAGGGCATGCGAAATATGACAATGATCCATCGGCAAAGGTAAGACCAGAACAAGGCTTGTTGAAAATCCGCAAAGAATTGGGCCTTTATGCGAACCTAAGACCTATTCTTCTTTTCGACGAGCTTTTAGATGCATCAAGCTTAAAGCCAGAGGTGCTACGTGGAACAGATATTTTATTTTTTCGCGAACTGACTGGCGACGTTTATTTCGGCGAAAAAAGCCGTAATGAAGACCATACATTCGCTTCCGACTTGATGAACTATCATCGCTATGAGGTGGAGCGCATCACGCGCAAGGCCTTTGAAGCCGCACGGACACGCAACAAAAGACTGTGTTCTGTAGACAAAGCCAATGTTTTGGAAACATCAAGACTTTGGAGGGAGGTCGTACAGGAAATTGCAAAGGAATATCCGGATGTAGAAACGGAACATATGTTTATCGATAACGCTGCTATGCAATTGGTTAAAAACCCTAAAAAGTTTGATGTTGTGCTCACGGCCAATCTATTTGGCGACATCCTGACGGATGAAGCTTCTCAGATAGCAGGATCCATGGGCATGCTTGCCTCAGCATCTATTGGTGACGGCACCGGTTTCTTCGAACCAATTCATGGTTCGGCACACGATATTGCCGGACAAAACAAAGCGAATCCACTCGCATCGATTCTGTCGGTAGCCCTGATGTTAGATATCGCTTTTGGCTTGCAGGAAGAAGCAAAGGCAGTAACAACCGCAGTCGCGGAAACGCTTAAAGCCGGTTGGAGAACAGGCGATATCGCCAATGCGGAAACGGAATCCGATAAGATTTTAGGAACCAATGAAATGGGCGCAAAAGTGTTATCGTTTTTTAAGAAATAATCATCTAAAACAATGAAAGTCAACCCCTCTGTATAAATAGGATTGTTGAAGTAAGACTTCTATATCCAACACAGGTTTTGACTTTTTAACTTTAACTTTTTAATTTAACAGTTATGCTACACGACCCGAATCACTTATACGTTTTCGACACCACGCTTCGCGATGGCGAACAAGTACCAGGATGTCAGTTAACAACACCGGAGAAAATCGAAATTGCGAAAGATCTGGAATCATTGGGTGTAGATATTATCGAAGCGGGTTTCCCAGTATCTAGCCCGGGAGATTTTCAATCGGTCGTCGAACTTTCCAAAGCCGTAGACAACGTCATTATCTGTGCGCTGACTCGGGCAAACAACAACGATATCGATGTTGCCGCTGAGGCACTTAAATTTGCAAAACGCCCACGTATCCACACCGGAATCGGTGCTTCGGACATGCATATCAAACATAAATTCAACTCTACACGGGAGGATATTCTAGCGCGTGCCGTTGCGGCTGTCAAGCATGCCAAATCCTATGTCGAAGACGTAGAGTTTTATGCAGAAGATGCCGGTCGTGCTGATCTCGCTTATCTAGCGCAGATGGTGGAAGCGGTTATCGCCGCTGGTGCGACTGTAGTCAATATTCCAGATACAAACGGATATTGTCTGCCCGATCAATATGGCGCAAAAATCAAATACTTGAAAGAACATGTCAGCAATATTGAACAGGCTATTATTTCTGCACACTGTCACAACGATTTAGGTTTAGCAACGGCAAACTCCATTGCCGCCGTACAAAACGGCGCCCGCCAGGTAGAATGTACGATTAACGGTATCGGCGAACGTGCCGGAAATACGTCCTTAGAGGAAGTGGCCATGATCTTAAAAGTACATCAGCAACAGTTTCCCGGTTTAACGTCCAACATCAACAGCAAACTCTTTACCGCCATTTCGCAAAAGGTAAGCTCGATGATGCGTATGCCCGTGCAACCTAATAAAGCGATTGTCGGAAAAAATGCTTTCGCACATAGCTCAGGTATCCATCAAGATGGTTTCTTAAAACACCGGGAGAATTACGAAATCATCCGTCCAGAAGATGTAGGACTAGACGAAGCTGGTATTATTTTAACTGCTCGATCCGGTCGTCATGCTTTAAAGCATCATCTTGAGCGTTTAGGCTATCAGCTTGACAAAGACGAACTGGCCACAACGTATGAGAAATTTTTAGTTGTAGCAGACGCTAAGAAAGATCTTTGCGATGATGATCTTAAAGCATTAATGCAATCCTAAACAAAAATTATAAAAAGAGCTACGGGATAGCTCTTTTTATAATTTCATATGAAGCAAAAGCACTAAAACAATATCGGTAAGGACTTCCTAATTGGTAAACGTTTTTGACTTTTTTATTTTTGACCTTTGACTTTCTATCCGCTATGGATTTATCAACCCTTTCTCTAGACTCGCAACAGGCGGCAGAACGCATCAAAGATGTGGTCAACCGTACGCCTTTGCAATATAATTTACATCTTTCCGAGAAATATGGAGCAGAGGTGTATCTGAAAAGAGAAGACCTGCAAGTAGTACGTTCGTACAAGCTTCGCGGAGCCTATAACAAAATTGTTAGCCTTTCTGAAGAAGAGCGAAATAAAGGTGTCACCTGCGCCAGCGCCGGCAACCACGCACAGGGCGTTGCCTTGTCTTGTAAAAAACTGGGTATTAAAGGCGTGATCTTCATGCCCGGTCCCACGCCACGCCAAAAAATAACGCAAACAGAGATGTGGGGAAATGGCCAAATCGAAATCGTGTTAACCGGCGATACGTTTGACGATTGCCAAAAAGCAGCTTTAGACTATACTAAAGAGCACGGCATGACCTTTATCCCACCTTTTGATGACCTGAAAGTCATCGAAGGCCAAGGAACGGTAGCCGTCGAGATTTTAGAAGATTTACCCGACTTAGATGCGATCTTCATCCCTATCGGCGGCGGTGGTCTATCATCAGGCGTGAGCTATCACATGAGAAAACATGCACCCGCTGTAAAGCTTTACGGGGTTGAGCCAGAAGGAGCCCCATCCATGCTTGCAGCATTGAAAAATCAAGGCCCTATCGAACTGGAGCAGATCAACAAATTTGTTGATGGTGCTGCTGTGAAAAAAGTAGGCACGTTAACCTATGACATCAGTAGCCAGCTACTGGATAGTGTCAAACCTATCCCGGAAGGAAAGATATGTACTACCATACTGCAGCTGTACAACAAAGACGCAATTGTTGCTGAGCCGGCCGGCGCGTTGTCCATCGCAGCGCTCGAGTTTCACAAGGAAGAAATAAAAGGAAAAAAAGTGGTCTGTGTGGTGTCGGGAGGGAATAACGATATTGACCGGATGAGCGAAATCAAAGAGATGTCGCTACTGTACGAGGGCTTTAAACATTATTTCATTGTCCGCTTTCCGCAACGACCCGGGGCGCTCAGGTTGTTGGTCACCGAAGTACTAGGCCCCAAAGACGACATTACGCGTTTTGAATACATTAAAAAAACTGAACGTGAACGTGGTCCGGCTTTGATTGGTATAGAGCTCAATGATCCAAAAGATTATACCAGCCTCATCGAACGCTTTAAAGCCTACAAGTTTGACTTCATGGAAATCAATAAGGATCAGACGCTTTTCGAGTATCTGGTATAATAATAGCTGATGTAAAGAAAAGGGTGGAAAGATTTATATACTTTCCACCCTTTTTGCTTATCTAACGCTCAGCTAGTTTCTTTTCTTTAACAAATTCTTTTCATCAGGCTTGTTGACAACCTTAAACTTCTTGGGTAATGAGCCTGCAGAAGTTGCACTCCGGGAAACTGACGACTTACTTAATCTCGCGGAGCTGTTGCCCCCAGATAGACTGATGGCACGAGCAATCATATTTTCCGCAGGATCGCCAAAATCACGACCAATATCATCGGCTACATTAGTCTCATCAACCGATAGGCCATCCCAATAGTCCGTGTCCCCCCGGCTGTTTACGGTTTTAAAAGAAGTGACCCAAAGGGAAATTTCTTCATTCATAATGTCCTGTGCGAAAAATCCTACCGGTTTACCGTATGTACGAGTCGTTTCTGCAATAAGAACGACTCGCATATAGGGCTTCAGTACATTGATCAACAGCTCTGAAGCCGATGCTGTCTCTTCGGTGACCAAAAAATAAACAGTTTCCAATTCCAAGTTATTATTGCGGACAAAATTCACGGGCCTGAAATCTAGCCCATCGAATGCCCTAACCGTATACGGCTGCAAATTTGTATTTACTTCATAGGTGAACATGCGGTTTCCATCACCCGATGCAGGGACAACTTTATTTGCCAGATATTGTGCCGTATGCACATATCCTCCTGTGTTATAACGCATATCTACAATAAGCTCTTTGATGTTCTCGGCTTCAAAACGTTGAAAAACACGTTGGAAATTCTGATAATTTTGGTTGTTGCCCGTGACTTCTTCAAACGAGGAAAAAGCGAAATACCCAATTTTTTTATTGTAATTGTAGACGGTATCGGCGAGTAACGGGTCGATGACATATGTTCCATTGGTCAAGGTGCGTTCGATTTCTTGTCCATCCACCGTCCTTACTTTCAACCGCATGGTATTGCCGTTTGTAGCTGTATTGAGTTTGTTTTGAAAATCATTGAAAGCATTCGTCTCTACATAGCAGGCTCCACTGGCATTGCAATTATATGGCGCTGTTACGTCGGTAGCGTCATTGAGCGATAAAAGCATCGAGCCCCGTGTAATTCCCGCTTTCTGGGCTGGCGAGCCTCCCTCTACAAAGTAAAGCACAGGAGCAGCCAAAGTCTCAGAAATAATGCGCCATCCAAAATACATCCCATAGCCATCATTGGTATCCATCCGTAACCCATTGCTGCTACGTTGTTGGCTTCCAGAGCCCTTTTCCTCAATAAAGGAAAAACGATCGATGCTGCCGTTGTACCCGGCATAATAGGGTGTTCGGGCTTTTAATGCACGCAAAACCTCATCATTACTGGTATAGCTAGCCGTAAAGGTTCGAAGAACCGTATTGTCGGGAATGTATTCTGTCCACAACGACTGCTGATTGTAGTAATAGTATATGCTATCGCGTATCAATTGTTCCTTGGTGTCTACAGGTTCCGGTTCTGGTGTAGGCCCAACCTCCTTTTTACAACTCATAGCTATGCCAAGGCATCCTACTAAACACAAATATTTCCAAGTTTTCATAAAGGGACTTTTAGCCAATCTAACACGAATATACGAGGAAATCTGCGTCAACGGATTTATCACAAAAAATTTAACACATTTTAAGCCCTATTAAAGGCAAACAATGTTGACCTACAGCTGTTTAATAAACTAAACATAACAAATAGAGATATGAAAGCAGCACCTATTTTATTTTTTCTGATGATGATCAGTTTTGTCGGTTTTGCACAGAATGATAAGAGTAAGAGGCCGAGTCCGCCGGACAGTGTCAACATCACCACGCAGGACGGTGTGAATATCAGCATCCATTATAGCAAACCGTCGCTAAAAGGCAGGCAACTGGGTGTAGATATCGCACCCATCGGAAAAATTTGGCGCACAGGCGCCAATGAAGCAACAACGATTGCGTTTGACAAAGATGTTACCATTGAAGGAAAGCCGCTTTCGGCTGGCAAGTACAGCCTATACACTATTCCGGGGCAACAGCAGACAACCCTCATCTTCAATAAAGTATGGGACCAATGGGGCACGAAATATGATGAAAGCCAAGATGCATTACGGGTTAATGTTTCTAACGCTACAGCAAGCGCCAGCCAGGAACAATTCACTATTACGGCCGCTCCATCAGGCAGCATAAGGCTTGCATGGGGTGAACATGCTATTCCCTTCCAAATAAAGGCTACAAAATAAAATAGCATAAAGAGAAATCGGCCGTTGAGAATTCCCAACGGCCGGTTTCTTTATTTATTTTTTAAATATTTCTCCAAAAATTGATCCTGCTCCCATAACGTATGTAGAATATTCGCTTCGGACGTGTATCCATGTGCTTCGAAAGGTAGGAGCACCATGCGCACCGGCGCTCCCAAATTTTTGAGCGCTTGAAAGTAACGTTCGGTTTGCAGCGTAAACGTGCCGGGATTATTATCGGCAGCACCGTGAATCAGCAACATCGGTGTTTTCATTTTATCCGCATGCATAAAAGGCGACATCCCATTGTACACGTTGGGTACATCCCAGTAATTACGTTGCTCTCGTTGAAAGCCGAAGGGTGTCAACGTACGATTGTATGCCCCCGAACGAGCTATCCCCACGGCAAATAAATTGGAATGCGTTAATAGGTTGGCTGTCATAAACGCGCCGTAGGAGTGCCCACCTACCCCAACTTTGGTCCGATCGATGTAGCCAAGCGCATCGACCGCATCTATTGCTGCTTCACCGTTCGCCACTAATTGCTCAATAAATGTATCGTTGGGTTCCTCATCGCCCTCGCCGATAATTGGAAAAGCCGCATCGTCGAGCACAGCGTAACCTTTGGTTACCCAATAGACAAAAGAACCATAGGACGGATACGTGAAAGCATATGGGTTCGCTGTGCTTTGACCCGCAGTGCTTTTATCTTTATATTCGGTTGGATAAGCCCAGATCAACAGCGGCAGCTTTTCTTTCTTTGTTTTATCATACCCTGCTGGCAGATAAAGCGTTCCAGAAAGATCCACCCCATCTTTGCGTTTATAGTGTATTACTTCTTTCTGTACACCTGTCAATGATTTAAAAGGATTTTCCAATTGTGTCAGTGCACTGGCCTTACCTGTGCGCATATTGCGCACGTAATAATTGGGATAGTCGGTCGGCGACTGTACAGAAACTAAAATGGTATTTTTTTTGATATCCAAAATACGGCTTATGCTTTCCTTCTTTCCGTCCAGCTTAGCGGTATAGAGGCGCTTTTTCTTTAGGGAAGTTAAGTCTAGCTCGTCTACAAAAGGAAACTGCCCTTCTTTGGTATAACCATCACCTACCCAATAGCTTTTGTTATCCGCAACGAACATGACATAGGAGCCCCATTTATTTTTTGCGGTGTATACGTTTCCTGGATCGCTGTACACATCTTGTGAGTTTCGCGTTGAAATGATCTTTGTCGATTTTGTAGTAGGGTTCAACAGTATGGTCGTCTCATTCCGGGTATCATACCACCGGGTATAAACCAAAGCATGATTTTCATCGCCCCACAAAACACCGGCATAGCGATCTGCCAATTTCATCAACGAGGTTGCAGCGCTGGTAAATGGTACATCCCAAGAAAACAGTTCATCTCTGAATGGTGCTTTTTTCGACGCATCTCCACCGTCCAATGCCTCCACATACATGAGCGTGGCTGGCTTATCGTCACGCCAATTCAAACCTCTTTTGCCTGCTCTGGTAGACGAAAATCCTTTAGGTTGTACTTCGATTAGGGGCGTTTCATTTACGGTTTTGACCTTTTGCCTGGCTTCCACATCAAATACGATAGTTTCCTGCGGAAAATTATAATACGGAACTACATAAGAGAAAGGACGCTTTACCATGGTCAACAGCAAGTATTTCCCGTCCGGAGAGAAGGAACGCTGACTGTAGATGCCAGCATCGTGCACTTTTGTTTGCTGTCCGTTAAGGTCGATGGCATACAACTCGGCCTTCGTTAATGTTTCAAAATTGGACTCGTCTTGCGGGGTTTTCAATAAATCCTGATAGGTGCGCAACTGCGAAACCTGTCCGCCACTTGTCGAAACAATCGGTCCCGTGGGCAAGTCTTTACTACTATCTATCCACGCTGGACGGTCTACAGGCAGCGTTGCAACCAGTAACTTCGTACCATCTTTATACCATTGCACAGGGTTGCCCATACTGGCGTTCAACCGTGCATCCGAAAGTTTACGCGCCGTGGCGCTTGGTATATCAATAATCCATAACTCGGCACCATTTGCCGTGGTATGTGTGAAAGCCAGTTTCTTCGAATCTGGAGAAAAAAGCATGTGAGCTATACGTGGACTATCCGGAAGGCCTTGCACTTGCCTTTCTTCGGCAAGGCCAAAGTTCTTTATCTTGACGTTGTTTACATAGCTCGTCGCGCTCGCCATATTGGTCTGCGGATTGACGCGTAAACCACCCAAACGAACCTCTGGCGCGTTCAATTCGTCTAGACTCTTGTACGTACTTCGATAGGAAAGTATAATCCAGCTCTCATCTGGACTTATCATCACGGAAGGGGGTCTCTGGTAATCTGCTAGTTGCAAAATCTCGGCCGGAGGTTTTTGATAGGTAACATGCTCTTGTGCATAGATACTGGTACAAAAAGAAATAAATAAAAAAAAAGAAAAGCATTTCATCGTATTGGATTTTCGATACAAGGTAGCAATAATTAATAGGTAGGTGAAGATGCTAACAAGATTGTTATGGACGGCGATCTCCAATACATATTGCATCCAAAAATACTGTTAAAGTTAAGTCAAAAAAGTAGTAATTTTATACGTAAAAAGTGAGCGAAAAATACGGGATATTGCGCGCAAATTTCTAGCGATTATTTACGGTTTAAAGTTTTCAACATTCTTATCAAAAACTGTAAACCAACATTTTACAATAAAAAACAAGCAGAGAAGCGCATTTATTCTTTCAGTTTGAAGACCATGTGGAAAAGTATCATTAACAGGCCCAATTAAAATAGTGGATATTTGTTTCACTCTAAATGCAAGTCTGCTTTCGAGTCTCGTGTTTTAAACTTCTAGGATGTCATGCGCATCCGACACATAAACTTAACAACAACATGGCAAGAATCATTAAATTCGAAAAAAATGACTGTGCTCCATGCGCACAAGTGTCAGCTTACTTAGATAACAAAGGTATTGCATACGAAACAGTAAATCCATTTGATCAGCCGGATCTAGCAGCTAAGTTTCGTATCAGAACGGTACCAACGGTTCTTGTCCTAGATAATGAAGAAGTTCAACAACGCATTATCGGCTTTAAACCCGAAGAATTGGCACTGATTGCGTTATAAAAGTCCTCCATCCCGAAACAAAAATCGAGCGAGCAATGGTACACTTATATTACGATTCGAAGACTGGAAACGTTCAACGTTTTATCAACAAGGTGATTCAAATCACTGGCTGGCAAGCCCATAAAATTGAAGAGGGGCTTGCTGTGCAGGAAGCAGGACATTTGATTACCTTCACAACGAAATTAGGCTGCGTTCCAGAAAAAACACAGTCGTTTATGGATAGTTATGCAGGCAAGATTTTTTCTGTTACATCCAGCGGAAACAGAAATTGGGGCAGAAACTTTGGACGGGCAGCGGACAAGATATCGGAAGATTACGATGTGCCTTTGGCGATGAAATTTGAGCTTTCGGGCACCATGGAGGATATCAATCAATTTATTGACATTATTAAACACCAATACAATGATAGCAAACGAGGTAGCAAAAAATTGGATATTGCTTAACAATGAAATCATGATTAAGCATGATGACGAGTACAGCTTACATAAAGATAAAGAAGCTGTACGCGCCTATTTCCTAGAATACGTGAACAAAAACACGGTATTCTTTTACACACTGAAAGAGAAAGTCGACTATTTAATAGAGAACAACTATTACATCGATTTCTATCAGTCGTTCACTTTTGAGGAAATAGAACAGGTGTTTAATTTTGTATACGCGAAAAAATTCCGCTTCCAATCATTTATGGCCGCTTTCAAGTTTTTCCAAAGCTATGCCCTTCGCGATGACTCTGGAGAGAAGTTCTTGGAGCGCTACGAAGACCGTGTGGTGGCCGTTGCGCTTTTCCTAGCGCGCAAAGAAGGTGTACAAAAAGCTATCGAGTATGCCGAAATTATGATCAATCAAGAGTATCAGCCCGCTACCCCGACATTCTTGAATGCTGGCAAAAAACGTTCTGGAGAGTTAGTTTCTTGCTTTTTAGATGAGATTGGTGACAACCTGAACGGCATAGGATACGCGGTGGACTCGGCTATGAAACTATCGTCGATCGGCGGGGGTGTATCGTTCAACATCTCCAAGATCCGTGCACGTGGCGAAGCCATAAAGGGCGTGGAAGGTCGCGCCGGCGGCGTGCTTCCGATCATGAAAATCATGGAAGATACCTTCTCGTATGCCAATCAATTGGGCCAACGCCCTGGTGCTGGTGCCGTTTACCTCAATATCTTCCATTCGGATATCGAAGAATTCTTGGATTGTAAAAAAATCAATGTGGATGAGAAGGTGCGTATCAAATCTCTTTCGATCGGTATCATTGTTCCCGATAAATTTATGGAACTTGCCGAAAAAGACGAGGCTTGTTATTTGATTTATCCCCACACCGTCATGCAGGAATATGGTCAATATCTCGACGAGTTAGATATGGACAAGATGTACGACGAATTGATCACCAATCCGAACGTTAAAAAGAAAAAAATCAATGCACGCCATTTGCTGGTTCGGATAGCACAAACACAAAAAGAATCGGGTTATCCTTATATTTTCTTCAAAGAAAACACGAATAAGGCGCATGCGCTAAACGGGCTTGGAAAAGTTAAGTTTTCCAATTTATGCACGGAGATCATGCAAGTTTCCGAAGTTTCTGATATCAACATCTATGGGCAAGAAGATACCATCCGTTACGGAATTTCCTGTAATTTAGGTTCGTTGAACATCGCTACCGTAATGGACAACGGACGCATCAAGGAAACCGTTAAAACAGCCATGCGTGCATTGACGGTTGTTACAGATGTTACCAATATTGATATGGTTCCCTCTATTGCAAAAGCGAACAGGGAGCTGCACTCGGTCGGACTCGGAGCCATGAACCTTCACGGGTTCTTAGCAAAAAGCTTCATCATGTACGAATCTACAGAAGCGCTGGATTTTGCCAATACATTCTTTATGATGATGAATTATTATTCGCTCGAAGCATCTATGGAGATTGCCAAAGAACGAGGCAAAACATTTACAGGTTTTGAAAAATCAGCATATGCCGACGGTACATATTTTGATCGTTACACAGAACGCGAATATCAACCAACCACGGATAAGGTAAAAGAACTGTTTGAAGGCATCCACATTCCGACAAGCCAAGATTGGGAAAATTTAAAAGCACAAGTGAAAGAGCACGGTATTTACCACGCTTACCGCCTAGCCATTGCCCCTAATCAATCTACTTCCTACATCATGAATGCAACAGCTTCCGTGATGCCCGTCGTAGATATTATCGAAGTTCGCGAATATGGCGATAGTACCACCTATTACCCGATGCCATACCTGACAAATGACAATTACTTCTACTTTAAATCGGCTTATGACATGGATCAGTTTAAGGTATTGAAATTAATTTCCGTCATACAGCGTCATATCGATCAGGGTGTATCGACCATTTTGCACACCAATTCTAAAGACTCGACGCGCGACTTGGCTAAATATTATATTTATGCCCATAAAATCGGCCTGAAATCTTTGTATTACACCCGTACGCGCAAATCAACCGTAGAAGAGTGTATTTCTTGCTCGGCATAACGTGTCATGATTAAAAAGAAATAGTAAAACGAATAAGTCAAGCATAAAGGTTACGGATGTAACACGCGTAAAGGAGAAACCGATAACACCACTTATCTGCGTTTCTCCTTCCGTTTCTTCTCACAGAACACCTTTTTTACGACTCCAAAAAATGAATAAGCATGAGCAAACAATTTAGCGCCGTAAACTGGAACACACCAGATAACGATTACGTATTGATGTTTTGGGAACAGAATATCAAACAATTTTGGATCGATACCGAATATATCCCATCCAAAGATATTGACAGCTGGAAAGGCTTAAGCTGGGATATGAAAGAATGCTATAAAAAGGCTTTGGGAGGTTTAACCCTTTTGGACACCCTACAAAGCCATACTGGCATGCCGAAAATCATTGATCATATCGGATCCCTACAAAATAAAGCGGTTTTGTCTTATATGTGTATGATGGAAGCCATCCATGCAAAATCATATTCAACGATTTTTACGACGGTTTCTACGACCAATGAAATCAATGACGTATTTGGCTGGGTCAAAGAAAATAAATTCTTGCAGTACAAGGCGGCTACCATTGACAAATACTACAGGGCGATCGACAAAGAGCGCGTAACCGACGAAGAACTATTCATGGCACTAGCCGGATCAGTGTTATTGGAATCCTTTTTGTTTTATTCTGGCTTCTTCTTGCCCCTGTGGTTATGCGGACAGGGACAAATGGTGGCGTCGGCAGATATTATTAAAAAAATCGTAGCAGACGAGTCTATCCACGGTGTATTCGTTGGTTTAATCGCGCAAGAGGTCTACAGCCGCCTTCCAAACAAGGAAGAGGTGAAAGCACGTTTCCTGAACCTACTGAACGATCTATACGAAAATGAGTTGAAATATACCGAAGAGCTCTATACGGTAGTGGGATTGACAGCTGAAGTAAAGGAATATGTGCGCTACAATGGTAACAAAGCACTCATGAACCTCGGTTTCGACCCGATTTTTGAAGTTAAGCAGGTCAATCCTATTGTATTGAACGGTTTAAATACCGAAACCACACAACATGATTTTTTCTCGAAGAAGTCAACGAACTACGAAAAATCTATGGAAATTGTACACCTGAGAGACGACGATTTCAAAATGGAAGTGGCGATCGAAGTTTAACAACTAGATCTCCAGCGCTAATATATTTAAAAAGAGCTTCCTTTGTTGAAGCTCTTTTTTTATACCGTTGTTAACACGAAATGTTACACCTTGTTCCGATTTAGTTGGAAACAGCAGAATGGTTTGGACATCTGTTCGTGCTAATCCCAATGCACAAAACAAAAAAGAGCTGCAGGATATAATCCCGCAGCTCATCTTAAAATCTAGCTTTAGGATCAGCTAGTTTGTTTGATAACCTGTATTTTGGGTCAGGTTAGGGTTTCGCTGTAGCTCATCCAAAGAGATTGGGTATACTAAATCTGTCTCTTTGAAAATAGCACCCGAACCATTTGCTGCACCAACCAATGGCGTGAAGGTAACTTGGCCTTTTACGTCAGCTGAAATATTTGGAAACATGCCGGTCCGTAAACAATCATCCCACATTTTAAATTCCAAAGGTAATTCCCGTAAACGCTCTTTCCATACTTCTTGTACGAACTGATCGACCGACAAGCCTTGTAGTTGAGCGGTGATCTGTGCTACCGTTTCCCCTGTAGTGCTTGCGCGAGCTCTCACCTCCGCCAGGTGAGCTGCTGCCGAAGCAACGCCCGTGGTACGTGCTTTAACCTCCGCAGCTATTAACAAGGCTTCCGCATAGCGATAGATATTCCTATCTTTCGTAGATCGGCCCGTATTTAACAACGCATCCTCCTCGACAAAATACCATACGCCGGCGGTGTTACCCCCGTTCCAAGTCTTGCCATTGTCTGGATTGGTATATGTCCAATGGTAAAACTGCCTGGGTTGAATCCTCAAATCATCTGCCTCATACACATTGAGGAACCTATTTGTCGGACCATACACACGCTCGAAAATGGTGTACTTATCGAAGATAGCATTGGCAGATGCCGTAAAACCATATGTTGGCCATGATCCACCTGAGTTAGTCCCCTCATCAAATTCCATCGCATATATAGTTTCATCCAATAGATCCGAAGTACGCAAACTATTAAAGGCACTAAGGGTGTTCAAATCGGTATTCGGAGTTAACGAATGGCCCGACTGAAGCACAATATCAATGTAAGGCACGGCTTCGTCAAATTTGTTTTGCTGAAGGTATACATTAGCCAACGCCATTGCAGCTATATTTTTGTTCACACGACGTCCACTGCTATTGAAGATTGCTGCAGGCAAGGTTTCCACCGCAGCGATTAAATCGGATTCAATCACTTCATAAACTTCTTCCGGGGAGCTACGTGGCAAAAAGAAATCTTGATCCAAGCTTGCGTACTGATCAGTAGACAAAGGTAAACCTCCAAACATTTTTACCATGAAAAAGTAGTTAAAAGCCCGGAAGAATTTCGCCTCTCCGATTAATGTGGCTTTCAAATCATCAGGCATTGCGATGTTAGGAATATTTTTGATCGCACTATTGGCTATATTAATAGCTTGAAAAGCAGTACGCCAAATCTCATTCACCCTGTTAGAAACGATACGCGTATTTTGCTGTCTTGTTAACAGACGGGAGTATTGGTTGATCTGCTCCTGCCCTTCATAGCTATTTTCAAAATAGCCCGTTAACATGACTGGAATCGATGCAAACGGTCCTTGGTATGCACCGTTGGCATTTCCATAAAAAGTTGGTGCACCCAAACGGTACAACACATTGACGTTTTCATAAGCTTGCCCCTGCGTTTTGTAGTAGTCGTCTTCACCAACTTCACTTCTCGGATTTTCGTCTAAAAAATCTTTACAGGAACTCATGCACAACATAGTTGATAAACTAAGTCCTAATATGATATATTTAAAATTCATCTGTCTTTAGTATTAAAGGTTTAATTATAACGTTAGGTTCAAACCGAAGGTAAATGTCTTTGCTCGCGGATAAGAGAAGAACGTCACATTTTGTCCAAATTTATTTCCATCACCGGTAGACGTACTTTCAGGATCATATCCCTTAAAGTCTTTAGAAGTTATTAACCACGGGTTGTTCGCACTAGCATACACACGCAAACCAGAAATACCTAAACGTTGTGCCCACGACGAGTCGAACGAGTAACCTAGCTGAATCAGGTTGAAACGTAGGTATGAACCATCCACGATCCAAGAAGAATCAATACGTGTATCCTGACCAGCGTGACCACCATTAGTCAAGAATATAGCCTGTTGCATGGTGTTTGGATTTGAAGGGCTATAAGCATCCGTCAAAATTTCGCTCAAACCATTGGTGATACCAAAACGATCGTAAGTGGAATGATAAAATTGTTGCAATGTTTCTACACCATAGACAATCTGCATATCAACTGTCATATCAAAATTCTTGTAGTTGAATGTGTTGATAAAACTTCCTGACCAATCGGGAATGCCTTTCCCTAAAACTTCTTGATTTGCCGAGCGGTTTGGTCGACCAATCTGTTCTCTTGTTATAAGGCCATTTTCAAAGTCTTCTACTGTGAAAATGCCGTTACGACGGTAGCCATAGAAACTATTTAAGTTTTCCCCAACGCGAATAACACTGTTTGGACCAGATACAAAGCTATTTTGAAGAATATCTGCGTTATTGTTAGCCAATTGAACGACGCGATTCTGATTGTAGTTCATATTGATCGTAGATGTCCACTGGAAATTTTCATTACGAACAGGTGCTCCGCTGATCATAATATCAAAGCCTTTATTATTTACCGCACCAATATTCTGTGTTACGAACTCAAATCCGGATGCATTTGGAAGTGGCGCCTCCAGAAGCAAATCTGTTGTTCTACGATTGTAGTACGAGACATCAAAGTTCAAGCGATTTTGAAACAACCCTAATTCGAAACCACCATCGATCGTGGTTGTTTTCTCCCACTTCAAGTCGTCATTCCGTATGTTCCTTAAATAAGATGTTGGCATACGCGAACCGCCCAGCAGTTGGGTATTGTTAATGGCTCTACCAATAGATTGATAAGGTGCAATTTCGGAGTTACCGGTGATACCAATGCTACTGCGTAATTTCAGATTGTCTAACCAAGAGACATCTTGTAAGAATGATTCCTTAGATGCTACCCAAGCCAGACCCATAGATGGGAAGAAGCCGAACTTGTTATTCGCTCCGAAACGCGATGAACCATCATAACGACCTGTCACTGTAGCCGAATACTTATCATTTAATGTGTAAGCTGCACGCATAAAGTAAGAATTCATACCCCAACGTTCATAAGCAGATTCTGGTGCTTGCGGCAAAGAACCCGCCGCCATATTGTTCCATTTAAAGAAATCGCTGGTAAAGCCTTCTGTACGATTCATACTGAATTCGCGCTCGCGTCCTTGCCAAGATAAACCGGCTACCGCATTAATACGGTGATTATTAAATTGCTTATTGTAGCTCAAATAGGTTTCTTGCTGCCAGTAGAAGATATCTTCGTTTTCAATCTGTGCCCAACCGTTTGGACGAGAAATATTATGTAGCAATACGGAAGAATAGCCACGGTACAGTCTCCGTTGTTTATCTACACCATATTGGGTTTTCAAATCTAGGCCATCAGCCAAATGGAAAGTCAAGGCTGCATTACCAAAAATTTGCGTATTGGCACGCTGCCGTTCTTGTAGATCTAAGATAGCAACGGGATTGGACATCCCTTCGAAGCCTAAAACACCGTTGACCGTTGATGAGCCAGAAAAACTATACTGTCCGTCTGGTTGGTAAACAGGCAACCATGGTAACATCTCGATCATCGTACGACGTGCCTCTTGCCCACCGCCGTCTTCGGGTGTAAAACGACCGTAAGTATGATTCGCTGTTAAGTTTATACTTGTAGAAAGCCAATCTTTCACTTTCGAATCGTATGCCAATTTACCGTTCACACGTTTGTTGTAGGTGTTATTCACAACCCCTTGCTGATCGGTATAATTAATGAATGCACCCATCGAGGACTTTTCATCACCTTGTTGGATATTCAGCTGATGATTTTGAGAAACAACCGTACGCGTTGCTTCCCTTTGCCAATCGGTATCATACAATGGGTTCCCATTGGCATCAAAATAGTTTGGATCATTGAACCAATCTTTACGATCTAAAGACCAATTGTATTTATCAGGCATGTAGGTATTTTCATTTTCTAAACCGATCATAAAGGCTTGTACCCACTCTTCTGCGTTCAAGACATCCATGTAGCGTTGTGGAGAGCTCACACTGGCCGACCCTTGGTAACTTATGGTTCTACGTCCGTCTTTAGAACCTCGTTTTGTTGTAACCAAGATGACCCCGTTAGCACCACGTGCACCATAAATAGCCGCAGAAGAAGCGTCTTTCAATACTTCCATACGCTCAATATCATTCGGGTTCACCAAGTGAAAATTTTCCATCACCACGCCGTCCACGACATAAAGCGGGCTGGATGAAGAGTTGATCGAAGCAGTACCGCGGATCACCACGCGGTTGGCATACGCCCCCGGTTGGCTGGAGTTGGAATATACATTTACACCTGCTGCTTGTCCTCGCAAATTGTCCAGGGCACTGAAATTTTGATTTTTAATCATATCCTGCCCCTTTACCATAGAAATGGAACCGGTTACATCTGATTTGCGCATCGTACCATATCCTACCACCACGACTTCATCCAGCGATTCGCCATCTGCTGTTAACGGAAAGTCTACATTTGCCGTGCCTACGGGCAATTCCAACGACTTGTAGCCTATAAATGTCGCTACCAAAATTTGGCCTGCAGCGGCTTGGATGCTGTACGCACCACTTTCATCGGTTTGGGTCGCAGTCGTTGTGCCACGAACCGTAACGGTTGCCCCAGCGATAGGACTGCCCGTAGCCGCATCGGTAACGCGTCCTGAAACAGTTTGTTGTTTTGAAAAAGCGGTCGATGGGATAGGTTTTGAAGAATTGATATTGGCATAGGTAGAACCATAACTGGTCGCCAACATCACAAGGGAAAGCATACAGAGTTTCCCCTGGGATAGCTTTAGTTTGTCAATGTTCCACATAAATTTAATGTTTGTAAAGTATAGTTTAGCCGCACGATATACCAACTTTAATGCCGACCAACACTACCTTCACATAGGGAAAAGACAGTACATTGGTAGGTTTAAATTAGTATAACGTTAACACTAATTAACACATTTAGTTTGGGACCAAAAAACTTTTTGTGATTTTTATTACACATTTTAAACCTTTTAGCACCTTTGCTAAAACGATATTAGCACAAGGCAACATATCGTCAATACCGTTCAATCGGGTTCGTGCTGTTAGTAGGCTACCAAAACAGTTAGCAGTGAAACTATTTTTTGCTAAAACGTATAGACAGGTAAATGTCCGACCTTTTCGGGGCCGGACACGAATAATTCATCAATATGAGGGGAAACAATAGCTAGATATTACCCTTCCTCATTTCTTTCACGGCATAATCTGCTGCACGCGCGGAGAAGGCCATATAGGTGAGTGATGGATTTTGTGTTGACGTAGAGGTCATGCTGGCTCCATCCGTTATAAAAACATTAGGTACGGCATGCATCTGATTCCATTTATTCAGCACTGCCGTCTTCGGATCATTTCCCATGCGTGCGCCTCCCATCTCGTGGATATCTAACCCGGGCGGTTGCCAACGATCATCCCGACGGATATTTGTAAACCCAGCTTCCAGAAACATCTCTTCCATCGTATCGAGGTAATCCTTCTTCATCTTCGCGTCGTTATCGTCATAATCGATCGAAATTTTTAACAAAGGAATACCCCAGTCGTCGCGTTGTTGCGCATCCAATGCAACGTAACTGGCAGCTTTGGGAATAGTTTCCCCCATCATATGCGAGCCTACACCCCAATTGCCAAGTTGGGGGTTCAATAAGGATTTTTTCAACTCTTCTCCGAAACCGCTACGGTCAGAACTTGCAGACCGATAAGCACCAAAGCCAGCGGCATAACCGCGCAAATAATCGGTTTCCTGTTTATGCAGATTACGGAAACGTGGTATGTATCCGCCTCCGGCGGGATTCCGACCATCGGTCTTGAAATCCAACAGCCCGTCATATTCTCCATATATCCGCGCACTGTAGTTGTGAAAAGCCATATATTTACCTAACGTTTCACTATCGTTACCTAATCCGTTTGGAAAACGATTAGAGCGAGAATTCAGCAAAATCAAATTGGTATTGATCGCCGCTGCATTCACGAATATAAGCTTCGCGTAAAAGTCCATCTCCTCCTTGCTGTTGCGATCGATAACCTTCACGCCAATCGCCCGCCCCTTCGCTTCGTCATAGAGAATTGAATGCACAACCGAATCAGGCCTTAGGGTCATGTTCCCTGTCTTCGCCGCCCAAGGCAACGTTGAAGCATTCGAGCTGAAATATCCACCGAACGGGCAGCCCCTTTGGCAAAGTTTACGATTTTGGCATTGCGTACGCCCTTGCTGGATATGGATGGGCTGCGGTTTGGATATATGTGCACAGCGCGCAGAAATAACTTTACGTGCCGGATATTTGGATTCGACTTTCTGCTTAAAATACTTTTCCACCACATTGAGCGGATAGCCAGGCAAAAACTCGCCATCCGGCAATTCCGGTAAGCCGTCACGATCACCGGAGATACCTGCAAAACGCTCGACATAATCATACCAAGGCTTTAAATCTGCATAACGAATTGGCCAATCCACAGCAAATCCGTCGCGCGCAGGGCCTTCGAAGTCAAAGTCAGACCAACGCTGTGTTTGTCGCGCCCACAGCAAAGACTTCCCTCCTACCTGGTACCCCCTAATCCAGTCGAAGGGCTTATCCTGTAGGTATGGATGCTCCTTGTCCTTAACAAAAAAATGAGCAGCATCTTCATGAAACGCATAGCAGCGATTGACAATAGGGTTCTCCTGTCGAACCGCATATGGCATCTCTCCCCGATGTTCAAATTCCCAAGGATACATATTTGTCGTTGGGTAATCTTTCACATGCTGCACATCACGACCGCGCTCCAGCACCAAGGTCTTCAACCCCCGCTCGGTAAGCTCCTTTGCCGACCATCCACCGCTTATTCCCGACCCGATCACAATTGCGTCATACGTACGCGCCTTCTCCGAATCAATATTTAGATTTGCCATCCTTAACTATTTACTTTTACCGCTCCATCATATCGACCTGGAACTAATTCATAAATCAATTTATTCTTCATCACATACTCCGAATTCAGATAGCCTTGGACAGTACGTTCTTTTATCATCTTTGCAAAACCATCTTTTGGCCCAAGTTGCTGCATGTATGTAGCCGTTTCCGCGATGGACTTACCAGATAGGTCTTTGGCATCTTTAAGCCCTTTCAGAAAAAGTTCTTGGTCTTCTGGACTATGGCAATCGTCCACCATCTTCATCACAAATAAATGTAACTGGAGCGTTTTCGCACCCGGGCTATCCGTTTCCGGGATAATGGCTTCTACAATATCGGCAAGCAAAGCCTCATCGGAAGCGCTCATTTTGATATTGTTTAGTATAATAGAGGTCGCATTCCCATCCGTCGAGCAAGACGTGGCAATCATCATACCCCCTGCCAAAACAAACATCTGCTTGATGGCTGATCTTCTATCCATATCGTTGGTGTAATTAAGGTCTCTAATTTAATAATAATTATGCAATTCCACTCCGCCAGTCGACTAAAGCAACATTTCATTTACTTCAAATAAATTTTCCATCATGTAGTCTGCCGACGTCAGTCGAGCGCGTTCGACGGCTTGTCGAGACACTGCAACACAACGCAACCCAGCATCCTGGGCGGCACGTAGCCCTGTTGCGGTATCTTCCACCGCCAACAAGTTCACTGGAGCAAGTCCCATCAATTTTGTAGCCATCAAATAGGGTTCGGCATTGGGTTTGGCCTGGACGACTTTCTCCCGTGTGACGAAAAACTCAAAAAATCCCAGCAAACCATGGTGTCCTAAAACAGTGTCTACCGTCGTTTGGTAGCTAGACGTCACCAAACCAATGCGTTTCCCGGCCGCATGTAAGTTCTGTAAAATCTCCCGCGCAAAGGGCATCAGTGAAATCGTCCGCATATCCGCTCGCGCGTAAGCTGCCCGTGTCTCCTTCCACATAAAGGCTTCGGATGTCTCTATTCCCCAGTTTTTCTTAAGAAAATGTACATTGCGCGCCAGCGTATGACCGGCAAATAGCGCCAACCAATCCTCAAAAGTAATCGTCAGATCGAAATGCTCCGCCAATATTGGTTGCCAATTGCTATAGTAAAAATGTTCTGAATCTATTAATGTTCCGTCAAGATCAAAAAGGACGGCCTCTATTTGTTCCATCGCATAAATGTAACAGTAATTCACCAAACAAGAAAACCGGCAGCACACTTCGTACCTTTACCTCGTATAACGTACTTCCCAAATTAGCTTTAGATCGAGGCGCTTGTAAATGCCTATGTATTTTATTAAGTTTGTTAAACAACAAATCTAGCCGCATTTTTTTTAAACATCAAGCGATATCGTTTGTTAAAATAACGTAAAGAGGCCGCCGCGGCAACAACGGCCGGTACATAGCTATTAAAAAGATGAAAGTAATTGCAGTAGGGAGAAACTATATAGATCATGCGAAAGAACTAAATAACCCCGTGCCCTCGACGCCGGTAATTTTCATGAAGCCCGATACGGCCATCTTGAAAGACAACAAAGACTTCTATTATCCCGATTTTTCGAACGATATACATTATGAGGTCGAGATCGTGATCCGTATCTGCAATGAAGGCAAACATGTTTCCTCTAAATTTGCGCATAAATATTACGATGCTATCGGCTTGGGCATTGACTTCACTGCTAGGGATATACAAGCCGAGCATAAGAAACAAGGCTTACCTTGGGAGCTGGCCAAGGCCTTTGACCACTCTGCGGTAATTAGTCCGTTAGTACCGAAGGAAGATTTTACAGACATGAAGCAAATAGCCTTTTCCATGCTGAAGAACGGAGAGGTCGTGCAAGCGGGGAATACCCGAGATATGATTTTTGATTTTGAAACGCTTATCGTATTCATATCAAAATATATCACACTGCGCAAAGGGGACCTAATCTATACAGGTACGCCGGTGGGTGTAGGCCCCATAGCTATTGGTGACGCTTTCGAAGGACGCATTGCTGATCGAACCATGTTCACCTGTAACATCAAATAAACGTCTTAACCAGACATGAGTCAAGTCACCATGATCCACAAAACAAAGAGCAGATGAAGGTTTACGGAACTTTATTGATCTATATGGGTATGTTTTTCTTGGGGGCTGCCCAAGACAGCGATATCATCACCTCACGATCTTATCCGCAAGGCTATTTTAGGAATCCACTAAACATAGCGATGGATGCATCAGGAACTTTTGGAGAGCTTCGCTCTACACACTTCCACGCTGGCGACGATTATCGTACCCAGCAAAGAATCGGATTGCCGTTACATGCTGCGGCGGCAGGTTTCGTATCACGCGTCAGGGTACAAATTGGAGGTGGTGGAAATTCCGTGTACATCGACCACCCGAATGGATATACAACGGTATACCTTCATATGGATAGCTTTAACGACGCTTTGACGAACATCATCCGGGCCGAGCAGTACAAGCAAAAGCGCTTTGACGTGGACGTGACCGTTGCTCCCGAGCAGGTTAAACTGGCCAAAGGTCAGTTTATCGGCAAGGCCGGCAATACCGGAGGGTCTGCTGGTCCTCACTTGCATTTCGAGATCCGAGATACCAAAACACAGCACCCACTAAACCCCCAGCTTTTTGGCCTTCGGTTCAATGACAATTTTAAACCGACCATAAACAGCATGCTCGTTTATGACCTGAATGATGAACTTTTTAATGAGCATACGCCGAGACGTCCATTTCCAGCACAAATCATACAACAGGGGCGCTACGGATTAAGTTCAGGAAATCCGATCTCCGTGTCGGGAAAGTTTGGGCTAGGTATCAGCACTATCGACAGACATCGCGCGGGAGGATTCCAAAATGGCGTCTACTCTATCGAACTATTTCTTGATGGCAAGGCAATCTCTACCGTCCTGTTCGAGGAATTAGATTTCAATACATCGCGCGCCATACATTCCTATATCGACTACCCATACTGGAAAACGAAAAAAGCGAAGATTCAAAAGAGCTTTAAAGATCCCGGCAACCCCATAGAAATCTTCCATGTATTAAAGGATCGCGGTGTTATTGAACTAACGGACAACGCGGTGCACGATATCAAGTATGTCGTTAAGGACGTTCGCGGAAATTGTAGCGAGCTTAACTTCCAAATAAAGAACATCGCCAAGCCCAATACCACCATCGCGAGCAGGAGAGGCATACAGCTGTTTAGCTGGGATAGAGCGAACACCTTCGAACGAAATGACATCCAGCTCCACATGCCTAAGGGTGTGCTGTATGACGACCTAGACTTTGAGTATGCGACGTCTGCACAGCCTACAGGCGGTTATTCGCTAACCCACGCTGTACATAATAGTTTTATCCCACTATTTTCCACGTTTACGCTCCGCATAAAGCCAACAAATCTTCCCCAGCACTTGCAAGACAAAGCGCTGATTGCTTCCGTAGAAAATGGTTCCGAAGGTGGCAAATTCGAAAATGGATATGTAACGGTCAATACACGAAACTTCGGACGTTTCTATATTGCCGTAGACACCATAGCACCTACGATTCTCCCTCGAAATTTCAGCAACGGCAAACATATCGGCGGGCAGGCCAAGATTGATTTCACGATCCGAGACAACTTTTCGGGCATACAATCCTTTCATGCATACATCGACGATCAATGGGTATTGATGGAATACGACTCGAAAAATCGACATCTATGGCATCGATTCGATCCGAACTTGGCTAAAGGTTCGCATCGATTTAAATTAGTGGTTACCGATTGGAAAGACAACGAAAAGGTATACGAGGCATCATTTACTAAATAAAACGACAAGAATGACGATCAACAGGATCTACACTTGATCCTTCTCAATCCGGTCAACAAAATAAAAATTACGATTATGGCAGAATTAAATGTGGGCGATAAAGCACCAGCACTTCGTGCAAAAAACCAAAATGGAGAAACGGTGGAGCTGTCTTCCTTTCTTGGAAAGAAAGTAATCCTTTATTTTTACCCAAAAGACAATACTCCGGGATGTACAACTGAGGCATGCAACTTTCGCGATAACTACCAGTCCTTGTTAAAGGACGGTTTCGAAGTTATCGGTGTAAGCATAGACAGCGAACAGTCCCATCAAAAGTTTATCAGCAAGTTCGACCTCCCCTTTCATCTGTTGGCAGATGTCGATCAAAAAATTGTTGAGGATTACGGCGTATGGGTGGAAAAAAACATGTACGGAAAGAAATATATGGGTACGGCACGTACAACCTTCATCATCGATGAAAATGGTGTAATAGCGCATATCATCAAAAAGGTAGACAATAAAAACGCTAGTCAGCAGGTTCGCGATCTGTACAAGGGCTAAAACAAACCTAACGCGTTTCGTAAATACTGCAGGTTGCCGCACATATCTAATTACTAATTTTTATATTTGCCTCTTATGAGTAAGCAAACAGACGATTTTTTTAAAAATATAATTGGACACGCCAAAGAGTATGGTTTCGTATTTCCATCAAGTGAAATATATGATGGCTTAAGTGCCGTCTACGATTATGGACAATTGGGGTCCGAATTGAAGAACAACTTAAAGACCTATTGGTGGAAATCCATGGTGCAGTTGCATGAGAATATTGTGGGGATCGATGCCGCAATTTTTATGCACCCAACTACGTGGAAGGCTTCAGGGCATGTGGACGGGTTTAATGATCCTATGATCGACAACAAAGACTCCAAAAAACGCTACCGTGCAGACCAACTTATCGAAGACAAAATAGACCGTTACGAAAAAGATGGCAAAACAGATAAGGCAGCGCAACTTCAGCAAGATCTCGATGCGGCACTGAATGCGGACGACTTGGCTCGCCTGAAAACAATTATTGAAGACCATAATATCGTATGCCCCATATCTGGCACGAAAAACTGGACCGACGTACGTCAGTTTAACCTGATGTTTGCTACGCAAATGGGTGCAATGGCTGACGGCGCAGAGCAGGTTTACTTACGGCCTGAAACCGCACAAGGTATCTTCGTAAATTTCCTGAATGTGCAAAAAACCGGTCGTATGAAAATCCCTTTCGGGATTGCTCAGATTGGAAAGGCATTCCGGAATGAAGTAATTGCACGTCAATTTATCATGCGTATGCGCGAGTTTGAGCAAATGGAAATGCAATTCTTCGTACGCCCGGGCTCCGAGCTGGAGTGGTACTCGAAATGGAAAGAAACACGCTTAAAATGGCACCTGGCACTAGGATCTGATCCTGCA
This sequence comes from Sphingobacterium griseoflavum, assembly GCF_014653155.1. Classification (GTDB taxonomy): domain Bacteria; phylum Bacteroidota; class Bacteroidia; order Sphingobacteriales; family Sphingobacteriaceae; genus Sphingobacterium; species Sphingobacterium griseoflavum. Next base: position 172,076 of record NZ_BNAF01000009.1, on the reverse strand, counting down.
AAATATCGTTATCACGATCACGCCAAGCTAGCACATTATGCTAACGCAGCTGTGGATATTGAATTTAAATTTCCTTTTGGATTCAAAGAGGTAGAAGGCATCCATTCACGCACAGACTTTGATTTGAAACAACATCAGGCCTTTTCGAAAAAGAAGATGCAGTATTTCGATCCAGAGATCAATCAAAACTATATTCCTTATGTAATCGAAACGTCTATTGGCTTAGATCGCCTATTCTTAACCGTTTTGGCAAATTCATTGGTTGAGGAAGATTTATCGACCACCGACAAACAAGATTCACGTGTTGTGCTTAAATTTCATCCAGCGATTGCGCCTGTCAAAGCGGCAATATTACCCCTTACCAAAAAAGATGGGCTTCCGGAAAAAGCACGCGAAATCATGACCAAGCTTAAATTTGATTTCAATGTACAGTATGACGAAAAGGACGCCATTGGAAAACGTTACCGCCGTCAAGATGCAATTGGAACGCCGTTTTGTATCACCGTGGACTACCAAACGTTAACGGATAATACCGTCACGATACGTCACCGAGATAGCATGGAACAAGAACGCGTGTCGGCCGCTGATCTCGATAAGATTATAGGTAATTTAGTGAGCTGGACCAGCCTTTTGGAAAAGCTCGTTTAATAATAAGACGTCCTGCTTGCTGCCCACCCGTCGGCAGCAGCAGGACATCGTGTTTCAACCCCATTTTAATAGGATCGAGATCTAAGCCGCGAAAGGGCTACATCAAAAACTGATGATATCGTGTCCATCCCAGTCTTCCTTAAACAGAATCGAAAACGAAGAACCCGTCCCAGTATCACCCAACAAAGGCCCGCGAAATACCAGTTGCATATTATTTCGAATGGCACTTGTTAGCTCAAAAGTTCGCAACAAGGTGTCTACACGACTGTAAACGTCGATTCTATAAGCTATATCAAACGGTTCCATCACGTTTCCGATAAACTGATTGAAGAAGATAGTTTTATCCCCTGACATAAATGTTGGAAAGATCACAATCTGGGATTGATCCAAAATGGGATTGGCTAACGTGCGGTTGAACGGAGCATAAAATTCCGGTTCATGCATTCTCCTGATCACAATTTTTCCAACAGATGTTAGATCGCCCGGATCTGTAAATTCGAATTTGATCTGGCTAAAATAGCGCTTGAGTATCAGTTCACGCTCCATGTGGCCAGAGACCGTAAATGTATCTAAAAGCCCAAAGACACGCGCAGTGTAGTTAGCAAAACGATTGCCGACATACCAGTTCGAAAACGATGGTGCGGAAGGTAAAACAAGCGTGCTGTCAGATTCATTGGCAACAAAAGAAACAATATATCTGCCGAGAGGAAGCGAAAGCGAAAAGTCCGTTAAGTTCTCGACAGCGTAGTCATAGGTACCAAAGGTAATCAGATCTTTGTTTTCGGCATCAAAAACGTGATAATGCAACGCTTTGACGCTGCTAGCTTCTGAAACACCTTTCTCCCCTGTCAACCGGATGTTATCCAACTTAATAACACCTGTAGAGGCGCGGTAATCACTGGCTTCACCACGAAAACCTGCTTTCGGGATTATTTTTATATATAAATCGCGACGCTTATCCAGTTCAACATCTTGCAAAGAAAAAACAAACGTATTCTTCGCGTGAGCCGTATTTGTGTTACTAAACTGATTGTCTTCAGAAAGTAAGGTATAATCCTGTCCATTCTGTCCATAAGATAGGGAGAAGGATTTTGGCCCTGTCCCTGAAGATCCCATATCTAGGCCAAAGTCTTGGACAGCGGTGATCCCCTCGAGCGGGATTTTCAACAAAATTTCGTTGGCTCCTGTGATGGTTAGCCCGAAACCGGCGGTGTAGCTCTCGAAGCTCCAGCCTCCTGCAAATGAAAAGGGAGTAAGCCCTTGATTGTAAGTCAATGTCGCTCCTTCCGTCGCAAATATATCAGGCTCAAGTGTCCCTTGATTAAACGACCAAAAGTAGACAAAGTCCCCCTCTGCTGCACGAAGGCCGTTCATCATACCCCTCTTTTTGGCCTGAGCCAACTGTGTCCGTTGGTTATTCTTTAACTCGCGGATAGTCTGATCAAATTCCTTGAACTTGACCGCAACCGTATAGCTTTCCCTCATGTCATCATCTGGATAGGTTTCCCGCTGACAGGAACAGGCATAGATGATGAACAACAATGAAAAGCCATACCAAAACATGTAGGTAAAATTTTTCATAATACGCCGAGCAAGTTTTAATCGGTAAGGCTAAGATAGATCAAAAAAGAAATACGAAAAAACGTATTTCAATCTTATGTGATATTAAATGAATAAAAACGGTTAGAACGCGATTTTTGTTACTCTTTCCGCAGGTCGCGCTCCAGCTGGCCGTCGAGTGGATAGGTGAAATGATAGTTAAGAATCTGGAGATCCTTGGCGTTGACCAGCATATAGTGTGGTAACTTCCGAACAGCGTAATGCTTAACCATAAAATCCTGGTCATGAGCATTCAACCGATAATTATGCTTGCCTAAAGAAAGATCGGCACTCGCTTTCTCCCAGGCCGCAAAGTCTTTCTCCCAAGTAAGAAATATAGGTTGTACTCCCAGTTTTGCGAGTGCGGCGGCCTTACTTTTTATTTGTTGGATATCGGCTCTGGCCTCCTTGTTCCAACTGCCCCAAAAGACAAAAAGTAAACGACCAGCCGCCCGAAAATCTGCTAAATTCAAACTATCTCCTGCCAAATTGCGCGGTTGGATATCAGGAAAATCGGGCATATTCGTAAAAAAATCATGTACTTGTTCGACCTTAGCCAAAGCCTGTCGATACAGTGATATGCTTTTTAAACTATCCGGTATCCCCAACAAAAGCCGATGGTATGCATCATGGTTATCTGCACCGATTGACGCATTTTTTATCAGGTAGATTTTTATTGCTGGCGCCACGGCCGGATCGTCTAGATATTTTTGCTGTAGCTGTTCAGGGTAGCTTGCACGTTGCTTCGATAGCCTTTCGTACTGGTCTACCGCCGCTTGGTAAGTTTTAGGGTTATCGAATAACGTACGAAGCTTCGCTGCCTTGTCACCCAAAGCTTTCATTTCCTGTTGACGCGTGCGTTCCATTGCCTGATAATGCTGCTGTGTGGCGGAATTCGTCTTAAAATTTCCAGATTGCACCTTTCCACCTGACACGTTTGCTTCAAAATGATAATCCTTCGCATTTTCAAGGTATACACTAAATTTTTCCTTTTGTATGACAAGGTTATAAAAATTAGGTTCTTCCAGCTCACCTTCCAATGTGAAAGATCCATTCAATACCCTTGTAGCAAGTAGGGGCTGCATCGTATTCTCCTGCGTGTTGATATAAATGCGCGTGCTGTCCGGTAGATCTACCTTACCCGTTAGATGCACATGAACTAAGTTGGGGTAAAAAGCAGCGTCCCGCTGCTCGGAAGATTGCTTTACACCGCTATGGCAAGCCGTTAATAGATAGGCTACCGACAAAAGAACAAGAAAGGAAGAACTATTCATAATTGATTTATTTATTTGGAAAAAAAAGAAAAAAAATAGCGATCCTTCGCTATTTTCTTATATTTTCTTGACGATCTTTTCGCCGTTCACCATGACTGTCACCGATTGACCTTGCTTGCCTGCAATCCGATAATCGGTGACGACACCGTCTGCCCATGTGATATCGACCAGGTAGTTGCCACGGGCTTTTAGCCCTTTTACCGAACCATCTTTCCATGCTTTCGGCAATGCAGGCAGGAGGTGAATGTAGCCATCATGCGATTGCAATAACATTTCCGCAATGCCGGCCGATCCCCCAAAATTTCCATCTATTTGGAAGGGTGGATGAGCGCAAAACATGTTTGGATAAGTTCCTGCACCAACGCCGCTGTAGCTCGTACCGTCGACAAATGCAGGTTTCAATAGTTGTCGCAAGATCTCAAGTGCATGGTCACCATCATGCAAACGAGCCCAAAAAAGTATTTTCCAGGCTCTCGACCAGCCTGTACCTTCATCACCCCTTGTTTCCAGCGTTTTGCGCGCTGCATCTGCCCAAGCAGGCGTGCTGGTTGGCGATATAAAATGTGCTGGATAAAGTCCATATAAATGGGAGACATGCCGATGTCGAGGCTCGACTTCCGGATAATCTTCCAGCCATTCCATCACCCTACCAGATGAGCTGATAACAACGGGAGGCGGTACATGCTTCAACTGTTCTTTTAATTTGGTAACAAAAGGGTCTTGCAAGTGCAGAATCTTGTCAGCCTCTAAAACCGACTCATATAGTTCCCGCACGATCTGATTGTCGATAGTAGGACCCATTACCACAGCAGCGGTGTTACCATTCGCCATCCGGAATGCGTTTTCCGGAGAAACAGAGGGAGAGGTTACCCACCATCCGGTTTTTGGATCCCGTACCAGTGTGGCCTCGTAAAATACCGCAGCACCCTTCAGAACAGGATAGATTTCAGCCAGATAATCTTTGTCTTGCGTAAAAAGGTAGTGTTGCCATAAATGGTTACAAAGCCAGCCAGAAGCGGTACTTGCGCCCCAAGATGCTTGTTCGCCCGGAGCAGAATATCCCCATACATTGGTCATCATGTATACAACCCAGCCGGGTGCATTGTAATAGGCCTTTGCTGTAAGCTCTCCAGATTTTGCGATGCGTTTGATCAAATCAATGAATGGGCGATGGTACTCGGAAAGATTACCCGTTTCAACGCCCCAATGGTTCATTTGTGCGTTGATGTTGAGGTGGTAGTCACCATTCCAAGGCGTTTGTATTTCATGCGCCCACAATCCTTGCAGATTAGGTGGTAGGGCTTTCTCTATTTGCGGTGCGGTGCTTGAAATACTTAAATAACGACCAAACTGGTAATACAAAGCGGCCATCCCATTGTCTTGTGCAGGGTTCTCAAAAAACCGTTTGATGCGGACATCTGTAGGAACCGTGTCTTTGCGTTGCGCGTCTCTGAGGTCTATAGCGACACGATCGAACACCTGCTTATACTTTTTTTGATGTTGAGCCAACAAGCTCTTGAACCGCCAGCGGTCAGCATTGTGGAGCACCGATTGATTGACCTGGATTGGATCGTGTTCATAATAATCGGTAGATGCGGTGATATAAATTAAAACCTCATCGGCCCCTTGGACAATGAGTTGATTGTCGTAGACTTTTCGCGTACCACCCTTTGATTCGATGCGAACTTGTCCCGCGAATTGGAGGCCATCGCCACCTTTCCCATCAGGCAATGTACCCCACCAATTGAACCCGTCTTTCGTCACATGCATATCCCGTATACGCTCGTCGCGGTAAAAATGAGTCGCAAAGCTAACTGCTTTTTTCTTAGTGGCCGTCAACCGAATCACCCCGATATTTTTGTCAAACGAGGTGAAGTATTCTCGTTGGTAACGTACGTTGCCAGCTTTAAATGCTGTTGTGGACAGGGCTTGCGATATGTCTAGCGTACGTGTATAGTCAGACACTGTACCAGGGATGTCGTGCAGAAAATTGAGGTAACCGAAATTCTGAAAAGAACCATACGGAACAGTGGCGCCTCGCCCATGTCCAGATCCGGCGCCGCGACACACGAAATACTGGTTGACCAAACGCTCCGCCTCATCATTTTTTCCGGCAAACAACAGCTCCTGTATCGGAGAAACGCTTTTGTATGCCTCATAATTGTTGGCATCTTCTGGGCTTCCCGACCACATAGAGATTTCATTGAGCACAATAGATTCGTCATGCACCTTTCCGCTTGGCATCATCCCAAGACGGCCGTTGCCCAAGGGGACATGCTCCTCCCACCGTTCGGCAGCCTTATCGTACCACATGGTCAGGGATTGCCCTTTCAGTTCCATGTTTACAAAAGAACCCGCTGCGAGCAGTAAAAAAATAGAGAAACGTATCATCTTGATCTATTTAAAAAGTGAAAAAGCAGCCACCGAAAAGGTTCCACCAACCGTTTCCTTCGGCATAAACCGAACAAATTTAGCCGATACAGGCATCTCAAAAGTAACAACTTGTTCGATGGGGTTTGCTTTGATGTTGGCATACTCGCCAGCTTTCAGCAACGTCCAATTCTTACCGTCGCTACTGCTCGCTATTTCATAGCGCAACACCACACCATCTGTTTTGCCATCTTGCCGTGGCAAGTATGCGATGGCAGAGATCGGTTGCTTCAATTCAAATACGACGCCGCTCGCTGGGGAACTGATTGCTTCAAAAGTTTCATTACGCCCGTCAATCGCCTTTGGTAGACCTTTAAAATTCTTTATCCTGAAATCCTTTGTCGTCAATCTACGCTCGGCCTCGACGGTCTGATCGTAGGCAAAATCCTCCACAAATTCATAGAAAAGACCGAAATCACTCAGTGTTGGTGCTACAGGGGCATACAGCCTTACCTGCAATTTGGACGCCTTCACAGGCTGCGGCAATTTGATCAACCTGTTAGCTCCTATGCTGGTAGCGGAAGCTAAATGTCGCCATCCCCGATCTTGATACACAGCAACCGAGACACTATCAATCCTTTGACCAAGTTTGATGTTTTCTCTTAAACGAATAATGTCAAAGGTTTTCTCTCCGTCCAGCGACAAAGTCAACGTGGGATTCAACACGGTATCGTCTGATGCATAATAACTGTAACGATCCTCGTCCAATATCCATTTTGGAGCAAAGCTTTCAACATTTGCACGTACGTTGGAAGCGACAACCGTCGCATCCTTTGCTAAATTTTTGGCAAAGGTGGCTTTCACTTTTTTGCCAAATGCCTTCAGCGACTTTACATCATTGGCATGCAGGTATCCATCCGGCATCGGAGCTAGACCGAGGTTCATATTTGCTCCGCGACCGACTGATTTCAGATAAATTTCAAAAAGCTCATTTGGCGTTTTCACTTTATTGTCTTGATCTGCATGATAAAACCACCCTGGACGCTGGGGCACATCACATTCTGCTGGGATCCAATACTTGCCGTTCCGGGTTCCAGATGGAGACTCTGAATAATCAGATTGTCCGGGCACGGGAGGCTTCCCATCGATTCCCTTGGGCGTAAAGGTTGCCCAACTGGTCTCCGCCGCAAAACCATGCTCATTTCCCACCCAGCGCATATCTGGTCCCACATCCGAAAAAATCATCGCCATAGGTTGTTTCTCCCGCACGATAGGCCAAGTCTTTTCATACCAAGCATAGTAGGTAGTACGGTCGATGATCCGCTTCTCATTCCGCCCACCATAGTACCCATCTCCTCCGTTGGCGCCGTCGTGCCACGATGTGAACAGCGGGCCATATAGCGTCATCAATTCGGTCAGTTGCGTGCGATAGGCATCTGCGTAAGCGGGTGTTCCGTAGCGCACATCATTTCTATCCCAAGCAGAGAGGTAAACGCCGAACTGCATGTTTTGCCCACGAGTTGCCAACATAAAGTCTTTGACCATATCGCCCTGTCCATTCTTGTACGGCGAGCTTGCAATGCTGTAGCTAGTTGTTTCTGTTGGCCAGAGGCAAAATCCATCATGGTGCTTTGCAACCGAAATAAGCCCCTTAAATCCACCCGCCGCCGCAGCGGCAGCAATCTGCTGTGCATCGAAATGCTGTGGATTAAAAATCGCTGGATCGGCATCGCCATAACCCCATTCTTTATTCTGGAACGTCGTCGGGGTAAAATGTATCAAACAGTAAGTCTCCATTTCATGCCACCGTAACTGCCGTTCAGAAGGTAAAGCACCATATGGCTTGGGCGCCTCTTGTGCCAGCAAGCAACATGGCAACATGAACGAAAACAAAAACAATTTATATCTTTTCATGAGAGCGTAGTTGAACGGGTTAAAATAATAATAATTGATGAGATATGGCAAGTACTTTTTCAGAACATTAAAAAAGCAAGATTATGTCATGAGCAAAAAAACCGGTGGAATAGTCAATTCGATAGCAAGCTAAGTTAATACAACAATGGATTAATCAACAAATCACCAAGCATCTATCCGAAAAGGAACAACACAAATCACTTATGATAATTCTCCAAAAAGAGACGCTTATGATTGATACAGCAGGCGTGGCTCATGCCATGTAAATTATATTTTGTACCTTAATGCACATTATACAAATTTGTAAAAAATGGCAAAAATAACATTCAAAGGTACGGCAATCAATACGCAGGGTGAATTGCCGGCGGTGGGTACAACCGCACCAGATTTTAAGTTGACCGCAGGAGACCTGTCAGAGAAAACGTTAAGTGACTTCAAAGGAAAAAAAATCATTTTGAACATCTTCCCTAGTGTGGATACCGGAACATGTGCCGCCTCGGTACGTACATTCAATGAAAAAGCCGCCGGATTGGACAACACAGTTGTGCTATGCATCTCCCGCGACTTACCTTTTGCACAGGGTCGCTTTTGTGCAGCAGAAGGTATAGAAAATGTGGTATCCCTTTCTGAATATAAAGACAGTAATTTTTCTGACGCTTACCAGCTTAAAATATCGGACGGCCCCTTGGCAGGTCTATTAAGCAGGTCCGTTGTGGTAATTGACGAAAACGGAAATGTAACGTACACCGAACAGGTACCTGAAACAACAGAAGAGCCAAACTACGAAAAAGCATTGGCTGCCTTGTAACAGGCCTATTTAAAATAGGGAAGGAAAATAATCTTCCCTATTTCGTTTCTTCCAATGCTTGCAGAATGTCCCCAATAATATCATCTTTATCCTCAATGCCTACCGAAAGCCGAATGCTCCCAGGCTTGATACCAAGATCAAGGCGCTCTTGCTCTGATAATTTTGAATGCGTTGTCGATCCGGGATGTGTGGCGATTGAACGGGCATCGCCCAAATTGGAGGTATATAGAATCATTTTCAACGCGTCCAAAAACCTGTAAGCCCGCTCTTTGCCACCTGCCACCTCGAACGTCACAATACCACCACCTGCCTTCATCTGCCTCATCGCCAATTCATGCTGCGGATGAGATGCTAAAAAAGGATATTTGACATCCACAATTTCCGCATGCTTTTCCAAAGATTCAGCAAGTGCTAACGCGTTGCTGCAGTGCCTGTCCATACGCAAACCCAAAGTGTCTATACTTTTGGACAGCACCCAGGCATTGAATGGAGACATGGCAGGACCGGTATGCCGTATAAAAAACATCAGTTGCTCAATAAGTTCTTTTTTACCGACGATTACACCGCCAAGCACACGTCCCTGTCCATCCATATACTTCGTTGCCGAATGGATAGACAGGTCAAAACCGTATTGTAAAGGCTTCTGCAAATATGGTGTGGCAAAGCAATTGTCAATGGCAAAAATAATATGGGGATATTTCGACTTCAATGCACCCAAAAACGATAGATCTGCTAATTCCAATCCCGGGTTTGACGGTGATTCTAAGAATAAAATCTTGGTATTGGGCTGTATCGCGCTTTCCCAAGCATCGTTGTCTATCGCATCCACATAGGTATGTGTTACCCCCCATCTCGGAAATAGCTGTGTAAACAACTGATGAGTGGATCCGAAAATAGCGCGGGAAGAAACAATATGATCACCGCTGCGGATAAAGCCCGCAAAAGATGCGAACACGGCCGCCATCCCTGATGAAAATGCCAAGCCAGCCTCCGCTTCTTCCAAGATACAAACTTTGTTAATAAACTCGGTGGTATTCGGATTTGCATAGCGCGAATACACCATCCCTTCTTCCTCCTCCGCAAAAACCGCCCTTCCCTGCTCAGCACTGTCGAAAATAAAACTTGATGTCAAATATAGCGGGACGGAATGCTCGCGCGTTGCCGATCTTGGAGCCTGCTCCCGGATAACTTTAGATTGATCTTTTTCCATGATGAGCAAATTTAATTTTTTTAGTCTAGTACTTTAGTATGTTTTTTGTTTTTTTCGCACAGAAATGCTGCTTTCAGCCTACTGCATCGCCAAACGTTACATACCAGGATAATACACGGACACAAACCTCCAGCATAAACAACGGCTGTTTTGCCTGCTTAACGACCGATGATGATTGTTTTTCAAATTTTAGGGAATGATTTTTGCACCTATAAAAAAACGTGGATAGGTACAATAATTAGGCAACCATTTTACAAACAACTGTTTTTCATTTAAAGAATCTTGAAAACCGCTAAAATCGATGTATTTATTTTAGCCAAACATTTGCTTTCTTATATTTAAAATACTATGTTAGCATATTATTTTAACGGTACAAAATCCGCTAACCAAAAAGTATTTGTATGAAAAGATTACTACTCGGATTGATGCTAGCCAGCCCTAGCCTGCTATGGGCACAAGGGTCGCAAGTAAACACACAAAGCCAAAAAGCCGTAGGCATGTCAGGCGCCGGTTCCGCACTTTTTATTGATGAGGCCTCTATTTTCTATAGTCCAGGGGCTTTGTCGAAAATGGATCACAACGCGATCACCGTTGGTGCGAGTGGCGTGATGTACCGATCTGCGTTCCAAGAACGCGGCAGTAGCGATGTGCACAACACGAAATTTAGGATCACGCCGCCTTTCGCGGCCTTCGCTACCTTCGGCCCCAGCAACAGCTGGTGGAAAGCCGGCCTAGGCGTGTACACCCCTTTTGGCGGGTCTGTAGATTGGGGAAACGAATGGCCTGGCCGCTATGAACTAAATCATTTGCAATTGCGAGCCATATTCATTCAACCTACCCTGAGCTTTAAAATCACCGAAAACTTCGGTATCGGTGGTGGATTTGTGTACAATTTCGGGCAAGTGGATCTGTCGCGTTCCCTCCCAATTGCTGGCAACGACGGACAGCCTGCACAAGCACAGCTTACAGGCGTAGGTACTGGCATGGGATTTAATGTAGGTGTGCACTACCACTTGGAGAATGAGTTTGCCATATCGTTGAGCTACCGCTCAAAAGTCGTTACTAAATTGAGGGATGGGGATGCTGAGTTTACGGTACCCGCAGCAGTTGCAGCATCTTTCCCCAACACGACATTTGATGCCGAACTACCATTACCTGCATCGTTTAATCTAGGCTTGGCATTTCCTGTCGGCGAAAAAGTGGATATCGCAGCTGACGCCACGCTGATTGGATACGACATCTATAAGGAACTGGTATTCGATTACAAAGACAACACCCCTCTCCTACAAGATACCAGACAAGAGAAAAATTACGAAAACGCCTTCTCTGGGAAGGTGGGTATAAATTACCAGACTACTGATAACCTAGCCCTTCGGGCAGGTGCGGGCTATGTCTACTCGCCCGTGCGAGGCCCCTATGTCTCCCCGGAAACACCGGACAATAACCGGGTGATGGGATCTGTGGGATTCACCTACGACATCAACGATCGATGGGACATCACGGGAGCCTACGTTTTTCAGCATCTTTTGGAACGCTCTGTCACGAGCGCTGCTACTGGCCTTTCAGGAACGTACAAAACAAATATCCATGCACCAGGCTTATCGCTAACTTATAAATGGTAATCAACATGAAAAGAGCATTAAATTACACGTCGTTATATATCGGTTTCACCGTCTTGGCGCTGGCCTACTCCTGTAAACCGGAAATAGATAGCTTCGAAGCGCAGGCAGGAGAAGCAGATTTCACCAAATACGTCGCCATTGGAAATTCGCTAACCGCAGGATTTGCGGACGGTGGTCTCTATCTCGAGGGACAAGAGGTTGCTTATCCCAATTTGATTGCAGAACAGCTCAAACAGGTTGGCGGTGGCGAATTTCGCAGCCCCTTCTTTTCCCAAGAACAACGAAATGGTTCGGGTTATCTGCAGTTGACCGCCTTGGTAGATGGACAACCGCAAACGACTAATGTCACGACAAACTTAGCTTATCGCGCAGAAAATAGGTTAGCTAAATTCACCGGAGAAATAGAAAATCTTGGCGTGCCGGGGATGCGTTTGGACCTTGCCTTCGCCCCGCCTTTTGGTTCGCTGAACATGTATTTCGAACGCCTACTGACCGACACTGAGGTTAATCAAAGAACTTACTTTGACTTCGTCTCTACTAAAAACCACACGTTTTTCAGTTTTTGGCTAGGCAATAATGATGTACTTGGCTATGCCATGAACGGAGCTTTTGAAAACCCACAAGACCCTACCACAACGTTGACCAGCATAAACACATTTAGTGCTCGATACACAACATTCATCGACAAATTAACGGAGAACAATCGCAAAGGTGTAGTGGCAACCATCCCCACCGTCACGAGCATTCCGTTTTTCAATACAGTAACAACGGCCCGCTTAGAGGCCGGTGTATCCGCCAGCACCGGTGGCCAGTTTACTAAAATCTATATCCAAACCGCAGCAGGCCCGAGGCAAGCAACCAGTGAAGATCTCTTTACGCTTCGATTCCCTACGGACACCTTGGGCAAGACCAGCAATGGTATCCCCGGTTATGGTTTGATTCCGCAGAATCCGTTAGCTGATCGATTTGTGCTCGATAAGGATGAAGTTTCCGAAATTGCGGCACGCGTGACAGCGTTCAATGACATCATTAAGACGACCGCCAATAACAAAAATTTGGCACTCGCGGATGCTCAAGCTTATCTGAACCGTGTGAAAAGTCCCGGCATCCTCTATAACGGTATAGGCGTCAATGCATCTTTTATTACCGGCAATGCATTTTCATTGGACGGCATACATTTAACACCAATGGGCAATGCGCTCATAGCTAATCTTTTCATTGACGCGATCAATAGCAAATACAAAAGTCGTATCCCCAAGGTGGATGCAACAAAATACCGCGGTGTAAAATTCCCCTAATACTGCGCGCAGACATGTAGCCTGTCAAAGCCCAGCTCTTAAGAACGGCTGGGCTATTGCATATTATTGCATGCATCTGGAAATCTCAACCCCTTAACATGGATACCAAGGAGCCTTATCAAAACCGGTTAGGACAACTTTCTTTTGTTACTTGTAAAGCCTATCTTTGAACAAAGGTCCTTTATGAAAAAGTAGCCTATAGAAGAGTTTGCAAAACAGCGCTGATCTGACAAGGCATTAAATCCGAAATGGCATGAAAATACAACTAAACCGCCAAAACCAGGCGGTACACTTTGAAGCGTCAAGTGCGCTTTCTTCAGTTAAAGTAAACATCGATGGATCGGAGAGCATCGGTGGAGAAGGAAAAGGCGTGCGCCCAATGGAATTGGTGCTCATGGCCCTAGGATCATGCAGCGTATTTGACCTGAGCAGCATCCTCAAAAAACAGCGGCAAGAAATTACGGATATCAGTGTAGAAGTGGAAGGAAAACGCCGCGAAGAAATTCCAAATATCTTTACCCATATTCACATAACCTTCGCGCTAACAGGAAAAATTGACGAAGAAAAGGCCCAGAAAGCAGCTGAATTGGCCGTGAAAAAATATTGCTCGGTACACGATATGTTGGCCGCAGGCGGCGTGGATATCACCTATAGCATTAACTTCGGCTAGTCTGATCGTTACTCCATACCTTTTCGGCCCACCGACCGACAAACCAAAAGGAGACAGCCAGTAGGAGGAAGAAAACCGTCCGGTTAATGTTGTCCCAGAGATATTCAACAAATCGCGTGTATAGGTTGAGGATAAAAAAAACAAAACCTATGTCACGCGATATTGTATCTTTCATTTTCATTCCATATAGTGCCAAACCCAACGAAAGCGCTGTGGCCAAAACGCCCCAATACAAAATATGGTATTGCCGCACCTGTGTCCAAGCGTCAAAACTACTGTAGTTTCCAAAAATGGACAAACACCAAAGTGCAATCATACTATACAGGAGACCCACCACATAACTCGTCGGTTGGAAAGGCTGGAGCACCTGCACTTTTGGCTGACCCCAAATCGAGAAGGCGGTAAGCAAAAGGCCGAACAACGTAAATCGTAACGGGTAATTCATCCCCCAAAATTTGAACCCCCAATTACTATGATAGCCCGTCTCCGTGGCAAACCAAACTCCTAATGCCACCAGTGTAAACACCCAAATAAGTTTGGAATTCAACTTGACTGATAAAACCGCATAGACGAAAATTGAAAGGAGGAATAAGAAGGTATATTGACTTGTACTACGATCGAGCACCTGCCCTAGAAAGCCTATGCACGCCGCCGTAGAAAAAGATCCTGCCAACATCATCGTTTCATTGGAAAAAGTGTTTGCCGGGTATTTCTTTTTATTTCGAAATCCCAGCATGTAAAAAACAATAGCCAACCCCGCAAAAAATAGGCAGAAGACGATGTTAGGTGTTTCATAGAACCGCTCCACGAAGCGTACCAGCGCATCGTCGGCAAATAAGGAAAGGACAGAAAAAACAAGCGACACCAAGGCGACCCAAAAAGCGTAGCGCGCGAGAATCTTCCATTCGAACCCTTTCTCATCAATGCTTCTTTTGAGCTCTTCTACTTTCTGCTCGTCTAACATAGCGTGATCTCTCCAATAGGTCAACGCTTGTTCCACCACCTCTTTATCTTGCTTTGTCAGGTCTAGTTTTTTCAAAATTATTTCCCCGTTTAATACATTCAATAATACAAATTACTGGCCAAAGAGTTCAGCTATCATTTAAAAATCAAATTTTATCATTTCGGCACTTGCCCTTGCGACTACTCCGCTTAAATTTCTGTACCTTTGTCACTTGCAAAATTCAGAACAAAACGGCATGAGTTCCTCCAAGCAGAAAACCCATATAGATTTAGGTGAACAGCATGAAATCGAAGTTTTTGGTGCGCGAGCACACAACCTTAAAAACATTGATGTTAGCTTCCCGCGCAACGAATTGGTCGTTATCACCGGATTAAGTGGCAGCGGAAAATCTTCTTTAGCCTTTGATACGATCTATGCGGAGGGCCAACGTCGATACATGGAAACTTTTTCTGCATACAGCAGGCAGTTTTTGGGTGGAATGGAACGTCCGGATGTAGACAAGATAGCTGGATTAAGCCCGGTAATTTCCATCGAACAAAAAACCACCAACAAAAACCCAAGATCCACGGTGGGTACAATCACCGAAATCTATGACTTTTTGCGCTTGCTATATGCGCGGGCAAGCGAAGCATACTCCTATGCGACGGGTAAACTTATGCAACGGATGTCGGAGGAGCAGATTGTCGAAAAGATCATGGAGGAATTCAAAGACGAGCCCATATACATTTTGGCTCCCGTTGTAAAAGGCCGAAAAGGACATTACCGCGAGCTTTTTGAGCAAATCCGTAAACAGGGCTACACAAAGGTTCGCGTGGATGGCGAGATCTTGGATATCGCGCCCAAGATGCAAGTCGACCGCTATAAAATACACGATATAGAAACCGTGGTAGATCGTCTCTATGCGTCTGAAGGTGACCGCAAAAGGCTCTATACTTCCGTGATGCAAGCGATGAAGACAGCAAAAGGGATCATTAAAATAGCAAACAAAGAAGGCCGCGAACATTTCTTTAGCCGCTACCTGATGGATGCGGAATCTGGAATATCCTACGACGAACCGCAACCTAACACCTTTTCATTCAACTCGCCCTATGGCGCCTGTGCTAAATGTGATGGGTTAGGCTACATCTTCGAAATTGATAAGGATATCGTGGTGCCCGACAAAAAACTGAGTATACAAAAAGGTGCAATTTTACCTTTAGGCCCCGTTCGGGAATCGTGGTCGTTCCAGGTGATTAAAGCCGTCGCCAAGAAAATGGACTTCAGTCTCAGCACAGCGGTAGAGAAATTGTCCGATGAACAGCTAAATACCTTGCTGTTCGGCGGGGACGAGCCAATGAGCCTCACAGTTTCTTACGGCAGTTATGGATCCCGCGAATACCAAGTACAGTTCTCCGGCATCTTTAAGATGTTGGAGGAGATAAATGGCAAAAGCAGCGACGATGCACCAGTGTTGGATGACTTTCGCACAAAAGTTACTTGTCCCGTCTGCCATGGAGCGCGGCTTAAAAAAGAATCCTTGCATTTTAAAATAGACGACAAGAATATTTCCGAGCTGGCAGCTTTAGATATCAGTAGCTTGAAGGAGTGGTTCAATGGCATTGAGGAACGTCTCCATGAACGTCAACGAACGATCGCAGTAGAGATCTTAAAAGAGATTCGTGCACGAATTGGCTTCCTATTGGACGTTGGGTTGAGCTATCTGACGCTTGATCGCTCCTCGAAAACGCTGTCGGGCGGAGAGGCCCAGCGTATACGCTTGGCCACGCAGATCGGTTCGCAACTGGTCAATGTGCTGTACATACTGGACGAGCCTAGCATTGGGCTACACCAACGTGATAACGAACGGCTGATCAACTCCCTTAAGAATCTGCGTGATATCGGCAACTCGGTACTGGTAGTAGAGCATGACAAAGATATGATCTTGCACGCCGACTACGTGATTGACATGGGGCCTGAAGCAGGTGTACATGGCGGAGAAGTAGTGGCACAAGGCACACCAAAAGAAATTATGAAAGCCGACTCCCTTACGGCGAGTTATCTCAATGGACAGCGCGAGGTAGCGATTCCTAAAGAACGTCGCGCCGGAAGCGGACATACGCTTTCCTTAAAAGGGGCTTCCGGAAATAACCTGCGAAACGTCAGCGTCGATTTCCCTTTAGGAAAGTTAATCTTGGTAACTGGTGTTTCCGGATCAGGGAAATCCAGCCTCATCACTGGGACCTTATACCCCATCTTGAACAAACATTTCTTCCGTGCGAAGACTGCACCAATGCCCTATAAATCTATCGAGGGCTTGAAGCATATCGACAAGGTTATTGAGATCGATCAAAGCCCTATTGGACGCACGCCACGATCAAACCCATCGACCTATACTGGGGTCTTTTCAGATATCCGCACCTTATATGTGCAGCTTCCTGAAGCGAAAATCCGCGGCTATAAGCCGGGACGTTTCTCATTCAACGTTAAAGGTGGACGTTGCGAAACCTGCCAAGGTGCCGGTATGAAAATTATCGAAATGAATTTCTTGCCGGACGTGCAGGTACCTTGCGAGACGTGTCAAGGAAAACGTTATAACCGAGAAACGCTGGAAGTACGCTACCGTGGAAAATCGATTTCCGATGTGTTGGATATGAGCATCGACGAAGCGGTAACTTTTTTTGAGAATATTCCATCGATCTACAGAAAAATCAAAACCCTCCAAGACGTGGGCTTAGGTTATATCACACTCGGACAATCCTCGACGACGCTATCTGGCGGTGAGGCACAGCGTGTGAAATTAGCAACAGAGCTTTCAAAAAAAGATACTGGAAACACTTTTTACATCTTAGATGAACCCACCACCGGACTTCATTTTGAAGACGTCAATGTATTGCTTGGCGTAATCAACCGCTTGGTTGACCGTGGAAACACGGTATTGATTATCGAGCACAACCTCGACGTCGTAAAAACCGCCGATTGGGTAATTGACATGGGGCCTGAGGGCGGCAAAAATGGCGGACAGTTGATGTTTGCCGGAGTTCCAGAAGACCTCATTAAACAAAAGAAAAACGAAACAGCACGATTTTTAAAACTGGAGATGGCTTAAGCCATCTCCGTTATTTCTACTACATCACCCGTTCAAACTTCCCAAACAGCTTCCAAAAGTGCGGAGCTGTCTCAGCGGTATACACCTCCTTCTTCCAATCATTCAGCACCAGGCCAATCTCCTTCCCTGCCAAATCGTATCGACCGAAAAAGGGCGTATCGCCACCAAAGTAGCCGAAATGATCACCTAAAGTATGTAGGATATCTACCCTAACCTGCTCAAAGAACAAAATCATATGTTCCTCGAAGGCAAAACCAACTGGGTGGGGAATGAAAGAACTATTCTCTATTGCAAGAAATTTATTGTTACTATCGAGTGGCAGGTATATAGACGGCCGGCTATCCAAGCTTGCAGCAGAGCCATCGTAATGCCGAAAATAATCCCGATCTAAAAACGGAATTTTGGCCAAGGTTCCCGTCTCTATCGTGAGCGGGTCCGACGGAAAATAATCTTCAAAATTCAAAATTTCATTTACGGTAAGCTGCTTTTCCAACAATTCAGCAATCGGTATGCTAAAATATTTTGCAACCTGCAGCATCACTTCGATTTTTGGTTCAGCGCGCCGTTCCTCGTACGATGAAATATTGCCCCTAGTTAATCCAAACAGGTCTGCAAATGCCTGCTGGCTCAGCCCCTTCACACTTCTCAACTTCTTAATATTGTTTCCAATTTGGCTCATCGTCATTTATTTTAAAAAGAAATCGTACTTTTTTTTGCAAAATAATTTTGCATTAACTATCTTTATGCAAAGAATATAAGCAAATATACAATTTAATTAGCCAATGCAATTTAGTAAGGTCGAAAAATATATAGAAAACAGTGGATTCAGCATCAGCAAAAAAGACGAGCAAGAAGGCTTTTTCATGATCGAGAGCGATGCCGACGGCATACGAAACCTCATCATTGGCGTCGCGCCCCCAGTTATTATTTTCGAATTGTATCTTTTTACGCTCGTTGATGAAAGGTCGGAAGTCTTCAAAGCTTTACTTATCAAGAACCGTGATATTATCCATGGAGGCTTTGCACTGACCGAAGACGGCAAAAAAGTGATCTACCGCTACACCCTACAGGTGCATAACCTTGATCAAAACGAATTTGACGCGGCAATCAATTCATTGTCCCTATTGCTTAGCGAGTATTATGAACAACTTATACAATTTTCAAAACCATAGATGTGATGAACATTTTCAAAAGACTCTTAAAAATCGGGCAAGCCGAAATCCATGCTCTTGTGGAACGAATGGAAGACCCTATCAGCCTGAGTGAACAGGGCATTCGTGATATGAAAAAGCAGCTCAGTGACACGGTGGAATCTGCCGCTAAAGTACGGGCGACGATTATCCGCACGGAAAGCCGCGTCCGCGACAAAGAGCAGGAAGCAAATACGCTTGCCGAAAAGGCAAAACGCGCATTAGCCAAGGCTCAAGCAGGCGAACTCACCGCAACGGAAGGTGAAAAAATGGCTAGCGAGGCCCTACTCACTAAGAAAAGACTCGTGGAAGATACGCAGGAGCTGCAGGCAGAACTGCTGGAACAAACTAGCAAGCTGCAGGAAGTACACAAGCATATCGACGTGCTGAAATACAATATTGCGAAATGGGAAAAAGAGCTGACCACCCTCCGTGCCAAGCAAAAGGTAAACGAGGCCGCCTCCTTAGCCAACCAGCAGATGGCCAACATGGACAGCAACAGTACGCTTGATATGTTGCAGCGAGTAAAACGTAAGGTAGCCAACGATGAAGCTTTGGCAGAAGCATACGCCGAGATGGCACAAAACAAGAGCGAACTCCCGGATGAACAGCAGGCTATACAAGACGAACTAACAGCATTAAAAAAACAAATGGGAATTAAATGATGATGAAAAGATTTGAATACAAAACCGTAAAAGTAGAGCCAAAGGGTTTTTGGCAAAAGAAACTGGATCCGCAAGAACTGGATAACATCCTGAATACGCTCGGCCAAGAGGGATGGGAACTTGTCGCTATGCAAGACCTTGCTGTGAGCGGCACGTCTTGGACGTTTCACTATACATTTAAACGACCCATTAACTAAATCTTTCAGTTCACATGGACGCTATCTTACATTTGCTCTTTAACCCGCTACCAAACGCCATCATGACCGTGCTGACAGGCATCTCGCTCGTCTATTGGCTTTTTACCATGCTGATCGGCGACGGCTTTGATTTTGGCGATGCAGATGCAGACATAGACTTTGACGGTGCAGACGTCCACGAAGTGGACAGCCCCGACGATCCAGATATGCAGCGCGATGGCGAAACTACCTTACTATCAAAAGCGATGAACTTTATCAATATTGGAAAAGCACCTTTTATGGTGATTGTCACCTTGTTCAAATTCATCGGTTGGCTGATCACCATCGCCTCCTCGATAGCCTTGAACCTCGCCCAATTTGGATGGAAGTCGGTGCTTATCTTGATCCCGATCTTCATCCTGACCTACATGCTCATGCACTACGTTACCATCCCTGTCGCCAAGCTATACAAAAAGGTCGGCTATGCGGGCGAAGAGCCGCACGATTTCTTAGGGCGCTCGGGCACCATGCGCACCTCTGTAGCAGAAGACCGCATCGGATCCGTAGAGATCATTATTGCTGGCGATGTGATACGGCTACCGGTGAAAAGCCATAATGGTGACCAAATCGCTTACGGCGAGCAAGTGGTTATTACAGGCGAAACAGCGGACAGAAAAATCTATTACGTTAAAAAAGAAATAAACTTACACAGCATCTAAATTATCTGAATCAATGACAAGCAGCACTTTATTATTTGTAGACGGACTTACGGGATTAGTTTTGATCGCCGTCGGCGTAGTCGTATTCCTTGTTTTGGCATTTTTTGTGGTACTCAGTATGTTCTATAAAAAAATCCCACAAGGAAAAGCTATCGTGAGGACCGGTGTTGGGGGCTCCAGTGTGGCCTTTAACAAAGGAATGTATGTGGTACCCGTATTCCACAAAATGGAGATCATGGACATCTCCGTCAAAAAAATCGAAATCGCTCGTATGCAGCATGACGGACTTATCTGTAAAGATAATATCCGTGCGGATATCAAGGTGGCCTTCTTCGTACGAGTGAACAAATCCGTTGACGACGTCATCAATGTCGCGCAGAATTTGGGCTGCGACCGCGCGAGCGAGCCGGAAACCTTGAAAAACATTTTTGAATCCAAATTCTCCGAAGCACTGAAAACAGTGGGTAAGAAATTCGATTTTATCGAACTGTACGAAGCACGCCGTGAATTTCGGGAAGAGATCTTAAATATTATCGGCACAGATCTAAACGGTTATATCTTGGACGACTGCGCCATCGACTATTTGGAACAAACGGAGCTGAAATTTTTGAGCCCGGACAACATCTTGGATTCTGCAGGTATCAAGAAAATAACAGAACTTACTGCCCAGCAGAACATCCACGCCAACTTGATACGCCGAGACGAGGAGAAAGTTATTCGCAAACAAAATGTGGAAGCGCGGGAAGCAATCTTGGAACTCGACAGGCAACTGGCAGAGAAAGAAGAAAGGCAACGCCGGGAGATCGACAACATCAAAGCGCGTGAGGACGCCGAGATCACGAAAGTGCGCGAAGAAGAGCGCCTGAAGTCGGAAACCGTACGCATTGCAACGGAAGAACAGCTCGCAATACAGGAAGAAAACAAGTTGCGCCAGATTATCATTGCCGAGAAAGCTAAATTGAGGACTGACGCCGTAGAAACTGAACGCGTGGAAAAAGATCGTGCATTGGAAGCAACAGAGCGGGAGCGCATCGTGACTTTGGCACAGATAGATAAAGAACGATCCATCGAAACGGAGAAAAAAGGTATACAGAATGTAATCAAAGAGCGCGTCCAACTAGAAAAAGGCGTGGTGGAAGAACAGCAGTCGGTTAAAGATGTGGAAACCTTCCGTGAAGTGGAGCGTAAGAAGCAAGCTGGGGTCATCGCAGCCTCACAAGAAGCTGAGGAACGCTTGATTGCTACGGTCAAAGCAGCCGAAGCTGCCAAGATTGCAGCAGAACAAGAAGCCGCGAAGAAAGTGATCGATGCCGAGGCAGCACGCCAGATCGCCGAGAAAAAAGCACAAGAGTTGCTAATTGAGGCCGAGGCAAAGAAAGAAGCATCATCGAAAGAAGCGGAAGCCCGCAAAATTATCGCCGAAGCGCAAGCGAAAGAAGAGGCTGCTATCGGTCTATCAGAAGCGGAAGTGATGATCGCAAAAGCGGAAGCCGAAGAAAAGCAAGGCACCGTAGAAGCCAGTGTTATCGAGAAGAAAGCCGCAGCCTTACGTACCGAAGGATTGGCCCAGGCAGAAGTGGTGCGCGAAAAAGCTTTGGCAGAAGCAAAAGGAATCGAAGAAAAAGCGGCTGCAATGAAACAACTTGACGGAGTAGGGAAAGAACACGAAGAGTTTAAATTGCAACTGCAAAAAGAACGTGATATCGAAATGGCTCATATCAACATCCAAAAAGATATCGCTACCGCGCAAGCAGGGGTGTTGTCAGAAGCCCTAAAGTCGGCCAAGATCGATATCGTTGGTGGAGAGACGATGTTCTTCGAGAACATCGTTCGGCAGGTTTCAAACTCGAAGGGTTTTGATCAATTGATTGACAACTCCAAACACGCAACAGCGATCAAAAATGCATTGATTGGCGAGCATGGCGATGGCGACCTCGGTGAGAAAATAAAGAGCTTAGCAGACAAATACGGAATTTCCTCGAACGACATCAAAAACCTGACCGTATCGGCCGCTTTACTGAAGCTACAGCAGGCTGCTTCAGCCGATAAGGAAGATAGCGGTTTTATCAACTCCTTATTTTCGTTGGCCAACAATTTAGGCGTTTCCAACAAAAAAATAAGCTTATAAAACAAGGTCGCGACCGGCTTACCCAAAATTTAAAATGCTGTTCGGGCGCTCATAGCGCCTGAACAGCATTTCAAGAAGGACAAAATCGACAAGCGTAATACTTAACGATTTAACAAGGATAGCAACCCAAGACTACGTACACGAATGCAAGAAAACAACGAAGGAACCGCAACAAACAATAGCTTAGATGTAGGCGCATACGAAATCATCCGTAAAAGGCTATTGACGCAGAAGGATGATCTATCAAAACGGTTACACGCCTTAAACCAGGCTAGAAAAGAGATTTTCAATGCGACCTCATTTGTATTGAAAGCAAATCAGCGCATAACCACTGACAACAACTGCGTTGCCCGTGGAATTATCGCCCTGGAGAATATCTGTATCTTTGGATACAACGTTCATTTTGGACTTCGCTCAGAAATCAAACTCGATGATGTATTCAGTATTTACCTCTTCGAGAACAATCAATTTATCCCGCAGACGCTCGACCTTATCCATGATGCGGCCTTTATAGCCGATTACCAAAACCTGTACAAATACTACAGAGATTCGATCTTCGCACGGTTTCGCAGGACAGAGAATTACCTGTACATGATTTTCCAAACGAGCAAAAAATCTTCGGATCTGAAAGCTTTCAAGTGGCTCATAAAAGATGGAAAACTGCACTATCAGGACGACCGAAGCATACATGAAGTTCGCTTGCCCGATCAATTTGAATTTGAATGGACGAAAACTGGACTAGAAGACCGCCGTCTAGGGAAATATCCACACGTATCGATTTTGGACAAGGTATTTATCGAGGCCTTACATGGCGATATCACGTTCAAGATTGAAGACAACACCGACAGTGGAAAGGGTATCTATTCGGAGAAGGTAACAAATCTCGATCAGCAGCTTGACGACGCCGAATATCATTACGTTGATTTAGGCAATTTAATCGCTATACGCATCAAACCGTATCAGGAGGAGTTTCGCGCCTACGTGTTTAATCAGCGCACCAAGGAGGTGGTCAACCTTAAATCGCTGAACGACTCCGCGATCTTGCTACCGGACAACCAAGGTATTATATTCGCCAACGGCTACTACCTACAAAATGGCACACACAAACTATTCGAGGGAAACTTCGAGCATGTTACCTTCCTACGCAAGATTGTGTCGCCCAATGGCGAAGACTTTTTATATGTCTTCACGCAAACGGAAACGAACACCTACATTTTGATGTCCTATAACATCATTCAGCAGGCGGTCGAAACGCCGATTATCTGTAACGGATTTACCATATTTCAAGACGGAAGCTTAACCTACTTCCGGACGGAGGCCGAAGCGACCCGTCACCATCAGGTGCAAATTTGGGACACGCCCTACATGGCCACCCTGAAGGAAAACGAAGAAAAGAAAAACGACCCGCTTTACAAGGTCGGCAACAAGCAGATTGTGCAGGCTATGGCCGAAGCGCAGGAAGTGATCCAACTACTGTACAAAGAAGATAGTTACGAAGGGCTTTATGAGGACATCCTGAAGAAATCCACTAGCTTACTGGATTCGTATTTTTGGATCGAAGACGACGCATTAAAAAACCTTGCCCATCCACTCAAGCAAATCCGGGAAGTGGCCAACACGGCCATCGATGAATTTATCAAAGTACAGGCACAACGCAAGCATGCAGAAGAACAGCTATCCGCAGCAAAGAAGAAGCTGGAAGCATTACAATTTATAGTCGATAGCACGACAGTCACCCTGTTGGACCAATTAGTGAACCAACTTGCCGATGCACGCAGACATCTAGGTGAAGTAATCGAGCTAAAAAACGTCCGCTATATTGACCTGGATCAGGTCGAAGCCATACTGGCCAATCTAAATAGCATCATTGAGATGCTGTCGGAAAAAACCATTACGTTCCTTTTAAAGGACGATGCGCTTGACAGCTACGAAAAGCGCGTCGTCGCGCAACGTCAATCTGTTGGCGCTATCGAAAAAGCCTTTGATGCCAAAGCCATTGAAGAAGGCAATTCGGCTATCTCCAACGAATTGGAATTGCTCATAGACATCCTGCATAGCCTAAAGATCGATGATGCAACCCAGACGACACAAATTGTAGAGAAGATATCGGTCATCTTCGCTTCGCTCAATGAGGTACGCGCCCAACTGACGCGCAAGCTACAGTCCTTGAAGAGCAAGGAAGCTACGGCTGAATTTTCTGCGCAGCTCACCTTACTCGAACAATCGGTAACCAATTATTTGGAACTGTCTTCCTCCGCCGAAAAGGTAGAAGAATACTATACCAAAACCTTGGTACAACTTGAGGAACTGGAGAGCCGGTTTTCCGAATTTGACGACTTTGCCCTTAAAATTGCAGATAAGCGCGATGAAATCATCAAAGCTTTCAACAGCAAACGTGAGCAAATTGTTGAACAGATCAACAAGCGTACAATTGCTTTAGAACAGATTGGCCTAAGGGTGTTAAAAAACGTCGAAAACAAATCCAACACCTTCAAAAGTCGGGAAGAGATCTTCAGCTTTTATGCGGCGGATCTCATGATCGACAAGGTGCGCCAACTCGTGGCTGAACTGCAAGCGCTGAACGATATTTCCAAAGCCGAGAACTTGGAAAACTTGCTCAAGAAATCACAGGAAGATGCGTTGCGGACGCTGCGTGATAAGTCCGAGCTATACGTGGATGGCGAAAACATCATCGCCCTTGGCAAACATAAATTTACGGTCAACAAGCAATCGTTGAGCCTGACCTTGGTAAGGAGAAACGAAGAGCTTTTCTACCATCTGACCGGCACAAGCTTCTATCAAAAAGTACGGAATGAAGAATTTTTGGCCTATGCGGATATCTGGGACCAGGAGTTGATCTCAGAAAATAAAACCGTTTACCGCGGAGAGTATCTTGCTTACAAAGCTTTTTTGACCGCACAAAATACGTCGAATTTCGATGTGGAAAGCTACATCAATCAAATGGTAGAACAGCAATATTCGGAAAGCTACATGAAAGGCGTGCACAACATCGATGCCTTGGCTATATTCCACGCGCTGCAAAAACTGGATAAAAAGCTGGAACTGTTACGTTATGAGGGCTCTGTACGTGCTTCTGCACAACTTTTCTACCATAGTCTTCCCGAAGAGGAGCGCTCGCGCTTAGCACATTTAATTCAGTCCGCGCACCGTGTCTTAAAAGCGTTTCCAAACTCCACCCACTACCAGTCGACGATTACGGAAATATCAAAACAGCTCCTTAAAAAGCCGACACCAACGGAGGTTACGACTGTTGAAGCTTCCGAACTGGCAGCTTATTTATTTGAAACCTTCACACAATACGGAAAGTTTGCCCTAGCGGAGCAAGCGGATCATTTACGTCAGGAATTCCTGCGATTTTTAAGCGAAAAGAAAGCTCACAAAGATTTTGAAAGCGACGTGCAAAGCAACGATTTTGATCTTATGGATCGCTTTTATTTGGCCCTTAACTGGTTGCATTCGTATGTCGATCAACAAAAGAATGGGGATAAACTGATACATTTAATACCTGAAACGGCCTCTGCCCTCCTCTTTCCGAACGACAACTATCAACTCGTCTTCGCACACGAGGGAATACAGTTGGAAAATCTTAAAGGTAATCATGCAGCCTTGCAAAACGGAAGCTACAGTATACCCTATCATGTCTTTATCAAAAAATTGAGCGCTTTTACCAAAGAAAGCGTACCGCGTTACGCAGCTTTCACCACGCTAAAAGAACAAATTAGCAAGGCCTACGAAAAAGAGCTCAAGATCAACGAGTTTGAACCAAAAATATTAACTTCCTTCGTTCGCAACAAACTGATTAATGAGGTGTACTTCCCGCTGATAGGAAACAATTTGGCTAAGCAACTGGGGGCCGCAGGCGACAACAAACGTACCGCACGCATGGGGATGCTTCTGTTGATATCACCCCCAGGATATGGGAAAACTACGCTGATGGAATACTTAGCCAAAACCATGGGCCTGCATTTTGTTAAGGTCAATGGCCCAACGATTGGTCACCATATCACCTCTATAGATCCAGTTGAGGCAAGAACATCGGGCGAGCGGGAGGAGTTAAAGAAGGTAAACTTAGCCTTAGAAATGGCAGACAACGTGATGCTTTATCTCGATGATATCCAGCATTTGAGTGCCGAATTTCTCCAAAAATTCATATCCCTAGCGGATGGGCAACGCAAGATCGACGGTATCTTTGACGGCGAGAGTAAAACGTACGATCTGCGAGGTAAGCGTTTTTGTATCGTGATGGCTGGAAACCCCTATACCGAGAGCGGTGCAAAATTTCAGATACCTGACATGTTGGCCAACCGTGCAGATGTATATAACCTCGGTGATGTGATCGGCGACACCGAACACCTTTTCAACCTCAGCCTCGTCGAAAATGCAGCCATGGAAAATAGCTATCTTGCAAAAATATCAGGAAAGTCTTTCGCCGATTTCTATGCACTTATCCGCTACGTGGAAACCGATGCTGACCAGCTTCCTGATCTTGAGGGCAACTACCTTAAACAAGAAATCGACGACTTCCTTTCGGTGCTGCGACACGTGCTGACCATTCGAGACACGGTGGTTAAAGTAAACCAAAGCTACATACGCAGTGCGGCGATGCAGGACAGCTACAGAACGGAACCACCATTTAAAATGCAAGGCTCCTACAGAAACATGAGCAAGCTAGTGGCCCAAGTGGTGCCTATGATGAATACGAAAGAAATCGAGCAGGTGGTATTGGCACATTATGAGAGTGAATCGCAAACACTGACCGCCGACACCGAGAGCAATCTACTCAAGTTAAAGGGACTGGCAGGCCTGCAAACGCCAAGTGAAGAAGCACGATGGAAAGAAATTGTTGAAATTTTTCGTAAAAACAACAAACATGGTGGGCTTGGGAAAGACGAAAAGGTCTTCGCACAACTCCTCTCTTTCAATGAAAATCTAGAGGGAATAATCAAGGCCATTCAAAACAAAGATTGAAACAAAGGGGCAGTGCCCTTTTGTTTTCACTAGCATGCCCCCTGGTCGGTGCAAAGCAGGTCCAGATTGGTGTTCATCTCGTGGGTATTAGGGTTGCTGCATCCATCTGGAAAAATCTTGCACGAGCTTAGCCTAATTTTGACGAAGAACGGGGTTTTGAAGTTCGGATAAGCGTACCAGTTTCGCAAGCATTTTCGTAACTTTGTTCCTGTATGTCAGATATTATTCAGTTGTTGCCCGATTCGGTAGCCAACCAAATTGCTGCAGGAGAGGTGGTTCAACGCCCCGCTTCAGCGGTGAAGGAATTGGTGGAGAATGCTATTGATGCAGGAGCAGATAAAATCAAGATTATCGTAAAGGATGCAGGGAAATCGCTCATCCAGATAATCGACAATGGTTGTGGCATGAGTGTAACGGACGCCCGTTTGTGTTTTGAACGACATGCCACGTCGAAAATACGCCGCGCCGAGGATCTTTTTGCAATACGTACAATGGGCTTTCGCGGTGAAGCGATGGCTTCTATTGCCGCAATTGCTCAAGTGGAGCTCAAAACACGCCGTGTGGAAGATGAGCTGGGCACCATAGTGGAAATTGAAGGATCAAGAGTGATCAAACAATATCCGGAAGCCTTACCCTCAGGAACTACGATCTGCGTAAAAAACCTCTTTTACAACATACCTGCTCGACGCAATTTCCTCAAAAGTAACGCTGTAGAGATGCGGCATATTATTGATGAGTTTCAACGTATAGCTTTAGCGCACCCCAACATATTTTTTAGTCTGCATAGCGATGGAAATGAGATCTTCCACCTGCCATCCGAAACGTTGAAACAACGCATTGTACACTTATTCGGGAATAGCTATAACCAACGCCTCGTGCCGGTAGAGGAAGAGACAACGATCATCGCGCTTCGCGGTTTCATTGGTAAACCAGAGTATGCGAAAAAGACCCGTGGTGAACAATTTTTCTTTGTCAACAATCGCTTTGTTAAAGACCCCTATCTGAACCACGCCGTGATGAATGCCTACGAGGATATTCTGCCGGCGGAGACGTTTCCCTTATATGTACTCTTTATTGATATTGACCCCGCCAAAATCGATATCAATGTACACCCTACAAAAACGGAGATCAAGTACGAAGATGATAAGGCAATCTATGCCATTCTACGCTCGGCCTTGAAACGGTCTATCGGACGCTATAACATTGCGCCAACCTTGGATTTCGACCAAGAAACAAGTTTTACAAACTTGATTACCAGCAAACCCTTGGACGAAATACAGGCGCCCACGATATCGTTCAACCCTAATTTTAACCCTTTTGAAGATGCCAAGGCTTCATCCAAATCCCGCACATCGGCTTATGCGGAGGGCTTTGAGAAAAAGGCTGGAATTCCTCAAAATTGGGATACACTCTACCAGATCTCCCAACAGAAAGAGAGCGAACAGGCATCCCTGCATTCGACGGAAGGCGAAACGACCACAGCGCCTGAAAGCAGACTTGCAAAAGGAAACTCCGTGGAAAACAAAAAGCAGTTTTTTCAGCTGCATAGCCGCTTCATCGTTTCCCAAATCCATTCGGGTTTTATGCTGATCGATCAACAAGCGGCACATGAACGCATTCTTTACGAACAATACATACAACAGCTCGAAAACAATCAAGGAAGCAGCCAGCAGAGCCTTTTCCCGCAAACCGTGGAATTAAGCAGTGCTGACTTCGCCCTCATGGAAGATATGCTGTCCGAGATACAAACCCTAGGTTTTCAGCTGCGTCCTTTCGGGAAGACAACCTTTATTGTCGATGGCCTTCCTGCAGACTTGGGATCCGGTATTAACGAAGCTAAAATCTTGGAACAACTTTTGGAAGATTTTAAAAATAATAAGGATGCTCTACAACTTAACAAAAGGGACAATTTGGCGCGCAGCTTAGCAAAAAGTGCAGCCATCAAACCAGGCACCTCCTTGGATAATCAAGAAATGGCAGAACTCATCGACAACCTCTTCGCAACGGAATCACCCAGCGTCTCCATTTTTGGAAAACCAATTATCGTTACCATAACCTTGCAAGAACTTATGGAGCGATTTAATAAAAATTAAGAACATAAATACAACATCGTCAGGAACACATATGAACAGTATATTTTCAAATCTTACACCAGTCGTCAAAAACCTATTAATCATCAACGTGATTTGTTTTATTGGCTCTGCAGTTTTTGACCAGTCTATCCGCTTTTTCGGCGTATTCTATCCCGATTCGCCTTTTTTCAATGTGTGGCAAATCATTACCTACATGTTTATGCATGGAGGTTTTAGCCATATCTTTTTCAATATGTTTTCCTTAGTTATGTTCGGCCCTATTATAGAGCACATGTTTGGCTCTAAGCGCTTTCTAAATTTCTACCTGATTTGTGGGATAGGTGCTCTGATCTTGCAATATGGCGTGCAAGCTTTCGAGGTTTATCAAATCGCCGGAACAGTAAAAGCCTCATCACTCTTACAATTCGACTTTTTAAATGACCGTGTTTCATCCAGCCTGCAAGTTACCCAAGAGCAATTTTCGACCTTAGCTTCTATTTACGGAACCCCACTAGTTGGTGCTTCGGGTGCTATATACGGACTACTTTTAGCCTTTGCTTATCTATTTCCAAATATGCCGCTTTATTTATTTTTCATCCCTGTGCCCATCAAAGCAAAAGTCTTCATCCCTATACTGATTCTTATCGAGATATATTTGGGATTTTCACATGCTGGCGGTTCAATTGCCCATTTGGCTCACGTAGGTGGTGCACTTTTCGGATATATACTCATTAAAGCATGGCGAATCAGACGAGGTATCTAACTTTTCTGCAAATAAAATGGACGATGTAATAAAACGAAAAAGATGAAAGAAAGTGTGTTAAAAGCATTTTGGCGGGATACGTATCAAGGTCCATCGCCTGTCCCGTATATCATATCGGCTCAAGTTCTTTTATTTGTAGCCATTCATCTTTTCGACCTGATCCAGGACCTGGGATTGATCAACTTTTCCCTGTACAACTATGTGGTCCGTGATTTCACCTTACCGCTTTCCTTCCTTCAATTTTTGCAACAGCCTTGGAGCCTTATTTCTTACCCCTTTGTATACACCGGCCTACTGTCCCTCCTGTTTGACTGCCTGTGGCTGTTCTGGATGGGCAACACCTTTCTTAACTTTTTAAATCGACGGCAGTTTTTATTTATTTTTATCTCTGCCGTACTTTTAGGAGGGCTTTCGTACCCCATATTCGGGACGATTCCGGCTTTCCAAAATAGCGCCCAGGTATCCTACCAAGGAGTGTCATTTGCTTTGGCTGCGCTCGTCACATCAATTGCGGCATTAGTTCCGCGTTCCGAGATTCGTCTTTTTTTGATCGGAAACATATCGTTAAAAAACTTGGCCATTGCTTATGTTGCGTTGTCCGTGATCTTCATCGGTATGGTCAATAAGGCCGGCGCAGTATCCTTCCTCTTTGCCGCTCTTTGGGGGCTTGTCGTCACACGAGCCCTGCAGCAAGGAAATGATTTCAGCTCATTTTTTCAGCTACAGAAAAGATCTAAGCTGAAGGTCGTCCATCATGGTAAGGCCTTCAAGTCAACCATGAAGTACAGACATCAATCCGACCTCCCCAACCAAGAGGAGATCGACGAGATTTTAGATAAAATTTCCGTAGAAGGCTACGAAAGCTTAACTTCGCAAGAAAAAGAAGTGCTTTTTAAAGCAAGTGATAGCGAGCGATAACATGGCGAAAAACAGTTTGTTCAGGAAAGATCTCGGGTTTTTTAGCAAAACAATATTAATTTGCAACACTATCGCGATAGTGTTGTTGTTGTTAAGCTATTCCGCGGCCTACATCAATCCGAAGACTTTTTGGCCTATCGCATTTTTCGGATTGGGCTATCTGCCTATACTCCTTGTCAACATAGGCTTTGTAGGCTACTGGCTGCTACGCAAACCGAAGTATGCATTCGTTATGGCAGTTCCTATTTTTCTGGGTTGGAATCTGTTAAATCAGCATATGGGCTTTCGCAAGCAAGTTAAAAGTCCGGAGAAAACAGATAGCACCATACGAGTGATGACCTTTAATGCACACCTTTTTACTGAAATAGATCAACTGCCCGCTACGGATCTGAAAGGCGATGTCATCCGACTGATAAAAAACACGAATCCTGACATCCTGTGCTTTCAAGAGTTTTTTTCTAAAATAAAAGGTACCAAAAAAATGACCAGCCGGATTTTGGACGAAGCAGGTTTCAAAGATTATTATTTTGAACCGGCCATGAAAACGGAGCATGAAGCGTACGGACAAATTATCTTTTCTAAATTTCCCATTATCAACGCTGGCACCATTACTAAAAACGAATATGGCATCAATCGGATTATTTTTGCCGACGTTGTCCGCGCCAACGATACCATTCGTGTTTACAATGTTCATTTACGCTCCTTCGGCCTGCAAACAGAAGATAAAGAGTTTATCCAAAATCCTTCGAATGTAACCAATGAAGAGCGTGCAACACGACGGGTCGGAAGAAAATTGAAATATGCTTTTGAGGGACGCAGCAAACAAGCCGAAGCTCTACGCGATCACATGAACGCCACACGCTACCCCATCTTCGTGATGGGCGACTTCAACGATACGCCAATGTCCTATAGCGTAAACCTAGTGCGGAATGGACTAAAGAACACCTTCCGTGAGAAAGGAAGCGGCTGGGGTGTGACCCACTATGAAATGCTCCCGCTTTTTCAAATAGACTACATTCTATGCAGTACGAAATTTCGTGTGAAACACTATGAAGTGGTCAAGGAAAAGCTGTCCGACCATTATCCCGTGTGGGCCGACATAACCTTCTGACGAAGAAAGTGTAGCGGAATCTCTTAAAGCTGCGCGGCCTCCAAAAATTCCAATCCGCGCCGCACAAAAGCGTCACTTCTGTTCTTCACCTTGAAATACGCTTCTCTACCAAAATAATATCGGCCAACCAAAGCTTCGATATCGCTTTCAATGACCCGCCGAAGGTCGTTCTTCTTCCGATCCGAAATTAAAAAGCCTTCCGCACGTACAAAGTCAATAAATCGGTGATACTCATTGTCAGGCAAGTGGTAGCCTTGCAAAAAGTTGTCTATAGAGTATGCAGGTAGTTTTTTGGTGAAACGTGTATAAACAAATTGTTCAATAAAGCTATACTGAATCAAATCCTGGTAAAATAAACTCAACGCGTTGGAATCGACTGGAACTACAATATCCGGGAGGATACCCCCGCCGCTGTAGACGGGTTTACCGCCGAGCGTCTTGAACGTTTTGCCGTGCGCATAAAGCGTATCCAACGCCCAAAGCCCTTCGTACATATTGTTGAAATCAACCATGTTGGACCAATTGGGGCTGTACTTTTTTTGGATACTTCTTCCAAGTGGCGTAAAATAGCGCGCAATACTAAGATTGACTGTAGACCCGTCAGAAAAATCATACTGTTCCTGAACGATACCCTTACCATAAGAGCGCCGCCCAATGATCGTTCCTCGATCCCAATCCTGAACAGCTCCCGCAACAATTTCACTGGCTGATGCCGTATTTTCATTGATCAAAACGACCAGTTCGCCCGTAGAAAAGTTTCCACCTTCATCAGAATAATACGTTTGTTTCTCTTCATGTGCCCCCTCCGTATAGACCACCAACCTCCGATCACTAAAAAACTCACTAGCCATTTTGATTGCCATATGAAAGTACCCGCCTCCGTTGTCACGAAGATCGAGGATCAACTTGGTCGCGCCCTGCTTCCTCAATTCCACCACCGCTTGGCGAAATTCGTCGCCTGTATTGATACCGAAGCGACGCACTTTCACATAGCCTATTCCTGGCCGAATCATATACACGACGTCCAAAGAACTTACCGTAACTTGATCGCGCACGACCTTAATCGGTGCGGCCAGTTCTTCAAAGTCACGCTTGACATGGATATGTAGGGATGTACCTCGGCGCCCTCGGATCAACTTTTCTACACGTTCTCTTGATATATTGATCCCAGCCACCGTTTGGTTGCCGATCTTCAATAGCTTATCGCCCACGCGAAATCCAGCCTTATCGGCAGGTCCCCCATTGATCAGCGACACAATCATCAAGGTATCGTTCAAATTGAAGTACTCCATGCCGATGCCTTCAAAAGTGCCCTCCAAAATTTCGGTCTGCCGCTGCGACTCATTGGGAACGAGATAACTTGAATACGGATCCAAATGTGAAATGATATGATTGATCGCCCCATTTTGTACAGAATCTACATTTACGCTGTCTACGTAACTGTCAGCCACCAAATCCAACAGTTGCTGTATTTTCCACGTATTATTAGACAAACCGATCGGAACCAAACTATTCCCCGGCTTGCTCCCCTGCTCATCCACATAGTTTTGCCCTAAAAGGATCCCCAATAGCAAGACGGCGGCATATGTCGCTGCGACAAATAGATTTCTTTTTGTACCTTTCTGCATGTATAAAATTCGTTTGCAAAATTAAATAGTTTTCTTCAATTTGCATGCTAAATCAACAGGTATTTGCTTAAAATACACTTAAAAGCGGCTAATGTTTCATAATTTTTATGTCATATGGAATAGGCTACCGAAGTAATTAGCATGTTGAGTTATACATATACAAATTCCATGTAACTTTATAGCTGCTGGACAACTAAAACAAATCCGTTTTGCACGAGATAGAACCCTACTACAATTGGCGTGACGATTACGTCGCTGCAGATGATGAGCGATCGCCATTTTATGGCGTGGTTTATAGCGAATTTGAGTTTGATAAGAAGATCTATAACTTTTTGCTCCATCCCCAGTGGGATGATTTTGGTTCCCAAACCCTATACCTCAAAGTGCTCTATGTGGATTATGAAAAAGGATACGCCATCATAGAGCTTATTGGCGAATGGAACGACGCTATTTACAACGATATTATGTTGCTCAAAAGAGAGGTAATCGATATGCTGGCAGCAGAGGGCGTCGATAAATTTCTGCTGATCGGCGAGAATGTATTAAATTTCCATGGATCAGACGACTCCTATTATGAAGAGTGGTATGAAGACAGCAGCGATGGATGGATCGTAGCGCTGAATTTTAGGGAACATGTGATTCAAGAGTTCAAATCGCACGGCATAGACTATTACATACATTTTGGAGGCGAACTGAACAGCTTTCCTTGGCGAACGCTTAAGCCCAAACAGCTTTATCATCATGTCCAAGAGCGAATTGATAAGAGGCTTGGCATGTAACCACAAAAGCAATTCAGTCAGGCAATCCGCACAGCTTCTCTATAATTTTCATTAACTTTGCACGTAAATAAATACGTTTAATTATGTCATTCAGAATAGAAAAAGACACGATGGGCGAAGTGCAAGTTCCTGCAGATAAATACTGGGGAGCACAGACTGAGCGTTCACGTAACAATTTTAAGATTGGGCCTTCGGCATCCATGCCTACAGAAATCATAGCAGGTTTTGCCTATCTCAAGAAAGCTGCCGCCTTTGCAAATCACGATCTCGGCGTGCTGTCTATAGAGAAACGAGATGCCATAGCGGCGGTCTGTGATGAAATCCTAGCCGGAAAACTTACGGATGAATTCCCATTGGTTATTTGGCAAACGGGATCCGGAACGCAATCTAATATGAATGTCAATGAGGTCATTGCAAACCGTGCGCAGGTATTGGCTGGCGGAAAAATCGGTGAAGGCGATCCTGTTCTCAAAGCAAACGATGATGTAAATAAATCACAGTCGTCCAACGACACCTTTCCTACGGGGATGCATATCGCAGCATACAAAGCAGTTGTTGAGGTTACCATTCCAGGCGTAGAAAAATTGCGCGACACCTTGCAGCGTAAATCCGAAGAGTTCATGAGCGTCGTAAAAATTGGCCGTACACATTTGATGGACGCAACCCCAGTTACCTTGGGACAAGAACTGTCTGGCTATGTTGCTCAGCTAAACTATGGCATCAAAGCCGTCAAAAATACCTTGCTACACTTAGCCGAACTTGCTTTGGGCGGAACCGCTGTAGGAACGGGCTTGAATACGCCTAAAGGATATGATGTTTTAGTCGCAAAATATATTGCCGAGTTCACCGGATTGCCTTTCGTTACGGCACCCAACAAATTTGAGGCGTTAGCGGCCCATGATGCTATCGTGGAATCCCACGGAGCCTTGAAGCAACTTGCTGTTTCATTAAATAAGATTGCCAACGATATTCGCATGTTAGCATCTGGTCCACGTTCGGGCATTGGCGAAATTCTGATTCCAGAGAATGAACCCGGATCTTCCATCATGCCCGGCAAAGTCAATCCGACCCAATGTGAGGCATTAACAATGGTGGCCGCACAAGTCATGGGCAATGATGTTGCCATCACCATTGGCGGTACGCAGGGGCATTACGAATTGAATGTGTTCAAGCCGCTTATGGCTGCTAATTTCCTACAGTCGGCCCGATTAATCGGGGATGCTTGCGTGTCTTTCGAAGAGCACTGCGCGGTAGGTATCGAACCCAATTACGCACGCATAGAGGAACTTGTAAACAACTCCTTGATGCTTGTTACCGCATTGAACACCAAAATCGGTTATTACAAAGCTGCGGAAATCGCGCAAACTGCCCATAAAAACAATTCGACGTTGAAGGAAACGGCTATTGCTTTGGGTTACGTAACCGCGGAAGAATTTGATGCATGGGTGAAGCCAGAAGAAATGGTTGGAAGCTTAAAATAATTAGGTGATAAATCTACCCGAGCAAAATATCAAAAGAACGGCATGCTGGGCACTTTTGGCGAGCATGCTGTTTGCTACAAACAGCTGCGTGCGACACTCCGAGATGCAAACGGAAGGTGCAGCGTTCCTACAAGGTGTATGGGTGCAAGACAGCATCCCCCATCAAACGCAAATGATGGATTACACTTTGCACGAATTCAAGTTCATTTGCGATTCGGTGTATACCACAATGCACGTTCATGCCAAAATGAAGCGCATACCAGACTCTTGTTATAAGAACGGTGAGTGGAACGAATACGCGAAGGGAGTCTACGTGATGCGTGGGGATAGTTTGATCGGAGAAGGCATCTATACCAAAGAAAACGGAAAGTATAAAACGGCCGGTTGCTACAAAACCGGAACATACCTTCCGCGCTATCGCGTGGCCTATCACGATGCGGACTCGTTAGTGCTAGAAAGCCGCTTTGATCAAAGACCTGTAGTCCTACGCAAAATACATAGCATATCCTGTCTTCCGAAAAGACGTTGGGAAGATTAGCAGAACAAGATCAATAAAAAAGCGTTTGTGTCACGACAAACGCTTTTTTATTGCGGGATCTCGACCTTTGGTTACAACGACCTAATTAATCAGTTTATTGTCGTCCGTGGACGATTTCAATAGGTTTGTTTTGAGATCACTCTCGGCTTGGATCAATTCCTGCTCTACAACCTTGCGCTTTTCACGCCCTTCACGCTGGATCTGCAACACTTGTTCAATCGTCGACACAATGTCTTGGTTCGCTTTCTTGATAGTCTCTATATCGACAATACCACGCTCCGTTTCTTTGGCAATATTCACCGTTGATTCTTTCAACATCTCTGAATTTCGGCGAAGCAGCTCATTGGTGGCATCGGTTACCGCCTTTTGCGCCTCCAGCGCCTTTTGGGAGTGGGCGATGCCCAGTGTCAAGACCATTTGGTTTTTCCATAAGGGTATCGTGTTCACCAAAGAAGATTGGATCTTTTCCATAAGGGACGAGCTATTGTTCTGGATCAATCTGATCTGAGGTGCAGTTTGCAAAACAACCATACGCGTCAACTTCAAATCGTGTACTTTGCGCTCGAAACGCACGACATGTTGCTCCATGTCCTTGTACTGCTGAATTTTCTGTTGATCGCCAGAGCTTTCAGCCTCTGCCTTCATCTGCGGCAAGGTAACGTTATGCACCTCTTCCAACTTTTCCTCGCCCGCCGCAATATACAAAGACAGCTCCTTAAAGAAATGCTGATTCTCCACAAACAACTTGTCGAAGATATGCACATCCTTCGCCAAATTTTTGTAATGCCCCTCCAGCTTAAGTTCGATCTGATGGATGTTCTTCTCCACACTTTGGTATTCGGTGCGCATACGCTGTACCTTTTTCTTCAAGTTGTCGAAAAATGGAATCAGCGGCTTTTTATTCAAGTTTTCGTCAAACGATTTAATGTCTGAACGAAGGTTTAACAGAATATCTTCTGCCCCGCCCATATCCTTGGTCCGCACCTGCTTCAAAATCTCATTGGAGAAGTTGCTTACCTTCGTTTGACTACCAACTCCATATTGAATTATATCGGTGGTAGACGTCAAATTGATCTTACTTTTATACTGTTCGATCTGGGACTTCTCTTCCGCAGTAAAGTTCGGGGCTACCGATTTGCTTTTATCTTCTTGGTTGTCTTCGTATGTCGTTAAGTCTAGATTTGCCATCAGCTATTCGTTTAAAAGGTTTCTATTTTTTAAGCTTTGAATATATACGTCTGTTTCCGCAGAAACATCTAAAATTCCAGATTTAAACTGGTTGGTTACCTCTTGCTCAATCGCTATTGCCGCCTTCGCGATTACATCTTCTAATTTCTTCTTAGATGCTATCGTTACGCTGTTATTCAATCTAGAGTTCTCAATCTCATCATATTTCATTAATACATTGACGACTGTGGCGTGCCGGACAAGAAACCGCTCCGCTTCCATCTTATCACTTCTTTCCAATAGCTGAAACAGGTGAATAATCTTATCTATATTTTGATGAATGGTACGGTTGCCGATCTCTTTCCGCCAGTGAATGAGTCGCTCAATAAACAACTGTGGTGTATCTAATGCCGCCTGTGGCAATTGCTGAACCTTGTTTCGGGATGCAGCTGTTGGAATCCATGCCAACGGCCGGATTTCTGCGAGCTCCAAACGTTGCAAATAGGGTTTTGCTCGATTTAGCAGTAAACCATTACCGACAATATAGGACGTCACCGAACCGCTTAGTGTGAGCAGCATAGCTTGAGAAAGCGTTCCAAAAAAATAAATAAAAGATGCGAAAAGCCCCAGCTCAATCAACAAAAGCACCATGCCGGTAACATACCACGATCTTATTTTACTTTTTCGCGCCTGTGTCAGCATAACAAAGGGAAAGATATGGATCGGCAACGGAATAAACATCACGATGGATATGAAGGTCCAAGTCAGTTGTTGTAGCTCCCAGCGTCTAGATTTCTTAGTGGCGAATCCCATTCTGCAATTTACTTATTTTTTTTAATTCCTTATGTGATAACTTTGTAGGATCCAACAATTCTCATTCCAATGCTACATACATCCCTATTATGGCCTTCCGAATAGCACACTGTGAAAAATAGCAAGACAAAGTTGCCACTATTGCGTTTTTTTTAATCGATACAGCAGAAAAAATAGCAGGCTCATCGAACGAAAAATAAAGTAACTTTAGCTATGCAACAATCCATTCCATATCTTGTCACCCTTCGTGTACTGGCAACATTTTTGGTTATTCTTATTCATGCCTCTACGGGGTATCTGCATACGTTTAGTGCCAACTCCTTGGATTGGAGCTATGCCAATATCTTAAACAGTATGTCACGATTTTCCGTTCCGCTTTTCCTCCTGATCTCTGGCGCGCTGCTATTAGACAAAAAGGAAGACATTTTTGTCTTTTATCAGAAGCGCGTGACTCGGATTTTATGGCCCTTTCTCTTTTGGATTACGGTTTATTTGGTATATTATTTCTACCGCTACACCAATGTGGAGGTATTGCCAGCCGACCGCGTTCTAGAAATAAGCATAGAAAAAATATTGCATGGACCGAGTGCCCATCTATGGTTTCTGTACATGATCATAGGGGTGTACCTCGCTATACCGTTCATCCGCATCCTGGTGCGCCACGCGTCCGAAAAGGAAATGTACATGTTATTATCCCTATGGGCCGCTTCGTTACTCATCATGAATAAAAGCTACGCGGCATATATGCCAAAATTAGACCTGTCTTTTTTTTACGGTTATGCCGGCTATACCGTCCTTGGATACATGCTGGCTAAAAAAGCATTCCGTGTTACCAACGGCACGCTTGCCATACTCATTATCGTTGTGATTCTTTTCAATACCTACGGGACAAGGCTTTACAGCCAGTCGGTCCACGGATTCTCTCCTGCATTTTATGGCTACCTTGCCCTCAACAATGCTCTTCTCGCCAGTTTGGTATTTCTCCTCTGTAAAAATCTATTGATAAAACCGCCTCCCGCATGGTTACAGGCATTGGACAGACATAGTTTCGGCATCTATCTGGTACACATTATTGTATTGAATTACGTACATCCCCTTGTAGACCTTCCAACGCTATACAAAATTCCGGTGGCGGCATTGCTCACTATGCTGGCCTCATTTGCGATAATATTCCTATTGCGCAAGATCCCTTATGGTCACTATATCAGTGGCTAATCGAGCTATGCTGTCCCCGGGGAGCTAACACGATTCTTCCCAAATAAAATATGGGCGGCAAATGCCAGTGTACTGAATGTAGTCCCGACAAGACAGACCCCCTCCCAACCCGCGTACTGCCAAGCGACAGCCGCCAGGTAAGTGCCTAACGACCCACCCAAGAAGTAGCTAACCATATACACCGTGTTGAGACGGCTCGTCGCATCTGTCGGGATAGAAAAGTAGTCGGTTTGATTCATGATATGTGAGCTTTGTAAACCGAGATCAATTAAAATAATACCTATGATTAGACCCGCATAACTGTGCTGCCCAAAGTAAATGAATCCCCAGCTAACTAGCAGGATGAGTATTCCACCAAAGATCAATTGATACACCGAAAAGCGTTGCTGGAGACGTCCTACAAACGCCGCGGCTAATGCACCCACCGCGCCAATAAGCCCGAAACTTCCGACCACGGATGCTCCCGCATAAAATGGTGCACCTTCCAGATGAAAAACAAGTGTGGTGAAAACCGCTGACATCGCGCCGAAGCCCATGGCGCCACGGAAGGATGCAAGCTGCAACTTGGGTTCTGTTTTGGCAAAATGCCAGACTGATTTCATGAGGGAAACATATGACCCCATAAAGTTCGGTTTCAACTCGGGTAAATAAAACCAAACCAATAGCCAGGTCATGACCATGAGACCCGCTGCCAGTTCAAACATCGACCGCCAGCCCCAAAACTCACCGATAATACCGCTCAAGAAGCGCGACAGTAGAATGCCAAGCAACAAACCGGACATTACCAGACCAATGTTAGACGACTTCCTATCTGCTGTAGACAAAGCGGCAGCCATAGGTACAAAAATTTGTGGGATGATTGACGTAAAACCGATGAAGAAACTCGCTACGTAAAGCAGCCACAATTGCTGGGCAAATGCCATCAACAGCAAAGCGCCTACAACAAATAGCAGATCAATCAATATCAGTCGCTTGCGAAGCACCTTATCGCCAAGGGGGACAACAAACAAAAGACCGCAGGCATACCCTAGCTGCGTAAGGACCGAGATCTTGCTGACGGTGCCTTCTTCGACCTGAAAATCATTCGCTATTAGCCCCAGTAAAGGTTGGTTGTAATAATTGTTGGCAACAACCAAGCCTGATAAAATGGCCATCAACCACAGCGCAGTGGAATTAAGTTGAGGTTTTGTGTCTACGGTTTGCATACGGCGAATTCTAGGACTGCCAAGGTAGTTAATAAACAAAAAGCCCGCAACGAATGTGCAGGCTTTCTATCGTAATTTTACATTACGCTTTCTTTTTATAGATATAATTGGAGGCTAAATCGCCTTCGATCACTTTTCCATCCTTATCCAAGTGGAACAATTGATTTTCACCTACCTTTAATTTCAGGTCTGTATCCTTCCCTTTTAAGTGCACAACAGAGCCGTTTTCATGCCACATGATCTTTCCGTTATCCTCGATTGTCTCTCCACGATCCAGATATTCACTACGAATCCGGAAAGTTTCATCGTTATTAATAACGATGGTAGTCTTGATTCCCGGACAATCGGCGCATGGAATGGTGCCCTCATAAGTCCCAACCCAATCAATCGATGTTTGAGAGTTGTCACCGGTCGTAGAAGGGCCTGATTCGACAGATGAGGTATCAACTGCTTCACTTTCTCCAGAAGATGACAAATCAACACACGATATCAAAAAAGCGCCCACGACAAGCAATCCAAATAGTTTTTTCATAACAACGTTTTTAAAGTATTGAACATAAATGCGTACTTTACGAACATTTTGTCTGAAAGAAAGTTTCAAAAAGATAAGAATCTCTTAAAGCCTTATCTTCCGCATTGGAAAAGCTTTCGACTTATTCTTCCCAACGTATTTTCTCTTCGATTGCGCTACGCACAGGCTCACGCGGTTCGGTTTCGTGATGCCCGAGGTAAAATAAACCGATACACTTTTGGTTTTCATCCAGCTTTAGAAAAGCGCTGAGGTGATTGATCAACCCTGGAGTAGCCCAATAGCCCCCGATTCCGAGCGAATGTGCTGCGAGCCAAAGGTTCTGCACAGCACAGGAGGTCGCTGCAAGCTCTTCCCATTCGGGAAGCTCACCCGTATAGTTCACCACAATTGCAATAGCCACATTAGCCGTTGTAGCTTTCTTTCCCATATTCAGCTCCGTTGCTTCGCTATATTTCTCCGCGGGCGTAATGTCTTTGTAGATTGCACGCAGCGCTGTACCCAATCGCTGCAAACCGTCTTTTTGAAAAACTACAAAACGCCAAGGTTGTGTGCGTTTGTGCGTGGGCGCTGCGTTTGCAGCTTCTAAAATGGTTATTAGCTCGTCTCGGCTGATATCCTGTTCCGTAAAATTATTTTGCGTTACGGTTCTTCTGTACTGTATCGCTTTTAATACCTCGTTTTCCATATGTTTACTTAATTTTTAGCTGACTTCCACCAGTTGGCGGATCTATGTATGTTTTTGGCATTTTGGAGGCACAACGACGTCATATGTGATGTCAATCGTGCTGTCCATGTAATGTGCTACGAAATAGGATCCTATGCGCGTTCTTCCCAGATTGTCGCGATGTGCAAGATGGTGCGCACTGCAAGCTCCATATCTTGTCGACTTACCCATTCCATTTTACCATGAAACGCGTGACCTCCGGCAAAGACGTTCGGACAGGGAAGCCCCATAAACGAGAGTCGCGAACCATCCGTGCCGCCGCGAATGCTGCGCCGCTCGGCGACAATACCTGTGCGAGCAATTGCCTCCAACCCAATTTCCATAATCTGGGGATATTGATCCAGCACTTCTTTCATATTTCGGTACTGCTCGCTGACCTTGAACTGATAGGTCACCGCCGGATACCGGCCAACAACGCCGTCAATGATCGTTCGCAGTTCCGCTTCATGCTTCTCCAAATTCGCGGTTTTATGATCACGCACGATGAAATCGATTTCTGCTTTATCCACACCACCCTGAATCTGGTTGGGGTGAACGAAACCTTCTTTTTGGGACGTTGTTTCTGGTGAAAGTCGATCTTTCGGAAGCGCGTGGATGATCTCTGCAGCCACCTTGAGCGCACTTACCATCTTGTCTTTAGCGAAGCCAGGATGCACCGAAACACCTTGAATAGTAACCTGAACGCCATCTGCAGAGAAGGTTTCATCTTCAATTGTGCCAGCTTTCTCTCCATCCATGGTGTAGCCGAAATCCGCGGCCAATTTGTCGAGATCAACATGGTTCACGCCCCTACCTATTTCTTCGTCCGGCGTAAACAATATCTTAATCGTCCCATGTTTGATTTCCGGATGGCGCATCAGTAAACGGGCTGCATCCATAATCTCCGCTACGCCAGCTTTATCATCTGCGCCCAGCAAAGTGGTTCCACTAGCGGTAATCACATCGTTACCAAGCTGATTTTTAAGGTCAGGATGCTCATCGCACCGGATCACAACAGCAGGATCGTCGGGTAACACCAAATCCTGGCCTTGATAATTTGCGTGCAGCAATGGTTTTACATGAGCCCCAGAACAGTCGGGAGATGTGTCCACATGTGAACAAAAACAAATGGTCGGCACATCCTTGTCCGAGTTGGATGGTATCGTGGCGTACACATAACCGTAATCGTCTAGGTGTGCATCGGCTATGCCGAGTTGCTGTAGTTCGTCAACAAGCAGACGACTCAAGTCCTTCTG
Source organism: Sphingobacterium griseoflavum (assembly GCF_014653155.1). Lineage (GTDB taxonomy): Bacteria > Bacteroidota > Bacteroidia > Sphingobacteriales > Sphingobacteriaceae > Sphingobacterium > Sphingobacterium griseoflavum. The sequence continues at coordinate 128,566 of NZ_BNAF01000009.1, read as the reverse complement.
TTTCGCAGTAGAAGGGAAAGAACTGGAGGAAGCATCTGACTCGGTATCGATCTGCACATAACGCATAAAGCGCGCCGCCACTTCGAAATCCTTTATAGCATTGATAGAAAATGATCGCATACTCTCTTTGATTTGATGCTCCAAAAATAACAAGTTCTGCACGATTATGTAAGCTTATTATGCAATTACCTGTCGACAAGACAGATATGATATATCCAGACCTGGTACTGATGGGCCCCATTCATTACCGGCTTCTTTCTCAAGAACACATACGACGGTCTTACCAAGACAATTCGGACATGACCGGAAAATGATCCGAAGGAAATTTTCCCAAATACGTATCGGTAAGGATGCCATATCTATACACCGTGAACGGCTTCGTAATAAAAATATGATCAATCCGCTCTGCAGCTTTCAGTGCTTTTCCCCAACCGTTAAACGTTGAATTTGGCGCATAAACAACTTTTGCTAGGTCGTATACATCTTGCACAATACCACTATTGGCTAGCGTATGATAGGCTTCATTTGTTTCATCCACGTTGAAGTCGCCTGTAAGAATCAGTGGCAGATCTTGCGCAAATTCTTTTGCTTTAGCTAAAATAAGCTTCGCACTCTCGCGGCGAGCGACGACACCTACATGGTCAAAATGTGTATTCATAAAGATGAATCTCTTCCCATGTTCTCGATCTTCAAAAATGGCCCACGTACAAATACGCGGCAGCACAGCATCCCATCCTTTATTAGGTTTTCCTGTATCGGTGGCAGAAAGCCAAAAGGTACCATCTTTTAGCACCTTGAATCGCTTCTCATTATAAAATATAGCGGAATGCTCACCCTCTTGTTTACCATCATCCCGTCCTACGCCTACATAATTAAAACCTGGCAACAATTGCTTCATGTCTTGAACTTGCGCATAAAACCCTTCCTGGATACCAAAAACCTCAAACCCATGGAACTTGATCAGGTTGGTCAATGCCGCCTTCCGATTATCCCATAGGTTGCCGGTATCGGCATTCGTCTTCATACGAATGTTAAACGAAGCGACCGTCATATCCTGCGCTTGGACAACAAGCAACAAGATCGAAAAAAAGCAAGATAGAATAATACGTCCCATAGAAAACATGTTTTTGCAATAAATAAAAAGAAAACCTGCTATTCGAACATCGATGCAGGTTTTCTTTGTTGTTAGCCGTAACTACTTACCTAATAACCCATTTAATTTTTCCGGTTCGTCGGTAGAAATGTAATCAATTTTATGATCGATGAAGTATTTCATATCATCCTCTTTATTTACGGTCCACACATTCGTCTTCAACTTCAAACCGTTTGCTTCGCTGATCCAAGTTGGTTTTTTTTGGTAAACCGATAGATGGTAATCTATACCGCTCAATGTCGCGTCCTTGATTTCTTGCGGTGTTTTATCCCCCGACAAGTAATGCACCATGGCCGATTTATCCAACTCCCTTAACTTCAAACAAGCATCGTAACTAAAGGCAATGTATTCAACCCATTTTTGCGCTTTCAACTTCTTGACCAGCGCTACAGATAGCTCTGCCGACTTTAATGTCCGCTCCGTGCCAAGTTTATTCGTCTTTAATTCGAATATCAGCTTCATGTGCTTGTGCTTCATCCCCTCTTTGAGGTAGGCTTCTGCGGTAGGAATCGACTCGCCATTAGGGTGCTTTTTTGCAAGCAGCTCTTCATAGGTGGAAGTTGCGATGTCTAGCCCATAAAAATCGTCGTCGTGGTTCACCACCAAAATATCATCCTTGGTGACATGTACATCAAACTCGCTTCCCCAAACATGGAGCTTTGCTGCTTCGTTCAACGAAGCTAGGGAATTTTGTGGCATCTTGGTGTTTTTCCATGCTCCACGGTGAGCGATGACCTTCGTTTGTGCAAAAGAGACTAGACCCATAGCCGAAAAAAGTGTTAGTATAACCAGCGATTTCTTCATTGTAATCTACTTATGTTCTGTATATAGCGTTTTATTTACCAGACGAATATACCAAATTCAAGTTAAGGCAATATTAAATTAGCGCTCCCCATTCCATTCCCCATAGAATTGTTGCAGAAAAGACTCCATAAATCGGTGTCTTTCGGCAGCAATTTCGCGCCCGGTTGGGGTATTCATCTTATCACGCAACAAAAGCAGCTTTTCGTAAAAATGATTGATCGTTGGCGCCTGTGTATTCTTGTAAGCCTCTTTCGTCAAGTGCTGCTCGACAGGAATTTCGGGGTTATAGATTTCGCGGTTCTTAAACCCTCCGTAATTAAACGCTCGCGCGATGCCTATGGCACCTATCGCATCCAAACGATCGGCGTCCTGCACAATCTCCAGTTCTTTGGAATGAAAGCTGACTTCTCCCAGCGAAGCTTTAAAAGACATATTTAATATAATCTGTTGCACGTGCACCACCGTCGTAGCATCCACACCGATGCTCAACAAAAATTCGCCGGCAATACGCGGTCCAATTTGTTCATCCCCATGGTGAAATTTGCTATCCGCAATATCGTGCAACAAGGCGGTCAACTCGCATACCATACGATCTGCATCTTCTGTTTCCAACAATAATTTCGTATTGTTCCAAACCCGTTGTATATGCCACCAGTCGTGTCCCGATTCCGCATTTTTCAAACGCTCTTTAACGAAAGAAGCTGTCTGTTCGATAAAAGAGTTTTGCATATTTTTAGTTTTCTTTTGTTCCCTCGTATAGTTCGTACTGCAGTAATCTACAATCCAATTTGCCATTAAAAAACTCAAATCGACGTGATGCACGTAAGCCAATTTTCTTTGCCAAGTCTGGATTTCCGGTAAATACATAGCCGCGATAACCCTTGCATTGCTGCTTAAGGAAGTCGCCCACACGCTTATAGGTTTCTTCCAATTTACTGTGCACCCCCAAGCGCTCTCCATATTCTGGATTAAACATCACCACGCCATTGCCCTCCGGCACCGTCGTATCTGCAAAATCGCCCACCTCAAACGTAATGATATGCTCTACCCCTGCTGTACGGGCATTCAATTTGGCGATCTCCACCGCCTCTGGTGCGATATCCGAGGCAATGATCTCCGGCAAGTTTGTTTTCTCGGTGATTTCCTTGATGCGGCGGCGCTCCTCAAAGAAAACCGCCTCGTCATAACCGATGAAGTGCATAAATGCATAATTCATACGTTGCAAGCCAGGGACACGTTGTTGTGCTAGCAAAGCGGCCTCAATAGCCAATGTTCCCGATCCACACATCGGATTAACAAAAGGCGATTTCTTATCCCATCCTGTTGCCAAGATCGTGGCGGTCGCTAATGCTTCCAGCATGGGTGCCTTACCCGGATGTTTACGATAGCCGTGTTTAGCCAAAGTCTCGCCAGAGGTATCGATAAAAATTTCAGCTCGCTCTTCCATCCAATGCAAGTGTATAACCGCACGATTGAGTTCTGGCCCGCTGTTCGGACGTATCCCTTTTTTATCTTTTATGCGATCCACAATGGCATCCTTCACTTTCACATTCGCGAACAAGGGGGTGGTAATTGTCTCGTTATGCACCGTTGAGGTTACCGAGAAATAACCGTCGAATGGGATAATTTCCTCCCAGGCGATGGTCAGTAAATTGCGGTAAAGTTCTTCCGGATTGTGTGCTCGGAAAGCCTTGACTTCGTAAAGAACCTGACTCGCTACACGTAGGTTAAGATTCAAACGAACACACTCATTTATAGAGGCCTTTATCTCGACGCCCGTGTTAAAAGCACGGACGATCGTGAATCCTAAATCTTTGACTTCTTGTTCCAAATACGGAGACAGCCGTCTGTTGCAGGTGATAATTACCTTATTGGGGGTGTTGAAAACTTCCATCATATTTTTGCAAAGTTACTTATTCTGCTTAGCAAAAAATGCTTAATTTTACAGTTTAATAGTTTTGATATGGAAATAAGAGGAAAAGTTCACGAGATAGGCGCGACGCAACAAGTTACCGAGTCGTTTAAAAAAAGAGATTTAATTGTCGCGTATGCTGAAAACCCACAATTTGTAGAATACATTCGTTTTGAATCAACGCAAGATCGCGTTAACATATTTGATAATTTGGCCATAGGTGATGAAATTGAGGTTTCTTTCAACTTACGTGGTCGTCCGTGGACAAATAAAGACGGCGTGACAACCTACTTCAACTCGTTAGTGGCTTGGCGTGTAACAAAATTAGCAAACACAGCACAATCGGCACCAGCACCCGGCTACGCGGATATGCCTCCCGTAGACATCTCTTCTTCTGGCGCAGATGATGACGATTTGCCGTTCTAAGTAAGACATAAAAAAACCTTAAAGCATGCTTTAAGGTTTTTTTATTACTCCGGAAATACAATCTCTATACGACCTTCTCGCCCCCTCCATTTCGGACCAGATTCCAATATCTTAATCACTTCATCCTGTATTGTAGGCGAAACTGGTTGTTCCACCTGTACAGCATACGGAGCCCCCCCGCCATCAATCTTAAAGGACAACTGTAACTTTCTCTCTTTATTAAGACCGGAATAATGTGTCGAAAGGAAATCTGCGAAAGCGTCCCATCCATCAACAGGGACCGCATCAGCGCCAGCAAGCGGACGTACCGATGTTTTTGTGAGTCCTTCATCCATCAACTCTACTTCGGTCACATTATTTGCACTATGATTTGGCAAATGCCGCATCAGCACCAGAGTACACACGGTAACGAACATCACCGCCGCCACTAGGCCTACAGCCAACCGTTGCCAACCGAAGAAATATCGGTTTTTTCTGTGTACATGCTCCGTCACTCGACGCTCCAAGCGTTGCTGGAGTAGACTTAACGACTTTGCATCCACCCCATTCTGCAATTTGTAGCCATCGATAGCCTCCTGAAGAAAAGGATCGTCTAGGGCCTCGCGTTCCAAAGCGTACATATCTTCCTTGCTCATCAACCCATGGATGTAATTATGTATTCTGGACAGCTGATAATTATTTTCCATTTCTTTTATTTTCCATACATATCTTCAGGTTGCGCTTGCCATTTTGGATATAGCTTTTTACCTGATTAAAATCTAAACTCATTTCTGTTGCAATATCCTTATAGCAGCGCTGTTCCAGATAGAACAAACGTATGCAACCGGCCTGCTTCTCCTGCAAGGTGTCCAAACAGCTTTCCATCCGTTCAAAATCCTGCTCCGTCCACTGCGGCTCGTTATGCCTCAGATTAAGCCTGTTTTCTGACTCCAATAGATGATTTTCTATATCGACGAAGGTACGCTGCTTGCCCCTACGCAGTTCCATTAAGCAATGATTACGCGCGAAGACGTAAAGCCAACTTTTGAAATTATCAACCTCATGCTGCCGCAATTTATCGATCAACTGTTCGAAAATCTGCATAATCGCATCCTGACTAGCTTCCTGATCTTGAAGGTATTTGTAGCAAAGCCCATAAAGCAGGGACATGTAGGGAGAATAAAGCTTCCCCAACGCCTGCACATCCCCTGTCTTTTTATAATGCAACAGCAGCTCTTTTTCGTTCATGCTATTTTTCCTTCACTAATAAGATGCTCCAAAACAACTAAATCCATATATAAATCGAACAAAAATCTCCTGAACGCCAGCTGAAGCGACGTTTAGGCATTTCAAAATCACTATCGGAACAGCAGTATTGCGATGGCCAAGGTGATCAAAACATTAAAAAACTGGGCGATCAAAAAGGCGTAAAGCGGCTTTTTGTTGCTGTGGACAAAAAGATCCTTGAAGTTGGTCTCCAGCCCAATTGAGGTAAAGGCTAATGCGAACCATAGTCCCTGTATGCTTTTGAGACTTTCCTTAACACCATCCACCCGTGCAGTTGGAATAACAAAAGAGAACAGCAACGAGGCGAATACAAAGCCGATAACAAATTTTGGGAAACGCTCCCAAATTACCTTCAACGTAGGCTTCTCGGCGTGTTCAGCACTCTTCGAGTTGGAATAGGTCCAATAAATGCTGATTGCGAAAGCAGCGATACCCAACAACACATTTTGGGAAAATTTAACAATGGTACTGATCTTTAGGGCCTCTTCACCAACCAATGATCCGGAAGCGACAACGGCTCCCGTGGTATCGATACTGCCCCCAAGCCACGCGCCGGTAACCTCTTGCGAAAGACCCATCCAACTCGCTAAATAAGGCATGAAGATCATCATCGGAATTGCTGTTATCAGCACCAAAGAAATAACGTAAGAGAGTTTCTTGGAGTCGCCTTTGATGGCGCCTGATGTTGCTATTGCCGCAGAGACGCCGCATATGGACACCGCACTGGATAGCATCATGGACATTTCCTGATCGATTTTAAGCTTTTTGCATAACCAAAAGGAAAAATACCATACCGAGAGCACCACAATCAATGCCTGCATCAAGCCTAGCGAGCCTGCTTTCAGTATATCGCCAAAAATAACTGTGGTTCCTAATAGCACTAAGCCTATTTTCACATACAGTTCCGTAGCGAGCGCTGCTTTGAACCAATCCGGCAAGGTAAATAGATTACTGATGGCCAAACCGATGGCGAGGCTGAAGATCACCGCCTCCAAGTTTAAATCCTTCACCATTCCGTTTCCAGCCAGCATTAGGGCGATCAACGTGATAACGAACACAACCGGAAACACCAATAGCAATGCCCTCAATGGTTTCCCCAAGAGCACCGCAGCGACGATAGCGACGCCATACACTAATAAAAACTGGCTACCAATATGCGTGATGTTCTGTACGGAGAGTACATTATCCTGTAAATCTGAGAAAACAAGCCAAGAAAACGTAGGCTTGGGAATCACAAGGCCATACAAAGCCAATCCGACAATGGCTAAACCTAGAACAACAACGGTCCAATCTTCTGTTATTACAGTTCTTTTCGACAATGACATCTATTATGTGGTTTGATTAGCGATAAAAACGACGCGATGAAAGTAAGCATATTATGATAGAATAACAATTCGCGCTCTCGGAGAAAAAGAAAAAGCCTGTCACAATTCTGCAACAGGCCGTTTTATGACGGTAAATGCTATGTCTATTAAAAAGCGTAACGATTCTCGTCGATCAGTTTTTTAGCAATGCGCTGACGCGCATCTTTGCTATTAAAAGGCTCGGACTTGGTGAAACGCCGCAGTCCCACCAACATCATTTTCAGCTCATCTCCTTCCCCGAAAGAATACAACGCCTCTTTACCTGCGACATGTACTTTATCCAGGGCTGAATAGAGATAGACTCGCGCGATATCTGTCGGCAGGGCCGATGCCTCTTCCCCTTGGGTATGGTAAAGCTTCTCTGCCCGCAAGAGCACAGACTCGGCAACGTAGACATATCCGATGATATCCGCAATATTCATAAGGATTTCCTCCTCTTTGGCCAATGACATCATCAGTTTCTGCACAGCTGCGCCGGCAATAAGTAGCCCCGCTTTCTTCAGATTAGCGATTACTTTTTTCTCCATGGCAAAAGGCGCCCTGTCCTCCCCACCAAATTCAGGAATAGACAGCAATTCGTTAGCGATAGCTGTAGCCGGCCCCATCAGGTCTATTTCGCCCTTCATTGCACGCTTTAGCAGCATGTCCACGATCAGCAAACGATTTACTTCATTCGTTCCTTCAAAGATACGGTTGATGCGTGAATCACGGTATGCACGCTCCATGGGCGCTTCTGCAGAATAGCCCATTCCTCCATAAATCTGCACACCTTCGTCCACTACATAATCCAACATCTCCGAACACCAAACCTTAATGATGGCACACTCAATGGCAAACTGCTCCACAGACTTCAGTTTCGCCTGCGACTCCTCCATACCCCCAGCCACCAATGCGTCATATGCATCATCAATATTTTGACCGGCACGATAAGCCGCGGCCTCGGTCGCATAAAGACGAGTCGCCATCTCCGCTAGTTTATAACGTATGGCTCCAAACTTGGATATCGGCAACTTAAACTGCACCCGCTCATTAGCGTAACGTACCGCTTGTGTAATGACAGATCTGGACGATCCGATGGTCGCAGCGCCCAGCTTAATCCGGCCGATATTTAAGATATTAACCGCAATCTTAAATCCATTCTCGCGCTCGGACAATAAGTTTTCCACGGGCACAGGACAGTCGTTGAAAAACACTTGCCGCGTGGACGAGCCCTTGATACCCAACTTATGCTCTTCAGGATTCATGCTGATGCCACCAAACTCCTTTTCTACAATAAACGCACTTAAATTTTTATCGTCATCGATTTTAGCAAAGACAATGAAGACATCGGCAAAACCACCGTTGGTGATCCACATTTTCTGCCCATTGATCACATAGTGTGTTTTCTCTGGATTTAATTTGGCTGATGTGCGTCCCGAATTGGCGTCCGACCCGGCGTTAGGCTCCGTCAAACAGTAGGCGGCTTTCCACTCGCCAGTGGTCAGCTTTGGAATATATTTTTGCTTTTGGGCATCATTGCCATAATACAATATGGGCAGCGTGCCAATGCCCGTATGTGCCGACAGCGCTACGGCAAAAGAATAGCCGCCGCCCACCGCATCGGCCACGAGCATGGATGTGTTAAAGTTTTTTCCAAATCCACCATATTCTTCGGGGATAGACACGCCCAGCATACCCAACTCGCCAGCCTTATCCAAGAGCGACTGCATCAGCCCTTCTTCTTGGGCATCAATGCGCTCCAGTTTGTTCAGCACCTCGCTATCAAGAAAGTCTAGACAGGTCTGCCGAATCATCTTCGCCTCTTCATCAAACTCCTCAGGGATGAATACGTCTGTATACGGCGTTTCGCGAATAACAAATTCGCCCCCTTTCATTGCATTACTCATATTTAGTTTTTTAGCTGATTTTCATTCTTATGTTGCTTACACAGATATTGACGCTACAACATCTCAAAAATACCGGCAGCCCCTTGTCCTGTTCCGACACACATGGTCACCATACCGTAGCGCTCGTTTCTTCTCTTTAGATCGTTCAGTAGCTGCACCGTCAACTTTGCACCTGTGCACCCCAGCGGATGTCCCAGCGCAATTGCTCCGCCATTGATATTGACTCTCGATTCGTCGAGTCCCAATTCACGGATCACAGCCAACGATTGCGAAGCAAAAGCTTCGTTAAGCTCAATAAGGTCGATATCTTCCTTTCCCAAATTCGCCATTGCAAGAGCTTTCGGAATGGCCGCCACCGGACCGATCCCCATGATACGCGGAGGAACGCCTGCGGCCGCATAACTTACCAAGCGTGCTATTGGTTCAACCTGTAATTCTTTCAGCATCTTCTCGGATACAACCAATACGAAAGCGGCGCCATCGGACGTCTGCGAGGAGTTGCCCGCAGTTACACAGCCGTCGGCCGCGAACACAGGACGTAGCTTTGCCAAAGCCTCTGCCGAAGAATCCGATCTAGGGCCTTCATCTTTGTCCACGGTATACTCCCGCGTAGCGATCTTATTATCCTTTATGTACGTTTCCTGAACCTTTATCGGTACAATCCCCGCCTGCAAATAGCCTTGCTGTTGCGCGGCTACGGCTTTTTGATGTGATCTTAACGCAAAAGCGTCCTGATCTTCACGCGACACATTAAATTCCTTGGCTACAGCCTCCGCGGTTAATCCCATACCCCAATACCAATCCGGATTCTCCCTAGCCACCACAGGGTTTGGCACGATCTTCCATCCGCCGAAAGGCATTCCCGACATAACCTCCACGCCGCCGGCAATAATGCAATCAGCCATCCCCGACTTTATTTTGGCAACAGCCGTGGCAATTGTTTCCAGCCCAGAAGCGCAATACCTGTTCACCGTCACGCCCGGAACTTTGTCGGTTTGCAATCCCATCAGGGATATCAACCTCCCCACGTTTAAACCTTGTTCAGCCTCGGGCATGGCGTTTCCTACAATGACATCATCGATCTGTTCGACATCCAGTTTTGGGATGGTAGAAACCATGTGCTTGATCACATCGGCGGCCAAATCGTCGGCACGCATAAAACGAAAAACCCCTCGCGGGGCCTTGCCCACTGCGGTCCGATATCCTGCTATAATGTATGCTTCCATTTTTTTATTTTTTGGTATTGTGTATTGGGTAATGCGTATTGCGATTTGCTAAACCTCATTTTTGTTTTTTAATGCCTTCATTAGCTTGAAGAGCATTTTTTGTATTTCGTCTATATTATCAACTAACTTTAATTTTGTAGCCTCATCAAGATATTCCAGTCGCTTTAGCAATTCAATTTGGGTTTGCAGCTCATATGCCGAGCCATTTGCCATCCCCAAAAATTGAACAAACTCGCCGTTAGAATTTCGTCCCGCGCCTTCTGCAATATTTGAGCAGATGGAAACAGCGCTTCTTCTAACCTGCGAAAGGAGTCCAAATCTCTCCTCTTGAGGAAGTTGTTCGGTACATTTGTAAACCTCAACAGCGAGCTGCATCGCATTTTGCCAAACTCTCAAATCTTGAACCTTATGCATATCTCAATACTCATTACGCTATACGCAATACATAGATTAATTTCTCAAAGCCTTTCCTTTTGTTAACATATGCTGTATCCGCTCGAGTGTCTTGCGCTCGCCGCACAGCTCCAGGAATGCTTTCCGTTCCAGATCCAGTAAATATTGCTCCGATACTTCGGTCGGTGCGGACAAATTGCCGCCACACATCACCCATCCTAATTTTTCAGATATCTTCTTATCATGATCGGAGATGTAGTTTCCGGCACGCATCGATGATGCCCCAACGTATACGATCCCTAAGCCTTGGTTGCCAAGCACCTTGATATCTTTTCTCGGAGCAGGCTGTACATAACCGGCGTTCGCTAACTCCAACACCTTCGCTTTTGCATCAGCCAGTAAGCGCTTTCTATTCATGGTTATCGCGTACTTACCCGGCTGTAGATACCCTAGTTCGGCAGCCTCGACAGCGGATGTAGACACTTTGGCCTGACCAATTGTCAAAAACCGATCCTTCAGTGTGTTCTGTACAATCTGATCTGGCTTATATTCATCAGACGCACGTAGTGCGAATTCCTTCGACCCACCACCACCTGGGATAACGCCGACGCCAAACTCTACTAGGCCCATGTAAGTCTCCGCATGTAGTTGCACAAAATCCGCATGCATCGAAAACTCGCAACCACCCCCGAGCGTCAATTGGAACGGCGCTACCACAACCGGAATCGATGAATAACGGATGCGCATCGCGGTATTTTGGAACATGCTAACCGCCATGTCCAATTCCTCATAATCCTGCTCCACCGCCATCATGAAAATCATACCGATATTGGCTCCTGCCGAGAAATTTTTGCCGTCATTTGTGATAACAAGACCGCGATATTCTTGCTCCGCCAAATCCAAGGCCTTGTTAATCCCTTGAATGACCTCCCCGCCTATTGTGTTCATCTTCGTATGAAAAGCGCAGTTGATCACCCCATCACCGAGATCCGTAATGGTCACACCGGAATTTTTCCATACCGTTTTACTATCTGCAAGATGATCTAGTACAATTAAATCGGCCGCGCCTGGAATAGGTTTATATTGCTTAGATGTACTATCGTAAAAATTCTTTACCCCATCAACGATACTGTAAAAAGATTCAAAACCGGCGTCCAGCATCTCCTGCACCCAAACAGCAACCTCACCACGTTGTCCAGGCAAGCGCTTCTCCTCATTCTTAATTTTGTCGATCGTCTCCCGAACGCCTAAAGCATCCCACACTTCAAAGGGCCCCAGCTCCCAACCGAAGCCTGCGCGCATGGCATCATCGATCCTATAGAAATCGTCGGTTATTTCGGGAACCCGATGCGAGACATACTCAAACAAAGGATAATGCATGGCTCGAAAGAGGGTTGCAGCCTTATCCGTTCCTTGCTCATAAACTTTCATGCGCTTGCGAATATCCTCCACAGGCTTCGTGGCTTCCAAGGTACTGGACTTTACCTTTTCCTGTGGCTTGTAGGTCATGGACTGGAGATCCAGCGATAGGATAACGGAATTACCCTGATCATCTTTCTCTTTCTTATAAAACCCTTGCTTCGATTTTTCGCCAAGCCACTTGTTTTCTACCATCTTGCTGATGTAGTCCGGCAGTTGGAAAACGCCCTTGGCTTCGTCATCCGGAGCGTTTTGATCCAAACCATTCGCGACATTGACCAAGGTATCAAGACCAACAACATCCGCTGTGCGAAAGGTCGCTGATTTGGGGTGCCCCATAGCAGGACCTGTGTACTTGTCAACTTCTTCGACCGTAAGGCCCAACTTTTCTACCAAGTGTGTCAATGCTAGCATGGAGTAAACACCAATGCGATTGCCGATAAAAGCCGGCGTATCTTTACAAAGGACAACCGTTTTTCCCAGCATCTTGTCACCAAAATACGTTAGGAAATCAACCACTTCGACCAGCGTATCAGCGGTGGGAATAAGTTCGAAGAGCTCTAAATAGCGTGGAGGATTGAAAAAATGCGTTCCACAGAAATGTTCTTTGAAGTCGGCGCTACGCCCTTCTGCCATCAAGTGGATCGGGATACCCGAAGTATTCGAAGTAATCAACGTGCCCGCTCGACGATGTTTTTCAACTTGATCGAAAACAGTCTTTTTGATATCTAATCGCTCGACTACAACCTCGATCACCCAGTCGCAATCCCCAATATCTTTCATGTTATCGTCAAAATTACCCGTGGCAATACGGGATACATAACTTTTGCTATAGATAGGAGAAGGGTTTGTTTTTAAAGCTGTCTCCAGCGATGTATTCACAATACGGTTTTTGACAACGTCGCTTTGCAATGTTAATCCTTTTGCCTCCTCGGCCGGAAGCAGCTCACGTGGGACAATATCCAACAGCAAAACATCTACACCAATATTGGCAAAGTGACAAGCTATCCGTGAGCCCATCACCCCGGAACCCAGAACAGCTACTTTTTTAATACTTCTATTCATGTTATCCTATTTATTTCAGTTTATAATCTATTATGTTTCCAGCTCAACATGCGGTGTGTAGCTTGCTGCCAAGGCGTTAATCTTTTGTAACGACCTAACCAGCTGCCGACGTTCCTTCTCAGGTAGCTGCGCGTCCAAGTATTCGTTAAACTCCCGCACCACATCTTTCGCAATCTTTCGCTTTTCCCTCCCCAGTTCTGTCAAGTAGACTTTCACCGAGCGCTTGTCCGACGCATTTACTTCCCGGTATATAAAACCAAGTGACTCCAGGTTGTTAAGTACCCGAGACAACGAAGTGGTTTTCACTCCCGTTGAGTTGGCAATCTGGGAAACAGGCGTCCCCTCCTTGTGGATATTGATTAAGATATATCCCGCAGCCTGTGTAAAACCGAAGCCTGATGCTATGACGTTGTACTTGTTGGCTACAGTTTGCCAACAAGCTTTCAAAAAATAATCAATCGTATTTTCTTGGCTCATAATCTGATGTCTATTTTACTATGCAAGCATAACAAATCTACAGCATTAGATTGATAAAACAAACTATTTCCCTATTTTTCTTTCGCTGCGCAGTTCACAGCTGGCCGTTAGCCTAAAAAGCCTATATGGAATAAACAAACGATTTACAAAAAATGTGTCACTGTGGAAAACTTTTATGTATTGATTTGCTATTGTTTGAGACCAAAACCATCCGCTTTATACACAGTAAATGGTTTGATAAATCGAATATTACGCTACCTTTACAATATAAAAAAACACATATGGCACTAGTAAATATTCCTCGTTTAGATCTTTTGCAGTATACGGAAGGTTCTGCTGAACAGCGCCAGCAGTTTATTCAAGATATCGGTAAGGCATTCAACGAAACCGGATTTGTCACGATCGCCAACCACGGCTTGAACCAAGGACTTATTGACGAACTTTATGACGTGGTAAAGTCTTTCTTTTCGCTTCCGGATGCGGTAAAAAGAAAGTATGAATATCCAGAGCTAGCCGGACAGCGCGGCTACACGTCCAAAGGCAAGGAAAAAGCGAAAGATGCTAAAACACCTGACCTCAAGGAGTTCTGGCAACGCGGACAAACAATCGTTGGGGAAGAATATTCCAAAGCAGATTTTCCTGATAACATTGTTGTGGAAGAACTGCCTCGCTTCAATCAGGTAACAGCCGAAGTTTATAGCCGCTTGGAACATGCCGGGCGCGATATTCTCAAAGCAATCGCCGCTTACTTAGAGCTTGAGGAGGATTATTTTGAGCCATTTGTTATCAATGGCAACTCGATTTTGCGCGCGATACACTATTTTCCTATTGAAAATCCAGAAAACATTTCACCGGATGCTGTACGCGCTGGCGCGCATGAAGACATCAACCTGATAACACTTTTGATCGGTGCAAGCGCAGATGGGCTGGAAGTCCTTACCAAAGAGGGTAATTGGTTTCCTATCAAAGCTAAAGGAGAGGATATTGTTGTAAACGTAGGCGATATGCTCCAACGTTTGACGAACAACAAGTTAAAGTCTACCACACACCGCGTTGTTAATCCGCCACGCGACCTTATGACAACGTCACGTTTTTCCGTACCTTTTTTCCTTCACCCTAAGTCTAGCATGAGTTTGGCAAGTCTAGATTCTTGTATATCGCACGCTTACCCGAAAGCCTACGAGGATTATACTGCGGGTCAATATTTAGATGAACGTCTTCGTGAAATTGGGCTTAAAATGTGAGGCCTACCAACCTCATAGCCTGTTTTGAAATAAAAAACGATCCACTTTGCACCTGAAGATGGATCGTTTTTTTAAACGCTGTTTCAGCGGCATCAATGTCCTACGGCCGCTGACGCTATTTAGCAGGGATGATCCGCCTTTTAAAATCTACCGGTTTCGTGAGGGTAGAATCCAAGAATCGAATTTCGTTGTCATCTAGCGGTTTCGTGCCAGGCATCGGCGCTAGATTTTTCCCGGATAGCTTTTTTATCGGCATCGCATAGTGTGTCCTTCCGTCGGGCTTTGCGACCGGGATAGGAACGGCTTGTTTTTGGAACGCAGATGTACCTCGAAATACATATTGGTTGTTCAATACCGAATCCTGCCGAACAACAAAAGACAAGGTATCCATCGTTTTTTGTTCGAGCGCGAGACCGGCTTTTGCCTCCTGACCATGAACCATGCCATAACAGAAACCAAAAAGTAATATAATGCATGCTGTTTTCATAACCTAATCTACCGACTAATTGATCTGTATAAATATACCCATTTTCGTTTGATCACGCCTAATCGCGTTGTTAAATTGTGTTAAATGCTCATATGGACGGGATTGCATCCTTACTTTTGTAACAAATGAAGAAACGAAGTATCACACTGATCATTTGGCTCATGTCGGTAGCGCTGCTGGGTGTTATGGCTATGCAGTATTATTTCGTGCGGGAATCTTACAAACAAAAATCTCAACTCTTTGATGAGGCCGTTACCGCTTCGCTATTGACCGTGGCCAGCAAAATAGAAAAAAGGGAAGTGTACGATTTTGTAAAGGACCAACAAAGATTGGATCGCGAAAAGTATAGGAAAGAGCAGGCGAAGCAAAAAAACCTTGCCAAACAACTTGCTTTGAGAAAACGTATCGAAGATCTACGCATGCAGCAGTATGAACTCGAACAGGCGTTTAAGGACGAAGAAGATTTGCTAAGGTCTCGATTTCCACTTATTGCCTACATTGAAAACTCGTTCTATGAAACGTATATTAAACGGACGAGATATAACGATTTCGTAACGATCCGAATCCTCCCCGGCGAGATTGATCGGGATATACAGAACAATCTGGTAGAGGTTTATGCGACAAAGAAAATTCCAATGATCCCAGCCAAGGATGATAGCACCCGCTATCTGGCCTTTTCCAACACTTACAATGCGATCAACTGGGTGGTCCGGGCATTGCCGCCGCGCGCCGACTTGAAGATCGCATTTCAAATCCACGCGCTGGAAAAACAACTACAGCTTAATACGGCACAGAATATCATCGATAGTGTGGCCGTAATCGGGGGAAAGAACAAAGAACTGGTATCCAGTATTGCTGCGGCAGAAGAACTATCTAAAAGACCCTTTCGGGACCGCGTGAACTTCGCCTACCTGCAAAGAGAACTAGAAATTGAATTTAACAAAAGGGACATTCGATCTCCATTCAATATCGAAGTACGCGACGATCAAAGCCTACTTATCTACGAAACTTGGAGAAAGAAGCAAGGAGAAAAATATGTGCATCAAGCAAGTTATAGCACTCGCTTGTTTGAGAATGATCTTGGCAGATCCCCCGGTCGTGTTTCCATTTATTTCCCCGACAAATCCTCCATCATACGGGACAATATCAGTTATATGTTGCTTCCCATGGCGGCCTTATTAGCCTTACTAATCGGCGCATTTGGGTATACCTTGAGTATTATCTTTAAGCAGAAGAAAATTTCAGAAATGAAAACTGACTTCATGAACAACATGACCCATGAATTTAAAACACCCGTTGCGACGATTATGATTGCCAGCGAATCACTGCGCGATCCTGAAATTTCTGCCGATGAACGACGCGTAAACCGATTGGCGAACATTATATATGACGAAAACGTACGATTGGGAAACCACATTGAGCGGGTGCTCAACATCGCACGCCTGGAGAAAGAAAGCTTGAAGATAGAGAAAGTGAACGTGCAGATCAATGCAGTGGTGGAAGGTGTTTTGGACAGCATGTCGCTACAGCTACAGAAAGCTGGCGGTGTACTTTCCACGCATATAGATGCGTCGGAGGATTTGGTATTGGGCGATGAATTGCATCTATCAAACGTATTCTTTAACTTAGTGGACAATGCGATTAAATATAGCCGCGAAGCACCTGATATTACGGTAAAGACCTTCAATTTAAAAAATAACGTCGTCATTACGATCGCCGATAAGGGTATGGGTATGACGAAAGATCAAAAAGAAAAGATTTTCGATCAATTCTACCGCATACCTACAGGCAACATACACAACGTAAAGGGCTTCGGGCTAGGGTTGAGCTACGTTAATGACATTGTCAAGAGACTTAATGGTAAAATCCAGGTTAAAAGCGAAAAAGACAAAGGTACAGTCTTTGAGCTAACCTTCCCACTGAAAGAGGCACTAAACCTGAACTAAAAACTTAAATGGACGAGCTATATGCAAAAAATATTATTAGCCGAAGACGATCCGAACTTGGGGGAGCTTCTTAAGGATTATTTGGAATTAAAAGGGAAATTTGATGTTACGCTCTCCCACGATGGAGAAGAAGCCCTTGCTGCTTTTCGTGAAGAAAAGTATGACCTTTGCATCTTTGATGTAATGATGCCTAAGAAAGATGGCTTTTCTTTAGGCAAAGAAATTCGGAAAATGGATAAGACCATTCCGATTATCTACGCCACCGCTAAAGGCATGATGGAAGATAAGACACAGGCATTCGAATTAGGTGGAGACGACTATATTACCAAACCTTTCCGCGTTGAAGAGCTTTTGCTACGTATTAATGCGCTGCTCAAACGTGTGTCAAAAGACAAGGATTTGGAGATAGCTGACAAATTCGAAATTGGCGAATATTTTTTTGACTACACCAGTCAAGTCGTTTCATACAAGGGACAGCAACAAAAATTATCGACAAAAGAAGCAGAGCTGCTACGCTTGCTATGCCTCAATAAAAATGATGTGCTGACGCGGGAAGAAGCGCTGGTCAAAATATGGCATGACGACAATTATTTCACCGGCAGGAGTATGGACGTTTTTTTGAGTAAATTACGCAAATATCTCCGAGAAGACCCGAATGTCGAGATCGTTAATGTACACGGAAAAGGCTATAAATTGCTCGTCAGCTGATGTAAAGAAAATAGCTTATTTATTGTATTTCAATAAAACACGACTAGCCTTCCATGCATGGAAGGCTAGTCGTGTTTTTACTTCAACTATCGCCAACCTCCACCGAGGGCTTTATAAATCACAATCTCGTTCAGAAGTTCTTCTTTCTTAATCTCCACCTTATCGATCTCCGCCGCTATCGCATCTTTTTGGGCAGTGATGATATCCAAATAGGAGACCCTACCAGCGATAAACAACTCGTTGGCCGCATCCACAGCGCCGCGTAAAGCCTGCACCTGTTCGGCGATATGCTGCTCCCGACTTCGTATGTATGACCGGGTGTTCACCGCATTAGAAACCTCATTGTAGGCCTCCAAAACACGCTTTTCATACTCCAAAAAACTAAGACCATAGGTGGCCTTATAGGTTTCGTATTGACTTTTGAGCTGTCTTTGATTAAAAAGCGGCGCCGTTAGACCGCCAAGAAGACCGTATGTCAATGACTTATCGAAATCCACAAGCTTACTGAAGCTGAAGGTTTGCAGTCCCATATATGGGGATAGTACCAAGGTTGGCAAAAATGAGGCTTTGGAAGCTTTGACATCCTGCTCGGCACTGAGCAGAAGGAACGATGCTTCCCGAATATCAGGGCGTCCTGCCAACATCTGAAATGGCGTGCCTACTTCCAGTTTTTCGAACAAACGTTTATTCGCAAACGAATCCACGGCGCGGACAACAGGTTGATTATAACGCCCCGCCAAATAGTTAATATGGTTTTCCAGAATGGCAATTTCCTGTCTAACCTTCTCACGCTCTGCCCTAGCGCTAGACAACAATGCCCTGAATTGGCGAACTCCCAGTTCCGACGCTCTACCGGCCTCTTTTTGCAATACTGATATTTCCAATGCCTTTTCATTGAGTTCGATATTATTATCAAACACCATGACTTTGGCATCCAAACTCAAAATCTCGTAATAAGCTGAGGCGATATTTGTAATCAGTTCCGTTTCGATCAAGCGTCTCGCCTCATTTTCTGCCAGCAGCGAACTAAATGCCGAATTTTTTTGATTACGGATCTTACCCCACAAATCCAACTCCCACGAGGCCCGCACGCCAATAAAATAATCAGGGACTGCTGGCTCTGGTATCTTTTCGTCATCCTTTAGGTTTTCTGAAAAATTTGAGTCATAATTCCCGATCCCAGACTCTGTATAGAAGCCGTACTTCCGCAAGCCTGCCTCGGCCGCTAAATCCAAACTGGGCAACAGCGCGGCTTTGCGCTGCTTGAAGCTTGCCTGTGCAATCTCGATACGTTTGATAGCTTGCTGCAAATCATAGTTGTAAACCAATGCTGAGTCGATCAATGCTTTTAAGCAGGTGTCTGAAAACACCTCCTGCCAAGGCCGGTGTGCGATGGTCATTGTATCGTCCGATACCAGTGAATCTTTAGTAAAGGCAGACGGCACCGGCTTCGCCGTTTCCTTCTCCAAGGTCTTGGGCAACGAACACGAAGCGAAGAATGCAAAACCTATCAAAATTATCGCGATCGGCACCGCTTTCTTCTTTCTTTCTTTGGACTGTCTAGAGAACAAAACAAATAGTCCCGGAATAACGATAACGCCCAACAAGGTTCCTATGACCATACCGCCCACCGACGCCGTGCCGATTGTCCGGTTCCCAATAGCACCGGCACCTGATGCCATCATAAGCGGAATTAATCCTGCAACAAAAGCGAATGACGTCATCAAGATAGGACGCAATCGGGCAAAAGCTCCTTCGATCGCGGCCTGGACGATATTCATGCCTTGCTTCCGTTTGAGCACCGCGTATTCGACAATAAGGATGGCATTTTTTCCTAATAATCCTATCAGCATCACGAGCGCGACCTGTGCGTATATATTATTCTCCAGACCGAACAGCTTTAAGAACAAGAAAGAACCAAAAATACCCGCCGGCAAACACAGGATAACGGGCAGCGGTAACAAAAAACTCTCATACTGCGCCGCAAGCAATAAATAAACAAAAACAAGGCACAGTCCAAAAATATAGATCGCTTGGTCGCCAGATATAACCTGCTCCCGCGTCATACCTGACCATTCAATATCATATCCGTTCGGCAAGGTTTCAGCTATGCGAAGAACAGCATCTATTGCTTGGCCCGTACTGAAACCCGGCGCAGGCTGACCGCTGATCATCGCCGATGTGAACATATTATACCGTGTAATTTGTTCGGGCCCGTAAATCCGTTTCATGGTGATAAAAGAAGAATAAGGGACCATCTCGCCATCCGAGGTTTTCAGGAATAATTTCAAGACATCCTCAGGCGTTTGGCGGTAATTAGGATCCGCTTGCACCATCACTTTGTACATCTGACCAAAGCGAATAAAATTAGTGGCATAAAAACTCCCCATCAACGTTTGTAGGGTATTCATGGCATTTTCAACAGAGATTCCTTTTTTTGCCGCAAGATCATAATCGATTTCCAGCATATATTGCGGGAAAGAAACATCAAATCCCGAAGAGGCACTTTCTATGGCATCCGACGCAGCCAAGTCGGCCAAAAATCTATCCAGCACTTCTGCTGTTTCACCCAAGTCTTCATTACCGCTTCTATCCAAAAGACGTAGCTCAAAGCCAGAAGCATTACCAAATCCCGGCACAGTGGGAGGCGGGAAAAACTCAATTTCAGCATCTGCAATATGTGCCGTTTTCGCGCGCAGCTCGTTCATGACTTCTTCTAACCCCTGATTTCTTTCGCCCCAGCTCTTTAAATTGATCATCCCCATTCCATAGGAAGCCCCCGACACCTCCGTGAGAATGCTGTATCCAGCAAGCGTAGAAACGGTTTCAACGGACTCAAGCTTGCGAGCGATCTCATCCACTTCGTCCAGCGCGCGTTCCGTCCGATCTACGGTTGCACCTGGGGGCGTGGTCACACTCACGTAGATCATGCCCTGGTCCTCTGTGGGAATGAAACCAGACGGCAGGATACTGCTTGCGCCCCAAGTCGCTACAAAAAACAACACTAACAAACCTATCGTAACCAAGCGCCGCCCGGCAATGCTGGCTAAAAGGCCACGGTACCGGCCCGCCGTTTTATCGTACACGGCATTGAACCCTCTAAAAAATCGGTCGATTATCGTATTGGATGCTTTCTTATCATGGGGTGACCGTAATATTAGTGCGCATAGCGCCGGCGTTAGCGTCAACGCGTTGATGCCCGAGATCAAAATCGCCGAGGCCAAAGTCAATGAAAACTGTCTATAGAAAATCCCAACGGGGCCTGATAGAAATGCGACCGGGATAAACACGGCTGACATGACCAGCGTAATCGCAATAACGGCCGCACCTACTTCTTTGATAGCCGCCAATGTGGCTTCCATAGGCTGTAGATGCTCTTCTTCCATCTTTGCGTATACCGCCTCAACGACAACAATGCCGTTATCCACGACGATACCAATGGCGAGCACGAGCGCAAAAAGGGTCAGCAAATTAATCGAAAATCCCATCATTTGCATAAAGAAAAGCGCACCAATTAAACTAACTGGAACCGCAAGAATCGGGATAATGGTCGCACGGAAATCCTGCAAAAAGATAAAAACAACCAAAAAAACCAAAATAAAAGCTTCGATAAGCGTTTTCACGACGCTCGAAATCGAAGCGTCCAAAAAACGGGAGACATCGTACCCCATTGTGTAGGTCATACCCGAGGGAAAATTGGAGGCTTTAAGTTCTTCCATACGGTCCTTTACCCGTTGAATAACCTCCTGTGCGTTGGAACCAGGCAATTGTTTCAACATGATCGATGCCGACGGTCGTCCGTCAGTTTTGGACACCATCTCGTAATCCAGCGAACCAAACTCTACGTCGGCGATGTCACGAATACGGATAATCGACCCATCGGCGTTCGCACGGATGGGCACGTTCGCGTATTCTTCCGGTTCAGAAAATTTACCTGGATAACGTAAGACATATTGCTGCATATTAACCGTTTTGTCCGAACTGATACCAGTTTGACCCGGTGCAGCTTCGATATTTTGACGGCGCAGTGATTCCACGACCTCATCCGTCGATATCTGATAGGCCGCCAAGCGGTCAGGTTTGACCCAGATTCGCATGGCATAGTCGCGCATGCCCATTATCTGCGCAAAACCGACTCCTTCAATACGCTTAAGCTCTTTTAGGATATTGATGTCGGTAAAATTGTAAATAAACCGTTCGTCTGCTGTTTCATCAGCGGTATAGATGTTCAGGTACATCAGCATGCTGTTCACCTCTTTTTCGGTCGTGACACCTGCCCGAATAACCTCCTCTGGCAGCTCATCCAACACCGTAGTCACCCGGTTCTGTACGTTTACCGCGGCAATATCCGGATCCACTCCTACTTGAAAGGCTACTTGTATCAATGTTGTCCCGTTGTTGGTCGTCACCGTATTCATGGATGTCATGCCGGCTACTCCATTGATTGCCTTCTCTAACGGAATGGCGACAGCGTTGGTACTTACATCGGCATTTGCACCCGTGTAATTGGCTGTCACGACAACCGAAGGCGGAACAATATCTGGAAACTGCGTAACTGGTAGGCTAAATAGGGCCAGCAGGCCGAGCAACGTGATAAATATGGATATGACCAGTGATAATACTGGCCTTCTTATATATGTTTCAAACATAGATTAAACGCTTAAATATGATACCTTTTACTTTTTTGCGATCGGTTTGATCTTCATGCCGTCGCGTAACCCTTGTACGCCCTCATAAACAATGCGCGAACCTTCGTCTAGGCCACCGGCTACAATGTAGTAATGGCCCACGCGCGCCCCCGCTATAAAAGGCTTCATTTTAACGGTCTCATCATCAGCGACAACATACACATACGTTTTATCTTGAATCTCGAACACAGACTTTTGATGAACAAACTGGGTCACACCGGTGGATATCGGAACCCCGATTTTTCCCGATGCACCATGCTTCAGCAACCCTCCTTCGTTCGGGAATTTTGCGCGCAAGGAAATAGATCCAGTACTTGGCTCAAATTCGTTGTCTACCAAACGGGCCTCTCCCGTATACGGATATTCCTGACCATTTGCCAGCTGCAGTTTTACCTTTCGCTTAAAATTGCTGCTGCTAAAGGTAGAGTCACTCGCCAAAGCAAGATACTCTGACTCAGAAATATCGAAATACACATTTAAATCACTCACATCCGACAAGCTGGTGATCAAGGCACCCTCTTCCAACAAGGATCCTGCTTTCAGGTTTATCCTATTTATCCGACCGCTGAAAGGTGCACGAATGAGTGTCCGGGCCAAACGTGTGCCCGTCTGATTAACCACAGCTCTGGCCTGTTCTACCTTAGAAAGAGCAGCTTTGTACTGCACGGCAATAAGCTCTTCTTCGGTGGTGGAAACAATGTTTTTTTCGACAAGATTCTTCGTCCTTTCTTTCTCTAATTCCACTTTCTTTGCTTCAGCGATAGCGGTATTTAAAGCCGCCTTCGCCTTTGCATGGTCTGCCTTATACTCTTCGTCATTCATGCGAAAAAGCACTTGCCCAGCTTTCACCATACGTCCCTCGTCGACATAGATTTCTTCCAAAAACCCGCTTAACCTCGATCTCAGCTCCACATTTCTTGTGGCTTGGATGTCGGCAATATAATATTGATAGATGGTAGTATCCATGGAGGTGAGCCCCACCACCGGCACTTCTCGTATGGACTCGGATTTGTTTTCGGCACTTTTTCCATTACAGCTGGCCAATAGCCATAACATTCCCATCGCTGGAAAATAAGATAAAATTTTCTTCATTTATTTTTAATTAAAACACGTTAAGACAGATACATACGTATCCAGAACCTCGCTCTTCCTTTTGGAAGACCATCAAAGTTATACCTAGAGTTAGGAAACAATTTGGAAAAGAAGGGTCAAAAAGGTTTTAGGCGATGTAAAAAAGAATAATACCCTGGAATTATTTGGCGCTTCTTACCATCGTAAATTGGATGTTTAGGTTGTTCAGAAACGGGCCTAAATAGAGACAGCGCTCCCAAAATGAGCACAAATAGCGGCAATATATAATCGGGATAGGGGATCACCCGATACTCTTCATAGCGAATTTTAACATCATCCGCCTCTTTGTCAATAGGTAAATCAAGCACATCGTCCAGCACAAACTCCAAAAGCGACTCGCCGTTCATCAAATAATCGTCATCGATTTCGGGATTGTTTACGCTAGCTTCGTAACCGAGTATATTCATATAACTCAGTAAAACGATATAGTGAACTAGTTTCAATACCATGCTAGGCAAAGCTAAGAAGCATGTTGGAAGGAGACAATGTCTTATTGTAAAAAACCTGTTAACAATGATCGCCGGCAGTCAAAAAGATGTTACAAGCTAGTTGCAGCATCAACTTACTACCAAACTAAACATGCAGATCTTGCCGATTTGATGGCAAGATCTGCATGTTTCCAGCGAGCAGTTTATTGCGATGAATGCTTGAAGGTTTATCTTTTTCCACCACCTGCAATCTTTGCGATAATCCAAACAACAACAGCAACAACCAACACAACGAGGATAATACCAGACCAGACCCCTGCTTTAAAAATTCCGCCAATAACTTCACAACTCGTCAACATCGTGATTGCCATAGCAAACACCGTAAAATAAGAGAATCTTTTCATAATATGCTTTTTAAAAAGATAACAACGATATCATAAAAATGTTGATCTGAAAATTGGATTTTTTAGGGAAAAAGAAAAAAAGCCCAAAATATCCATCGCAGCTTGCTATTATCTTATACCCGGCCGCTAGTAATCCTTTACATAAAATATTTGCTACATCGGGCCCTGATCCCAAAGTTACGCTTTTGTCTGGCCAAGCTTTCGTCTGCTATCCAGCAGTCGGATTCAAACTATGGCTGTTTCAAAATTTATTTCACCAACCCAACGAGCACCCTGATGTACAGGATGGTAATTTCGTGAATAGTGTGTATCTTCGTCCATTAAATTTTAAACCGTAATTTAAAAATGAGCAAAATCCGCTATAAGTACCATTCAAAATATCCTTCTATTACTGATTTAAAGATCAAGGCTAAATCCCGAATCCCTAAATTTGCGTTTGACTACTTAGAGGGCGGCTGCAATGAAGAGCTCAATTTGATCCGTAATGAAAGTGATTTTGATGATATCTTGCTAAAACCACAATACCTCCATGTCGCTGGGGATATCGACATGTCGGTCGACCTTTTCGGACGTCGATACAGCGCTCCTTTTGGTATCTCACCAATAGGCCTTCAAGGGTTGATGTGGCCAAATGCGCCAGAAATCTTAGCAAAAGCGGCTGCAAAGCACGACATTCCATACACATTGAGCACCGTTTCAACGAGCAGCATTGAACGGATTGCAGAAGTGTCCGACGGGAAAGCTTGGTTTCAGTTGTACCATCCCACCGAAGATAGGTTGCGCGATGATCTGCTAAGAAGGCTTAAAGAGGTGGAATGCCCTGTACTGGTTGTATTGGTGGATGTTCCTTCGTTTGGTCTTCGGTATAGAGAAATAAAAAGTGGATTATCCATGCCGCCAAAAATGAATATGGCGAATGTTGTGCAGGCCATGATGAGACCTTTATGGGGCATAAAAACCCTGCAGCATGGCATCCCTTCTTTCGCCACCTTAAAACCATATATGGAAAAAGGGCTGGATCTCAGCCAGCTCGGACAATTTATGAACAAAACCTTCACCGGAAAGGTGAATATCGAGAAAGTCAAGGCAATCCGTGATATTTGGAAAGGGCCATTAGTGCTAAAGGGCATAACAACGGAAGAAGACATGGATGCTTCCATCGCATTGGGTGTGGATGGCGTTATCGTATCCAACCATGGCGGCCGACAGATTGATGCTGGCGAATCTTCCATTCAATCCCTTATTCATTTAGCAAAAAAACCTGCATACAACGATAAAATCAAGATCATGCTAGATGGCGGTATCCGTTCCGGCGTAGATTTGGGAAGAGCACATGCCGTGGGTTCAGCTTTCAATTTTATGGGGCGACCTTTTATGTATGGCGTAGGTGCTCTTGGCGACGAAGGAGCAGAACACACGATCAATCTATTCAAAGCTCAGCTCTATCAGCTCATGCAGCAGCTCACCTTAGAAAAAATCGATCAGTTTCCAGGACGCTTGCTTCAGCGATAACGTCTTAAACAACTCGCATGAGCAAGCGCATTGCAGCAGCCGTAAACCCGGCCTTTGCAATGCAGCTTTTTCCATGGATATCCTCCAAAATCTATTCTTATCTTTGCAACATGATAGTTGCTGAAAGATACCATGATATATCCTGCGGACATCGTGTTGTGGGCCACGAAGGAAAATGTCGATTTCTCCATGGACATAACTACCGCATCCATTTCACCGTGCTAGCTCAGGCGCTGGATGAGGTTGGACGTGTAGTAGACTTCTCCGTAATTAAATCCACTCTTTGTGCCTGGTTAGAAGAGCATTTCGACCATAAATTCTTGATTTGGGAAAAAGATGAGCTGCTTCCTGCACTAAAAAGCATTGTAGCAGATAGTTTAGTTGTGGTACCATTCAACCCAACGGCAGAAAACCTTGCGCGCTACCTTGTAGAAGCCGTCGGCCCAGAGCAGCTGAAAGATTATCCTGTTCAGCTGATTTCCTGCAAAATAGAGGAGACCGCTAAATGCTCAGCAACATTTAGTTTGTGAACGACCTGTTTGCGCTATCGGAAAGATGACGATCTTTCCGGTGAACAGCAAAACTCGGTGTGGCAGATGTCTTAGCTATTCTGTCCAGTATCACCCCTCCCATTTCGGCATATTGCTTTTCCATAAAGGATTATCTTTTACGCTATGGTTCAATCTTCGACCGCTATTAAAAGTGCCCGCTATTTGCGCATAATCTTATTCGTTCCAAAGTGGATAATCAATATAACCATGTTTTCCACCCCCGTATATGGTAGCCCGGTCCGGCTCATTGAGCGAGGCATTGTTTGCAAATCGCTCAGGTAGGTCAGGATTTGCGATGTACAACTTGCCGAAAGAAACAAGTGTCGCAATTCCTTTTTCAAGTTCTGCTTCAGCAGAAGCTTTATCATATCCTCCGTTAGCAATAACTGCCTGCCGAATCTTACTGCCAAAAAAATCAATCTCGTTCTCCGCGACGTAATGATCTGGCGAAGCGAAATTGGGATTTCGCCTCATAAGTTCTACGTAGGCAAAATCAAGTTTGTTCAGTTCTTGGATAAGGTGGGTATAGGTGCGCGCAGGGGCGTCCATCACGATATCACCATATGGATGGAAAGGAGATATTTTGATACCGACCTTTTCACCGCCCACCGCACCAATTAATTCTTGTATCACCTCCAAGACAAATCGGGCATTGTTGGGGATATTGCCGCCGTAGTGATCGGTCCGTTGGTTAGCACTTTCTGCCAAAAATTGATTGGGCAAATAGCCGTTGGCTGCGTGTAGCTGGACTCCGTCAAACCCTGCCGCGATAGCATTTTTTGCAGCTTGTCCGTAATCTTTAATCGTCTGCTGAATCTCGGAAACACTCATTTCCCGAGGTATTTCGTATTGCTTCATCCCTTGCGAGGTAAAATGCTGCATTCCGCGGATTGCTATGGGTGATGGCGCAAATGGAAGCTTGCCGTTTCTATCTATAGAATGTGCCAGACGACCGGTGTGCCAAAGCTGGGCTATGATGATACCGCCTTTTTCGTGTACGGCTGCTGTGACCTTTTCCCAAGATGCTATTTGCTGCTCCGTAAAAATGCCGGGGGTGAACGGACTGCCGGTAGCATCTTCGCTGATTCGGATGGCTTCGGTAAGCAGCAAACCAGTACTTGCCCTTTGGCGATAGTATGCTACTGTCATATCCCCCACCAAGCCATTTATGTCGGCGCGGCCCCTGGTCATCGCTGCCATGGCCATACTATTTTTTAATCTAAGATTGCCTAACTGTATTTTTTCTAAAAGTTTCATATTGATCTGTTTTAAAACTATTCCGATGGATAACATGCCGGTGTCTCAACCTCATTCTCCAATCCTCTGCTATCCGTAAATCTGTCGTTGAGTACCTCCGTCTTGCCATTTACGGAAGATACTTTTTACCTCGCTCCAAGTGAGATATTTTTGTATTTTTGGCCCAAACAAAAATATATAAAGAGTACATTGAAAAAGTTATTAGCAATATTAAGTAAAGCAGGTTTCGACGGCTTCTTGTTGATGATAGGCACCATGATTTTGCTGGCCTATTTTGTGCCGCAGCCAGGCATGGTTAAGGAACCTATTTCACTTGAAGAAATTGCCAATGCAGGCGTCTCATTGATTTTCTTTTTTTATGGTATGCGTTTGAGTGTTGAGAAACTAAAGGCAGGCCTTGCAAACTGGAAAATGCATATTATCGTCCAACTAACGACCTTTTTGTTTTTTCCGCTTATCGTTTTGGCTGTTCGCCCGCTGTTCGTCCATACCGACTT
Organism: Sphingobacterium griseoflavum; assembly: GCF_014653155.1. Classification (GTDB taxonomy): domain Bacteria; phylum Bacteroidota; class Bacteroidia; order Sphingobacteriales; family Sphingobacteriaceae; genus Sphingobacterium; species Sphingobacterium griseoflavum. The sequence goes on along the minus strand of NZ_BNAF01000009.1, from coordinate 100,322 downwards.
TGAATTGTTATGGCTGGGGGTATTTTTTCTGGCAGCCTTACCGTCCACGGTTTCCTCTTCCGTCGTTATGGTCTCCATCGCCAAAGGCAACATCCCCGCTGCCATTTTCAATGCGAGTATTTCCAGTTTGATCGGCGTAGTCGTTACGCCGATTTGGGTGGGGCTCTTCATCGCATCCGCAACCGGCAATTTTGATGTCACTGATATCATCATCAAATTGATTCTTCAAGTTTTGTTGCCTGTTGTCATTGGCATCGCTCTAAACGCACGCTTTGGCGTCTTTGCCGAAAAATACAAGAAACAACTCAAATACTTCGATCAGGCAATTATACTTACCATTATCTACACATCGTTTTGTAAGTCGTTCTCCGAACATCTTTTTGAAGGCTTTACCGCCCTGGAGCTTGCCGGACTCGCCGCAGCAATGATGATCTTGTTTTTTGCCGTATTCCTGTGTATCGGACTGCTCAGTCGCCTGTTTGGCTTTTCGGATGAAGACCGAATTACCGTCTTGTTTTGCGGATCTAAAAAGTCTTTAGTACACGGCACCGTCATGTCTAAAGTACTCTTTCAGCATAGCACCATCACTGGCATCGTACTGTTACCTCTCATGCTTTACCATGCCTTGCAATTGATTGCCGCCAGCGTCATCGCTCAGCGTATGGCGCGACGAAAGGAGTAATACGACTATTTACTCTTTTTCCATTATCATTTTTCGGGAAGGAGTATCGTTCGAAAGGTTTATCCATGACGAATGATATCTGTTCATTTAATAGTCCGTAGCGTCATCATGTTGAAAACTACGGACTAATAAACGTAACGGTTTTCCGCTAATCAATCATGTCATTAAACAGCAAACTCTTTCCGAATAATTTCTGCTCCTCCACTTAATGCACTAAGCTTACCACGCGCAACGTCCCGAGACAAAGGAGCCATACCGCAATTTGTCGAAGGGTAAAGATTCTCGATCGCGACAAACTCTAGCGTTTTGCGTAGCGTATTTGCCACTTCTTCAGGCGTTTCAATGGTATTGCTTGCCACATCAATAGCACCCACCATCACTTTCTTCCCACGAACCAGCTCAATTAAATTTAAAGGCACATTAGAGTTGTGGCATTCCAACGACACAATATCAATAGTAGACTTTTGAATTTTAGGGAAAATTTCTTCGTACTGACGCCATTCTGAACCTAATGTTTTTTTCCAGTCATTATTGGCCTGTATCCCATAGCCGTAGCAAATATGCACCGCAGTTTCACAGTTCAAACCTTCGATAGCTCTTTCTAAGGCTGCCATTCCCCAATCACTCACTTCATCAAAGAATACATTGAACGCAGGTTCGTCAAACTGTATGATATCTACCCCGGCATCTTGTAGCTCTCTTGCTTCTTGATTGAGTGCTTTCGCGAATTCCCAAGCTAGCTTCTCCCTACTTTTATAATGGTTGTCGTACAACGTATCGACCATTGTCATAGGGCCTGGCAATGCCCATTTTATAGGTTTATCCGTTTGTTGACGTAAGAATCTTGCGTCATCGACAAAGACTGCTTTTTGACGAGCTACTTCACCGACAACAATGGGTACACTGGCATCATAACGGTCACGGATTTTGACAATTTTACGATTTTCAAAGTCTACACCGCTCAAATGCTCTATAAACGTGGTAACGAAATGTTGACGTGTTTGCTCCCCATCACTAATGATATCTACCCCTGCCAATTGTTGTTCTTGTAATGCAATGCGCAAAGCATCTTGTTTCCCTTCAAGCAACTGATCACCGTCTAACTTCCAGGGCGACCATAGTTTTTCCGGTGGCGCTAGCCAAGCCGGCTTAGGCAGACTGCCAACAATTGAGGTTGGTACTAATTTCTTCATGTAGAATAATGTTATGATGTTATTTTAATCGAAGAGCGAAATTGGCAGACCATTGGTCCAAAGCACTTTTATGTGGCTTAATGAAATGCTCTTCCGCAAATTTACCCTGCTGAATAGCTAGTTGGCTGCGCTCCTCTCGGTTGTATACGATTTTTGTCAACGAATGGTCCTGATTTTTCAAACTTGGTTTGTAGCATACTCCAGCTACGGAATTGGCATTATAGATTTCTGGTCTATAAATCTTCTGAAAAGTTTCCATCGTACTAATGGTGCTTATTAATTCAAGATTGGTATAATCGGCAAGCAAGTCGCCAAAGAAGAAAAACGCCAATGGTGCAACACTGTTAACTGGCATAAAATACCGAACCTGCAAGCCCATTTTTTTGAAGTATTGTTCTGTTAACGATGAGTCATTAGGCTGGTATTCGAAACCCAATATGGGGTGATGATTTCCTGTACGTTGATACGTTTTATTGTCCGAAACACTTAAACATATAACAGGTAGTTTGTTAAACTGCTGTTTGTAAGCTTCGGAACTAACGAAATGTTTAAATATATTACCATGCAAGTCGCCAAAACCTTCAGGAATACTGAACCTATCTTGACCTTTATTATGCTCCAAAAGCAACACGCTAAAATCGTAATCCCGCACGTAAGAGGAAAAGTTATTTCCCACAATACCTTCAATGGATTTGCCCGTATAATGATCAATAATATGCGTTTTCAAAATCTCGATTGAAGGGAACACCGTTCCACTGCCATCGATATCGATATCAACGGAAACAATTTCCAATTCAACAGCATAACGATCGCCATTGGGATTATCCCAATTTGCCAAGCTATTGAAGCGATTGTTAATCATATTGATCGTGTTGCGCAGATTTTCCTGACGGCTCGCTCCGCGGGCCAAATTAGCAAAGTTGGTCGTGGTACGGGTACTGTTCGATGGTATATAGTCCTCATTAAAATAAATGCTCTTTAATGTGAACGTAAACTCGGATTTGATGGTGTCCAGGGTGTTTTCCATATAGTCGTTTAATTTATTCTTGCATCCTTTTCCATGAACACTTTCACTTCTGAGGATTCAGTTATTTTATCTTGCTAATTTCGAAATAAAAGATGAATTAATCTGATTATCATTAAAATCAGATAATTATTCTCGAAAAAACACAGGAGAAGATAAATATTCTTTTTTTGGATATAAAAAAGCGCAGAAACAGAATATTTATCTTTCGAAAGATGGGCTGTTTTGCACATTGCGCGCACGGACGTTGAACATGTCGCATGATTCCTGTCCCATACGGCATCTTCCCGATGCTAAAAACCAAAACTATTTCCCACCTACCGTTGCTCCAAAACTATTTTTTATTTCTGCCATTACGAAAGTGCTATGCGTGCTACCTATGCTATCGACAGATCCAAGCTTGTTAAACACAAAATCCTGGTAATGTTTCATGTCGCGCACCGTTACCTTTAAGAGGAAATCATAATCGCCCGAGATATTATAGCATTCTGTAATCTCGTCGATTACCATGATATCTGTGACGAATCTATGGCCTATGCTACGATCATGCTGCTTTAGTTTAATATTACAAAAGACCGTAAAGCCTTGGTTAAGCTTCTCAGCATCGAGTATAGCAATATACTTTTTGATATAACCTTTTTTTTCCAGCCTTTTAACCCGTTCAAATACGGGAGAAGCTGAAAGGTTTACCATTTGGGCAAGTTCTTTTGTCGTATAATTGGAATTCTTATGCAGTATGTTTAGTAGTTGTATATCAATGCTGTCTACACCATCTACAGAATAAATTTCTTCCATATCGTTGTTTTTTGACTTTTCTAATCATCATTGTTTTGCAACGGTCACAAAATTAGAATAAAAAATCTTACCAACCGAAGTTTATCACCAAAAAAAACTTGAAGACCATGTTTATACCGTTAAATTTTCTACAACGCAGGAAACCAACCTTTATAGCTCGCGCAATACCGAATTCATATGCCTCAAATCAAGCAGCTACCAATAGTTTTTTGGTAAACAACCAGCCGCAATACGCTAATTATTAACCGATTTGAGTCAACCACTAATGAACCCTATAGAAATCCCGAACATTCCAAGCGACCGAACTCGGAGTTTTTACGATAAAGCCCCACACAAAGAAATCGTTATATTTCCGTCCTGGATCAACGCAGTTCCAGTAACACCGGGCAATGATCAGAGTGGATAGCTGTAGGAATGATTTCGGCTGCAACGAGCCGATGTTCCAGCGCTTTTGAGATCATGTTGTAGTCGATCCGCCAACCCAAATTTTTGGCCCTTGCTCCTGCACGGTAGCTCCACCATGTGTAATGGTGTGGATCGTCATGTAGATGCCTGAAGGAATCAATATAGCCTGATTGTATGAAATGCTCCATCCATTCGCGTTCGGCAGGCAAAAAGCCTGAACTATTTGCGTTGGACTTTGGGTTATGTATATCGATTGCACGATGACAAATATTATAATCGCCTGAAACGACTAAGTTTGGTCTCTCTAACAACAGTGCATCACTATATTCTTGGAAATCAGCTAAAAATTTATACTTAAAATCTTGGCGAACGTCCCCTGTCGTGCCTGATGGAAAGTAAACACTCATCACCGAAACATCATCAAAATCGGCACGAATCATGCGTCCTTCGAAATCATAATCTTCGTGTCCACAACCATATTCCACGTGCCTCGGCGTAATCTTGGTGAAGATTGCCGTGCCACTGTACCCCTTTTTTTGGGCAGGATACCAATAGTGCTCATAGCCCATTTGTTCCAAAAATAAGATCTCTGGAATTTGATCTTGTGTAGCTTTTATCTCTTGCAGGCAAATTACATCGGGATTTACCTGATGGAGCCAACCCAACCAATCTTTTTTTAAAGCGGCACGCAGGCCGTTGACGTTGTACGTTATGATTTTCATTAATATTTCTGAGAAGAGAAAAGGTCTGCTATTTTCGTGAAGAATCCGTTCTTAGGTGGCAATCCGGCGGCTTCCCGCTCCAAATTCAGCGCTTCCCTTCGAGAAAGCACCACCATGGACATGCGTACATTAGAAACAGGTCGATCGCGCTCGTCGGTCCTGACTTCAGCAATTCGGTCAATCGTCTCCAAACCACTTAGAAGCTCGCCAAAAACAGTATAATTGCCGTCCAAATGGGGTGTCCCTCCCACCGTGGTATATGCCTGCCGCTGGGCAGCAGTAAGCTTCTTTCCTTTCAACCTTATCTGTTCGATCGAGTCCAGACCTGCTTCAGTAAATACGCGGCCTTGTACCAAATAAAATTGCGATGCTGAAGACTGCTTGGCCGGATTATCGTCCCGAGCCGCACCGATGGTTCCCTTTTTATGGATCAAACCCTCTTGGATTTCTGCTGGAATAGTGTAATCCGGACCGCCATTGCCCAACGCTTGCTTTTCCGCAGCATAACGGGAGTCGGGGTCGCCTCCCTGCACCATGAACTGCGCAATAACACGATGAAAGAGCAGGCTATCGTAATAACCATCGCTAACCAACCGGACAAAGTTGTCTCGATGCTTGGGTGTTTCGTTGTACAGCTTAAGCAAGCATACGCCTTTATCAGTCGTTATCTTTACATAATGGAATACGGGTGTTTTTCCAAAAACCGACCCCATAGAAAACACCACTAAACATATGGACACGATCTTTCTAATAATTTGATTCATCATACGATATTTATTGCTTTTTATAGGGTATAGGTATCCTCAAAATAATCGACTATTAAGGATTTCATGATGAGCTCCTGCTCCAATAAAGTATAGTTCGGAATTGGCTTTATCAGCTCCCAATGCGGCCAACCATCGGCGTCCAAGCCTTTCAATTCATAAAACCCCATCGCGCTAAAAAGCCTACATGTGGCAATATGCATAAGTTCCTCCTTTTCTCGTTTGGAAAAAGCTTGAGGCCCCTTTCCAAGCTCTTGCACACCGATCAGGAATAAGACGACCTTTATATCGGGCTGCTCCATATCGAAGTCCCGAGCGAGTGTAACCTGTAAATCAGACCACTTCTTATTTACTTCAGCTATTTTCATTTGTTGTTTGAGTTTTGGCGCGTCTATGCCGGTACAACAATATCCTTATGTTTCATGCATGGTACGGCGCAAGACAAAAATAGGAAATTATGGAAAACTTTACGTTACCTATACACCGACAAGCACCATTAGACCGATCAATTAGTACGCGTTGTATCGACCAGCTCATTAAGTAGCTCTCGACAACGATTTTCGACCAGATGGTACACGGGCTCAAACAATGATTCGTCAAAGTACGGATCTGGCACCACACCTTCCAACAAAAACATCTTCACCTTCCCTCTTTCTTCTTCGTTGCGCGCCAGTGCAGTAACGTCGCGGTAATTACTCTCGTCCATCACGAAAATATGATCGTATTGATCAAAAAAATCGTAATCAAATAACCGCGCACGCTGAGCCGCAATGTCAACGCCATACTTCTTAGCAACGGATACCGAACGTCTATCCGGACCTTGCCCTACATGCCAGTCCCCGGTACCGGCGGATTCAACCGTCCAATCCAACCCCTCTTCTTCTACTAAATGAGCCAATATTCCGTGCGCCAGCGGCGACCGGCAGATATTGCCTAAACATACCATGAGAATTTTCATTGCGCTAAAATAACATATTCATTCATAAGAAAAGGCAGGTCGCTCCTGCGATCTGCCTTTTCTACATACTAAACTTAGATTTCCTAATACTCTACGGGGAAATTGAATTCAACCGTGCCGCCTTCCGACACACCCGTAATCCGCACTATGTTACGTTTTGTTGCTGCCAATGCTGACTCGACATCATCAACATTATTCACGGGTTTTCCATTGACATGGGTCACGATGAGCCCTTTTTCAACTCCAAAATACTCAAACATGCCACCACGGTGTACTTGGGTAATTACGACCCCAGAGTTGGCGCCAAATTTTTTCTTTTGGGCATCAGTAGCTGGCGTAAAACTAGCCCCTAGTTTATTAAAAATTTCTGTTGCACTCTTGCTGTTCTCAATTTCTTCAGCAGATTTTTTTGCTTCCTGCGCTTTCAGTGTAACCGTTACGTCTCGCTCCTTACCTTCGCGCTTATAAGTCAGCTTTAATTTGTCGCCAGGGCTTAGCCTCGCCACGCGCTCTTGCAAATCTGAAGAGGAGAAAATCGGAGAACCTTCAACCTTCGTGAGTATATCGCCTTTTTTAATGCCCGCTGCTGCTGCTGCTCCATCTTTAACCACATCAGCCACGTATAAACCATTGACGTCGTCTACATTCAATTCCTTACGTGCTGCCTCGTCCATTTCACGGAAATTAACACCCACATATCCACGTTGTACAGTACCAAATTTCTTGAAGTCATTGACTATTTTCTTCACCAAGTTAACAGGAATGGCAAATCCGTATCCGGCATACACACCCGTCGGAGAAGCAATAGCAGCATTAATTCCTATCAGCTCTCCCTGCGCGTTTACCAATGCCCCGCCACTATTTCCTTTATTGATCACAGCGTCTGTTTGAATAAACGATTCGACGGCTGTACGCACCAATGGTTCCTGTGGTCCATAGCCATAAGGAGATCCCTGACCCTGTCCTTGGTCACCTAAAATACCGATCTGACGTCCTTTGGCACTGACAATACCCGCCGTAACGGTAGACTGTAAGCTTAGGGGATACCCTACGGCCAATACCCACTCTCCTATGCGAACATTATCTGAATCACCAAACTTGACAAATGGCAGATCTTTGGCATTAACTTTTACCAGCGCCAAATCAAAGTCCGGATCACGGCCAATCACCTTTGCCTCTAACGTACGCTGATCTGTCAGCTGTACTTCAATTTTATCCGCGTCTTCGACTACGTGGTTGTTCGTGACGATATATCCATCGGGAGACACCAAAACGCCAGATCCAGACGCCATCGCTTGGCGCGGTTGCGAACGGCGTTGCTGTGGCATACCGAAAAACTCCTCAAACATATCGAACGGGGATCCACCACCACCACGTTGCGATTGCCGCACCGACATTGTTACCTTGATGTGTACGACACCGGGTGACACAGCCGCCGCTGCCTGCGTAAAATCGGGATTCCCCGTAGATGATAAAATTTCCGCTCCCGGATTATTTGCAAAATAAACTTTTTGTTGCTCCTCCAGTGTCATCTTCCCGAGTTGTTTATTCTCGAAAATCTTGTAGCCACCGATAGCCACCGCACCCCCGACGAAGGCTGTTATTAAACTTACTCCTATCTTCTTCATGTTACTAATTGCTATAAATCTCTATTTTAAAAAAAATCTTTTAGTTTTACACTATTGTTAAAGGTTAAGTCAAATGTAATACCATTAGAAATGGCATGCCCACTTTTGTCAGTTAAAAAATGTTAACTAAATTCATTAGCGGTCATTTTTAACATCATTTAACAAAAGGAACAACTTTTGTAACAAGAATATTAAATTCAATTCAAATTTTCAAGGATATGGACGAAAAATTGTCTTTTTCAAAATACCAAGGCGCGGGGAATGATTTTATCCTCGTAGACAATAGAACTGGCTTTTTCGATCGGTCCGACGTGAATCTGGTAAAAAGGCTATGCGATCGAAGGTTTGGAATCGGTGCGGACGGTCTTATGCTTCTTCAAGATATAAAAAATTTTGATTTCGAAATGGTATACTTTAACGCTGACGGGCGCGAAGGGACCATGTGCGGCAACGGCGGCCGTTGCATTGTTGCGTTCGCTCGCGATTTGGGCATTATTGCCGAAAGAACTGCCTTTTTGGCAGTAGACGGACGCCACGAAGCCAAAATAGATGAGGAATTGGTGGATCTTGGTATGATAGACGTGAACGGCACCGCTCGAGACGGTGCAGCATATGTCATCGACACGGGTTCGCCACATTATATCCACTTTGTGCAAAACCTTGACAACCTGCCTGTCTACGAGGAGGGCTATAAGATCCGAAATAACGATAAATATAGAAAAGAAGGCATCAATGTCAACTTTGTCCAACAGGAAAGCGATGGGGGCTACTTCGTCCGTACTTTCGAACGTGGTGTCGAGAATGAAACATTAGCTTGCGGCACGGGTGCTACGGCAGCGGCCATGGCAGCAGCCGTAGAATACAGTTTAGAGGGATCATTAGAAATTCCTATCCGCGTGCTTGGTGGTCAACTTTATATCAGCTTCAACCGTACAGGCGAACAGTTTACGGATGTACGACTGAAAGGCCCAGCGCAATTTGTTTTCAAAGGCAAAATTTAAGTATGCTATCAAATCAAGGCGCTTCATCCCACCGAAACCGCGCATAAAGCGTAACTATAACAGTTTTTATGTATATTAGAGCCTTTTTTTAGACGCTCTGGAAACCTGCATGCAACAAATCGACACACAGCTACCGTTCAAACTTGTCTATTCGCTGGGCGAGCATCCCTATTTAGGTTTTTTAATCGAGCCGCATGTGGTTCAGCTAAACCCAAATGGATCCTATTCGCTCAGCTATAAACGAATATTCACAAATACCGTAGGTGATTTTGCATCCGCATTACAAGATGATGATTATCAAATTATTAAACTGCTTGATGAGATCGAGCAAACAAACATCATCAAACGATATAATAAAAAAGCGATGCGACCCGTTGATTTCTTTGGAAAAATATTTGATCAAAAAATCTACGATTATATCCGCCCGAAGATCGATCAAAAGATGTTGACCGTATTGGAAAAAATACGGGAAAAGCCTTTTTTTTTAATGAGTAAAGATGGCTACCCCGCCGATCAGCCACTCCGTATAGCGCAGGAACCTACCTCTATCCTTTTTCATTTTCGTAGGAATGAGGAAGAAACGCGCTATTTTCCAACGTTGAAACATGAAGGAAAGCGTATTGAATTCATGTTCAAAAATGCACAAGTGGTTGTCAATAAACAGGCCTGGTTGCTACTGGAGGATACACTTTACCATTTTGATCAGGAAATGGATGGAAAAAAGCTAAGTCCATTCCTCAATAAGCGCTACATCGCCGTGCCGCGCGCGACAGAAAAAAAGTATTTTGAGACCTTCGTTAGCGGTTTGGTGGAAAAATACAATGTTTATGCGGAAGGTTTTGACATCAAGACACATAAAGAAAACGCACTACCGGTATTGAAGCTTTTTTACGTCGCCTCGGGCGACTCGTTCGTGCAATTGTCTTTCAAATACGGTCCCTATGAGTTTCCTGCCGGATCGGAGCATCCAGTTACCGTCCGTTTAGAGCACCAACAGGAAAAGGACCACTACATATTTCACCGCATCAAACGTTCGCTGTTCTGGGAGAAAAAACAAGCCGACCATCTAGCGGCAGGCGGACTCAAAAAAAAGGATGCCTTATTTGGGAGCTATACATTAGCGGAAGAGAAAACATCAATCTTGGACTGGCTAAACAGCAATAAGGAACAACTGCTAGCCCAGGGATTTGTCATCAAACAGGCCCAAGGGGAAAAAACTATTTTTATCGGAAAAACCTCGCTTGAGATAACCATACAAGAAAGTAATGATTGGTTTGACATCCAAGCCATAGCATATTTTGGCCCCTATGAGATTCCATTCCTAGATTTAAGGGAGCACATCCTCCAACGAAATCGAGAGTTTTTACTGCCGAATGGCGAAATCGCAATCATACCTGAAGAGTGGTTCTCTAAATATGAACATCTTTTTCAATTTGCCGCAAAAAAGGACAATTTAAAGCTGAGCAAAACCCATATCGGATTGGTGTATGAACTGTCAGAGCACACGCAAGTGTCTTTTCATCGCAAGCTTGAGCAGCTATTAAACTTTGAGCAAATCGATGATGCTAATCTGCCGCTAGCTTTCCAAGGCCAACTACGCCCGTATCAACGAGCCGGATACAATTGGTTTCACTTCCTCCAGCGCTACAAATTCGGGGGCTGTCTGGCAGATGACATGGGCCTTGGAAAAACCGTACAAACCCTAGCGCTCCTTCAGCAGCAAAAGGAGGCATTAAAAAATACCGATCAAATCAAGACATCGCTGCTCATCCTCCCAACGTCATTGATCTATAACTGGCAAAAAGAAGCGGAGAAATTTGCTCCTGAACTCCGTATTCTGCTGCACACAGGAACCAATAGGCTTAAAGACCCCTACGGATTTACGCATTTTGACCTGATTATCAGCACGTATGGTATCGTACGAAGCGACGAAGACTTGCTCGCAAAATCTTTCTTCAACTACATCATTTTAGATGAAAGCCAACATATAAAAAACCCAGCTTCCAAATCTTTTAAAGCAATAAAGGCATTGAAAAGCCGCCATAAACTGGCGCTTAGCGGTACGCCAATAGAAAATTCGGTCGCGGACATCTGGTCGCAAATGCACTTTGCAAACCCAGGTCTCTTAGGATCCTATAACTTTTTCCAGAAAGAATTTGTCAGCCCCATTGAGAAGAAGAAAGATGAAGATAAAGCGGCTCGTCTTCAGGCAATTATCAAGCCGTTTATTCTACGGCGAACGAAAGATCAAGTGGCAAAAGAGTTACCCCCGAAAACGGAGCAAACGATCTATTGTGACATGCTGGAAGAGCAGGCCGCACTCTACGAGCGTACGAAATCCGAATATCGCAACGCCATACTAGACAATGCCATGCGGCAGCAGGGAAAGGGAAACCAAATTATCCTACTCCAAGGATTGACCAAGTTGCGGCAAATTGCCAATCACCCGTTGATGCTAGATCAGCAACATGAAATATCCTCTGGCAAGTTTGAAGCGGTTATCGAAATGATCGATTCGGTTTCGTCAGAAGGCCATAAAGTTCTTATTTTCTCACAGTTCGTCAAACATCTGCAAATTTTTAAATCGTACTTTGAAAGAAAAGGACTGGCTTACGCCTATTTGGACGGAAGCACCCGCAACCGCGAAGAAGCAGTTTCCACCTTCAAAGAAAAGGCCGCGACCAATCTCTTCCTTATTTCTATAAAGGCAGGGGGCGTAGGATTAAATTTGACCGAAGCTGATTATGTGTTCATTTTGGACCCATGGTGGAACCCAGCTGTAGAGCAACAGGCAATAGACCGCTCACACCGCATCGGGCAAACCAAGAATGTTTTTATCTATAAATTCATCTGCAAAGATACTGTCGAAGAAAAAATACTCGCGTTACAAAAAAGAAAACGTGCCATATCCGCGGCGCTGATCACCACCGAAGAGAGTTTCGTCAAATCGTTATCAACGGAGGATATCCAAGAGCTCTTGCGCTAAGCAAGACGTGTATCGGTGCTTAAATGCTGACGCTTATCAATAAATGTGATGGGTTTTCTGCTTAGCGGATTAAAGATAATCTTTTGTAATTCGTCGATTGCTCTCCATTCAACGCGTGGCGTTACACGCAACTTGGCACGAAAATGGTCCTTTATGTCCAGCAACAATTCGTCAGAAGGTGATTTCGAACAGATATAGACGACAATCTCGTCCGTACCGATGTCGTTATTCAAAATCTCGATGACATGATGCTCAATTTCGGTAAAACCGACCAGAAGATCATGCATGGCCGGCGGATAGAGAGTAGTACCCTTGTATTTCACCATATGTTGTTTACGACCTTCCACAGGCCCAATACGATAGGTATGGCGACCGCAGGCGCAGGGTTCCGTGTATCGGCGGACAATATCCCCAGTCTTAAAGCGAAGTAATGGCACGGCTTCTACACCAAGTGTTGTGATGACCAGCTCGCCACTTTCTCCATCCGCGACTTGATCTTCATTATCGTCCAATATTTCTGTGATGATCAAATCCTCGTGCACGTGCCCTCCTTGGAAGAACGAACACTCCGTGAATGCTGCTCCCATCTCCGTGGAAGCATAAGTAGAATGTAATTTTATTGGCCACTTTTCTCGAATGCGTGCTGTCAACAGGGAGTCATTCAACTGCTGGTCCCGCAATGACTCTCCTATGCAAAGCACACTTTCAACTCCGGAATTGCGATAATCTATACCATGCTGTTCGGCATATTCGATCATCTTTAATAGGAAGGAAGGTACGGCGATCAAAAATCTCGGCTTATATTGTAAAATGGAATCCCATTGCATCTGTGGCACACCAGAACCTACACGCAAAACACCTGCTCCCATTTTGCGCAATCCTAGAAAATAGGCTAGCCCAGCCATAAACCGACGATCCATCGTGGTCATCAACTGCACGAGATCGCCCGGCTGTACACCAATGGTTTCGAAAGAGCGCATTTCATTGTAGGCCAAACGTTCCAAATCTGACTCTGTTAGCCCAAACGATACGGGACGTCCGAGCGTTCCGGAGGTTGTGCAATAATCAACAATTGACGTCCTAGCTACACAAAAAAAAGCCTCATTGTGATGCTGGATATCGTCTTTGCTCGTTGTAGGTATGCTAGACAAATCCGCTATGGTTCTTATCGCCTCTATATCAATAGCATGCCGTGAAAATAGCGCACGATAGTACGGAGATTGTTCGTTTAAATAGGCTAATTGCCGCCGTAGGAGCTCCTCTTGGTAGGCCTTTATTTCAGCCGCCGATTGCTTTTCCATAACTATCTTTTGTACCATCTTCATGTATCGGATTTACCTCACAGCACAATGCGCTGCAAGAAAACATGAAGATAGGAAAATATTAATAAATCGGGAGACGGGTACGACCAAAGTGCTCTGCTATAAATCGGTTGCTTGCTCTGTATAATGCCTACGGATTTTCTCCAAAAGATACGTTTTCCCAACAATTTCCCCACAGGTAGCCATGGCACCTATGGTAACGCCTAAAATGCCGTGCATATAAATCCCGTGGCCTGTCAAGAACAGATTTTCTACCTTTGTTTTGGGCGCGATGAATGTTTTGAGCGGATCGGTAACATCTTTTACATGGCCATAGAGATTTCCATGGTACATACCGATATAATCTCGATACGATAAGGGCGTAGACACATGCACATGTGCTATTGCATCCTTTAATCCAGGAATATACTTCGAGGCTTTTTCGATCAAGACATCAGCCCGATTTGCTTTAAAACGTTCGTAAGCCTCCCCCCTTGCTGAGGGATTCACGACCGTATTATGCGTATCTTCCCAAAGCCCAACTTCCTCAAAATGCATGTATGTAAGTAACGTTAATGTGTCTGCATGCGCCGGATTCGCGGAGTCGGCTGTCATGGACAGCATAAACATGGCAGGCCAATCCTGAAGGCGGTAACGCGTTGCTTGCCACACCGACTCCAAACTATCATGGTGATACAGATTGTAAGCTTGGTAGCGAATTTTATTTGGTTTCAGTACAATGTGGACACTGCATGCAGAAGTTGTCACAGGCAGCTGTTGTACGCGATCAAAAAAAGGCTTTCTGAAGTATTCCCTTCCCACAAGCTGAAGCGCGCGCTTGGGATCTATATTCAAAACAAATAACTCCGCATGAAATTGCTTGCCGCTGTGCGTTGTCACGTAGGCCACCTTTCCTGCATCGATATCCAAAGAGACCACTTCTTCGCGTTTGCATGCTACCCCACCCATCGTTAACAACTCCCGAATCAGCAACTTACTGATTTGACTGCCTCCTTTTGGACAGCGATAAGCACCAAGAAGATAGGCGTTTAGTGCAAGCGCATGTACATAAAACGGTGTTTTATCATCCTCACCAGCATATAGAAAATTGTTGCCTACCAATACGGAACGCAGCCGCTCGTCCTGGGTTAAGTTACGAAAGTAATCTTTGACACTACAATATAACACCTCCGTCTTATATCCCTCGCCATCTTCAACATAGTACAGCGGAAAGGCATGACATACATAGTCAAGATCTTTTACATACTGCTGCAGCGCATTTCGTTCGTTCGGAAAATGAGGTAGCAAGTGTTCGATAAAGGCCTGATACCCTTGCGCAATTGGAAAGAGTGTCTCTTTATCGCCAAAGGAAATATAATCGAAAACTGGGGGCATGCGTTCCACCTTTAGGTCAGACATGATACCCAAATAGGAAAAATATTGATACAGGTTCTGTCCTTTACCGAGCCCACCTATATAGTGTACCCCCGTGTCAAAAAGCTTTTTATGGCGTGCGAAAGTCTGCAGATTACCCCCAAATTGGCTATTCTTCTCCAATATGCAAACCCGCTTGCCCTCCTTTGCCAAAGTTACAGCCGTAACGAGACCTCCCAAACCGCTACCAACGATTACCACATCATATTTACTTCGCTCTGAGATCATCTTACATAACGTATAACAAAGTCTGAAAGCCTGACAGGTGTCCAGCCACCTTCATCTAAGAAAGGTTCATCTTTAAAGGTATATATTTCTTGAAAAAACATCAACTGTTCCAAATGAAATTTTTGGAGTGCGCAGGCTGGGTGGATAACAAGGGGTCCAAGCGGCTCATATATAGCCTCAACAAATCTAACCTGTCTGTGCTTGTGCCAATATATACTTTCGGCGACGGCTCTTTTTTCGTTATCAGCGATGACACCCACCACCTTATGCCGTCCCTGTTGCAAGGAGAGCAAATAGTCGAATTCGCCGTAGCTGTCCGAGAGGTGCCACACACTTGCTACCTGCTCGATATGCTGGCGCAGGGCATGGTATTTTGAAGCATAAGCACGAAGCGCGTGCTTCACTTGCCGCACAAGATCATCATCCTTAAAAAGATAAGCCAATACAATTTTCTTCAAAAAGTAATCTGCATGCTCAAACTTATACCTCCATCGCGTGTAGTTAGTTCGATAACAAGACATTATCTTTTTTGTCCGCATACTGTAGTCTGTTCCAAATTCAGCATTGTGGATGTCAATCCGTTTGCCAATCACCGGATTCAATGCACCTGCAAAAATCAAGATATCCCCCTTGGGCAACACATCGCCATTTCCCAATAAATAAATAGGCACAATGTCCAGATCGAACTCTTCCGCCAAATAGAATGCGCCTTTATGAAAACGCTTAATGACGTTATCAGGAGAGCGTGTCCCCTCCGGAAAAACGATTAACGAGTATCCTTTTTTCACCTTATCGCGTAAAAACTCGAGCCCATTGTCCAGTCCACTACTTACCGGATAGAAGCCTAAAGCTTTCACTGCACGACCGAAAATCGGCGAATTCCATACCCAGTCATTCACCAGGAATATCCCTTTTGGCACCAGCATACCCAAGGAAAGCGTATCCAAAAAAGAGCTGTGGTTGGCAATGACAACTGCCGGTTGATCAAACTTTTCACCATGGATATTCCATGTTCTATGCGTAGTCCGCGGATCCATGTACAATACTGATTTCATGAAAAGCGCCATCATACGCCTAAAAATACGATCCTTTCTATCACGCTTCATTGGCAAAACCATCAGCAAAGTCCGACACAGGAAGGATAGCAATACCGTGCCTATTCCATAGTAGAGAAAAAAGAGGATAGAGAAAAATGCTATGCCGACCGTGAATGGCGACTTTCCGCGTTTTGCCCTATTGGATATAAAAAAGCGGAAAAGAATTGGATAAAATACGAAGGTTATAATCACTGCAGCAAATACACCGATAAGGGACACCGATGCAATGGACAGCAACGCTGGATGTTTGGCAAAGACAAGTGCGCCGATAGCTAAAACGGTGGTCAACACCGCCAATAGAATCGAAGTTCTATAGGTCTGAAGCTCATCCCTACCCGTACTGTACTGCTTCTGCAACGCAGCAGTCATAAAAATGCTAAAGTCTACACCATGACCGAAAACCAACGTACAGACTATCGCGCTGAAAATATTGAACTCTAAGCCAAACAATCCCATTAGTCCTGTCGTTACCAGCCCCGTGAGGGCAATGGGAATAGCACTAAGCAAAACCAATTCTAGACGCCGGAAGAACACCCAAAGGATAAGCAATACGGCAAAGAAGGAATAACCGATTAACCTATTGAAATCATCACGGAGCTGGCCGAGGAAATGTTCATTTAAATGCTGTCTATCGATCACTAAGACATCGGCTGTTCTGTTGATATCCTGCAAAAATTGACTACGCTTTTCCGGTGATACTTTTACTAAAGTAGAAATCGTAAAAAAGCCGTTTTGCGATGCAACAAAATCCTGTGCAGGCATAAGTTTTGAACCAATCATTTCACCAACACCCATAGGCGCCTGCTTTTGGGCTATAAGGCTGTAAAATTCGCCGTGTGTAGTCGCTGAAAAGCCAAATTTTTCGCCTTCCCGTATGAGTTGTGAACGCACACGGTCCCTTCGCTCTGCATTCCAAAAAGATTCCCACCGCTGCAGATAGATCTGTTGTGACTCGATGGACAATGGAAACGTCGTGAGGCCACTATAATCGACTATCTTTCCTGCTGCTTTCGCACGCTGTAAAGAAGCGAACAATTGGTCGGTTTTCTTTGCCGCTTCATTAAAGCTACGGCCAGTTGATACCAAATACAGTGACTTGGAAGACATACGCAGCAAGGAGTCTAGTTTCGACTCCACCTTCCGCAGCTCTTTAGGGATAAAATTCAGTGCGGCTAGATCATTATTATAACCTACTTTGCCGCTTGTAAAACAGCTGATGAGCAGTAACAGAAAGCATAATGCAATTAGCGGTTTGTTACGTTCGAAAGAAAATCCTGAAACTTTTTCAATAATCGAATTATAGCGTATTTCTCGCTTAGGACGGTATAGGTGCGGAATCAGCAGCAAGGTGAAAATCGAAGAAGAAAATATACTGATGGAGGCGAAGATACCCAAATCGATAAGTGCTGAAGAATGCACAAACAACAGGCACAAGAAAGCAACTGCGCTGGTAGCACCGCTCATCAATAGCGGACGAGTCAACTCCTGATACAACGTCCGAATATCTCCTGATGTCTTGAAATGGGTCAACACATGCAAGGTATAGTCTATCGTGATGCCCAGTAGTACGGCCGCAATACTTAACGATATAGCAGAAATAACAGGCTTGTATAAATAAAGGCAAGCCAAGGCGAAAGCCACCGCGAAGACTGTCGGGATAAACACTAATACAGGAATGTATAGCCGTTTGTAAAAAAGCACCAACAAGACCATCAGGATAGACATCGAAATGAGTACCGTGGTTGAGATATCCCGCTTTATCTGCTTGGCATTGGCCACCGCAATGAAAGTGGAGCCATAATAGGATATGGACTGTCCGAGAAAATGTTTTTCCATTTGCTGCCGAATGGTCTCTAGATGTCCTACAAACTGCGTATTATGCTCTGTATCTGCCCCTTGAAAGATCGGATCAATAAACAATAGTATCTTACTGCTATCGCGGCTAGCGACAAAACCATCCATCAATATAAAAGCATCCCCGACCCCTTGTTGCCTTACTTTTTCCAATCCTAAAAAACCCAAACCCAAAGGATCTTTTTGCATCAATCGGCTAGTGAAGAAGCCAGTTGGCGCTACCAATGCGCGATAATTCTGCGCCACGCGCATGCGAATAGAGTCCGGGGATAATCTTCTCTCCACCTGAGCATACGTAGCCGTATCAAGGAAAAGCGGTAAATGCCGATATACAAAGTCGTAGCTTTCCTGCAAATCCTCGGTGTCAAACTGCCCAGAGATCCCTTTGACAAAAACCGTGTCTCTAGCTAGAGAATCCATAAAGGACGTTGCCATCGCGGTAAGCCTTGCAGGCGGCACCGTGTCGGCTCTGTCAAATAGCACGGTGATTTTGTCTGCGAAGTTCATCTGCTTAAGGGCACGCGCCATTTCATCTGCGTTGTCGCTTTTTGGAATAATCTGCGTGATATCTTCTTCGAAGCGAATTTTTGCCGATAGATAAATACAGCTCGTCAGGAAAACTAGTGCAATAGCACAGGATAGCAGTTTGTTCCGCTGCACCCATAAGTAGGTATGGTGGAAGAAAGTCTCCATTATCGTTGGGCAATACTCTTTTGCCGGTTAATTTTCAGAAAAAAATAGCTCGAAAAGCCGATTAGTAAGGCCATTCCCGAAGCCAAGAGCAAACTACCCACTAAATATTGCAAAAGGTGTGACTTTACCATATCGAGTGAAATCCTGCCTAGCTCCAAAGATGGTTGGGATGGGCAAAGCAGACTTCCAACGAGTAGGGAAGCATAGATGACAAAGGGAATGAACGGTGCCAAACTAATATTCGAGCATGCAAAAGCAAGTACTTTGTTGAGCCTTAGAAATACCGCCAATGTGATGGTCAGGGCGGTCTGAAAACCCCAAACCGGAGCAATGCCCATAAACACTCCCAATCCAATAGATAGCGCCTTTTTTTTTGGAGAATCGTCGCTACCCAAGATATTCTCTTTAATAAAATCTGCTAGTTTTTTTTTTTTGAAATTCCGAAAAAAATTTCGCGGTAGGATATAGAAGAAAGTTAAAAAAACCAAGACCGTGTTCAATACGCTGATTCGCGTAAAATCTTTAAAAGGACGGAAGTGCGAGACACGTTCAGCAGGATCATACAATACTCGAACGGGTATATTTATGACCTTGACGCCGGCCCATGCCGCACGAACGATAATTTCTATTTCAAATTCAAATTTCGTAGTGTAGAACTTTTTAGCGATGTGCTGCAACGGATAAGCTCTGAATCCGGATTGTGTATCGGTCAGCTTTATGCCGGTCTCCAACCAAAACCAAAAATTCGAAAACCTATTGCCAAAGCTACTTTTCCGCGGAACGGAATCTTGCGCCATATTACGACTTCCTATGAGAAGGACTGGTTCGTCTTCGTTTGCGATGTATCGCACGAAGGAAGCGATATCTTCCGGATAATGCTGCCCGTCAGAATCAATTGTTATCGCATACTTGAACTCACGGGATAGCGATCGTTTTATGCCGGCTCGAAGAGCCAAACCCTTGCCGCTATTTTCCGACTGTGTAATCACATCAAGCATCGGGTATCCAGCTAAAATATTTGAAGTACCATCCGTAGACCCATCATTAACGACAATTACATCCAATGTATATTGCAGTATCCCATCTAGAACACGACTAAGTGTTCGCGCATTGTTATAGGTGGGAACAACAACTACAATACCCAGTCGTTTCATTACCTCTGCTATTGCCACGTTCTCCATCCTCACCTCAATTATTGACTTAACTTCCGTTGTTCATCAGCGGTAAACAACTGAGATTGCTTTGCATAGCGCTTAACCATGGACCTTATAGCAGACGGCTGCGACGATAGATTTGACAAGATAAATTGTTTATCCTCGCCAATATCCGTTTTGTACTTTAGTATCTTCGGCGAATGCTCCTGCACTGCCAAACGTATCAATCGAACTTCAACTTGCTTGGGCGATAACTTCACCGCGCGCTCTATCAGTGCAATACCTTGAGAAACCATCTTTTTCTTCTCCGAACGTTCAGTCAGGTATCGAGCCTGCAAGGTAAGTGCGGCACCCTTGTAAGCAAGTAGAACCGGATCCTCCTGCCGGTATTCCTGCATTAGTTTGTATAAGTTGTCTGTTGCGGCCTTTGAGTTTTTGGATTCCTCGAAATACTTACGGACCGTGTCAAGATCAATACTCCCCAAAGACAATAATGTAAAGAATATAACCAATATCCCCTTCATAACTATATCATTTTATAGGTATTCGTCAATTTCAGTGCCACAGTATCGTCAAAAGTGGTGACGTTTTTGACTTTGATCGTTTGCTCATCGGCAAGAGCCAAGTCCAGTTGTAAGCTTAATATCGGATTGATCTCGGGATTTATGAGCGCCATAAATTTTACATTGGACGAGCTCGACATAAACAGCGTACGCGCCGTGATCTGCTCCGTTAGATCTTTAATAATCTGCATCATACACACGCCCGGCGTCACCGGGTTGCCTGGAAAATGTCCTTTAAATATCGAATGCTTTGGATTCAGGCATATGCGGGCCACATATCTACTGTCCGTTTGCTTTTCTAAACTTTCTACGCTATAAAACTCCTTTAATAAACTCATATCAATAGTTACAACACCGATTGCTTTTCATCCAACTTTAATTGTATAGCAACCGGATACTTTTTATGTTGGATGGTTATGTTTTTCGGTAACTTCCTTTGTACATCATCAAAGGAAACGTGAAATCGCTCTTTTCCATTTTTTGTGACGACGATGTCGGCCAAGTGACGTTCCTCCATACTGTAAAAATGGTCATCAACGACATAGACAGGGTAATGCTGCTTATCCATAAAAATGAGGGCATTTTGTACATATCGCCGCTCGGTTAAACTCCTAAAAACCCAAGCTAATTCTTTCACGAGGATTTTCTTGTTGATGTCAGCCATCGCGGCGTGCAACTCATGGCGATCTGGAAACACAGAAACATCCAAAATTGTCTGTCCGAGATCGCTTACCAACGCTAGGCGATGGGTGTTGGGCGCCATGGCTCGAATAATCAAATGGCCTGTCATATCCTTGCCGAACGCTTGGATCTGAGAGCGGTATACCCAGGTGTGCGTCGTATCTGTATAATAGTTATTCACTTCCTGTTGATGAGAAGTTCGCATGCCAACCGCGTTTGGGTATTGATAGGAGCGACAGCTCCCGCATAATAAGACCGCTAACAAACTAAAGATTAAATACCGATTCATTGATCTGCCCATTAACTTTTCTATTCTTTAAAATAAATCGTGTATAGTCGTTGGATGGTTCCACGAGTGTCACCTCTTCAACCTGTGTATCTTTATCTGAAAAAACCAACACAATTTCCTTGATATATTTTTTTATATCCTGCAACTTGGGAAAGAGCTTCAACATATTTGCATCGCCTTTTTTCAGGTAAGAAACCGTAAACTCTTTCTCGTCATACCCCCCGCCGCGCATGCTCGATGAGACCAACCGGCTGATTTTTTCAAACTGCTTGCTGTTACCGATGTCCATGGATTTCTTTTTCCCTTGATCGTCGATAAAAATCTTGTTATCGCGGAAAACCATTCTGTACTGAAAAGGCGCTGTATACGACCAGCTTAATCGGTCAGGCTGTTTGAGGTATATTTTGCCGGATGATGTAATGGGCTGCTTGATGAAATTCATGTGCTTATACTGCACGAAATCTGCAGAAAGTGTTTTGACCTGCACTGATTCTTTCAACGTTTGTTGGAAAACCGAAATTTCACTTGATGTCATTTGCCGTGTTTGCGCATCACTAAAAAAAGGAAGCATAAACAACAGCATGTAACTTATTTTAACCCTCATATGCTTGCAAATTTAATAAATCATCGACAGAAACACAGCTATAACCTTCTGCTTTCAAATGAAGCAGTATCCGACGAAGTACACGAGCCGTCCGAAGCTTGGTATCATGCAGGAGGATGATATCTCCGGGTCTTAACCTACCTACCACACGCCTAAATAGTTTTTCTTCGTTATCAATAACTGTGTCCAGCGAACGGTTACTCCACCCGATCGCTTGTAGTTCTAAGCTTTTGACTGCTTTCGCAACAGAAGGATTAGTCACGCCAAAAGGAGGTCGAAAAAGAACAGGACGTTTTCCAACAGCATGTGCTATGACTTCGGTACAGCTATCAATTTCTTTCATCAACCGCGTTACCGGAAGAAATCCAAAATGCCGCTCGTGAGAAAGGGTGTGGTTGGCAATGGTGTGTCCTTCAAGAAGCATACGCTGGACAACCTGTGGAAGGCGTTCCACATGTATCCCGATACAGAAAAACGTAGCCTTGCTATCAAACTCATACAACAGATCAAGAATCTCGGAGGTATAGTCAGAAGGACCATCGTCAAAAGTCAAGGCCACTCGCTTCGTCGAGCAATTCTTTTCTCTATAAAAAACAGGCATGAAATAGCTCAAGCGAATATCAAACACCCCCCAAGCGGTAAGTGCCAGCGCTATGATGCCGCTGCTGACAAACCATAGCAAAGAGCCTCCGAACAAGGCATATACCAAGCTTAAACCTGCAAAAGCCAAATTTAGCGGCTTCACCCACCGATGCTTTAGCATGCCCGGATTAATGTCAAGGCGTGATCCTTGCCTTTTAATTGATTATACAGAAGAACAGTTTTCAGTGGACCAGGAGCAGTATTGTCCTTCCATTTTAAGCGCGATGGGATGTGTCTCTGCTGTAACACCGAAGCCGCCGCCGCGAGCCCAAATGCAGAACAGGCATCATATTGCCCACTTAAATGCTTGTAATAGAGCGATGCAGCTTGAGGAAAAAGTGCTTCAAAAGCTACATAATAGCTGTCACTTGCGGAATCGCCATTGTAGCCCAAAAGCAATGCATCCACATCTGCAGCAGCAAGTGTATTGCGCTCCAAAAACTGCGCGACGAAATCCGGAAGTTCGGCTCGATCCACGCGATGTTGTATATGGATATCGACAAGTTCGGCATAACTGCTTCTCGTTTTCTGCACACCCAACGAAAAAAATGTAGCGCCCTCTCCATAATTCACACCTGGCGTCACGCTTGTCTTTACCGTCTCATTGGTGTCCGAAGCCTTAACCTCCTCGATAAGTTGCAGCAAGCGGAAGGTGTGGTCTGACACCTCATCAACACCGCCCACCAATATATGTTCTTCTTCACCTTGCTGCAGTTGCAACAGCGCATCCAATAGCGCGGATTCAAAAGAAATGGAGCGATTTACATAGGTAAAGTTATATCCTTTACACTGCAATCGCAATGCGATCTGGGCCGCGACGGTGTTGTGGGTAGATTGAATGAACGATGTGGGGGTCAGAAATTCCTCTTGGTTATCCAAGATATTACGCAGGAACTTCTCAGAGTCTTCTGAACACCCTAAGCCCGTACCGGTGATAATCGCATCGGGAACGGTCACCTCGGCCTCATCAAGCGCTTGCTGTGCGGCATAAATGCCCATTTTTATCCCGCGCGACATACGTCGGCTCATCGCTGGCGCAATAAATTCTTTATAAGAAGGTTGCTGTGCATGATTGACCGCCTCATTTAATTCCGATGCTTCTTCAAACAATTCGGTACGCCATATACCCTGTGCTGTTACCGCACCTATTCCGTTAATGAACACGTTGTTTTTCATGCTTTCGAAAATATAAGGGTCGAACAGTTTCCGCCAAAGCCAAACGAATTTGACAAAACGTTTGACAAGGGTCTATGTAAGGTTTCGGTCTGTGGGATAAGATCAAGCTCTGCCATCTTGTGTTGAAAATGAAGATTTGGGAATACAACACCTTGTTGGAGGGCCAAAATGCTGAAAACAGCTTCAATAGCGGCCGCCGCTGCAAGCGTATGGCCGGTAAAGGGCTTGGTAGAGCTAAACACCGGCACATGATCCCCGAAAATGCGCGTCAAGGCTCGACCCTCCGAAAGATCGTTATTCGGCGTGGCCGTACCATGTGCATTCACGTAGTCTATGGCCGCAGGATCAAGATCAGCAGCTTGGAATGCCTTTTTCATGGCTAAAAATGCGCCCTCACCATTTTCAGAAGATGCCGTTTGGTGGAAGGCGTCGTTTGCATTGCCGTAGCCCCGCAGAAAAGCCAAGGGTTTTTTTCCATCTTTTTTCAGCGACATGGCAGACTCTAAAACCAAATAGGCCGCAGCTTCTCCCAAATTTAACCCACAGCGTTCGTTATCAAATGGTCTGCAATAATCATCGGTCAATATCATTAGTGTCTTGAAGCCATTGATGGTAAACTTGCTCAAGGCGTCTGTACCGCCCACGATCACTCGATCCAATCGACCAGATTTGATTAGCCGCGCTCCCATCATAATCGCGTTTGCGGCAGAGGAACATGCCGTACTGATCGTTGTGACGATTCCTTCCAGTCCGAGGCACTCCGCGATCTTATGCGATGAATCTCCCGCATCGTGCGTACTAATGTACGGGTGCAAACTTGGATTAGTGAGGTATTCGTAAAAATAGCGTTCGGTGTAATCCATCCCGCCCACACTGGTAGAGGATATCAATCCTGTTCGTTGCGCGTTGACATCGCTTATTCCGGCATCAGCTATTGCGGCCTTCGCGGCAAGAGCGCCTAAAAGGGCCGTCCGTGTAAAATTATGGGGTTCCGTAATGCCCAGTAATGCAGCCAACTGCCTGTTGGAGTATTTGATTTCTCCCACCAGGATATGGTCTTTATGTTTCGTATCAAAATTCTGCACACGCGAAATACCGTGTTTCCCGTTTAATAGTGCCTGAAAACTCTCCTCATTCGTACTTCCTATAGCGGAAATAATTCCCATGCCGGTGACTGCAATGCCAGAATGAACCATTACTTCGTCCTATTTTCGGCAATGTATGCCGACATACTCTCTATCGATTCAAAAATAGTCTTGCCTTGCTTTGGGTCTGACAACTTGATGCCATATTCCTTATCCATCAATACAATAAGTTCCAAGGCGTCTATAGAGTCCAGTCCTAGGCCTTCGCCGAATAAGGGGTCGTTGTCGTTGATGTCCTCCACAGCGATATCTTCAAGATTCAGCACGGCTATAATCTTCTCTTTTAATTCTTCTTTTAACTCTGCCATTTCTAGTATATAATAATCTCCTTTGCTTTTACAAAAATAAAAACTTTAGTCTGCAAGCTCTTCAAATAAGAACGAAATGTTTTCTTCGGTATGTCGTTTTTCTCCCTCGGGCGAAACAATATACAAAACCGCTTCATATTTTTCCTGATAAAACTCTACCCACCCGCACAGCACGCGGTTTGCCTTGCCGCTGGACAATAGATAATCTACATAGGCGGACACCATTGCTACGGGATATTGATCGGCAACAAAGAAGACATTTTCGGTTTGCAAACCATGCCGGATGCTTATTTCACCGCCGCAGATATTGGCCAACGTGTAGACGAACGTTGCCGGACTCGGGAAGAAATTGTTTTCATCCTGAATGCTTTCTTGATGTTTGACATCCGTATCCATACTTCCGGATTTGTTGATCAACACCAGTGCCAACCCATCCGTCGACTCTCCCTCCAATATATACTCGGCGGCTAAGACAGCCAGCTTACTAAGCGAATCCATTTTAAAAAATTTCGGATAAGCTGCATATTGATGTTTAAACGCCTCCTTGAAAAAATCTGAAGAAGGACCGTTTTCCCAAGTGAATTTTAAGTCCGCATCCACGATAATGCGCTGCTTTGCGACGACGCAATATTTGTTAATATAGTTGGTTAACATACCTTCTCGATTATGATTGCGGCATTGCTCCCGCCAAAGCCTGACGCCGTTTTCAGTAAAAAGGGAATTGGCTGTGTACTGGACCGGCGCACCACCTGTAATGGCTGGGTAGTACCAAGCTCTTGGAATCCCAGTGTAGGAAGCAGAACACCTTCCTCCATCGCCTTCAAAGAAACCGTTGTTTCCAGTAATCCAGCTGCGCCCAAGGTGTGTCCGAAATAACCCTTCAAGCTATTAAGCGGAACGTGAGCAAGCCCCAACCGATTGAAAGCAATGGCTTCCATTTCGTCGTTGTATAGCGTAGCCGTTCCATGCGCAGAAATAAAATCTATATCTTCGTTTCTGATACCCGCTTCTTTTATAGCTTGGCGGACACTGCGATATAAACCCTCTCCTTGGCGCGAAGGACCAGATATATGGTTCGCATCGTTTATAGCGCCCTCTCCGCGAATGACAAAGCGACCCGGCACGGCCGACAGATACATACATGCCGCTGCTTCTCCTATCGTTACACCCGCTCGATGCTTGTCAAAAGGTTTACATGGAAAGGGGCTCATCGCTTGGAATGCCTGAAATCCCGACAACACAAACTCGCTCGCTTCATCACCGGCCAAAACGAACGCATCTTCAAAAAGCCCCATCTGTATCAGGCGCTTAGCCACCGAGATTGCCAGAACGCCTGAAACGCAGGCTTGGGAAACCACAATGGGCTCCGTAACGATGTTCATCTTATGCGCTAGCTTTTTAGCCAGCACGGTTAGCAAGGCTCCTGCTGAATGGCCTTTAGACAGATAGCCAATTTCTCCTTTTGTCGTCGCCAAGACCAGAGCGGTTCTGGGATTCGGTTGTCGCTTTTTTAGGAGAGGCTCTGCGGCGCGCAGCAATAGCTGCTCGAGCAGGCTTTCGGTAGCCGCGGGAGCAATTGACCGGTGCATTTCATGCTGAACCTTGGCTACAAAAACGTTTTTTATTGTTCCTACATCTTGCTGCTTGATAGCACTGTTACCTGCCGTCACCTGCCGCCAGGTTTCTGCTATACCATCGCCTAACGGCGTAACACAGTTGCTATCGTGGATATAAACCGGCTTCCAGACCCTCATAGCAATCCTACCTTCCGCTTCCAGTCCAACACAAATTCAGGAAGCCCTAACACCAAATTATTTTCACTATCTAAAAAAACCTGTATGGTTTCTCCTTGACAGACCAATTGGTCGGCACCATTATATATCTTGAATCGAAAAATCAGCTTTGCAGCAGGCGTATCTACGTAAGTCGTCTCAATGCGGGCATCGTCTCCGTAACGAAGGGGCAGTTTATGTTCGCAGGTTGACTGCACGATTGGAGTAGTGAATCCCGCCGCCTTCACGGTCAGGTAATCGATATGATGCGCTTTTCCAAATGCCTCGCGGCCCTGCTCGAAATAGAGAATATAATGTCCGTGCCACACGATACCCAAGGAGTCCACCTCACTAAACCGGACGGGTATGGTAACTGTTTCCTTCAATCCAGTTTCCTCACTAAACGGTCTTCTTCTTTTTGTCATAAATGATGGCAATACTTAGGGTCAGGATAAAAAACAAAAATAGCAAAATAATTGCAGGAAGAATAGCTTTAAATCCTCCGTTTCTTAGCAAGACGTCATAAAAGGCATTCAGACCCCAGTTCATCGGCGATAGGACAGATAGCTTTTGCATGATATTAGGCATCAGAAACACGGGAACCCAAACACCACCAAAGGCCGCCAAAACGACGGTTAGTGTAGCGCCAAAAGGGGCAGACTGTTCTTGCGTGCTGGCAATAGTTCCAATCAGCATACCCAATCCTATCGCAGCCAATCCACTAAAAAAAGCAATGAGGCTCAACAAGAGAAAATACCCTTTAACCTGAAAATGCTGGAGACCCAAGTATGGAAAGATATATACCCCGACAAGCAACATCAGGTAAAACTGGATAAGGCTAACCAACAAATAGCCCGCAGTCTTGCCCATCAGAAATGTGCCGTAGGAAGTGGGACTTGTGCTAATACGTACCATCGTACCCTGTGACTTCTCTTTGACAATATTGATAGACAGCGGCACCACAATAAAAAATATGGCAAACAGCGCCCAAGCTGGCACGTTGTGCTGCGCGGCGTTAGGAATCACGCTTCTTCCGTTCGCGCTATCGTCCATCTCTTTAAACGAAATAAACTGTTGCTCCGTAAAGCTGCTATCCCCTGGTTCGCCAAGCTCAGATTGAAAGGTGCTGTATATCGCCTCCGTCTCGATGTTGGACACAAGCTTATCGATCGACATCCTGACTGCCGTTTTGAAGGCAGCTTGTGTGGCTGGATCAAAATAGAGTTTAATTTCTTTTGCTGCAACGGGATGGCCACCCGTGGCTCGAATCGTATCGGCGCTAAAATCAAATTCCGCCAAGATTTTGCTGACATTCTGCTTCACGTGCACTTGGAGGTCTTTGCTCAAATCTTTAGGCAGTACAATCGCGAGCTGATAGTCGCCCTGGTGCACGAGCCCTTTTGCTTCACTTTCTAGTATAGGCTTTCCTCCGAGTTGGTCAATAAGTTCAAGCGCACCATCGTTAGCAAAGCTTTGCCTTATACGCCAAGAAATGCTGTCCTGATCGTGATCAACGAGCAACACCTGCATACGGGTGCCTAGGAGTGAATCGAAGGATCCACTTTGCACCATCGTTACCGCAATAAGTAGCATCATGGGCATAACAAAAAGAATGACAATGCCGCCGATATCGCGCGATAGCAACAGCAACTCTTTCTTAATAGACATCAACAATTTAGCCATCTCTAAACCCCCTCCCTGTTAGATCGATAAAAACATCTTCCAAGTTGTTGGCCTGCGGGATGGAAGCAATAAGTGCTTCGGGGGAACCAATGCGCCACAGCTTTCCAGATTCGATGATGCCAACCCGCGTACAAAACTCCTGAGCCTCTTGGAGATGGTGCGACGTGTAGACAATTGTTGTACCTTGCGCATTTAGCTCCAGTAGGTACCCCATTATAGCCTTTTTAGAGTGTACATCCACGCCCACGGTGGGTTCATCCAAAAATAGCACGGCGGGCTCATGCAAAACTGCCGCGAGTAAATTTATTCGACGCTTCATACCGCCGGAGAAGGTTCCCACCTGCTTGTCTTTGTATCCAGCAAGACCAAGGCTGGCCAATGCAGCATCAGCCTTATCTCCCAACATCTTACCCTTAAGCCCGTACATACTACCGAAATAGCACAAATTCTCCTTCGCCGTCAGCGAAGGATATAGGGCGAAATCCTGTGGAACAACGCCTATGGACGCTTTAAGTTGCTTCGGCGATTCATGGTATGAGAAGTCGTGGATGGTGAATGTTCCTTCACTCGGGGTAATCAAACCACAAAGCATGGATATTAACGTCGTCTTGCCGGCACCATTCGGGCCGAGTAGGCCAAATATCTCGCCTTGGACGATAGTGAGGCTTAAATTTTCGACGGCGAATTCTTGCGATCCGCGGTATTTTTTCGAAAGCGAATCGATATGTATGACGATCTTACTCAAACCGATTTTTTCAACTTTTTGAAAAATTGCTCCTCCAGGTCGGCCAACCGCAACAAAGCATCCGCCAGCTTGTTGTAAACATCATCTTGATTACTTCGCTTTTTATAAACGCGGGATGCATCGACTGCGAAATCTCGCCAAAGATCGCCGATAGTTGTCATTTCTTTGGAAAGCGCAATAAGCGCTGCATTGTTGATCTTGTGTCCCGCCTCTTGCAGAAATGCAGAATAGATATACCGGAAACCACCGCCGCCGGTGCCGATCTCTTCCTGCATACGTACCATCTGCGCTAGATAGTAGTTTGCTTTCTTTACGCCTACTTTTTTTGGCCATCTTCGAATGGCTCGGGACACCATACGCATGCCACGCACACCAATGATAGGCACTGGTGCCAACATATCACTGCATGTTTTACGGATGGCTTTCACGATGGCTCCTTCCCAGTCAATATGTTCAGGAATATGGATCGGGTAGTAAATATGCCCCTTGGGTGCCAACACACCTTTAGCAAAGCGGACTTTTTCCAACTCGCTTTCTGTCAATCGGTGTACAACCTCCATTGTCGGGTCGCTGATCAAGTATTGTCCATTTTCTTTTCCATACACAACAAGGTTATGGGCATTAAAATGGAAGCGATAATCCTCCGGAAAATAAGGGAGGTGATAAACGCCTACCTGTAAGCCGCAAGGGATATTATCTTTCAGGTTTTGATCAAGCACCTGTTGTGCTTTTCTCTTATCAGAAAATTTTTGCCTTTTTATCTTTAGGCCCAGTCGTTTTGCTAGGCGATTGAAAATCCAGCCCGGAGCGGGACGATAGCTCAGCCCCGGGGCGTGATTCACCTTTAAAAACGGCAGGTACACATAAAAAAGACCAGAGCCTATACCAAAAACCATAGGTTCACTGATCTGCAGTCCCCTATTTTTAAGCAGGTTTGACGCCACGCCATTTTCGCAATGTGCTGTAATACGATGTTCAAAATCTAATTGCATCAATCTCCTCTATAATTTTTCAACTGGTCTACAGTGATCTCAAACGTATCGGCGTATTTTGCCAACACACGTTCATTCAATCGTCTAAACACGGCCGGCTTGCTGTGTCGTTTCACCCGCCATTTCCAAATCCCCGTATAGTCTGACACAAGCTGCCAATCCATCCGCCTCAGTTCCATAAAATAAACAATAGGGCTCACCTTGTTATCGCGTACATCAGCACGGGCCCGGTCGATACGCTCCTGCAGCTCTTGCATCGTATGATCCTGTACAACGTTCTTCGCATCCCACCCTGTACTCAAAGCGGTCGTATATTCTCCATTTTCATCAACTGCATAATACAACTCGCGCGAACCTTTTTCAAAAACACGTCCGTTATCTTGAGGAACCTCTGATTTCTTCATGTCAATTACTGCTTTTTTAAGAACAAATTGATTTCTGCAGTGGCGAGCAGTTCATTCTCTTGCTTGGCTTCCACCTGCATGGTGCAAATCGAATAGTCATCAGCATCAAACTTTGATGTAAGTGAGGAAACTGTCAAAATTTCTTGTCCTACTTCCGGTAGTTTGAAAATGGTCATTTGTTTGACGCCCGAAATAAAACCGATGATTCTTTTATCCGACTCCGGATCGTAATCTTTGCTATAAAAACGCTGACCGACTATGGAGGAGCAGGTCTGCGCCATATGCTCCATCAGCCCCACTTCTTGTAAGGTGTTATCCTGTACAAATATGTTACCAGCATCGATTAAAAAACTGCAGAGCACATGCTCTGCCGATATATCCAAGATAGCATCCACCATCAGCATTGGCCTTCTATGCGGAAGGAAATGCGCGATGTCAATGCTCGTATTATAGGCTTGTTCACTCATTTATTTGTTTGCTATGACAGTCTTCATCTGTGCTTTTGCAAGGATTTCACCCTCTAATTTAGTAATAATTTCTACCAAAGTGACGCCCATAAATTCCTGAACAATATGTATTTCCGTAAAAACCTCTTGTCCCACATGGGGCAACGCATAAATCTCTACGTGTTGCATGGATCCAATATACCCGGTCGGAGCTTTTTCCCCCCTGATGTAATAGCCATAGCCTGTATGAAGCGCTACAGCCTGTGCCATATGCTCCAATAGACCGCTCTCCGACAACTCGTCTCCCCAAACAAATAGCGCATCACGATCAACAATAAATGAGGCGACAAGACGATCGGACGTGTAGCTCATCAACGAGGACACCATCACCATAGGAGCCCTTTGTGGAATCAAGGAGAGCAGCTTTTTGTCTGCAATAGGCAAACGCATCAACACACAGTTAAATAGGCGTAAGCGTAAGTGAAACGCGCACTCTCGGGCACACATAGCATAATCTGTTCGCCTTTTTGCAAACGTCCACTGTGAAACAGCTCTTCCAGCATCAGGTAAACAGAACCAGCACCTACATTCCCAACGTCCCGCAAGTTTGTGTACCATTTTTCGCGCGATATCTCGATACCCGCATCGGCAAAACCTTGGTAAAGGCCATCCACGAAATAGTGCGATGAGACGTGTGGCAACAGGTAGTCGATATTTTCAGGTGTCACATGGTGCTTTTCCATTGCCCTCTTCATACTTTCCACACCTTTCTCCAAGATATGCCTATCCAACAGCTTGGTGTCTTGCTTCACAGCAAAAATAGACTGCGTAAGCCACTCTTCCGAACTGAAATCCGAAAAGGATTTTAATGCGCCATCCGCAGTCTTATCCGCACCTGCATACATGCAAACATCCAGTTCATGCGCATAAGAGTATCCTTCCATCCACTCTATTTTTAGCGATAAAGTTCCTCTCGGGCTGTCTTCGAGCAAGAAAGCCCCCGCTCCATCGGATAACATCCAACGTAAAAAATCTTTATTGAAACCAATGATAGGCTGTTCTTCAAGTTGTTTCAGATTTTCCACCTCCTGACTGAAGTGATCAGCCAGCATCCAAGAGGACATACGCTCCGAGCCTGCACATACTGCATTTCTTGTATTTCCCGATTTAACGGATAAATAACCAAACTTAAGGGCATTCATCCCTGCACAGCAATTACCAGCCGCCGAATTCACCTCTAAATTTCTATTTCCCAAAAGTCCGTGCACCATAACGGCGTGCGAAGGCATGAGATAATCAGGTGATGAGGTACCGCAAGACAGCAACTCCACATCCGTCGAGCGAAAGTCATCGTCGAAGAGCGCGTTAATTGCTTCACTTGTCAATGCAGCATTGGTGTGCGTAGGCTCGCCAGCAGGCGTCAATGCATAATAGCGCGTTTTTATACCATTATTACGCAACACGATACGTCGCGCTTTCGATTCCCTATAATTAATTTTCCCCAAATATCCTTCCATCTCATCGTTGCTGATTGGCGCATTGGGTAGAAATTTTGCTATTCTATTTATATAAACTTCGCTCATGTTAGATTCCTTCATAGTGCTGCCGCTCGCGCCTGTATTTCATAAAATACAAAAGCGGGTAAAGCAATAGTTCTATCAGATAGACGATAGGCGACACCGCATAGATGGCAAAGACAACATAGTACTTGAACATGTTGACCAATCGCTTGCGTTTACTTGGATTGCGCAGAATGAGGGATGCCCAAATCTTAAACATCCGATTTCCCTTTTGATCCATCGACACGAGAAAAAAGCGATAGTCAACGGCACCATGTGCTACCAATTCTTTCTGTAGACCTTCAAAAATACCGTTTTTTAGGTAAGGTAAAATAATTTTTCCGTATTTATCGGCCGTTTGTATTTCGTTTTCGGAAACACCTGGCTTCGGGAACACACCGTAAGCGCGTCGTTTTACGCCGGAAAACATCCAATCTACGATCGTTATAACGGAAACGAGGTTGTGATGTCGATCGGTCAACGCAATATTACCCACTAACTTACCACCGATCTCCGTCAACATCGCCTTAAGCTTGTCTTGTGCAAGAGCCCACATATTGCGGCTACCGCTTATGGAAACGACCGGCTTATCCGCCAATATTTCTGTGGCAAACTTGCTTTTTAAAAAAGAGGTTATTGGAATGGACGGCGTTAAATACCACACTTGATAATGTAATAAAATCAAATCATAATTCCCCATGAGAATATGTGGATCGGGGGGTAGTATTTCCGAAGGAATTTGTTGAAACGTTTCGGGAAACGTATTGAAAAAGCTTTCCGAAGTCCAAGGAAATGGAAAGCTATGCACCATTTTTATTTCGTAGAAATCCACCGTAACGTCAGGATCCTGAAAAAAAGGTGCGGCAACCGATCGTGCAATCTGCTCCAATTGCCCCGACTGGGAAAAATAAATAACAAGTATTCTCTTCATGTCCGGCCTCTATTTTTCTTCGCCCGATGGCCAAAAGTCGAAAAAATTAAACCACTGAAGGGGATATTGACGCAGCATCTTTTCGACGCTTTCGGTGTAAGCCGTTAGATACGAGCGCGCGTCCCGACGTCTTACCTCCTCGGCTCGGCGCGCGTAAAGGTGGTAATGCAGATTTTTCTCTTTCATGACATAGACAAAGATAACCGGAACACCGAGCCGCGAGGCAATATGAAATGGGCCCGCCGGAAACATTGTATTTTTTCCTAGCAAATTTCCTTCCAGTGTTTTCGATCCGTCAAAATATCGGTCGCCCGTAAAACAGATCAGTTCATTTTTAGACAAGGCGTCGTTAATTTCAAAAACGTGAGAAAGATCTTCTTTAATCTTGATGTACTTTATGGAGGAGCGTCCTGAGATCTTCTCGATATATTCCTTAATGATTGTACGTTCTTGATCTACGGTCACCAAGTTAATCTGGAAATGCAGGTCAATGTCGGCAAGGAATTTCTCGGCAATTTCAAAGTTACCAACATGTGCGGAGATCAACACCCCTCCCTTTCGATCAGCTAAAACTTCCTGCAGCGTCGCCATACCGTCAAATTCATAGGTAAAACGATCCCTTAATCCTGCTGAAATCGCTACTTTATCAATAATTGTTTGACCGAAAACATAGTAAACACGATATACAGACCAAAATGCTTTCCAAGCTGTATACTTTTGGCGTTCGCGTAGGTAAACATAAATTGCTTTAAAGCTTTTCGGGTAGAATAAAAAGTAATAGAAGGATACGAATACAAGTAGGGAGTAAGCTGCCTTTACCCCAAACGTCGTGATAAGAAATACAAATATTTTATAGCCTAGGAGTGTTCCTTTAGATTTTCCGTCCCACTGGCTCATTTTCGCTTAGTCTTTGGCTGCTATTTTACGTTCCACTACATCATAAAAATCCTGAAAAGTCACCATCTCCGCAAAATCGGCTTCCACTAATTTCACCCCAAAATTAGATTCAATGATGACCACCAAATCTACATAGTCCAGGCTATCAAGGTCAAGGGATTCTTTTAAAAGTGCATTTGGATGAATAACATCCTCGTCAACCTCAAATTCCTCAACCAATATTTCGTTTATCTTTTGATGTATGCTCACCTTATTCATGATTAAATTTCTTGACTACCACCGCCGAATTGGTTCCGCCGAACCCGAAAGAATTAGACAAATATATATCAAATTCTTGTGTTATAGTGCTGGAGACAAAATTTAATTCCTTTATATCGTCATCTGGTTCCTCTAGATTAATGGTCGGCGCAATAAAACCATGTTGCATCATCAGCGTTGCATAGACAATCTCTGAGGCTCCAGCCATCCAACACTCATGTCCTGTCATCGATTTCGTAGAACTGACATACGGGCGGCTCCCGAACACCTCCATTATCGCCTTCGCCTCATTTGCATCGCCAATCGGTGTGGAAGTCGCATGTGCATTGATGTAATCCACCTCTTCAGGTTTAATACCCGCCTGCTCTAGCGCTCGCCGCATAGCCTTCGCCGGTCCATCTATGTTGGGCGTGGATATATGGCCCCCATTAGATGAAAATCCGTACCCCAGAACTTCAGCTAAAATTGGAGCTCCCCGTTCCATGGCAGATTCATAACTTTCCAGAATCACTGTAGCAGCTCCCCCGCTAGGGACCAAGCCCGTGCGTCGTTTATCAAATGGTCTTGACGCAGATTCGGGATGATCGATATCCGTCGCAAAGACTCCTAGCCCATCAAAACTTGCCATGGCATAAGGGTTTATTTCCTGTGCTCCGCCACAAATGATGAGATCTTGAAGACCTTGTTGGATAAACATGAAACCCAATCCGATGGCATGCGAACCACTTGCACAAGCCGCACTAATGGTCATATTAACGCCGGAAAGACCGAAAATGGTCGCCAGGTTCATCGTTACCGTCGAGTTCATGGACTTAAATATAGCTCCAGAGCCTATCAATTGCGTGTCTTTCTTCTCACGCGCAATATCTGTCGCATCGACGATTGCCTTGGAAACACTATCGTTGCCATAAAGAATGCCGACTTCGCGCTGCAGCATATCAGCTTCACTCAATGCGGCGTTGTGCAAGGCCTCCAACGTTGCCATATACGCATACTCCGATTCTTCGCCCATACTGATACGCTGCCTGCGGCTTAACACTTTCTTCAAATCGGGTGCAGGAACCATACCCGTCAAGGGCGATTTAAATCCAAAATCCAATCGATCCGCGTCGACGACAATCCCCGATTTCCCTTCGAAAAGCGATTGCCTCACTTCCTCCAGGTTCGTGCCGATACAGGAATAAATTCCCATTCCTGTGATTACCACCCGCTTGTTCATCCTTTCACTTTATGAATAGATTCCACCATTGATATTAATCACTTCACCCGTGATATAGCTAGCCTTTTTGGAGGCTAAAAAACACACCAAATCGGCCACTTCTTCCGCTTCTCCGAAACGGTTGACTGGTATCATCTTTGCCAGTTCCTTTTCATCCATTTCCTTGGTCATCTCTGTCCGAATGAAACCCGGGGCCACAGCGTTCACCGTAATATTTCGTTTCGCCACCTCCTGCGCTAAGGCCTTTGTTGCACCGATCACGCCGGCCTTTGCCGCCGAATAGTTGACTTGCCCTGCCGTTCCCTTGACCCCCGAAACAGAAACCATATTGATAATCCTGCCATAACGTTTACGTAACAACTTTTGGATAAAAAAGTTTGTCACATTATAGAAGCCCTGCAAGGAGGTGTGGAGCACGGTAGACCAATCTTCTGGGGTCATCCACATGAAAAGACCGTCTCTTGCAATCCCGGCATTATTGACGATGACTTCAACGACAGCATCCGGATGCGCTGCTGACCACGAAGCTAATACATCGTGCACCGCTCCACTGTCCCCAACATCGAACTTCAAGATTTCTCCTGTCCCCCCGCCTTCTTCGATCATGGTCAATGTTTCCTGTGCGGCGGCTTCATTTCCCTGATAATTTATAAGCACATGATAGCCCAATTCGAACGCCAACTTTTTACATATTGCCCGTCCGATGCCTCGCGATCCGCCTGTTACTAATGCACTTCTCATCATTACCGCATTAAATACTCTTTCACCTGCTGTATTGCCGGGTAAAGAGGCTTATCCTCTGCAAAAGCCGGAATCATGTTTCTGATATCATCATAGACCGCTTTCGTTTTTGAAGATACAAAATTTTGGTAATTTAAAATGTCTATGGCCTGCGTAATTGAAATCATTTGTATAGCCAATACCTCGAACGAATTTACCAAAACTTTATGGGCAATTACGGCCGCATTTGTCCCCATACTCACAATGTCCTGGTTGTCATTATTATTCGGAATGCTGTGGATATACATGGAGGTTGACAGCGTTTGATTCTCCGCAGTGGTTGAGGTGGCCGTAAACTGCGCCCCCTGCATACCAAAATTAAACCCTAGTTTCCCCATATTGACGAAGGGGGGCAAAATCTCATTGATCTTGGAATTCATTAAATAATTGAGTTGCCGCTCGGACAACATCGTTAACCGCGTTATGGCCAGTTTAAGCTTGTCCATTTCCAAGGAAATATAGTCGCCATGGAAATTTCCGCCGTGATACACGTTCCTGTCTTCCACGGAAATGATAGGGTTGTCGCTCACCGAGTTGAGCTCATCTTCCAAGATTTCCCCAACTTGCGCAACGGTCTCCAAAACCGGCCCTAGGATCTGTGGGACACAGCGTAGCGAATAGTATTCCTGCACCTTTTCCTTGAAAATCTCTTCCTGGTTGTTCCCGGAATAGAGATCCTCCTCACGCTTCTTGATCAAGCGGCTATCGAGCAAATGTTCCCGCATCTTTGCGGCGATCTCCTGCTGCCCATGATGCAATTTAACCTCGTTAAGCGTTTGCGAATAATGATCGTCATGAGCTCGAACCAATTCATTCATCGCGCAAGACAACCAAACAGACCACTGCAAGAGCTTCTGCGCATAAAAATAATTCACCAAGCCTACTCCTGTCATGACTGAGGTACCATTGATCAAGGAAAGACCTTCCCGCACGACCACCTGTATAGGTTTAAGCCCCAACACATCGAAAACGCTTGCTGTCGGCTGGCGCTTGCCTTGATAGATGACCTCCCCCTCCCCAATAAGTACCAGTGCGAGATGTGCCAATTGCACCAAATCGCCGCTTGCTCCTACACCGCCATGTGCAAAAATGATCGGAGTAATATCCTTGTTAATAAACTCCTGTAGCAGATCTATAACACTTCGATGCACCCCACTTTTTCCTTTGGAAATATTGGCCAAACGCGTCAACATGGCGGCCTTGACCTGCAACGGCGACAACAGGTCTCCCGTTCCTGCGGCATGACTACGGATTAAATTATACTGTAATTGGTGTGTATCTTCGTCTTTGATACGGTATTGAGCCATAGGCCCAAAGCCGGTATTAACACCGTAAATCACTTTGTTAGCAGCAAATTCCCGAAGGAAAGCATGGCTCTTCTCGACAATATCGATTACGTCCGCCTGAACATCGAGCGATTGCTCATTGAACAACACTTCATATACCTGCGACAACGTAAGTTTCTTATCAACTGAAATCATCTATCTGTCCGTTCTTTTCTATTTTTAGATTATCGCCAAAAAAGCACAAATATAACACTTACCTTTGTGTGGTTATTTGGACATCTGCAAAAGTAATATAATTTTAATAGTAATCCGTTACGCATATGGATATCGAAGAAGTAGATATTTTAATTATTGGTGCTGGGCCCTCCGGTTGTGTTGCAGCAGGATACCTTCAACAGCGAGATGTACGAATTAAAGTTATCGAGAAATCCAAATTCCCGCGTTTAGTCGTTGGCGAAAGTCTGATCCCGCGGGTCATGGATCATTTTGATGAAGCAGGATTACTCCCAGCTTTACAAGCTCAACAATACCAAAAAAAGCCTGGGGCACGATTTATCCGCGATGGTGTCATCAGCATGTTCGATTTTAGCAATAAGTTTGGCGAAGGGTGGGATTATACCTGGCAGATACCAAGGGCCGACTTTGATCACACCATGACGCAAGCACTACAACGAAAAGGGGTTGATATTGCTTTCGAAACCGCACTGGTCAGTATCGCTTTTGAGCACGGCACTTCTCTTTCCGTTGTAGAAGATAAGGCAGGACACCGCAAGCAAATCAAGGCAAAATTTGTGATTGATGCTAGTGGCTATGGCCGTGTGCTACCTAGGCTCCTGCAGCTGGACAAACCCTCCCAACTAAACCCACACTCTGCCATATTCTCGCATGTAAAAGACATCAATCGACCCGCAGGCATCGAAGGTACACAGATATCTTTTGATGTTTTGGAGCAGGAGGTATGGCTGTGGGTTATCCCATTCTCTAACGGACTTACTAGCCTAGGGATCGTCGCACATACCGATTTTATTGATCAGCTGAAAGGAGATAGCGGCACCGCCGAGGCGCTTAAAAAAGCAATTATGCTGTCGGATTTTTATGTAAATCGTTTTGCGGATACCACATTCGAATTTGAGCCCGTGCACTTGAAAAACTATTCTGCTGCCGTTACGCAAATGTATGGCGACGGTTTTGCGCTCACAGGAAACAGTTCCGAATTTCTAGATCCCGTATTTTCCTCAGGTGTTTGCTTTGCGACTGAATCAGGGATTCTAGCGGCAAAATTAGCTTTTCGCCAATTGCAAGGCGAAGCGGTCAACTGGCAAGTCGAATTTAGCGACTATATGCAACGGGGGATCGACGTCTTTACAAGCTATGTGAAAGAATGGTATACGGGCAACCTCCAAACGCTATTCTTCCACAGACCGGAAAACCAAGATGTCAAACGCAAAATATGTGCAGTATTGGCGGGCTACGTGTGGAATGAGGATAATCCGTTTGTGAAGAAGCATGATCGCGTCATCCGTACCATGGCATACATGTTAGAAAACAACCAAACATTCTCCCACGAACATCTGCTATAGAACTATTGCGGCTAGGTTAAAGCACCTATCCGCAATAGTTTAACAGGGTGCTACACGAAATTCGGCAATGCCGCATGGATGCGGGCGATAGACTCCTCTCGTCCTAAGCATGCCAGTATATGAAATACATCGGGGCCAAATTTTCCACCGACAAGCATAACTCTAAAGGGCATCATCAGCTCACCAACCTTCATTCCCGAAGCAGCAATCTCTGCCTTAAAAAATGCTTCTAATGATGGTGCATCCCATTGCTCCATGTGGTCTAACTTATGCGCTACTTGTTGGAAAAAAGCAGCTTTTTCAGCATTCCACTTGGACTTCACGACATCTGTATCGTACTTTTCAGGACGTTCGACAAAGAAAGATGCTTGCGTCCAAAAATCTTCCACATAGGTCAACCGCTCTTTCACTAAGTCCAATACCTGCAGTAAATATTCGTCTCCTACAGTCGCTTCCGTATGCTGTGCAACAACCGCCCTGACTTGCGGCAAAAGCTCTTCATTGCTCGAACGTTTTATCCATTCATGATTGAACCATTTCGCTTTTTCGAAATCGAACTTGGCACCGGCCTTGCTAATACGATCCACTGAAAACTTCGCCACCAGCTCATCTGTAGTAAACAGTTCCTGTTCGGTACCATCATTCCATCCCAATAGAGCTAACATATTGACAAAGGCTTGCGGTAAAAATCCCATCTCTCGGAATCCTTTTGTGGTTTCACCCGACTTAGAATCTGTCCAGTTCATTGCGTAAACAGGAAAGCCCAAACGGTCGCCGTCGCGTTTACTTAACTTCCCGTTTCCATCGGGTTTCAATATCAGTGGGAGGTGAGCCCATGAAGGCATGTCATCTTTCCAACCCAAATACTCCCATAGCAACACGTGAACAGCCGCTGAAGGTAACCACTCCTCGCCGCGGAATACGTGTGAGATCTGCATTTTTTTATCGTCAACGACCACCGCAAGATGGTAAGTCGGCATGCCGTCCGCTTTTAGCAAAACCTTATCATCTACCAAATTGGTATCGAACAATACGCGTCCGCGTATCATATCTTCAAAAGAAACGGTACCATCCACCGGCATTTTGATGCGAACGGTATGGGGAACGCCAGCAGCCAATAACTGTGTGGTTTCCGATACGGGTAAGCTCAGCGAGTTGCGCAAATTAAGCCGGTTTTCGTGCGAATAGCGAAAGTTTGGGTGCAACCTACGCTGCTCGTCAAGTTCTTCAGCCGTGTCAAAAGCGTAATAGGCAAAGCCAGCATCAACCAGCTGTTCAGCATATTCCCGGTATGATGCTTTGCGCTCGCTTTGACGATAAGGGCCGTAGTGCCCAGGATTATTAGGGCTTTCATCTGCATGGATGCCGCACCAAGCGAGGCAATCCGTAATATAGTCTTCTGCGCCAGGCACGAATCGTGTCTGATCGGTATCTTCAATACGTAAAATAAAATCGCCACCTCGCTGGCGCGCAAAAAGATAATTGAACAAGGCTGTGCGCACACCTCCAAGATGTAATCCGCCCGTAGGACTTGGCGCAAAGCGCACTCTAACTTTTCTCTGCAAACTCATAAGCGCAAAACTACAAATTTATCATGGAATCCCTGTAGCCCATTGATCTGACCACTTGTTTTTCCGAATGGCAAAAAAATGCCTAATTTGCGTACTATGATGATTAAGAAGGACCGTCTTTACCAATACCATACAAAACAACGCTGGAAAGCAACCCTTTTCCTATTCGCGGCGCTTATTGCGGGGGCATCCTTGTTTTACACCAACTATTTGGTGAAGAGCCTTTCCAAGTCCGAGCGTACTAAAGCCGAGGTTTGGGCCATGAGCACGCGAAGCATCCTTACCATGCCCGACGTCGACGATCAGTTCATCAGCTTCGTATATGCCGTTCGAGACAGTCTTTCAATTCCCGCCATTATTACCAACGAGAAAGGTAGCATTATCTTCTGGCGCGATTTGGATTCCACAAAAACAAATATTAAAGAACAGGCAGATTCCGTCGGTGATACATTGCAATACGACCCCCTTTATTTCGAAAAGCAGCTAGCCACTATGAAACGAAACCATCGACCTATCGCACTGTATTTAGATACCGGAGAAATATGGTCGGTATACTATCGAGATTCTGATGCTTTAAGACAGCTCCGGATATTCCCTTATTTACAGCTGTCACTGATTGCTATATTCTTGATCATTGCCTACACCGTATTCAACTCTATCAAAAAAACCGAGCAAAACCTCGTGTGGGTAGGCATGGCGAAAGAGGCAGCGCACCAATTGGGCACCCCAATTTCATCGTTGATGGGCTGGCTGGAGCTCGTACGCACCAAGTTTGACGCCGAGAACGACAGCATATTGAACGAAATGGAGCGTGACGTAAAACGCCTCGAAATTGTTGCAGATAGATTTTCAAAAATCGGTTCAATCCCAGCATTGACAAGTCAAGCGGTCTATCCCGTCGTGCAAGAATTCATACAATATTTCCGTGTACGTACCAGCGAAAAAATTTCCTTTGAGCTAACGGGAGATAGAACGGTTGAAGCAAAGCTTAATGTACAACTATTTGACTGGATTATCGAAAATCTATTGAAAAATGCGGTCAACGCAATCGATTCCGAAGGAAAAATAACCGTGAACATTAGCGACAACATTGCAAAAGAGGAAATTTTTATAGACATTAGCGATACTGGAAAAGGTATTCCGAAATCAAATTTTGATACGATCTTTCAGCCCGGCTTTACGACGAGAAAGCGGGGTTGGGGTCTCGGATTAAGTTTGACAAAGCGTATGGTGGATTATCATCAGGGACAGATATTTGTAAAGGAATCAGAATTAGGCACAGGAACAACATTTAGAATAATACTTAAAAGCAATCTTCGATATGAACCCACTCAAGTCTGACGA
Organism: Sphingobacterium griseoflavum; assembly: GCF_014653155.1. Lineage (GTDB taxonomy): Bacteria > Bacteroidota > Bacteroidia > Sphingobacteriales > Sphingobacteriaceae > Sphingobacterium > Sphingobacterium griseoflavum. The sequence continues at coordinate 57,528 of NZ_BNAF01000009.1, read as the reverse complement.
ATATCCAGCCATATATGCCGATTACATTGAAAATGTGGTTGGTTCGGTAATAGACGAGCTTCAGGAACAGCTGACTACATTTCCAGCGTTTATTCGTGGAATTCCAGCGGATCGAGGCGATTTCACATACGCCGAAGGAAAATGGACAGTGAAAGAAGTCCTTTGCCATATTTTAGACACCGAGCGCGTGATGGCCTATCGGGCATTACGTTTTGCACGAAACGACATGACGGAACTCGCGGCGTTTGAACAAGACGAATTTGTCCAGCATGCTCGACACAACGAACGATCTTTTGAACATATCGCCGAAGAGTTTATCGCTTTACGCCAATCCAACTTACTGCTCTTTGATACGTTCAACGAAACCGAGCTTGCCCGAAAAGGCATGGCATCCGGCCGTTTGGTTACGGTAAAAGCATTCATGTACGTCATTGCAGGACACCTTACGCACCATCGCATCATACTTAAGGAACGCTATTTAAGTAACGAAAATATCGAACATGTCGAAAATTTGGTATAGGGAGCATGAGCTCGACGAAGTAAACAACATTTTCCGCACATTTATGACCGGATATCTCGACATCAAAGCAACGGAGATTCGGGACGATGCCCTTGTTGTCAGCATGCCGGTTACCGATAAGGTAAGACAGCCTTTCGGCATTTTACATGGCGGCGCTTCGGTTGTGCTTGCCGAGTCGGTTGGAAGCGTGGCCTCCAATTTGGTAATCGATTCGAACCGATACGCTGGAGTAGGCATGGAAGTTAATGCAAACCACTTGAAATCAGTACGTGAGGGTATGTTACTTGCAACATGCAAGGCTCTACATTTAGGAAAGCAAAGTCATGTTTGGGATATCAAGATTCGCAATGAAGCGGAACAATTGATCTGCGTTTCTCGATTGACGGTAGCCATCATCGAAAAAAAATAACTTTTTTAAAACAATAACGAATCTTGGATTGTACTATATGCAAATACCATTAATTGGTTTTATGATACGGTTTAGGTTTTAGCGAGACTCCGCCCAACGTAGTCTCGCTAACTTTTTACATCAAGCAATCGTTTGATCCGCTTTTACTGTTCTAAATGTCAATATATTTTGTTAGTCTTGTAGTAAGATAAGAGGTGTGGTTACACCGACCGTATCCATAACACAAAGACTAACAAATTAAAGAGAAATGACTTCAACATCAACTGGAAAAACAGAATTCCGCCCTATGGCTATATGCTGTGCCCTGTTCTTTATTCTTGGTTTTATTACCTGGGCTAATGGCACACTGATTCCATTCTTAAAAATTGCCTGCAACCTAGAAACGGATTTGCAAGCTTTTTTTGTGACTTTCGCATCGTATATTGCATATTTTTTCTTGGCCATTCCAAGTTCGTGGATATTAAAGAAAATCGGTTTTCAAAATGGGTTGGTCGTTAGCTTGATCATTTTAGGGTTAGGATCGTTGGTGTTCATCCCTGCTGCCGACAACAGAAGCTATGGGCTATTCCTGACAGGAATTTTTATTCAGGGATCGGGCATGGCGCTGCTCCAAACAGCGGTAAATCCGTATTTAAGTATTATTGGACCAATCGATAGTGCAGCCCAGCGTATATCCATAGCCGGTTTTTTCAACAAGACGGCTGGTATTATTGTCCCTATTCTTTTCGGGACGTTATTTCTGAAAGACGCCGGAGAAGTGACCGCCCAACTTGAAGCAGCGGCCGATATAAATGCGCAAAACCAAATTTTAGATGGGTTAATCGCGCGCGTCCATACGCCGTATATTTCCTTGGCCGTTATTTTTGTCGCTTTTGCCGTATTTCTGAAATTTACAAAGCTACCTGAGGTTGATGTCGATGCAGAGGAGGAAAGCGACCCCATGCAGCAAGTGGTAAGAAAAACAAGTGTTTTTCAGTTCCCACATCTATTCCTGGGCTCTCTAGCTATATTCTTCTGCGTTGCAGTTGAGGTGATGGCCGGTGATATCATCGGTGTTTATGGCCGAGAGCTCAACGTCAACAGCTTCTTCGTCACTTATGCGACCGCCTTTACGCTACTTTGTATGCTGGTCGGTTACATCATCGGTATTATTGCGATTCCGCGATTTGTGTCACAGCAGTTTGCCCTCCGAATATGCACCATTGTCGGACTGATTTTTACCACGATTTCTGTCTTTACTACAGGAACTATCTCTTTTGTTTTCGTAGCCCTACTTGGCGTAGCAAACTCGCTGATGTGGCCCGCGATATTTCCACTTGGTATAAAAGGTCTGGGACGCTTTACGAAAACAGGTTCGGCAATTATGATTATGGGCATTGCTGGGGGCGCAATCTGGCCGCTGGTATACGGACTGTTGAAAGATACGCTGCACATAGACTTTCAACATGCCTTCCTATATGCCATGATTCCTGCCTACCTTTACATCCTTTTCTTCGCCGTAAAAGGACACCGACTAGGCAAATAGCAATTTCAAGCCTACCTCCACAAGGTAGGCCAAAGGATGTTCGGTGACTACAGCATGTTGAACGAAGTGTCCTATGCCAAAGACAGGCATTGGACACTTCGTTTTATATGATCCCCCGACCTAATTTAACCTGAAACCCGACGCCGAAACCTTCCACATCGTTAATGTCTATCGTCTCGAATCATCTCCACAAAAGGAGCAATGAACAATAGGCATGCGCTGTCGATTTGGCCAGCTTGTACCCTCCACAATACAATCATCAACCATACCCTACATAACCACATTTCGCCAAGCAATTTTTAGCTCATTACAAAAAAAGGGGCTACGCTTATGCGTAGCCCCTGCTATTTAAATAAGATTGCAACCCTCTATTTCGTCACCAGTTTGATAAAATCAGCAACCACATTCAAACTCTCGTCCAAAACAAAATCGAATTCTGTTTTTGGTTGCGGTTCACCCTCTTTCCAAAGCGGAAGCCCACGTAACTCCAAACCTTTATTGATACGAGCCCTATTCTTTGCTTTAGCTTTATCTCGCTCTTTCTGCAATGCTACCTGGTTCAAACTAATTTCCTGAATAGAATCCAGTTTTTTAAACTCGTCAATGTCTTCCAATAGATATTGATACTCCGGCGATTTTTTCATCCGCGCTTGGTGAATACCAGTGAGCTTTTGGTTTACGCTGGTTAAATCAGCTACACGTTTGAAAGTTGAAGCATTGATCTGGTCCCAGGGCAGTGCAGACGGCTCTGAGCTCTCGCCAAATTTTTCCGCCGTATACTGCGTAGGGAATACCACATCAGGTGTCACGCCTTTATGTTGCGTACTACTTCCATTCACACGGTAGAATTTCCCCATGGTAATATTAATTTGGCCAAACTCGGGAGCACCATTTGGTGTGTCCGGGTCTTTATCATCCCCTTTTGCTTTCAACAATAACTTGTTGGTTGCGCTGATAAAACGCGACATTTCTATCGCGGATTGCACCGTACCCTTACCGTAGGACTGTGATCCTAAAATAATACCACGTCCATAATCTTGAATGGCTCCTGCAAATATTTCAGAGGCGGACGCAGAAAAGCGATTAATCAGCACACCAAACGGTCCATCCCAAGATACACCAGCTTGTTCATCGCTATCGACCTCCACCCTATTTCTGACATCTCGTACTTGTACGACAGGCCCTTTATCAATAAATAGTCCAGTCAGTTCAATGGCTTCCTGCAACGAACCTCCCCCATTATTGCGCAGATCAAGCACCACGGCGTCCACCTTTTCCTGACGCAAAGTGTCTAAAATCAAGCGTACATCACGTGTGGTACTTTTGTAGTTTGGATCACGCTTCCGGTACGCGTCAAAGTCGATATAGAATTTCGGCAATTTGATTAATCCAATTTTATACATCTTGCCGTCCTCGCCCCTCACCTGTTTTATTTCTTTCTGCGCCGACTCTTCTGCCACGACGATTTTCTCCCGCTTCAATGCAACGACTTTCGGTTGGGCAGTCAACTCTTGACCGGCAGGGATAATCTTTAAGCGGACCGTTGTACCTTTAGGGCCCTTGATTTTGGCTACTGCAGCGTCCAAACGCCAACCGATAATATCTTCGAACTCGCCATCGCCTTGCGCCACACCAATTATGCGGTCGTCGACATGTAGGCTCTTGTCTTTGAAAGCAGGCCCCCCCGCGATAACTTCTTTAATGGTCACCATCTCATTTTCCATCTGTAATCGTGCGCCAATTCCCTCAAATGTGTTGGACATACCTTCATTAAAAGCTTGTGCAAAAGATGGATTGTAATAGGTTGTATGCGGATCCACGGCATCCGTTAATGAAGTCATGATTAATTGAAAGGCATCATTCGAATTGGTTTTCTTCGCTTGGGAGATGATGTTTTGATATCTTTTCCGGAGAGTCTCTTTGTGTTTCTCCACATTTATGGAATCCTTATCGGTACTAGTCAACTTAAGGTTCAACAAATCATACTTTACCCGTTTACGCCACTGATCCTTCAGCTCCTCGTCGGTTTTAAAGTACGGAAGCTTCTCCCGGTACGCGATATAATTCTCGTTAACCGTGAAGTCATGGTCCACGTCAACCTGCGTTAATGCATACTCCATTGCTTCCAGATATCTTTTGGAATATATGTTAAACATGTAAAATGGAGAAGAAAGATCGCCTTTCCGGAAGTCTTGGCTAATCGTATTTTCAAATTTCTTAAAATCGTCTACATCCGATTGTAACAGGTAGTTACGTCCCTGATCCATCGACTTTAAAAGATTCGCAAACACTATGCGGGAAAGAGAATCCGTCATCGGAACTTTTTTATAACTGTAATTTTCCAAAAGATTGGCCACTTCCGAAGCAATCACTTCATGCTGCGCAGATGGCTTCAACTCCAACATCCCCTCATCCAAATTCACACGGGGTTTTGATCCACAGGCAACCACAGATATAAATGCCAGACCAAATACTATATTCTTAAACATATAAGAGAGATTATTTAAATACATTAATTGTTATTCTTTCCTTACACAAGCGATTAACTACTTTTTTACTCGCGCTAAAAATACTGAAAACGAAGTATAAAATGAGGACAGAATGCAATTAAATCGAAACAACCCCATCATTAGCTACTAAATTTACGTTTTGATAACCAAATATCCCGCCAAATATTGTGTAAATATTCAATTACATACCTAGGGTTTGTGAAATCAATACACAAGTGTTAAAGTAGGTTAAATATCGCCGTAAATCGATATTTACGGCCTCTGCTGATAATTTGCAAAACCAAATAAAGGAGAGGAGCTGTCTCTCTAAGAAAGATTTTATACATTTGATAAAATCGAAATTGGTAGGTTATGTATGCATGGATAAAGTATGGTTTTGTAATGTCTTTTCTCGCTCGGCAGGTTTTCTCCGTCGAATACGCTGCTGCGCAGGCAAAAATGGAGACACTTGATCCTGCGGGTTATGTCAATAAGTATGACACCAACTTCAACGGTATTGGACCGAAAGTGTACGTGCTTCCAGCGCCCCGGACGCGCGAAGAATTGCTGATCGACTCTTACAATGAGAAAACAGCATTTCAGGATAGCATCGATCGTGCGTTGGATTTTCAGCAATTGCTCGAAGACTTTAAATCGACCAGCAATCTCGGGCATATTCAATACCTATTGTCGCCAACTCCAGAGACTCCGCTCGCTTGGAATAATTTAGTTGAACAAGAGATTCTACGGGGAAACTACAGCGCGGCATATGGGTTATTACATGCATATGCGGCAAACTCCTTACGCGCTGGTGCGATACATCAAACCATAGGATTGCTGCAAAGCGCACTGCAACAGGCGCAAAAGACCCCAAACACCATGGATGTGGCCACGATACAATACAATTTGGGGAACGTCTATTTATTTGACAAAAACATACAAGAGGCAGGTTTTTTTCAAGAATCTTACTACAAGCACGCATTAAAGCAGCAACAAACCGTCGAGCAAGCCAACGCTTTGGTGAAGATCGCATTGGTCCAAGCATATGACAAGGATTACCGGTCTGCCGAAAACAATATTATCCGGAAAGCAATCCCCTTATTGAACAAGGTCAAAGCCTATGAGCATAAGATAAACGCTTGGCAGACATTGGCTAAAATATATCAGTTGCAAAACAAGCACACCGAAGCACAATGGTTTTTGATACAGGCCAGAGATCTTGCAAAGGCTAAAAATTACCCTAACTCCCGTGCCGAAATCGAATACATGTTAGCCTTTTCAAAATTTATCCAAAAAAACTACACTGTGGCGCAAAAGGAGTTTTTGCAAGCAGATGCACTGGCCAAAACTGAAGATAATAAACTGCTTCAACTGGCGATCGTCGATAAGCTAGGGCAAATATACATGAGCCAGCACGAGCTAAACAAAGCAGAGGATGCCCTTAAAAGCTATGACGACCTACGCCAAGAACTTTTTAAGGATTAGCCTCGTCTATGACATATCCCAGCATGTAGTTTTGAAACTTTTCGTAATAAACCTGAAAGGCGTAGCTTTTCTTTTCTTTACGCAGCATTAAAGTCATTACGCCCTGCGGACGATACTGAAAGGGTAAAATGGTCATGTCTTCCAAAAATGAAACGCCCTTATTGCCCTGTAACTTATAAACAGCTTCCTTCGCACACCAGCAAGCATAAAGCTGTTCGATGTTATCGCCTTGAATGAAGGCCAACTCTTGCACCTTTAAGAATTTTTCCTTGATACGTAAAACCTTGTCTTTTACAATTTCCAAATCCATACCACATTCTCCCCGCAGACTCATCAGAACGCCAGCATAGTCATAGGAATGGGTTAACGAAATTTTATACGGATAATCAGGCAAAAAAGGTTTGCCATTTTCATCGGATGGGCATGCAATATATTCCTCGGTTTTTAATAGGTAGCGAAGCAGCACACGGGTCGCTAGCCAATGTAATGTGCGCTTTCCCTTAGAGAGGCTCTCCAGTTTTGCCTTCTCCCGTGCATCCAACTGCAATCGACCCAATAATTCTTCTACCGTTTCTTCGATCTTCCATATGGCAAATTTTGTATCGCTGTTAAGTTCCCGTAGATATACTAATCCCATGCTGATTGGATGAAAATAAAAATTTTACGTTTTAATATAACCCTAAATTACGAACTTTAAGAATAATGCAACAACCGTTATAAAATAAAAAGTTAAAAGTTGTTGAAATTGAAGCAATACTGTATTTTTGGACTTCGTTTTCAATGCCTGAAAAGAGGATACGACTACAGCACATGATACTATCAGATAAAAGAATTTTAGAGGAAATTGAAAAGGGCGTGATCGTGATCGAACCTTTCGACAGAAAATGTTTGGGAACAAATTCCTATGATGTCCATTTAGGAAAATATCTAGCGACCTATAAAGATGACATATTAGATGCCAAGAAGCATAACGAAATCGTTCATTTCGAGATTCCTGAAGAAGGTTTTATCCTTCGCCCTGAAACACTGTACCTTGGTGTGACCCTCGAGTACACCGAATCGCATGGACACGTTCCCTTCCTTGAGGGCAAGTCTAGCACGGGTCGCCTCGGCATAGACATTCACGCTACAGCTGGCAAGGGTGATGTGGGTTTCTGCAACACATGGACCTTGGAGATTTCGGTGGCTCAACCTGTACGTGTGTATGCAGGTATGCCTATCGGACAACTGATTTATTTCGTTGTGGAGGGAGATATTGAAACGATGTACAACACCAAGGGGAATGCGAAATACAACAACAAAACTATCCGACCTGTTGAAAGCATGATGTGGAAAAATGCGTTTTAAAAAACAAAGGAGGAATGAAAAACATTCCTCCTCCATTTAATCTCTCGCTACGTTTATCCACCAAACTCCATCAAATAGGATTTCAAAAATTCATCCAAATCGCCATCTAAAACTGCCTGCGTATTAGAAGTCTCCGTGCCCGTTCGTAGATCCTTGATCAACTTGTAAGGATGTAATACATAATTCCTAATCTGCGAGCCCCACTCAATCTTCTTTTTCGAGCCTTCGATAGCTGCCGTTGCTTCTTGGCGTTTGCGCATCTCAATTTCGTAGAGTTGCGATTTCAGCAACCGGAGTGCATTTTCTTTGTTCTGCAACTGCGAACGCGACTCTTGGTTTTTGATAATGATTCCTGTAGGTTTGTGATGTAAACGAACGGCTGTTTCCACCTTGTTCACGTTTTGTCCGCCAGCCCCGCCAGAACGAAATGTATCCCATTCAATCTCCGCATCCCTCACTTCAATCTCGATGTTATCATCCACCAAGGGGTAGACATAAACAGACGCAAACGACGTGTGTCGTTTGGCATTTGAATCGAACGGAGAGATCCGTACCAATCGATGTACACCATTCTCTCCTTTTAGGTATCCATAGGCGAAAAGACCGGAAAACTGCAGCGTAACGGTCTTGATACCCGCTACATCACCTTCTTGGTAGTCCTGCTCCGTCACCTTACAGCCATGCTTTTCGCCCCACATAATATACATGCGCATCAGCATCGCCGCCCAATCGCAGGATTCCGTGCCACCAGCACCCGCTGTAATCTGAAGGATGGCATCCAATTGGTCTTCTTCAGCGCTCAGCATGTTTTTAAATTCCAGCTCTTCTATCTGCGCCAAAGCCTCCTGATATTGCCCTTCCGCGTCCTGATCCGTAGCATCCCCCGATTGCATAAATTCGTACATAACGCCAGCATCTTCAACAGCAGCACTGACCTGATCAAAATGTTCAGTCCAAACCTTGAGGTTCTTTATCTCATGTAAAACTTTCTCCGCCGCTTTGGGGGCATCCCAAAAGTCGGCTTTCAATGTGATCGCTGTAAGCGCAGCAACTTCTGCTTTCTTGGCATCGATGTCAAAGATGCCTCCTCAGGGATGTTACGCGATCCCTCAAGTCTTGAATCTGTTCTTTGGTCATAGCCAAAAGTAAAAAGTAAATATGTAAAAACGTAATTACGTATGACGATATCGCAAAATACCTATGTTTCAGGATAATTTTTTAGAATTAACTATTCCAATACTTATCTTTGATACAAACAACAGTATACTTTATGTTTCCAAACATCGACTTCACTACCACGCAAGCGTACAAATATTTAGCGGATCATTACATCACGGTCAACGAAAAATCGCTGAAGGAGCTTTTTTCGGAAGATGCACAACGTTTTAAAAAATTCTCTATCCAACTGGAAGACATGCTGTTCGATTTTTCGAAGAATAGGATCACAGATGAAACCTTTGCCCTTCTTATGCAGCTGGCCAACGAATGTAAATTGAAAGAGGCTATTACCGCTATGTTCGCTGGTGAAAAAATAAATGTGACAGAGGGTCGCCCTGTATTGCACACCGCGCTTCGCAATCAATCCAACGATCCTGTTCTTGTAGATGGTGAAGATGTGATGCCTAAAGTCAGGGCCGTCCTGGATCACATGAAAGCCTTTACCCATCGTATTATCTCCGGCGAATGGAAAGGATTCACGGGCAAAGCCATTACGGACGTTGTCAATATCGGCATCGGCGGATCTGATCTCGGTCCCGTTATGGTAACAGAGGCCTTAAAAGCTTACAAGACCAGGCTTAATCTCCATTTTGTATCAAACGTTGACGGTACACATATTGCAGAAACGTTAAAAGGTCTTGATCCGGAAACTACCCTATTTTTAATTGCATCAAAAACATTTACCACACAAGAAACCATGGCCAACGCGCAATCGGCCAAAAATTGGTTCTTGGGAGCGGGAGCTATGGAAGCTGACGTGGCAAAGCACTTCGTGGCATTAAGCACAAACGCAGAAGGTGTGTCTGCTTTCGGAATAGACACCCAAAATATGTTTGAATTTTGGGATTGGGTCGGTGGGCGATATTCGCTGTGGTCAGCTATTGGTTTGTCCATTTCCTTAGGCATCGGCTACGACAATTTTGAAGCGCTACTTCAGGGCGCAGATAGCGCCGATAAGCACTTCCGTGATACGGAACTAGAGCGAAATATTCCCGTTGTAATGGCTCTACTAGGCGTATGGTACAATAATTTCTTCGATGCGGAGAGCCATGCTATCCTACCATATGATCAATACCTGCATCGATTTGCTGCGTACTTCCAACAGGGCGATATGGAGAGCAATGGGAAATACATTGACCGAAATGGAAATCGTGTCGATTACCAAACTGGGCCCATCATTTGGGGAGAACCGGGAACGAATGGACAGCATGCTTTCTACCAGTTGATTCATCAAGGCACCAAGTTGATCCCTTGCGACTTCATTGCACCAGCAGTTTCACTAAACCCGCTAGGAGACCATCACCAGCTGCTCCTGTCAAACTTTTTTGCTCAGACAGAAGCGCTTATGAATGGAAAAAGCGAAGAAGAAGTTGTTGCAGAATTAAAGAAATCTGGCAAATCAGAACAGGAAATTGATGTGATCAAAAACTTTAAAGTCTTTGAAGGCAATAGACCAACGAACTCCTTCCTGCTAAAAAAAATCACACCATACACACTCGGCACATTGATCGCACTTTATGAGCACAAAATCTTTGTCCAAGGTGTAATTTGGAACATCTACAGTTTCGATCAATGGGGTGTGGAACTGGGAAAACAATTGGCCAACAAAATTCTGCCAGAACTGGTTAGTGAGGAACAGGTCGACACGCATGACTCATCAACAAACGGATTGATTAACCAGTATAAAAATTGGCGGTAAGCCTGCTGTGCAATCCAAGCAAATAGGCCTGCAAAAAGATCCCCGAAACGTTTCACGATCGGGGATTTTTTTGCAGGAAAGCCATCACGTGTGCTGCGACGAATGATTACAAAACAAACTTCAACCTCCACACCTGCATCGCAATAAATGAACATCGTTAATGATCCAATTGACGACCCTCAACGCGTAAAATTGTAGTCACAAACTTCTGTTTTCACTTAAAATTAGCGAAATTTAAGGCGACAACTAATCAACAGATACATGACTTTACAACAAAATTTACGGTTGACCCTATGCGCTGTTACCTTGTTCGCGGGCGCTAACGCCTTTGCGCAATATGGCGGATCGAAAGCGCAGCAGCTCGACCCTATCGTAGAAAAGATAGTGCACGAAGCAACTGGAAATTCCCAGCTAGAGAATTTAGCTTTTCAGTTGTTAGATGTGGTAGGACCAAGGCTCGTTGGCACACCACAGATGAATAAAGCCAACGACTGGGCGGTGAAAACTTTTCAAAGCTGGGGACTGGAAGCCGAGAAACAGCAATTTGGCGAATGGCGCGGCTGGGAGCGCGGTATCTCCCATATCGATATGACTTCCCCACGGTTAAAAACGCTTGCCGGAACACAATTAGCCTGGAGCCCCTCCACAAAGGGAAAGGCCATCGAAGGAGAAGTAATCGTTCTTCCCGCATTTAAAGACTCTGCAGATTTTGCAGCATGGTTGCCGAAGGTAAAAGGCAAATATGTGATGACCTCGATGTATCAGCCAACGGGACGTCCTGATCATGACTGGGAGAAGTATGCACGTGCCGAATCTTTTGAACAGATGAAGAACGAGCGCGATTCAATGGTGCAGGCATACAACGCAAACATTCGTAAAACAGGACTCTCAGTAAACTCTATACCGGGCAAGCTCGAAGAGGCGGGTGCGCTTGGCGTCTTGTCCAGTTTTTGGTCTAAAGAATTCGGCGCAAATAAGATCTTTGGCGCAAGGACAAATAAGGTCCCTTCTGTGGATATTTCGCTCGAAGACTATGGGTTGCTTTACCGACTCGCAAAAAATGGTATTACTCCGAAAGTAAAAATCGAAACAAGTTCGAAAGACTTGGGCACTGTCCCGTCCTTCAATACGATTGCGCAAATTAAAGGGACAGAACTTCCGAATGAATATGTCATCCTTTCCGCACACCTTGATTCTTGGGAAGGAGGATCTGGCGCAACAGATAATGGCACCGGAACCTTAGCCATGATGGAGGTTGCGCGGGTATTGAAAGCTGTATTCCCAAATCCGAAGCGAACTATCTTGATTGGACTTTGGGGCAGCGAAGAACAGGGCCTAAATGGTTCCAGGGCATTCGTGTTGGATAATCCAGAAATTATTGAAAAAACGCAGGCGGTATTCAATTTGGATAATGGTACCGGTCGTGTGGAAAATATCAACGGTTCTGGTTTCATTCACGCGTACGATTTTATCGGTCGTTGGCTGCAGGCTGTTCCCAACCATATTACACAAGATATCAAAACGACCTTCCCGGGAAACCCGGGTGGTGGCGGATCGGATCATGCTTCGTTTGTTGCTGCAGGTATCCCTGCCTTTATGCTAAGCTCCCTTTCTTGGGGCTATTTTAACAATACCTGGCATACCAACTTAGACACCTATGACAAGCTGGTCTTTGACGACCTACGGTATAACGTGATCTTGACCGCAGTCATGGCTTACAAAGCCTCCCAAGAAGATAAACTGGTTGACCGCGAGCAGCGCGTAATGCCTGCAGAAGGCAGTAGAGGGGGAAGCAGCTGGCCTGCTATCCGCCAGCCGCGTCGCACTGGCGTCGGGTACTAGTATTTGATCATTGCCTTTCTTCCAACTGCGCCTTTCTCAACGAAAGGCGCTTGTTGGTTTTGTAGATCTTGACGGCAATCAGGAAATATGCCAGTAAAAGCGGACCATAGACCAGGCCCATGATCCCGAACAAGGGTAAACCTATTATAATACCGACAACAGTAATCAGCGGGTGGATATCCCCTACTTTTTTGTTGATAATAAACCGCAGTACGTTGTCAATATTTATCACCAGAACAAACCCCCAAATCAGCAAGCCTATGGCCGGCCATGTTTGCCCTTGCGACAGCAATATTAGGGCAGCGGGGACAAAAATAAGTGGAGGGCCAAGTAGTGGAATAAAAGAGAGGATGGCGCAGATGACACCCCAAAAAACTGCATCACGTACCCCGAAGATCCAAAACCCAATAGCCAAACACCCCCCTTGGACAATCGCAATGATCGTCTGTCCGACAATATTTGAATATGTGATATTCTTTAATTCATTGCCGAACACAGATGATTGCTGTGCATCAAATGGCATATAGTATACGATTCCTCGTTCAAACCCCTTATAGTTTACAAAAAGGAAATACAGGATAAAATACATAACGGTAATCTCAAGAAAGATATTGGCGGCCCCACCCAATATTGAGGTCAGCAACTCGCCAAAGAACGCTGCGCTCTGCTCCACTTGCTCTTTCAAGAGATCGGGTTTGCCGAAAGTATCACCGGCAAATTTGTTTATTGCATCAATCATCTGGGTTATCCAGGTTGGATCTTGCTGGAGCTTAACGGCCTTCTTCAGCAGCATACTACCGATTCCTACAAAAGGAAGCACAATAATAAATATGGATATGACGATCAATAGCACAGCGGACAGTGGTTTTGGCCATCGCCAGCGTTCTATCAAAAAGATGTTGATTCCTCGAAAAAGGGTGTACATCACCATGGTCCCCAAGATCGCGCCATATATACCCCGCATGGCGTACAGGAGAATTGCTCCAAGTGCAAGGACGAGGATCAGGATGATAATATTACGTTCTTTCTGCGAAAATACCGGATTGTTCATACAGTCAGTGGATCTGTTACCTGTATGAACAAATACCTAAAAGTTTGGTTTTCGCTTTTCAAGAAATGCAGAAACGCCCTCTTCAAAATCAGGCGTTGAAAAAGCTTTTCCAAATGCGTTGATCTCAGCGTGGTATCCGTTATCCGAATGCGCCAAGCCGATGTTAACAACTTCTACCGCAAGGGCAATCGCGGACGAAGATCGTTTATACATCTTAGCAAGAAGCTCCAGACAGGTCGGAATCAAGCTGTCGGCAGCAACCACATAGTTGACCAATCCCCAAGTGAGTGCTTCGTCCGCTGTTATCATATCGCCGGTCATAATCATCTCCAAAGCCTTCCCCCGTCCGACCAACTGCGGCAATCGCTGCGTCCCGCCATAGCCAGGAATCAGACCCAGAGACACTTCGGGCAGCCCCAATTTAGCCTGCGAGCTTGCCACTCGTACGTGACACGCCATCGCCAACTCCAAACCACCACCCAGTGCAAATCCGTTTACCGCAGCAATAACGGGTTTGGGAAAGCTGTAAAGGACATCCATCACTTCTTGGTGCCCCCAAGCCGCCAATTCATGTGCTTGATCTTCCGAAAGTCCGCTAAATTCGGCAATATCTGCACCCGCCACGAACGCTTTTTCACCAGCGCCTGTCAAAACGACTCCCCGAACTTGATCATCCGACCGCAGTCTCTTAAGCAGACCAGCTAGTTCTATCAGTGTAGCACGGTTTAAGGCATTCAGCTTGTCCGGTCTATTGATGGTCACATAAGCAGTACAATCTACTATTTCCAATAAAAAGTTTTCCAGTTTTTCCATAGCTTAAAAATTGAGTTGTAAACTGACGCGGTAGGCATCCCGTTGCACATCAGGCAAATCCAGATAATTTAATCGCTTTACATATTCAACGCGCAATATCCGGAAGATATTGTCAATTCCAACTTTGCCTTCCCAGTAAGGCGATTTGTCCATTATATGCGTTAACGTTTGTCCCGCGGCATTTTGATCAAACCGGATGACTTCATCGCTAACGTATGGATTATTGCGTTCGGTTAGGCTTCCATAAAACATCTTCACACCCCAAATTTCCCGTAAATTTAATCTTTTGATAAGGGGAATTTTATTGAAAATAAAGCCTTGCAACTTATGTTCAACGGCAAGCCTGATGTACTCATCCGCAACAAATTCCGTACTGCGCATTAATGTGTAATCAATCACGTGGCGATCCTCCTCGCGAAAAACATCAGGGATCTCCAGCAATGGATAAGGTAGGGTACCCCATATTTTTCCTCCCGCCAAAGTAAAATCAGCAAAACCCAACTGCTTTAGGAAGAATCTTTTGGATACGGAGGCCCGTAGAGCGTCAAAAGCGTAGTTTCCGCCACGCAATCCATCAAGCCCCCGGTTATACTGCACATTAAAGACAGGGTATTTTTCAATAATCGTGTTACGTGTTAGGTTCCTATAGTAAAACTTTTCATTAGGCGCCCATCGTAAAATGAACTGTAACTCATTGGTGTTGATTTCTGGCATCGAAACGGCATCTTCCGCCGATGATATGAACTGCAAATCCCCTATTGCACGGCGTTGATGGTGGATAACCGAACTTGCCAAACTCACATGGTTTCCAAACTCAATCAAATGTGTCAATTGATAAGCATCGGTGTCCATCCATTTCGTTGGACGATTTCTGCGGATTGATTGAAAAAAGCTATCTCCTTTGCGAAAGCCGAGGTTACGACCTGGATCAAAAATGTCGTGCTGTACCGCTGCTTGTATATAATGCGCCGGAAACCTTGCGACGGATTGCCCATTAAGCGATACCGTGGGTCGCACAAAATACTTAAACGCCCCATCTCGCAAACCGTAGGCCAAATAACCTTCGATAAAAAGCTTCTCGGAAAAAGCTGCTGTCGTTCGGCCTCCAATACGAATACGATCGCCTTCGATATTGTTTCTCGAGTAGAGATACTCTAACGGCCCAAATTCAACAGGGCCTACTGGATAATATCCTAAACCAAATAGATAGCCCAATGTCAACATCGCTTTGAAGGTTCGATTATCGTTAAGCGAATCGATATTGCTATACACCCGCTGTTCTACCGGCGAGAGTTGTACAGGACGCTTCTGCTCAATTAATAGCTGTTGCTCTTTCGCCTCCGGTAATATCTCCGTAGGAGCACCAAGAAATACATCGTCCGAAAACTGTCCGTCGAAGTCGTGTTCATATTGCAATGTAGTTTTTCTTCCATAAACAGCATCGCGCTTTCCTGTACCAAAAACGATGTTGACCGAACTCCGCTCTAAAAACATAAAATTCTCGTCATTAGGCCGGTAGATCAATTCTATATCCACATCATTTACCCAATTTAGATTCGACTCTTTATTCGCATGAAGCTCGGCAAATCTTACGGCAAATCTGTCATCCATCGTTATATGGAGTTTGCCACTTAACAAGAGGTCGGTTTTGTTCCGAGGCTCAAAGCTTAGCTCAATAAAACGTCCGAAATCGGTCTGTATAGTGTCGGTCAGATAATATTTATAAAATAGCGGCGCATTATTGGCAATAGGACTCAAAAACAACTTGTCAATTAAAAAAATATTTTCATCATATATCTCAATATCTTGGAAAAGGTAAGATAGGTACGATTGGATATTATGGTTATTAACGTAGCGCGGATCGAACTCTGTTTGTTTAATTGATTTTACACGTTTTTTATACGCTTTTGGATCAGTTTTGGAATACACGTCGCTCAATTGCTCTTGCATGAACATCGTCAGCAATCTATTTCCAGGAGAGGAAATGGTATCGATATTTTCGAAGACAAAACCGATACTCCCCAATCGTTTGCTATAGCCCTCCGCAGGGTTTACGAGACCAAACTGCAGTTTATCGTATTGTTTAAATGTTAAACGAGGTAAGCTTTCCAAACGGTTCGATCGCTTATGCTTAATGACTTGATCGATTAGATCCACCGCCGGATTACGATTTTTATACTTTACCTTTCGGGATATCTCGACAGCATCCAACACATTTTCGTTACTCTCCAAAGCTACTGTAAGCTGGGTTTGCTCACGGCGAAAGTCTACTACTTGGTCCTCATAGCCAATAGCAGATATCAGCAGTTGGAACGGTATTTTTTGATGGGTTAGAAAGCGAAAATACCCACTGGAATCACAGGAGGTTCCCTCCGATGTGCCAACAATGGAAACACTGGCCAATGCAATTCCTTTTGCGCTTGTTTTGTCAACAACCATACCCTCGATCTTCTGTTGTGCACGACCCTGTCCTACATAAAAACAGAGCGAAAGTATGCCTAAGATGATCGTCAACAACCTGTATTTCCACATAATCAAAAATGGTCTCGCATAAAGATACAATTTGTAATATAAGATAGAAATGAAATTAGAAAAAACCGGGGAAATCGCAGTTCCGTTTGTGCAGGCACGAAAAAGCCCGCCGAAGCGAGCTTTGACCCGGTATCACCGGCACATTTTCTTGACTACGCCAATTGGCCGAACCCTAAAGCAGCTTCAAAATAACATCTGGATAAACTCCAAATGCTATGGTCAATACTGCGGCAATCCCCAAGACGACCTTATACGCATTCGTTAATGGTATCTGCTGCTCTAAAGGCTCCTCACTATCCCTAAAATACATATTTACGACAACATGTAAATAGTAGTAAATGGCGACAGCTGCATTAACGGCAGCAATAACAAGTAACATGACGTTGTAGTTGCCCATGACATTGTTGAACATTAGGAATTTCCCGATAAAACCCGCCGTCAGCGGTATGCCTGCCAACGATAACATGGCAATCGTTAATATAAACGCTAATAAGGGTTCTCTTTTTGCCAATCCGTTAAATGACTCGAAATGCTCGGAACCCGTTTTTCGCTTCACCGCGATAAGTGTTGCAAAGGCGATGATCGACGCCAAACAATAAGCGGATGCATACATTAGGATGCTCGGCGCAGAAGCTGCACCAATCGAGACGATGGCAAAGAGCATGTAACCCGCATGAGATATACTGGAATAAGCCATCATGCGCTTAAAACTCGTCTGTACCAGTGCCGTGATATTTCCCACAAATAAGGTAATAATCGTGACCGTCAGAAGCACCGGCGTCCAAAACTCGCTCAATGGCACCAAAACCATACTGAACAACCTAAAAAATCCGACAAAAGCAGCGACCTTGACCACTGTACTCATAAAGGCGGTAATCAGTATAGGCGCGCCATCGTAAACATCGGGTGTCCAAAAGTGAAACGGTGCGGCTCCGATTTTAAAACATAGTCCGCATAGCAGTAGTAAAATTCCTCCATAAAATAGTGGAGATATCTCATTGGTGGTCATCACATAGTTTCGTAGCTCCCCTAAATCGAACGTACCGGCGGCGCCATACATCAGCGTAATGCCAAAGAGTAGAAACCCTGTTGAAAAAGCACCCATCAAAAAATACTTTAATGCTGCTTCGTTCGACGACGGGTCATTCTTCCGGATGCCGACCAATATATACAGCGCCACAGACATAATTTCTATACCCACGAAAAGCATGGCGAAATTATGGTAGGCCGTTACTAATAACGCACCCATCAACGAAAAAACGATTAGACAGTAATACTCGGCAATATTATCGCTAATTGTTCTAAAATATTCTTTTGATAAAAGTAGAATAAGAATGGTTGCAAGCATACACAAGGCAGAAAACGCCAAAGCATAACGATCGAACAGCACCATACCATGGTATAGCGGTACGGCTTCCTCATTCCACTGAAATAATATAAATCCCAACGCCACAAGGGCACCAACGATCGTGACGGGAAGGAGTGCATTTTTGGCACGGTAAAGGCCCAAATACAACAAGAAAATCCCCAAAATACTTAATGTTATTATCGCCCCCATAATATGTCCAATCGCTAATTAAAATTTAATTTGATTCAATAAGTTAACCACTGCCGCCTCGGATAGCCCCAATATCGCTTTCGGCCATACACCTAAAAAAATGGTAAAGAATGTGATGATGCTCAAGACTAAAAGCTCGTGTCCTTTGATATCGATCATGGGCTTAGCATCAGGCTGCAAATGTCCGAGCATTGTCTTTTGGTAAAACCGCAACATATATACAGCCCCCAAAATAAGCGTCAGTCCGCCAAAAGTTGCATACCATACACCGTAGTCAAAAAGACCCTTCAATAGGAGAAATTCCCCGATAAATCCGTTTGTGAGCGGAAGACCGATAGCGCCCATCAAAATGATCAAAAAGACCGTGGCAAGACGGGGCATGGGTTTTGCAAACCCGCCCCAGGCCGACAAGGACCGCGTTGCTGTTCGTTCCTGCAATAAATCAATAATGAAGAATATGCCCACCACGCTTAGCCCATGATTGACCATCTGCAAAACAGCACCCTGTATTCCCTCTACTTGCCATGAAAATACACCAGCGGCTATCAGTCCTACGTGGGCTATAGATGAATACGCTACCAATCGTTTGGCATCTTGCTGCTTAAAAGCAATGATGGAGGCATAAACAATACCGATGACGCACAATATTAAGATAATGTGACTGTAAGACAATACGGCAAACGGAGCGATCGGTAACAACCACCGTAACAGCCCGTAAACCCCCATCTTGAGCATAATGCCGGCCAATAGCATGGTTCCTCCTGCTGGAGCTTGGGTATAGGTGTCTGGCTGCCAAGTATGAAAGGGAAAAATCGGTATCTTAATAGCAAAGGCCAAGAAAAATGCCCAAAAAACCCAACGTTGCGCATCCTCGGATAGGTTCAACGACACCAATGATTCCCATTCTAAGCTCTTCACAACACCTTGGTGATACAGATAAATCAAAGCTACCAACATAAAAATACTTCCGAGAAAAGTATATACGAAGAATTTCAAGTTTACTCGAATGCGATCGCCCTCTCCCCAAAGTGCGCAAATAAAATAAATCGGAATCAAGGCAAGCTCCCAACCCACATAAAAAGAGAATGCATCCCTAGCCAAAAAAACCAATAATAAGCCTGCCTGCATAAAAGAAACCAATGCATAAAACACACCGCTATATCTTTTTCCGAACGAAGACAACACAATTAACGGAATAAGTCCATTCGTCAATAACACCAAAGGTAAGCTGATGCCGTCTAGTCCGATATGGAACTGAAGTCGCAATGTTTCGATCCACATCCAACTTTGCTCAAATTGCATAGATGCATCAGGCACGAAACCTATTAAAAAAGGAATTGAAAACGCTAACGTCAACAACGAGGTGAGCAAAGCAATCCATCTCGCTCGAGTAGGCTCCTTGACAACGCACAAAAGGCATGCAGCAACTACAGGTATTAGCAATAATATAAATAAGTTATCCATTAGGAGTCAGTAATTTAAATAATGTAAAAGCCGAGTAAGCATAATATCCAATACATATTGATCTTAGCTATGGAATATACCATATAACAGGATTGCCACCACACTGATGACCATCATCATGATATAAAACCCTACATGGCCGCTTTGCAATTGTCGAATCCCCTTTCCCGAGCCAATAAAGAAGTCTCCCACGCCATTTACAAAGCCGTCGATGCCCATTTTATCTACATATTTGAAGAAAAAAACGGACAGTTTACCAAGGGGTCTCACGATTACGGTAGCATACAGCTCATCCACATAAAGCTTACTGTACGACAACCGATACAGCAGACTTTCTTGTTTTTTGTCATCAGCAACATCGACATTCTTGGCATATTTTGTATAGGCGAAGACAGCCATCATAAGTGCGCCCAGCACGGATACACCCATTAAAACATATTCCGCCATGTGGCTTAACTCCAGTACGGTATGATTCACTTCTCCCATTTCCAAAACAGGAGCTAGAAACGCTTGTAGCGCATGATGTCCGCCTAATGCCTCCGGCACATTGATGAAGCCACCAACTACCGAGAGGATTGCTAAAATAATCAACGGAACTGTCATGAGCCAAGGCGATTCGTGCACATGACTTTGCTGTTCTGCTGTTCCGCGAAACTTTCCGAAAAAAGTTAAGAACAACAAACGAAACATGTAAAAAGCGGTGAACAATGCGGTGATTAACCCAATCACCCAAAATACGGGTTGATGTTGAAAAGTATGGGCTAAAATTTCATCCTTGGAGAAAAAGCCTGCAAAGGGCGGTATTCCGCTAATCGCGATTGTACCGATTAGCATGGTCGTAAAGGTTATGGGCAAGGCTTTCCGCAATCCCCCCATTTTTCGCATGTCCTGCTCGTCCTGCACCGCATGGATCACTGAACCTGCACCCAGAAAAAGTAGCGCTTTAAAAAAAGCATGGGTAAGAACATGGAAAAAAGCCCCGGTGAACGCACCTACCCCGAGGCCTAGAAACATGTACCCCAACTGGGATACCGTAGAATATGCCAACACTTTTTTAATATCATTTTGCGTAAGCGCAATGAACGCTGCTACAAAAGCCGTGACAACGCCCACAACAGCCATAATTTCCATGGAAAGTGGTGCGAGCAAAAAAAGCACATTGGACCGTACAACCAAGTAGACACCCGCCGTCACCATCGTCGCCGCATGGATCAATGCAGAAACCGGCGTAGGACCAGCCATTGCATCGGGCAGCCAAGTAAAAAGGGGTATCTGCGCCGACTTGCCCGTAGCAGCCACAAAGAGTAAAAGCGTAATAATAACGATGACAGGCGCTCCGACAGACATCCCACTCGCCGCAGCAAAAACCTCTGCATATTCCAAACTACCGAAAGCTTCCAAGATAAAAAACAAAGCAAGTAAAAATCCTAGATCACCGATGCGGTTCATGATAAATGCTTTCTTGGCGGCCGACGCATATGAAGAGTTTTTAAACCAAAAGCCGATCAACAAATAAGAACAAAGGCCAACCCCCTCCCAACCGATGAACATGACCAGATAATTAGATCCCAACACCAAAATCGTCATAAAGAAAATGAACAGATTTAGGTAGGCAAAGAACTTACCAAAACCTTCGTCATGTGCCATGTATGCACAAGAATATAGGTGGATGAGGAACCCAACGCCGGTAATAATTAAAAGCATAATCGCACTTAACGGATCCAACAGAAATGAAAGCGCAATCCGCAATGATCCGACAGAAAACCAATCAAAGACATGCACCGTAAACGATGCCACTGAACCCGCATCACGCGCCGCTGATACCTCCAAGTAGGCGAGTGTGCTAAGAACGAAAGAAGCCAGCACCGCGAGCGAACCAACGATACCGCTAACAATTTTAGGAACACTATTTCTAGTGAGTCCATTTATGATAAACCCAAGCAAAGGGATAAGGGGAATAAGCCAAATTAATGCGGACATACTATCTATTTAACGTAAAAAGTCTGAAACTGTACTACCAACGAAGTTTACTCAGTGATTCAATATCCACCGATTTTGTATGGCGATATACCATAACAATGATGGCCAAGCCCACAGCCACCTCTGCCGCTGCCAACGCCATGATGAAAAAAACGAAAACCTGCCCGCTCGCATCGCCTCGATAAGCGGAAAAAGCGGCCAACAATAGATTAACCGAATTCAGCATCAACTCAATGGACATCATAATAATGATAACGTTTCGCCGGATGAGCACACCCGTTACACCGATAGCGAAGATGATACTACAAAAAATAATGTAATGATTGAGCGGAACGCCTTGTATCTGCGTGAGAAAATTTTCCATTATATTTTTTTAACCTCTTTTTTTGCCAACAAAACAGCTCCTACCATGGCTGTAAGCAGCAAGATAGAAGAAATCTCAAAAGGCAGTAAGAATTCATTGAATAACACTTTCCCTAAGTTTTTTACCAAACCCACCTCCGCATTTCCAACGACAAATTCGTTGTTTGGAGCAATTACTTTGAAAGCACCAAGAAACGTGGCAATCAGGCATATACCTGCAATGGCTCCCATGACTTTGACAAGATTCGATTTCATTGGTTCGCTTTCTTCATTCATATTCAACAACATCAGCACGAAAAGAAAAAGCACCATAATAGCTCCCATATATACGATAAAGTTCACGACGGCCAAAAACTGCGCATTTAGCAAAATGTAATGTATCGTAAGGGTGAAAAATGTAACGACCAAGTACAGTACGCTATGTACAGGATTTTTGGTGAAAATGGTCATTAACGCAAAGAATATCGCCAAAAAAGCAACTAAATAAAATACAGACATCTTAACTGGTTTTATCTTGGATTAATTTGGTAATGTCAAAAGTTGGCTCAACTAACTTATCTTTCCCATAAATAAAGTCTTTCCGTAAATAGTCTGCCGTTACATGTGGCCCGTCCAAGTAGATAGCCTCCTTGGGACATGCCTCTTCACACAGCCCACAGAAAATACAGCGAAGCATGTTAATTTCGTACACCGAAGCATATTTCTCTTCCCTATACAGCATCTCCTCTCCTTTTTTCCGCTCGGCAGCAGTCATCGTAATCGCCTCTGCAGGGCAGGAAAGCGCGCAAAGTCCACATGCTGTGCAGCGTTCGCGCCCTTGTTCATCACGCTTTAAAGAATGTTGACCTCTAAAATTCTTAGAATAGGGACGAGTTTCTTCCGGATATTTTACCGTAGGTATTTTCTTAAAAAAATGTCGGATGGTAATCCCCAATCCTTTGGCAATCGCAGGAAGATACATGCGTTCCCAGAAATTCATGGGTTTCTGTTCGATAATCTTTTTTCTATTTGATAATGACTGCATAGCTGTTTCTTTTATCGGCTTGTTCGGTAGCATCCATGCTTCCGTATTTTTTTGTTATCAACATTTGGAGCTATTCCTAAGCAAAATAGGTATCCTTGATCAGCGTAATGACCCCTGTCAAAACGATGTTTGCAATGGCTAAAGGGATTAACATTTTCCAGCCCAAGTTCATCAGTTGGTCATAACGGAAACGCGGTAATGTCCAGCGGATCCACATGAAAAAGAAAATAAAACCAAATATTTTTAGAAAAAATGCAAGTACACCTAATATGGTGATCCAGTTCTGGGAGAGACCGAGATCATGCATGAACGGAAAATTGTAACCTCCGAAATACAGCGCAGCCATCAATGCAGAAGATACAAACATGTTGATATACTCGGAAAACATATAAAGCCCCAGCTTCATGGAAGAATATTCCGTATGATATCCGCCAACCAATTCTGTTTCACATTCCGGCAAATCGAATGGCACGCGATTACACTCCGCAAAAGCACAGGTCATGAAGATCAAAAATCCAATCGGCTGCACCCAAATATTCCAATTAACAAAGCCTGATTGTTGGGCAACGATTTCACTCATAGACAAGGTTTGGGTTACCATCAGCAAAGCGATAAGCGACAGGCCCATACCAATTTCGTAGCTAATACTTTGCGAAGCTGCTCGAATAGCGCCTAATAAAGAGAACTTATTATTGGAAGCCCAACCACCAATCATAATCCCATATACACCTAGGGCAACTACGCCAAAGATATAGAGCACGCCAACATTGATATCTGCGACTTGCAGCACCACTTCCCGGTTGCCTACGGTCAATGTTTGCCCCCAAGGGATCACTGCCGAACTGATACAAGCCGTAATGATGGCCAATGTAGGTCCTAAGATAAAGAGTGGCCTGTGTGCCCCAGCGGGAATAATTTCTTCTTTAAAAAAGAACTTGCCACCATCGCAAAGTGGCTGCAACAGCCCACCAAAGCCAGCTCTGTTTGGCCCGTGCCGATCCTGCATAAAACCAGCTATTTTGCGTTCTGCCAATGTAGAATACATGGCGATAACAAGCGAAACCGTAAACACAATTACGACCAATATTAGCTTTTCTAAAATAAATGCTCCTTCCATGTGTTTCTTATTTTAATCGTTCTGTTCTTGCCAATTGTTCTTCGTTTGCCTCTTGCAGTTTAGGATTTTGTTTGATAACGGGCGGAGGCGTAAATACGGAATAATGGTTTGCTGTAATGACAGAGTCCTTTTCTATGAGTGTAGGTTCTTCCAAAAGCCAGTCTGCCGTTTTCTTTTTCTCAAACCGGCAACTGTTACAGATAAACTCTTCCACTTCGTTAAATTCGTCCTTTCGTGCCGTAACCCGCAACACTTCGTCTCCTTTATACCAAAGTGTAACTTTACCCGAACAGGTCGGACAATCACGATGTGCATCTACCGGCTTTGTAAACCAGACGCGGTTCTTGAAACGAAAGGTTCTGTCGGTTAAAGCACCCACCGGACACACATCGATTACGTTACCGATAAAATCATTCTCTAAAGCATTTTCGATAAAGGTAGAAATCTCGGAATGGTCTCCGCGATTAATCACACCATGCTCGCGTCCAGCTGTTAGCTGATTAGCCACGTAGACACATCGGTAACAGAGGATACAACGGTTCATATGTAATTGAATCTGCTCTCCAATGTCGATTCGTTCGAATGTACGACGATCAAATTCGTATCGCGTTTGATCTGCGCCGTGCTCATAACCTAAATCCTGTAATTTGCATTCACCAGCCTGATCGCAAACAGGGCAATCCAGTGGGTGATTGATCAATAACATTTCAACTACACCTTTCCGCGCTTCTACCACATCGGGCGAAGTGATATTTTGCACTTCCATTCCATCCATGACGGTGGTCCGGCATGATGCAACTAGCTTTGGCATAGGACGAGGATCTTTCTCCGATCCTTTGGATACCTTCACCAAACAAGTTCGACATTTACCGCCACTTCCTTCAAGCTTGGAGTAATAGCACATTGCCGGTGGAACGATATCTCCACCGATCTGGCGTGCAGCATTCAGTATGGTTGTTCCTGGCGACACGTCTACCGTAATACCATCTATCGTAACTTTAAATTTTCCTTCTTCAGCCATTGTTTTTTCTTTACATCAACAGGTATAAAGCACCACTAAACAACAGGAACTAATGGATCTGCGTAATGGGCCAAGCCAAAATTTCTTGTTTGTGATTCCCTTGGATTCAAAATGTGCCATTCAAACTCATCCCTAAAGTGCCGAATGGCGCTAGCAACGGGCCATGCCGATGCATCACCCAGCGGACAGATGGTGTTTCCATCTATTTTGCGCTGTATGTCCCACAGTAAATCGATATCGGCGATGTCGCCATGCCCATACTCGATTTTGTGAAGGACTTTTTCCATCCAACCTGTCCCTTCTCGGCAAGGAGAGCATTGCCCGCAGCTTTCGTGGTGGTAAAACCGGGTAAAGTTTAGGGTATTCCGCACGATGCATTGGTCTTCATCGAAAGCAATGAAGCCACCCGACCCCATGGCGGTTCCCGTCACAAAACCACCGTCAGCCAATGATTCGTACGTCATCAGCCGTGCTTCACCCTTAGCTGTTTTTGTCGCCAAATTATTGGGTAATATGGGCACCGATGATCCTCCAGCTACCATAGCCTTGAGGCGCTTGCCGTTTGCAATGCCACCGCAGTATTCATCCGAATAGATAAACTCTTCCACGGGTAAACCCAGCTCGATTTCATAAACTCCTGGTCGCACCAAATTCCCAGAAGCAGAAATAAGCTTCGTGCCGGTACTGCGCTCAATACCTATCTTCGCGTATTCCTCTCCTCCGTCGTTTACAATGGGTACCGTTGCCGCAATGGACTCCACATTATTGACCACCGTCGGGCAGCCATATAATCCCGCGACAGCAGGAAATGGTGGTTTGATACGCGGGTTACCACGCTTGCCTTCCAAAGATTCAAGTAAAGCCGTTTCTTCTCCACAGATGTATGCTCCACCACCCGGCTGTACGTAGACCTCTAGATCGTAGCCGGAACCTAAAATATTTTTTCCCAAGAATCCCGCCGATTTAGCTTCTGCAATAGCACGCTCCACGATACGTATCTGCGGCATCATCTCGCCACGAATGTAGATATAAGCGGTATTCGCTCCCAAAGCATAACTGGACACTATCATGCCCTCTATCAAGGCATGCGGGATTTTTGTCATCAAAAAACGATCCTTAAAGGTTCCCGGCTCAGATTCGTCGCCATTGCAAACCAGATATCGTGGTACACCATCTGGTTTCGCCAAAAAGCTCCATTTCATACCCGTCGGAAAACCTGCTCCGCCACGTCCCCGTAAACCGGATTTCTTTACCTCTTCCACCACGTCGTCGGGAGACATGGTCTTTAACGCTTTCTCCACAGCGCGATACCCGCCCTGCCTGCGATAAACCTCCAGCGTGTCAATTCCTGGAACGTCAATATGTGTCAGCAATAACTTACGGGCCATATCTATTGATTTTTTGCCTTTTCCTTTAGCTCGTCAATCAACTGATCGACACGCTCTTCGGTTAGATTTTCATGAAATGTGTACGACGGCCCGATCTGCAATACCGGACCAAAACCGCACGCCGCCAAACACTCGACCCCTCTCCACGAGAAAAGGCCATCAGCTGTAACTTGTCCTTCCGGAACTCCTAAGCGCTTTTCCATATGCTGCATGATACGTTCTGCACCGACAAGGCAGCACGGCCCTGTTCTACAGACCTCCAATACAAACTTTCCTTTGGGCTGAAGAAAATACATGGTATAGAAGCTTGCTACCTCATAGACCTCTATGGGTTTCAAAGCTAGATAATCAGCAACTTTATCCATCGCATCCACACTCAGCCAGCCATACTCTGCTTGAACGAGATGTAATATTGGCAACAACGCCGATTTCTGTTTCCCTTCGGGATAGCGTGACACGACTTCAGCAAACTTATCAAATAAGGCTGGCGTGAATGTCACAATCATATTTTCCTGAACACTAAGCATCTAATTCTCCTGCTATTACGTTTAAACTACTCATGTTTAAGATCGCATCCGATATCAACATACCACTGCTCATAGGTGCAAACATTTGATAATTGATGAATGATGGACGCCTAAAATGTAAGCGATACGGTGATCGGCCTCCATCATGGATCATATAAAATCCCAGTTCACCATTCGCGCCTTCTACGGCGTGATAGACTTCCGACTGCGGCGTCTCCCATTCTCCCATCACAATCTTGAAGTGGTAGATCAGCGCTTCCATATTCGTGTAGACTTGTTCTTTGGGCGGTAAATAAAAAGCAGGAACATCGGCATGAAAAACACCACTCGGTTCCTTAGCAATTTTATCTAGTGCCTGTTCGATAATTCGTAACGACTGCCACATTTCGTCATTACGAACCATGAAACGATCGTATACATCGCCTTTGGTACCCACAGGAACATCAAATTCAAATTCTTCATACGAACAGTAGGGTGCTACGACTCGTACATCGTAATCCACGCCAGTAGCTCTCAATATTGGCCCTGACCAGCTATAACTCAATGCCTCCTCGGGCGTTACTGCTGCCACACCGGACGTCCGTTCGATAAAAATTCGGTTTCTTACGAATAGGTTCTCAAATTCCTTTAAAACTGGCGGAAAACGTTTTAAAAATTCACTGATCTTTTGAAAAGCGACTTCATTAAAATCACGCTCAAAGCCTCCGATACGTCCGATATTCGTCGTCAACCGCGCCCCGCATATTTCCTCGAAAATTTCATAAATAAATTCCCGCTCCTGCATAACATACAGGAAGCCTGAAAAAGCCCCTGTATCTACGCCCAAAATACCGTTACAAATAATATGGTCGGCAATACGTGCCAGCTCCATAACGATGACACGCATATATTGTACGCGTTTAGGAATTTCTATATCTAGCAGCTTTTCAACCGTCATATGCCATCCCATGTTATTTATGGGCGCAGAGCAATAATTCAGCCGGTCTGTTAGGGGTGTAATTTGATAAAAAGGGCGATGTTCTGCTATTTTTTCGAACGCTCGATGTATATAGCCAATTGTGGACACACCACTAACAATCCGTTCGCCGTCGATCTGCACAACGTTTTGGAAAACGCCATGCGTAGCAGGGTGCGTCGGACCGATGTTTAGGGTGATCAACTCGTCCTGTGGATCATTATCGAAGTAAACAGCAGCATTAGGCGTTATTTTGGTGATAGGGTTGCTCATCGTTTCGATTTCTGTTTATAGTTAACGTCCAAAATAAAAATCCTTTTTATCTACGCGGTTCGGATCTTCCAGCGGATATTCTTTGCGCATTGGAAACACGTCCAACTCGTCCATGTTCAAGATACGACGCAAGTCTGGATGCCCCTCAAACACAATTCCAAAGAAATCATACGTTTCTCGCTCCATCCAATTAGCACCATTCCATAGCGATGTCGCCGAAGGAATGGTAGGCATTGGCCCCGCAATGA
Source organism: Sphingobacterium griseoflavum (assembly GCF_014653155.1). GTDB lineage: Bacteria > Bacteroidota > Bacteroidia > Sphingobacteriales > Sphingobacteriaceae > Sphingobacterium > Sphingobacterium griseoflavum. The sequence continues at coordinate 28,680 of NZ_BNAF01000009.1, read as the reverse complement.
AGACCTTTATACGCAGCCGTACATTATGAAGCATATTATGCACATGGTACACGACGCAGAAGTCTTTTTCTTCGGTCGGGTAATGTACCGCAGTAATATCGGTAAGGTAGTTGAAGCGCAGCTTCGGATGGTCTTTGACAAAAACGAGAAAGTCGGTAATGATGTCTTCCTCCACGGAAACGGTGAGCAAACCGTGTGGCTCGCCCAAGACCACGAAAGATCCACGAAAGCGATTTTCAAGCTCACTCAGCACCAATTTATTATCCAGCTTATCCATTTCCATTATCTGTTATGATGCCGTATTTTTCCAACAGCGCCTTGTACTCAGGTGTGTTACGACGGTTCAACGATTCATTTTTCACGATATCCTGTAATTTGAGCACACCGTCCAAAATAGCCTCGGGCCGGGGCGGACAACCTGGCACGTACACATCGACGGGAATGATCTCGTCGATACCTTGTAACACCGAATAGGTATCGAAAATACCGCCGCTAGAAGCACATGCTCCTACCGCGATTACCCAGCGAGGTTCCGCCATTTGCACATAAACTTGTCGCAGGACAGGAGCCATCTTTTTCGCGATCGTCCCCATTACCAGCAACATATCTGCCTGTCGAGGCGAAAAACTAGGCCGCTCTGCACCAAATCTCGCCAAGTCATAGGTAGAACCCATCGTCGCCATAAATTCAATACCACAACAAGAAGTCGCAAACGGCAGAGGCCACAAAGAATTAGCACGGGCCAACCCTATTGCTTTGTCCAACGTCGTTGCAAAAAATCCTGATCCTTCAACACCTGGAGGCGCTTCTGCCAATGTCACTTTACTCATGACTGCTGTTTTTTGGTTTATATTAAAAAGTTTAAATTGGTGGAGGAGCCGCCTAAAACGGCGCTCAGCGACGGCTTAATCCCAGTCCAGGGCCCGCTTTTTGATGACGTAGATAAAGCCCAATAGCAGCAAGCCCATAAAAATGAACATCTCAACTAATCCTCCTACGCCAAATTCCCGGAAGTTTACAGCCCACGGGTACATAAATATGACCTCCACATCAAATATGACGAACAAAATGGCTACCAAGAAATATTTAATAGAAAAGGGGTGCCGAGCGTTGCCAATAACCTCTACTCCAGACTCGAAAGCGCCCAACTTGTTCTCTGTACGAACTTTAGGACCAATCAAATGGGTTCCAATTATTGTCAACACACCGAATCCAACTGCTACACCTAATTGAAGTAAAATAGGCATATAATCTACTGGAGTGCTACTTAGGTTTACACTTTCCATAATTACTCGTTTATTATCTGTTCTCCTTAACAAATATATCATTTTTTCCCAATAAAAAAAGGGACCGCAAGCAGTCCCTCCAAATTTTAATGATATTTTAATATTATAATTGATCGACAAATTGCGTCGCAATTTCGTCTTCTGGTCTAACCTTCAACGTCTCTTGGAAGTAGGTTTTTGCTTTTGCATTGTCCCCTTTGAAGTAGTAGTAATAACCGATATAGTTATTTGCATCAGCAACATAAGCGTTGCTTGTTTCGTCGGTTTTGCCGGAAGCTTTGATGACCGACAACAATTTGTTGAAGGAATCCAAATACAACCCTTTCACGTTTTCCGGATCATACACCACATTGTCCAAAGCCAGCTCCGATAAACCTTTGAAATATAACGCATTCACTTGGTATTTATCGATAACTTCTTGTTTTGTTGCTGCCGTTACGTTGCCTAATGCTTTGACTGCTTCGTCCAGCATAGGTTTCGCTTCTGCCAATTTTTGTTGTCCCACTTCTGGAGTAACCTCATCATCCTCACCTGGAGAGATAATTTTCGAACCCTTTTGGTACTGTCCTACCCCCAAGTAGTAATTGGCATCGTAGTAATAGTCAGAAGCCGTATCCGCCGCAACAATACGGAAAATTTTCACGGCATTGTCTACATCGCCATCTTGGTATTTAGCAAAAGCAGATTCTGCGATCTCCGTTTCCAAGTTGTCTTCCTCCGCCTGCTTTTCTACAGCTTGCTTAAGCAATTCCGTTGCCTTCGCTTCGTCACCTGCGCTCAAGTTTGCCAAACCGGCATACAAGTAGTCACGTGGTATTAGACGCTCAGGCTGCACTTTAGAGAATAATGTATTCATGTATTCTGCAGCTTTCGCATAATCTTTATCTTGGTTGTAGGCAATATAACCCAAGTAGCGGTACACCTTTGCATCAACTCCCGGTGCATTAGCCAATTCCTGGGCTACCGTTTTAAGCTCTGCATAGTTTCCAGAATACACCAAGAAATCGGCATAGCGTGTCTTTGCTTCGACAGAGTTATCACCTGTCAATTCCAAATATTTCTTGTAGTTCTCCACACCTTTTTGATTGATCTCCCGGTAGTCCTCTTCAGGCGCTTTTAAAGAAGATAAATAGTAGGTCTCCGCAAGCTCACGGTACAATGGAGCGTAATCAGCATGCTCTTGTGTCAAAGCTGTCAACTGCTCCAGCACAACGTCGTAAGCCTGCGCTCTTCTTGATATCACTGCTTGGCCGATCTTGGGAGCCAACAACGAAGGATCCATGTACTCTGCATCACGGTAGTTGACATATGCTTGGCTACTTTCGCCAAGACCAGCGTATGCATCGCCCAATGCAACCAAAATTGTCGCATCTTTCGTATTTTTACCTTTGGCCTGTGTTAGGTACTCAATTGCTTTTGTATAATCTGGCTTTGGCGCATCAATATAGGCCTCACCGATATACAGAAGCGGCAAATAATCCTTTTTGCCCAATCCAGATACCGCTGTAGTAAACTTGGTTTCTGCTGCACTCTGATTACCGTTCATTAGATCGACAATCCCCAACCCTACATTATTTAACTGTTCTTTCGGCGCATTTGTCAACCCCTGGTTAAACACATAGGCCGCTGAATCCAACTTGTCGTTAACCAAGTGAACCTTGCCTAGATAGAAATAATTCTCCCCATCTTTCGCCTTCTTCTCTACCAAGTTCTGCAGAATAGTCTTTGCTTTATCATACTGCTCGGCCGTCAACGCAGCCTTCGCATCTTTTAAGCTTTGGGCACCTGCGGAACCAATTGTTCCAGCCAATAATAGACTTAAAAATAATTTGCTGTTTGTCATAATCTATTTGTGTTCTATTTTATTCTTCGTTGATTAAATATTATCGCGTACTATAATCTCGCGGCCAGGCATTGTTGCCGGCACTAAACCAGCCTTTAAAACGATCCGCTGCCCGCGATCTCCCGTAAGAAAAGCCGAAAAGCCTATACCCAAACCCAAATTCGGTTGATAGTTCAGCACGTAAAACGTACGTTGGAGCGGATATTCTCCAGCGGCTATCGTGGATTGATTTGGCATATAAAACTTGTTATCAGCGTTCTCTCCAAGCGTATTCTGCACGCTCAAGATACGAATATTATTTTTATTTGGAAACGAGCCGATTAAATCGCTGTACTCATTATAGCCCAATATACCCAAACGATCTGTCGTTTCTGATACGGCTTCCAAAACGCTTTGCGCACCGCTGCCAGCTTCGACAAAATTGGACGCAACTTTATCGATTTGCCCGATTTCCTGCAATAGCCTGAAGCTGCTCGAATTGATGTTATCAAATACAATTTTTCGCTTATCCAAACTCTTCCCTTGCATAATCTCCGTCAAGTACCCAATGGTAACGCTTGTGTCCAAAGATTTAGTATTTGCAACAACAACTATCCCATCCGACCACAACGGAAATATTTTCGGTGTAATGGATCGTTTCTTGAATGAAGCCTCCTCCTGCTCATTTAGGGTTCGCGCCAGAATAGCGACACTCGCCTTCCCAGACACAAGCTCGCGAATAGCGAATACTTCTGGCTTGGCTACAAAATTAAGCTTCGCATTCGGATATGCCGATAGAAAAACCTCTTCTTGCTCCTTAAGCAAAGGCAATATCGACTCGTCGACCGCTACGGCCAGCGAACCCACCAAAATATCCTCTTGCTCCTTGGCAGCCTGCGCCTCATCTCCATCCGTACCGTTTGACCGATTTTGTGATCGCGAACAAGATGTTGCAACAAGACTTAACAGTAAAAGCACCTGTATAATAGTTTTCATCCGATATATAATAATGTATTTTATCTAATTTAGTTTTAACACTTTGTTCCTATCAGGCCTCACCGCGCGGAAATCTGTTGTCTCACTTATCTGTTAGAATAGGAAAAACTGCTAAAAGTTTAATCCACCAAACAACTATCTTCGAAAATTATTTTGCCACAAGCGTGCAAACCGCATAAATGAATATACAATCAATAAAATACCAAAAAGCCTTTTGTAGGTCGGATCTATTTCTAATGGGAAACCACGCCAAAAAATAATGAGCATGCCCAGTGAAAAATAAAAGCCGAACATCGCTAGGCCTAAAATAGACAGAAATCGCTGGGTTGGCGATTTCTGACTAAATTTTTTTGTGCTGTTACGCAAACCGTTCATGTTACTGTTGTAAGTTTAGCGTAATAGGTAATGTGTAAGCTACACGAACAGGACGACCATTCTGAATACCTGGTTTCCATTTTTTCGCCTTTTTTAGCACATTTACCGCAGCTTGACCTGTTCCGTAAGACAAATCCTTGACCACTTTAATGTCTGTTAGGCTACCGTCGCGTTCCACAACAAAGGAAACTACGACTTGGCCCTTCACGCCAGCGTCAATCGCACCCTGCGGATAGGTATAGTTATCACCCACCCATTTACGAAATGCGGCCAAACCACCAATCGGCTCAGGATTTACCTCTACTGCTGTAAAGATCTTATTCGACTCGTTCCCATCTGGATCTCCTGTTGCGCTACCGGTAATTTGCCCTTCTACTTTCTTGGGACCAAATTCACCTGTCGGCACACCAGCAGCACCTTTCGTACCTTTCAAGGTAATACGAGCTGGAGTTTTATTCTCTTTCTTGATTTCCTCTTGGGAAACAACCTCTTCCTTCACTTGATTCTGAGGCACCACTTTCGGCTCAGGGAAACGCACCAAATCTTCTGCCGGTGGCTCCTGTGCTATACGTTGAGGTGGCTCTTCCTCTTGCGGAAGCGGCTCTTCTTCTTCTTCCGGCTCTGGAATGTCCAAATCTTCCAAGGTCACTTCCGTAATCACGGGAGCTTCTTCCACAGGTTTATCCGGGAACACCTTGATGTTGAACATTTTTGGAGCACTCAAAACAAGAACACTTGCCGTGATAGCGAGTAGACCGATATTAGTAGCCTTCGGCGCATACTTGCGCAAATCGTAGGCACCATATTCTCTATTTCTATTCGCAAAAACGACGTCAAGCCATTCTTTTTTGAATATATCTAATTTAGAACCAAACATATTTTGCTTAATTGTGCGACTAGTCGTTGAATAGACCTTCGCGTTTTAACACCTCTATTTCGTCACTATTGATCTTTGAAATCATGTAGCGTTTGACATCTACAATTTTCATCTCATCGAGAATGTCGACAAGGTTTCGTTGCACCGATTTCTCGCTAGGTCTGATTACCACGATCAAATCTTTACCGCCAGAACGAGCTGGTACTTCTTTCTGCATTTTCAGCAAAACCTGACGAATACCTTCTTTACCATAATCGATGGTTGTGGGAGGATAGATCGGCTTTGCCAATTGGCCGTAGTACCAAGAGATCTTGTTGTCTGAACCTAACAAAAGTGTAATCGAGCGGTTGTCGGCAATTTCTAAATTGTCATTTGCATCGATCTTGTTTTTATCAGGCATTGCAACATCCATCGCCTGCGGTTTATTGAGTGACGTGGTTAACATGAAGAAGGTAATCAGCAAGAATGCTAAGTCCACCATGGCGGTCAAATCGACCTTGCCTCCGGCTTTCTTGGCTCTAACCTTGCCACCTTTTTGTTTACCACTATCTTGATTTAATTCTGCCATTTTTTTTTAATTATACCCTTATTGTTCCGCTCTCAGACCCGTTACAAAACTGAACTTGTTCTGCTTTTGGTTCCTCAAGGTCTCAATAATTAAATTAACGGTTGGATACTTCTCCTCTGCATCAGCTTTAATTGCAACTTTCATCGGTCCTGGATCAACGAAATCTCGCTCACCATCGCGCGAACGGTTGTATTCAATTGTTGCTTTACGCGCTTCTTGTACCCAAGAATACAATTCATTTGATACCGTTTCTGTACTATCTACAGGAATGCCTGGCTGAATACTTTCTTTACGTTGATCATTTGGTAGTGAAAGCAACTGACGGAGATTTTTGATCGGCACACCGAATTCATCCAATTGCTTAAACTGCTCATAATCCTGTGCCGAAAAATTCACATTGTATTTCTGTGACATGTTTTTCAACGTGATCTCGCGAACAGTAGGGTTTTTTACCCCAAAGAATACCTTGCCATTAGCTACGGAGATCACTCCTAGATTGTCATCTGGTAACTTGTCTGGCGTAGTAGACTGCGGCGTATCGACAACCAATACTTCCGGTTGACGTGCCGTTGCTGTTAATACGAAAAACGTAAGAAGCAAGAACGACACATCACACATCGCCGTCATGTCGATGGCGGTACTGGTTCTTTTTACTTTTGCTTTACCCATTTTTCTTAACTTCTTTTAATTAACAATTCTTATTCCTCATAACAATGATGATTCTTATCCACAAATTCCATAAAGAATTTTGAAAAAAAACCCATGTGTTCTTATTTGTGGTTTGCAGCGTACGTTTGTACGATAGAGAAACCAGCTTCGTCGATGGAATAGGTTAAATTGTCAATCTTAGCTGTTAAGATGTTGTACATCACAATAGCGAACGTAGAGGTTGCGATACCTGTTGCCGTATTGATCAAAGCTTCTGAGATACCATTTGCTAGCTTTGCTGAATCTGGAGCACCACCTGTTGCAAGTGCGGAGAAGGCCTTGATCATACCCGTTACCGTACCCAATAGACCCGTTAATGTACCGATAGAAACCAACGTCGCAATTACATTCATGTTTTTCTCCAACATAGGCATTTCCAAAGCGGTCGTTTCTTCAATTTCTTTCTGGATAGCAACCACGGATTTTTCTGCATCTAAACCTGTATTAGCAGATACGTCCTTGTATTTTAACAATCCCGCTTTAACCACGTTTGCTACAGAACCTTTTTGTTTGTCACACTCAGCAATAGCTGAATCGATGTTACCACCATTGATTAATGATTGAATTTTTCTAACGAAGTTACCTACGTTACCTGTTCCAGCTGCTCTGCTAATAACCAAGAAGCGCTCAATAGAGAATACCCATACCATAAGGAATAAACCAATAAGGACCGGTACAACAACCCCTGCATGGTAAACCATACCCAAATAGTTTCCTGGTTTTGGTTGGTTTTCTGGATTTTCTTCAAGAAAATTGGAAGGACTACCCATTACAAATTGCCATACAACGTAACCGATGATGAAACAAATGATGATCGCTAAACTCGCAAATAAATTACCGGAGTTTCCGCTTTCGTTCTTAACAGGAGTAGTAGTTTTTGGTGCGTTTGCCATTTTTTACTAATTTTTAGATTTTTACTGTTGTTTAATATTAATGTTTAATTCAATTTGTGCAATTTATTGCCATCTATCTTGCCTTTAAGCAAAACAAATATACCATTTTGTGTTAAAAATAAAATTTTCTCTGCATTAATTTATACTTCTTTCAATCGGCACCATATTAGATAGACCGCCAGCGGGTTCCTTTCCTTCCTAATCGGGCATTCGCCTCATGCTTAAACGTCATTTAAGACGATATATTTTACAATGAAAACTATTTTTTTTGGTTTATGCAAATTAAAAAATCATTAATTCCCAAAAATAAGTAAGTATTCACTCATCATAAAATATCAGGATAACATACCTCGATTCTACTGGCAAATCTCAAATTAGGGAAGAGATTAGACCTTTGACAGCCACCAACTCCCTATGCAACCGCTTGTAACTCTTTATCCGCCAACTATTTTGACAGCATATCCTGCGCTGGTCAACAATTCAGCAATCTTATTTTTGAAATCTCCCTGAATGATCACGATACCGTCTTTTGCTCCTCCGCCAACTCCGCATTTCTGCTTCAGCGTCTTGGCTAAATCATTTAAGTCTTCTTCCCTTCCAATAAATCCGTCCACTATTGTAACAACTTTTCCTTTGCGAGCCTTCTTGTCCAAAGACACCTTCAACCGCTGCTTAGCGATCGGCAAGGTTTCTTGTTCGACATCTTCGGACGCAGACACGTAGTCAAAATCGTCCGCCGTTGAATACACAATTCCTTCAAATCGTTGTTTCTTCTGTTTACCCATGCTTAACAAATAATTTTTAAAGATTTATGTTTTATTTCTATATCCAATGTTGTGCCCATTTCAACTGGCTCTCCATCTACATGTACTGGTCCCTTTTCATCGCGAATAATACGAATAGCTTTCCCCGGTAAGATCTCCACATAATCCGATTGGTCTGCACTTTTTGTAAAAAGGTGAAATACCATTTTCGGCAAGAGATACAGGGGAAATTTCTGAACCACGCAGACATCCAAAATACCGTCCGTAATAGATGCCTGCGGAGCAATGTAGGCATTGTTACCATATTGTGGAGAGTTGGCGACGCTTATCATAAAGGCTTCTCTTTTATACGCTTTTCCATCGATGATCAATGTGTATGTGCTGGGCTTGAAATTACCCAATACATTCACCGCCGAACGCAGATAGCCGATGGGCCCCCGAATGTTCTCTGTTGCAAAGTGATCGCTGACCGATGCATCGAAACCCAAACCGGCAATATTGAAAAAATGACGACCATTGATTTCGCCGGTGTCCACCTCGACCGACTCAAATCTATTGATACGGCGAATCGCTGCAGACTCATTTAGCGGAATACCGAGATACAGCGCTAAACCATTGCCTGACCCCTCTGGAATAATTCCTAGCGGCATATTGGTGCCCATGATAGCAGAACCTAGCTCATTGATAGTCCCATCGCCGCCTACCGCAACCACGGCATCATACCCTTCTTGGATGGCTTGCTTTCCCAACTCGAAGGCATGATTCGCGTGGTCTGTAATCTTAAATGTCGGATCAAACCTCTCTAAATCAAGAACTTCCAATACTTGCTTGTTAAAGGCGGTTTTCTTCTTTCCTCCTGATATTGGATTCACCACAAATAAAATCCGTTTTCGTTGACGCATGTTCTATTTTCAAATTTCAGGTTATAAAGATAAAGATTTGACGGCATCATTTTATCCCTAGCCAAAAAAATTGGAACAAAAGCAACGCATGTCACGAAAATTGAACGAAAGCAGGGTCACCGTGATGTAAAAGATTAGCGGCGACGTGCGAAACATTTTCGCTTTCAGTTTTCTATATCCGAGAAAGGTTTGTACTTTTGTCTACGAAAAATGTGGACTGATTTGCGTAGGATACCTGTTCAAGGTATTTTAGGAGATTGCAACCACAGTAAAAAAGTGCTAAAACCAACAAATCTGTTTTTCCACTTACGTTGCACCGCTCTACCAACGCGATCTTAAAAAACGCTCAATGGCATATTTATTTACTTCAGAGTCGGTGTCCGAAGGGCACCCAGACAAAGTAGCAGATCAAATTTCTGACGCTTTGATTGATAATTTTTTGGCATGGGACGAAGATTCGCGTGTGGCGATAGAAACCCTTGTCACGACCGGACAGGTAGTGTTGGCGGGTGAAGTAAAGTCAAAAATCTACTTGGATGTACAAAAGATTGCACGATCCGTAATACAAAAAATTGGCTACACCAAGTCCGAATATATGTTTGAAGCAAACTCTTGCGGAGTATTGTCGGCTATTCATGAGCAATCGGCAGAGATCAACCAAGGGGTCGACAGGAAGACCAAGCAAGAACAGGGAGCCGGCGACCAAGGTATCATGTTCGGGTATGCCAGTAATGAGACGGAAAACTACATGCCACTGGCATTAGATCTCGCACACCGTCTACTCTATGAATTAGCGGCCCTTCGTCGTGAGCATAGTGACATAACCTACTTACGGCCTGACGCGAAATCGCAGGTAACGCTAGAATATGGCGATGACCACAAGCCTTTGCGCATTGACACCATTGTGATCTCTACACAGCATGATGATTTCGCTCCCGAAGCGGAAATGCTGGAAAAGATCACGCAGGATGTGAAAAATATTTTGGTGCCCAGGGTAAAAGCACAATTGAAGCCAGCGCTCCAAGCATTATTCAATGAGGACATCAAGTTTCACGTGAACCCCACAGGAAAATTCGTTATCGGTGGACCACATGGGGACACCGGGCTTACCGGTCGCAAGATTATTGTCGATACTTACGGCGGGAAGGGGGCACACGGCGGTGGAGCCTTTTCGGGAAAAGATCCTTCTAAAGTCGATCGCTCAGCAGCCTATGCCACGCGTCACATAGCTAAAAATCTCGTTGCAGCAGGGGTGGCAGATGAAATTTTAGTGCAGATTTCCTATGCCATCGGCGTGAAAGACCCCATGGGCATCTATGTAAATAGTTACGGAACAAGCAAGGTAGGTCTCACTGACGGCGAGATTTCCAGCAAAATCGCTACGATCTTCGACATGACACCATATGGGATAGAAACACGGCTGGCACTGCGCAACCCCATTTATTCGGAAACCGCTGCATACGGTCATATGGGCAGGACACCAAAAACGGTTAGCAAGACCTTTGAAAGCTCCACAGGAGAAAAGAAAACGATTGAGGTAGAACTGTTTACCTGGGAAAAACTTGACTACGTGGAGAAGATAAAAGAAGCGTTCTCGCTTTAACAAGAAAAACAAACTGTACAAAAAATCCCGTATGATCCTAGACGGGATTTTTTGTATCTTTTCGGCAGAGACAGCAGATAGCCTGTCACGACATCAAAGCAGCCCCCTAGCTTTAATCTCCAAGTATTTGTTAATGGCATTTATGGTCAAATCCTCAGGGGCGGTGTATATGGTCTGTATGCCCTGCCTTTGCAGCTCTTGGATGACGAGCCCTTTTTCATACACAAATTTTTCGGCAATAATTTGATTGTAAACATCGATCACGCGCGACCCATCTTCCTTGGACATGGCGACCAATTCCGTATTTTTAAATACCACGACCACCAATATATGCGTTTTTGCAAGCATACGTAGATAGGACATTTGTCTTGCCAAAGCGTCCATTGTTTCAAAATTGCTGTATAACAGCAACAGCGACCGCTTGTTGATATGCCGATTACAAAAGGCATACAGATTTCCAAATTCAGATTCCTTAAAGTCTGTTTCGATGCCATACAACGTTTCTGAGATCAGCCGCATTTGGCTATTCCGCTTTTCGGCGCGAATGTGGTTGCCGATATCCTTGGAGAAAGTCAGCATGCCCGCTCGATCCTGTTTAAGGATAGCTGCGTTGCAAAGCACCAATGTTGAATTGATCGCATAATCAAGTAAGGTTAATCCATTAAATGGCATACGCATTACCCTTCCGGTATCAATCAGTGCATAGATAGGCTGTGATTTTTCCTCCTGATATTGGTTGATCAACAATTTCTGATGTTTGGCCGTTGCTTTCCAGTTCAGGTGCCGAAATTCGTCGCCCCGTACATATTCACGGATATGATCAAACTCGAGGGTGGCACCTATCTTTCGGACGCGCTTTACGCCAAGCTCCACCAGACGATCGGTTGTTGCCAACAGTTGGTATTTGCGCATCTGTATAAAAGATGGATAGCAGGGAATGGTTACTGGCTCCTGTAGGGAGAATTTACGAGCAAACAAACCGAGATGACTGGCCAACGCATGGCAGCGATTAAAGGTATACAAGCCTCTACTCGTAGGCCTGATGGCATAGTCAATTCGCTTTTCCTGCCGGCTCATTAGGGTAAAAGCAAAGTCGACGTCGCGCAATTGCAATTGCTCCGGAAATTCCTCCAACAAACGCACGCTAATTTCCACGGGAAAATAGCTCTGCACCACAATGGATAAATCATTGTCGTCTCCATTGGATAGCTTTTCCGGATAGTCGCGTTTCAGCACAATCTTCCCCTTTCCGAAAAATAGCACCACCATATCCCACACACAAAAAGCAAGGAACGCCCAAGATAGTAAACTTACCGGCAACAACAACATCCGGATAAAGAAGGCCAATACAAAGCAAGCGGCAAGGAAAAGGATGCCGTAAAAAAAACGGTTCGTTAGGTATAAGCTCCGAAGGAATGCCATTACCGAGGAATTTCTATGCCATCCACAATTTGCTTGATGATAAAGTCGCTGGTAAAGCCTTCCATTTCTTTTTCAGGCGTCAGCAATACCCGATGTCCGAGGATATTAGGTGCTACATACTTGACATCATCTGGGGTTATAAAATCTCGACCCTGCAGTGCTGCGCTGGCCTTGGACGCTTCCAATAGAGCGATGGACGCTCGGGGTGACGCCCCGAGGCTTAAATTTGGATTCGATCGGGTATGGAATATCACCTGCACAATGTAGGCAAACACATCTTCGTGCACATAAAGCTGTTTCACAAGTTCTTGAAAATCAATCAATTCCGAAACTCCAACAACAGGTTGCACCAAATCCTCCTTATTGCCCGTTTTTTGTGCATGATGCTCGCGCAGGATTTCCTTTTCTTCCTCCAAATCCGGATAACCAACATTGATTTTGAACAGAAATCGATCGAGCTGCGCCTCAGGCAATCGATAGGTTCCCTCGTGCTCAATGGGATTTTGGGTGGCAAAGACGACGAAAGGTCGAGGCACCGGATGGGTTGTTCCATCCACCGTTACCTGTCGTTCGGACATACATTCAAATAGAGAAGACTGGGTCTTGGCGGGTGCACGGTTTATTTCGTCGATCAAGACGATATGTCCAAATATAGGGCCATGCAAAAATTGAAATTCATTGCTCTTCAATTCGAGTATAGCGGATCCGGTCACATCCGACGGCATGAGATCCGGCGTAAATTGTATACGTTTGAAGTCGCCCTGCACACTCTTGGCAATCAGCTTTGCCGTCAATGTTTTTGCAACACCTGGCATCCCCTCGATCAAGGAATGGCCGCCAGCTAATATAGCGATGAGCAACTTTCGAATAACATCGTCTTGCCCCACAATCACCTTCTTTACCTCCGAGGTGACGGCGTCCATCTTTTTCTGCAACACACTTAAGTCGATCCTATTCTCGAAATCGGGCTCATATTTACTTGCTAGTTCACTCATAATATATTGGCTTTACTTTTAAAATCTTCAATTTGTCTGTGTACGTCCATCAATTCGCTGTCCGTAGAATAGGTTATCTTCCGGTACCTGTTGACTAAGTTGACGATTCGCTCGCAATCAACACGTGGAACACCTGTCTTTTTGGACAGCGTTTCTGCAAAGCCTACATCTTCCAGATGTAGCGTATCTATAAAGAACTTACTGCGTAGATCGTACAGAAAATATTCTACTTTTTTCTGCAAAAGATTGCTATCGCTACCATGCTCGTAATATAAGGTTGCGATGGTCCTGGCGAATTCCTTGGATAGATTTTTCTCTGCTTCGACAACAGGGACGGCCATCTGCTCACGCTTGCTCCGAAACAGCAAAAACAGCAATAGCCCAAACAGCAACAGGTACCAGGCTTGCCGCAACCCTTCATGCTGAAGCAGCACACGTAGAGGCGTCCTGGCTGTATCGCTTCCCTTGAACAACGCATCATACCAAAACACACGCTTACGATCCAGCATCTTCAATGCTGCAGCGCCGTACAAAAAGTTCTGTTCTTGTAGCATGTAGTAATTGCTGAACATAAGAGGTTCCAAGTGAATTAGAAAACGACCCTTATTCCGCTTCACCTCCACAAAATTGGGCAACTTCCGTTTCCCAGCCTCAAAATACCCAGCCGTATGCACGCCTATTGTATCGATTCCATAGAAAAGCCCGGGATATTCCAGTTCATTGTAATAGGCCTGACGCCCATTACTCAATGCAAAAGGTCGATCACCTACATCTATAACTTCTCCAAAATCCTGCGGATAGTAATACGTTTGGCTCAACCCCAAGCTATCCAATAAGATGCCGGGCAGACTATTTGATGAAATAAAGATCTCCCCGCCCCTTTCGACGTAAGAAAGAAGCTCGTCAATAGATTCATTTCCCGCATAGAACTGATTTACGATGAACAGCAGACAGGCATCTTCCTTCCCCGGCAGAAACTGCTTAAGGTCATCGTAATTTGTCGAGTTAAAATCCGTTACCGTAGTGCTATCCGATAAGATCTGTGCGAGTTCTGTGCGGGTGAAATACAATCCGAAGGGTATTTTATCCCGTTGGTCGTAACTACGCGACCAATCTGTTTGACTATCCTTTGTTAGATCAATAAAAACGATAGCTACTAAGGTGAACACCAGTAGAATAATGCCCAATTTCCCGGTATTCTTCATGCCCACTTCGATTGAAAGTTCACGAAATAGCTGGAAAAGGCGCCGTACTGCGCAGCGTCTATCGCAGTATTACCATACCACACGCGATTAAAAATATGCACGGTTCCGGCAAATTCCTTTTTCAAGGTTTCGTCCGTCAGCTCTGCAATCAACTCTACATGTGACTTAGCATGTTTCCAATCTATCCAGCCCTTCCTTGCTAACAGCTGTATGTTAAGGAGGTTCAAGTACCGAATAGCTTTGACAAAATCCTGGTCTTTCTCAGCCTGCGCAATATAGCTGGGCAAATCGACATCCATCAGGTTCCTTTCCACGAACTTAATTTCATCCGCTTCCGCTCGCTCCTCTTCGTCTGGACTTAATAATCGTTGTCTGGAAACAATAGTGCGATAGATAATCCACACCAACACAACCAAAGCCAATGATGCCAATATTTTATACACCAAATCGGAAAATTTAAAATAGTTGCCATCAGGAAAAAGCCCTCCTAGCCAGCGGCCAATCCTATCGAATACCTTTTTGAAAAAACCGATTCGCTGTTCGCGTACGTGCTCATAATCAAACTCCTCTCCCTGATACGCTGTGGAAAGACGATCAAATATCGTGGTATCAACATCGGGAATTTCGGTAAACAGGGGAACATGATCATAGTATCCCTCTGCCAAAAAATCATCTGCCTTTTCCTCGGCCATTACGGGTAGGCTATCGGGCTGGAGTCTGGGCGAGATGGAATCCTGAGCGAATGAGCATAATGGCAAGAGCAGGATCAGCAAGCATGGCAAGAATCTATTATACATTATGCTGCCCTCCTATGCGTCCTATTTTTTCATAAATATTCTCGCCAAATGCTATCTCTTTAATCGTCTCGTAAATAATGCCATAAACAAGCACAGAAAACATATAATACACGATATAAAGCAAAACGACCAATGTTGCGCCAAACGAGACCAACATTCTGCCGAAGGGGCTTTCAAAGAAATTATCGTCAAAACCAATGGTATTGTAAGCAACAATCCCCAGGATTAGAGCCGGCATCAAAGACAACATCAGCATCAACACTTGGAAAACAAAACTCACCACGTAAGCAGCCACGCTATAATCAATGATCTTTTTACGGAGCATGGAAAACGCCTTTTGCAAGCTGCCTCCCGCATCAACATACTCTTCCCTATACAGAAGGAAAGCACAGAAAAACCAAACGCCGACGAATGTCCCTAAAATCCCTATTGCGAAACTGCCTACCAGAGGGATAAATGCTAAAATCAGCATCGTCACGGCAATGGGAATGACGAGGATAAATAGCGCAACGATAGCAACAACTA
Organism: Sphingobacterium griseoflavum; assembly: GCF_014653155.1. Taxonomy (GTDB): domain Bacteria; phylum Bacteroidota; class Bacteroidia; order Sphingobacteriales; family Sphingobacteriaceae; genus Sphingobacterium; species Sphingobacterium griseoflavum. The sequence continues at coordinate 12,942 of NZ_BNAF01000009.1, read as the reverse complement.
GAAACGTAAGGTATTTGCTTAAATGTTGTACAAATGCCTGCCATACGTCGCGCGAATCGAAATCGGTGCTCCTGCTGTTTTTTAGGAGGATGAAATACTCGATCGCCAATCCAAAGAAAACCATGCTCACCAATATGAGTCCGAGGAAGACCGACATCGCAATTCCGATGAGATCAAGCGATTGCGAAAAACCCGTTGCGGCACTTAAGTTGATGCGTGTCGTCCCGTAATAGATCAATACCAGCATGCAGCAGAGGGGGATAACGGCCAGCTTGAATATCGTCTGAAAAAAATGCCGCAACACCAGCCGCAATAGGTTGATGAAGTCCTGTACGATTTCGCCAAGTTTGCGTTCCCGCTGAAAATCAAAGTCTATTTCCATCCGTAAATCTTCGCCATTTTATAGGGTCGAACCAGATAGAAATACAGAATCGCCCAAAAAGAAACCGTTATGATTAGTACACACAGCCAAATAGAGACTTGGTAATGCCGTGTGACGAAACCTTCCAAGAATCCAGCCAGCACAAAAAAAGGAACGGTACTGACCAACACCTTGGATGCTGTCTTCATCTTTCGTTTAAAGGAGGCCAAGCGGGTATACGAGCCAGGAAAAAGAATGCTGTTGCCAATAGCGAGGCCGCAGCCGCCCGCGATAACAATAACCGAAAGCTCGATGGCACCATGTATCCAAATGGCTGACATTGCTTCTCCGAGAACCCCATGTTGATAAAACATGTAGTGAAATGCCCCCACCATAATTCCATTGCTAAATAGGATATAACCAGCACCTACGCTGTAGAATATGCCATAAGCAAATGCTAAAAAGGCTACCCGTACGTTGTTGATTGTAATCGCCAAGGCTGAACCTACTTCACTCCCCCCCGCGTAAACACCTGCAGGATTTCCAATCTCGATATTTTTGATGCTCATGTCTACGTATTGATCCCCAAGAATAAGCCGGACGAAATCGAGATCGTAATGGGCGGATAAAAAGCCAATAGCAGCGGAAAAGCAAAAAATAAGCAAGGAATAGAACAAAGGCCGCCTCAACTCCCAAATCGCTTCTGGTATTTCGCGTTGTAAAAACCTCTTGATTTGGCTTTCCGACGACTTTCGGTCGCGATAGAGCTGCTGGTGCGCTAGGATCGCTAGCCCATTCAGATAGTCTTTCGTTTTGGATTGAGGGTAGAAGGTCTGTGCGTAAGCGAGGTCGTTGGTCAATTCCATATAGTTAGCGGCCAATAAATCCGGCTCTACATTCATTTTATTACGCAAATTTTCCTCGATCAAGACCCACTTCTCTTTATTCCTGTCAATAAAGGATGCTTCTCTCATCTTCTAGATATATAGCCTTATATACCAAACCTAACAAAATTTACTATCAAAAGCAATTAAATTGTTATTGAAAACCTTTCGATTCAAGCCGATGAAATGAAACCGACACAGCACGTATGCGAGCGATGAAAATTTCGTCAATCGATCGCTTTGTCAGATTAACGCATACGTATAATAAAAGATCTTTATCACGGTACAATTGCGCACATCAAAACTATTCCGTAAATTTCGCTAGCAACATGCCATCATGAACAGATTGTTGATAAATACCCCACAAAATGTCAAGTTTGAGTACAAGCTTGCTTCCGTGGGCTCTAGGATTATTGCGTTTTCCATCGACTACTTTATTATTGTTTGCTATGCCCTGCTTATTATCTTTTTTTTCAGCAGAATTGGCCTTTTCAACGCTTCGGACAACTGGCTCATGATGGGGGTCTACATGCTTTTTCTTCTTCCAGCGTTCTTCTATCCTTTTTTAATGGAGACCTTTTTTAGTGGCCAAACTATAGGAAAGATCATCATGAAAATAAAGGTTGTTAAGGTCGACGGCACACGTGCCAACATCTATCAATACTTTGTACGCTGGGTATGCACCATCATCGACATTTTTCTATGCGCCGGCGCACTCGGGATAAGCAGTATCATCGCAACCCGGAATGCGCAACGAATTGGAGACATCGCCGCAGATACAGCTGTGATCAACACCAAGCAAGACATGGCCATCCAACAGACTTTATTTGCGGAGATTACACAGGCGCATCATGTTACCTTTCCACAGGTCGTACAACTCTCGGACGAGGATGCCAACATTATCAAAGAGGTGTATCAAAAAGGATACGAACGCAAGGATTACCATATCATCCTCGCCTTAAGCAACAAACTGGTGGATCTGCTACAAGTCAAGCCGCAGATGCGTCCCGAAGAGTTTATTGATATCATCATAAAGGACTACTACTTTACATTTCGCGATAAATAGTCGCTACTTATCAACAAGCTATTGTTCAAAAGTCCACTCCACGTAGTTGATATTCTTACTATCGGCAAGATATTTTTTTTCATAATAGGTTTTGATGGCCAAAACATTATCTACTATATCGGACTTGTAAAGATCGGTCGTCTCCCGTGTCTTATGCAATTGCAAAGCCTCAATCTGTTCTAGTGTATAACTGTAAAAACCATCATTATCTGTTTTCAGGTGCATGATACCAGCATCCTCTAAAATCGTCTTGTATTTTTCTAAAAACCGGGGATGGGTCAATCGCTTTTTTTCTCTACTGACTTGGGGCTGTGGATCCGGGAAGGTAATCCAGATCTCCTGCACCTCATTCGGGGAAAAGTAATCCAGTATTGTTTCAATTTGTATACGAAGAAAGCCTACATTCGTTACTCCTTCTTCCAACGCAGTTTTGGCGCCACGCCAAATCCGGTTTCCTTTATAGTCTACCCCAATAAAATTCCTATCCGGGAAAAGCTTTGCTAGGTTTACGCTGTACTCGCCTTTTCCGCAGGCAAGTTCCAAAATCACTGGATGTTCGTTCTTGAAAAATTCCTTCGCCCACTTCCCCTTAAATGCTTGCCCCGCCTCCAGTTGCACAACGTTTGCAAAAGTGGCAACCTCAGCAAATTTCCTTAGCTTGTCCTTACCCATTTTTTGATGTTTTGTCGGCAAAAATAACCTTATATTTGCAGTATTCAATACATTGATGTGGAAAAAGACGCTAAAATATTTGTAGCTGGCCACCGCGGAATGGTGGGATCAGCAATTGTTCGGACATTGGAGAACGCCGGCTACACCCATATAATCAAAAGAACTTCGAAGGAGCTCGATCTTCGCGACCAGCGCGCTGTATCTTCCTTTTTCGACGATGAAAAACCCGAATATGTTTTCCTTGCCGCAGCAAAGGTTGGAGGCATCGTGGCCAACAATACCTACAGAGCAGACTTTATTTACGAGAATATAGCCATCCAAAACAATGTAATCCACCAGTCGTACACGCATAACGTTAGAAAGCTATTGTTTTTAGGTTCCAGCTGTATCTATCCGAAGTTAGCACCGCAACCCTTAAAAGAAGACTATCTATTGACCGGCATCCTTGAACCAACGAACGAGCCTTATGCCATTGCAAAAATTGCCGGCATAAAAATGTGTGAAGCCTATCGTGCGCAATATGGGTGCGACTTCATCTCGGCCATGCCCACAAACTTATACGGACTAAACGACAACTATCATCCAGAAAACTCACATGTGCTTCCAGCACTCATCCGCCGTTTTCACGAAGCAAAAATCCAAAATGCTGAGCGTGTGACCATTTGGGGAACAGGAAGTCCTTTACGTGAGTTTCTCTATGCCGACGATCTCGGCGAGGCCTGTCTATTTTTAATGAATCATTACAGCGAACCGCAATTCATCAACGTAGGCGTTGGCGAAGATCTAAGTATCGCCGCGTTAGCCACATTAATAAAAGAGATTGTCGGTTTTCAAGGCGAGCTTGCATTTGACCCTAGCAAACCCGATGGCACACCTAGAAAGCTTATGGACGTCACCCAAATCCACGCCCGCGGCTGGAAGCATAAAGTTAATTTAGCAGATGGCATCGCGCGGGCTTATGCAGATTTCAAGGAAAGATATACGATCTAATATGTCTCACTATTGCTTGGAAGGCCAAAGTCAGGACTTTCATCCTCGACAACTAAGCCTGTAGGGAGATTTTTTTTCTTTTTCTTCTTGCCTCCTTTGGGTTTAATAAAGCTCGTAACACGACTGATGAACGAACTGATTTTATTTTGATTAACTTGTCCTACGGCTGTTTCAGAAGCCAATAGCACAACCGCTTTTTTCAACCAGCCAGCGTTTTTGAGCAACGTGGAATTTAATACCAAAGGAGTTCCAATCTGTAGGACATTCGTCAACCAGTCCGCGTCTTTGCCTTTCATCGCCTTACTGATGTTATTGGCAACCCCCTTTACGATACCGGCTCCTGGAACAACGGCTGTCATGTTTTTCACGAAACGTAATGGAGCCTCGATTTTATTTTTCAACAAACCGTATTGATCAAGCAGGTAAGCTTCTTGCTCCCTTTTTCGCACATTGACGCGAGCGATCTCTGCTTTTAAATCCTGTAGGTTATTTATTTTTTGCGAACTCTTCATCTATAGTCGTTTTAACTTTCTCTTCAATCACATCATCGTCTTCATCGCCATCCCACTTGTTTGCCAATTTTTTTATGGTCAAGTTCATAAAAATAGCCTCCAGCTTCGGTTCAAAAGCTCGGATGAGCAGCAAGATCACAAAGAAAATCACGCCCGTAAGCAGAAAACCCAAGGCATTGCTATGTAGCAATTCACCTAGAAAAAAACCGAGTGCCAACGAACAAAAGAATATAATAAACAAGGTAAGGACTACTTTGGAGACGTCAAGTACTAACGACCCCGCAATACGAGAGCCCTTTGCGAGGGCTCGCAACTTCAACAACTTTATCTGCGTATCAACGTATTCCTTTCCTTTTTGGAACGTTCCGCTAAACGAAAATTTTTCTTCTTCCATGAATTCCTCTCAAAATTAAGGGCGATAGCGTACATCGTGTACCTTGCACGAGCAGAAACAAAAGCCAAGCTTTGCATCTCTCAAACCCTAAAAAAGTTAAACTTATGGGGCTACCTGCGCAGCCCCTTATCCTGCATTACACTATGCGTGCTCTTCGATTTCGTCGTCAATGATGGACTCTGCCTTGGAAACTTTGGATTTAACAACAGACACCAATTTTTCTTTCAGGTCCTGTAGCTGATCCAGCTGTTCCTCTGCGCGCTCTTTGATCGCCTCTCCCAGATCAGCCAACGAATCCTGAATCTTATCTCTTGTTTCGGACCCTTTTTCAGGTGCGAATAACAATCCCAATACCGCGCCAGCTGCTAAGCCTGCTAGTAACGCTGTCACTATTTTACCATTTTCGTTCATATGATTTGTCTTTTAATAATGCTAAAGTTATATAGACGATATATGTTTAACAAATGATCGTTCTAATCGTTTTAAAAATACAAAACTATTTTGATGCCCTTTATGCATCAGGCGGAAAACAACAAAAATCCATCCAAACTTACCCCCGCGCTTTTCGGCAAATTTGATTTTTGTTTCTTATTCTTTATCTTTAAAGCAACCATTTGTAAATCAATATGCTCGTTAAAACTTTCAGCAGTGCCGTCCATGGCATAGAGGCTACTACCATCACCGTCGAAGTGCACATCTCTACCGGAACCAAATATTATATCGTGGGTTTACCTGATAGCGCAATTAAAGAAAGCTGGCAGCGGATAGAAAGTGCGATCGCAACGATAGGCTTTCGCATGCCGCGACAGAAAATTGTTGTCAATTTGGCTCCTGCCGATATCCGAAAAGAAGGTTCTGGCTATGACCTATCTATGGCTGTCGGCATACTCGCTGCCTCTGGGCAAATGACAGGTGACTTGCTGAACGATTACCTCATTTTAGGCGAACTGTCCTTGGATGGCGATATTCAGCCTATCAAGGGTGCGCTACCTGTTGCGGTTCAGGCCGAAAAAGATGGGTTTAAAGGCATCATCTTGCCCGAAGCCAACGCAAAGGAAGCCGCTGCTGTTCAAAATATTCAGGTGCTCGCCGTCAGTAATTTACAACAGATTGTTTCATTTTTCAACGCAGAAGAAAAAATAGACCCCGTTACGATCGATATTGACACCGCCTTTCTTCATCACATTAACAATTATGATGTCGATTTTGCGGATGTGAGGGGACAGGAAAATATAAAACGGGCTTTAGAAATAGCGGCGGCGGGCGGTCACAATGTCATACTGATTGGCCCTCCAGGTGCAGGCAAAACGATGTTAGCAAAGCGCTTGCCGACAGTACTACCACCACTAACCATACAGGAATCCATAGAAACCACGAAGATACATTCGGTAGCCGGACAGTTGCAGGGGCAGGCGTCGCTCATGACGACCCGACCATTTCGAGCACCACATCATACGATATCAGATGTGGCGCTGGTAGGTGGAGGTTCCTATCCCCAGCCGGGAGAAATCTCGCTCGCGCACCATGGTGTCTTGTTTCTCGACGAACTGCCGGAGTTCAAACGGTCTGTACTGGAAGTGATGCGACAGCCGCTGGAGTCGCGCAGCATCACCATCTCGAGGGCTCGGTTCTCGGTTGATTATCCGGCAAGTTTCATGCTAATTGCTGCCATGAACCCCTGCCCTTGTGGCTACTATAACCACCCGGAAAAAGAATGCATATGCGGAAGTGCTGTCGTGCAGCGCTATTTAAGCAAAATATCTGGCCCATTGCTGGATCGTATCGACCTACATGTCGAAGTGACCCCTGTGGAGTTTAGTGAGCTCGCGAAAGACACGCCTTGTGAGAAAAGCATGCATATTCGTGAGCGTGTTGTACGCGCAAGGCAGATGCAGGCGAAAAGGTTCATCGACACGCCGCAAATTCATTGCAACGCACAAATGGGTACGAAAATCGCGAGAGACGTATGCCGCATAACGGAGGAAGGTACATTACTACTAAAAAAGGCCATGGAAAAACTAGGCCTATCAGCGCGGGCCTACGACCGTATTCTGAAAGTCGCGCGCACCATCGCCGACATGGAAGATTCCATAGAAATACAGAACGAACATTTGGCAGAAGCCATTCACTTTCGAAGTCTTGATCGGGAAAACTGGGCAGGCTAGCCTATGAAGCTCCCAATGAAATGCCTGAACACCCAAGGATACATCAATAGGGTGATCAGCACACCGGTTAGTGCTCCAAAAAGATGCGCATCGTGATTGATGCCGTCCGACGACTTCTTTGCAGCCCACATGCTGTATCCGACAAAAAGGAGAGCAAACAAATAGGCAGGCATCGGTATAATCATAAAAACACCTAGCTGTGCTTTTGGTTGAAAAAGAATAAAGCTGAATAATATGGCACAAACAGATCCGGAGGCGCCGAGACTATAGTAACCGGGGTTGTTCTTTTGCTGCAAAATGGTGGGAATGTCGCTTAATACCATGCTTATCACATATAGTAATGCGAAAAGAAGATGCCCGGTTGATCCACTGAATTGCACAAACATAGCTTCCAAGGAGAATCCAAAATAGTAAAAAGTAACCATGTTGAACAGAAGGTGCATCCAGTCCTTATGAATCAATCCACTGGTAAATATCGTATAATAGCGACTTTTATTGCGGTAGATACCGAAGGGATGCAGCATCCATCGGCCGAACCATTGCGGATTGGAAAATACATAAAGGCTAAACACCAGTGTCAAACCAAAGATTGCAGTGGCGACTGGCGTATTGTATAAATTATTGATCATGGCTTTTCTTTAAAATCGATCTTCTAGTAAAAAAACATATAACGCCTTAGATCCGTGCGATCCAATAACCATTTCATTTTCGACTGCCTTAGAACGACTAGGCCCTGTAACCAATCTAAGCATGGATGGGTGCACCCCGCTGTATTTCTCTTGGATCCTCCGCAGGCTATGCTTAACATCCATCACCAACTGGGAAGCTTTCGCTATAACAACATGTATCGGGGGATATGCAGCGAGTTTTCTCCCGCCTCCCTCGGCATTAGCAATCAATACGCTACCGCTTCGCGCAACAAGCGACTCACAACTCGTAATACTCATCTCAGCTTCCGAAAAGTGATGCGCGCCGGTGTAGACCGGAAAACCATATTGGTCGAGCAATTTCTGTATACTTGGCTCCCAGGCAAATATTTTCGTGACTTCCAGCGTCTCAGCAAGTAATATCAGGTTTTCAATCACGCTAATCTCTCCATCACAGTAAACAAAATGTCCTCCGACTTCCGTCAGTTCACGGGCAAAAGTGACATCCAGCGCCTCCTCTTCATCCTTATACAAGGGCGAGTCCTCAAAATCCAAATAGGGATTGTCTCTCTTCTGAAGTAAAGCCTGACGAATCTTTTTCAGCATCCGTTCTTTTGCCGTTGTATTTCTAATATTCATCTGTACGTTACGAAACCTAAACCCTCGTAAAGAAACTTCCCTCGCTGTAGGCGAAGGAAGTATACTATATTTAAAGCCAAAGATAGTTATCCTTTGAAATCATCTTCATTTTCTGCTTTCACCTCGCCGTTTCCCGTATCAGGGGGAAGACCCAAGGGTAAATCCGTTTGTGGAACTCCTCCACCATCGGCACCACCATTTACGAACTCGTCATAAGTCGTTCGGTTTTCAAAAGGCCGCTTTCCCAAAATCTCTTCTAGATCGCTTTGGAACAAAATTTCTTTTTCTAACAATTTTTCAGCAATCTTAATCAGTCCTTCCTGTTTTTCAAGCAGCAATTGTCTCGTACGCTCATACACCGCCGAGATTAAAATACGAACCTCTTCGTCGATCAATTCCGCGGTTTGGTCGGAATATGGCTTTTGGAATTGCGAGTCACCCGAACTGTCCCGAAACGAGACATTACCGACCTTATCATTCATACCGTACACTGCTGTCATCGCATAAGCTAACTTGGTGATACGCTCTAAATCGTTTTGCGCGCCCGTGCTGATCCGCCCGAAGGTAATGTCTTCCGCAACGCGCCCACCCATTGTCATACACATGCTGTCTAGCAATTGCTCCGTCGTATAAAGGAACTGTTCTTTTGGAAGATACTGCGCATAACCCAATGCTGCGACACCACGTGGCACGATAGAAACCTTAACCAGTGGGTCAGCATATTCTAAAAACCAACCGGCTATGGCATGGCCTGCCTCGTGGTAAGCGACAATTTTCTTTTCATCAGGCGAAATAATCTTATTTTTCTTTTCAAGCCCGCCAATAACGCGATCAACAGCATCTTGAAAATCCTGCATATCGATCGCTTTTTTGTTTTTACGGGCAGCAATAAGCGCGGCTTCGTTACAAACGTTTGCAATTTCCGCCCCAGCAAATCCTGGAGTTTGTGCAGAGAGCTTTTTCGCATCCACCTCTTCGGAGAGCTTGAGCGGCTTTAAATGCACGTTGAAGATGTGCTCTCGCCCCAGCAAATCAGGTTTATCAATGGAGATCTGTCGATCAAACCGACCTGGGCGCAAAAGCGCGGAATCCAACACATCGAGCCGGTTTGTAGCGGCTAAAATAATCACGCCTAGGTTCGTTCCGAAACCGTCCATTTCCACGAGTAGCTGATTCAGCGTGTTCTCTCGCTCATCATTCCCCCCCATAACCGAGTTCTTACCACGCGCCCGACCTATCGCATCAATCTCGTCGATAAAAATAATACATGGAGCTTTTTCCTTCGCTTGCTTAAATAGATCCCGTACGCGAGAAGCGCCCACACCGACAAACATTTCTACAAAATCGGATCCGGATAAAGAGAAAAATGGAACCTGCGCTTCACCTGCAACCGCTTTGGCAAGCAACGTTTTACCTGTGCCCGGAGGGCCCACCAACAGTGCCCCCTTTGGGATCTTACCTCCTAAATCGGTATATTTTTTTGGGTTTTTCAGAAAATCCACGATTTCCATCACCTCCGTCTTCGCTTCCTCCAACCCAGCAACGTCGTTAAATGTAATATTGATCTGGGATTCCTTATCGAAAAGCTGCGCTTTGGATTTACCGATGTTAAATATTGCTCCGCCGCCACTGCCAGCGCCTCCGCCCATGCGACGCATCAATAACATCCAAATGGCGACAATAATCAACAACGGCAGCATGAAGGAGATGAACCAACCGGCCCAAGGATTAGAACGATCTTCGTAGCTCACAGCTATCTTCGGCTGGCCAGCCTGTAGGCTATCTTGCGAAGCCTGTAGCTTTTTATCTAAAATATCCGCAGAAGGTTCCGTAAATACATACTGAGGCCCGACGGAAGGGCTCAACATTAGGGAGTTCGCGTTAGGTGCAACATCCTTATATTTCTCTTCGCTCAGTTTGTCTTTCTTGATATATACCTCAACATCTATTAAGTCGTTATTCTTGAAAGCGACAAGCTTTTCAACATCTCCCGGACGAAGCATCTTTTCTTCAAATTCAGCATACGTAATCTTTTTAGTAGACTCACTGCTAAAAAAATACTGTAGCCCGAAGAAACCAAGGATAATCAATATCCATAGCCACATCATATTAAATTTCGGCGGAACTGGGGTCACTTTCTTATTTGGGATTTTCTTCATTATAATCTATTATATCTTTCCTTCTCTGTTAAATTTTAAGCACTTTGATACGACTGTGCCTGCGCATCGCCCCACAAATCTTCTATGCCATAATGACTTCTTTTTTCTGTTTTGAAGATATGAACGACAACATCCACGAAATCTAACAAAATCCATTCACCATTTCCATGCCCTTCTTTGTGCCAAGGCTCCTGCCCAAATGCTTTATACACCTCTTCTTCTACACTTTTTGCTATCGCATTTACTTGTATGGTGGAATCGGCATGGCAAATTACAAAATAATCTGACAGGGTTGCATTGACACTACGCATATCCAATCGCACGATCTCATGTGCCTTCTTTTCCTGCATCCCCAAGACGACCACCTCCGCTAGTTTACCCGACAACTGTGTTTTCGTACTTTTACTCATTAAAAAATATTAGTTTTGAACAATATTTACGATTTTAAATGTTCTCTCTTGCAAAATAACACATTTTCCCGACTTTCCCTTAGACAAAATTTAATTGTTCTAGATGAGGTATCGTCTACGAACGATTATTTGAAAGAACTTTTGTCAAATATTAAGCCACTTCCGGAAGCCACTGCCATTATGGCAAAACACCAAACCAAAGGAAAGGGACAGCGAGGCGGCACCTGGCACGCTAACAAAGGCGAAAACCTGACTTTTAGCTTCCATGTAAACCCCGCGGCGCTTCATGTCAGCCACTCTTTTCGCCTAAACATGCTTATCTGCCTAGGCATTCAATATGCATTGAGGCAATACGGCCTACAAACCCTGATCAAGTGGCCAAACGACATCTATGCTGGAGACCGAAAGATTGGCGGTATCTTGATCGAAAACCGTCTTGTCGGGGAATATATTCAGGCATCTATTATTGGCATAGGTATTAACGTGAATCAACTGCACTTCCCGCCTCAACTCGTTAAAAATGCCACGTCCATACGATTGGAAAATGGAAGGACGGATACCATAGTTATCGAAGAATGCTGCATTGACCTGTTGTACGAGCTTCTGCGTTATTACCAGCTGCATGACATACAGGACACGGAGGCTTTGCGAACTTCATACAACGCTAATTTATATCGTCGAGGCATTCCCTCCAAATTCGCGGTGCAAGACCAAGAAGTCATCGGTACGATTCAAGGAGTAGATTTGGAAGGAAAGCTAGCCGTGCTGCTCCAGCAAGGCTTGCAACGTTTCGACTTGAAAGAAATTAGCTTTTTAATATAACCTTTAAGTGACAGAAGGAAGGGTGGAAATTGCGTGGTGTTTACCAAATATTTTTTAACTTTGTTTTAAACCTTAGAAAAAGTTTTGCGTCTATGAAAGAAAATGCGATTAAACAGATGAAAAAATTAAGCTTAATAGTTGCTGTTGTGGTATGCACGGTTTTTAGCGCAGCCGCACAGATCTACAACCCGGTAAAGTGGTCCGTAGCATCAAAAAAACTCAATAGTAAAGAGGCCGTTGTTTTTGTAAAGGCCACTATTCAAGAGGGTTGGCACATATACGGATTGAACGTTCCCGATGGAGGACCAATCTCGACGACATTTCAATTTACATCATCTAGTGACTTTGCGCTAAATGGTAAAGTTGCAGCGCCAGCTCCTCAATCCAAATATGAGAAAGACTTTAAAATGAATGTGCCCTATTATACCAAGGAGGTGACGTTCCAGCAGAAAGTGAAGTTAAATAAAAACCAGACCGTGGTAAAAGGCGTGGTTGAGTTTATGGCCTGTGACAAAAGTCAGTGCCTTCCGCCCGACGAATATGCATTCAACGTCACAATTAAGTAGTAATTGCGCACATTAGAACGATAAAAGGCAGTATGTTTACTGCCTTTTTTTTACTTTAGCACTTTATCCATCAGGCATGCGTTTATTAATAAAGTACAGTGTACTGCTACATCTTCTAACTTTATCTATCCTTACTCCTGTTTTCGCTCAGCAAGATAGTTTGGTTTCGATAGACGGCGTCGAATTTTCAGATGGAACAGTGCCGGACAGCAACTCATCAATACAAGAGGAAGACAGTTTGTTGGCTGTACCAACAGACCTCATTTTTACGGATGGCGAAGCGGACAGTGTGGCCCAAGATAGCGTATCGCTGTCGGATGCCGGCCTGCCGGCGGATAGCAAACCGGAGAAACAATCGCTTTGGGGGATCTTTATAGCCGGCCTGATCGGTGGCTTCGCCGCTTTCATCATGCCCTGCATCTTCCCGATGGTGCCCCTAACGGTGAGCTTCTTCACCAAGCGCTCGGGCTCCCGCGGCAAAGGGGTGTCGCAGGCCCTGCTCTATGGGCTGTTCATCATTGTGATCTATGTCGCGCTGGGGATGTTCATCTCCATTACCTTCGGCAGCGATGCGCTCAACGCCCTTTCCACCAACGGGGTGTTCAATTTTCTGTTCTTCCTGATCCTGCTGGTCTTTGCGGCCTCCTTCTTTGGG
>NZ_BNAF01000008.1 GCF_014653155.1 Sphingobacterium griseoflavum | reverse complement strand
AAATTTGTGAAGCAAGGGGCTGATCTGCAGAGCGATCTGGACCGTTGGCTGTACGTGCTGAAGAACATGTCCGAGCTGGCCGGTCTTCCGGTGCACCTGCGGCAGCCCATCTTTGAGCAGCTGTTCGAGATAGCTGCCTACACGCAACTGAACAAGGAGGAACGCCATATGTACGATGTAAGTTTGAAACGCAAGTGGGATGCCGCAGTCGTGCGGAAATACCAGGAACAGGAGCAGGCAAAAACCAGGGAGGCGCTGAAAGCTGCGGAAACCGCCCTAAAAGCTGCCGAGGCTGCCGAAGAAGCCCTCGTAACAGGCCTGAGAGAAGCCATGGATAAAGGCCGGGCCGAAGGCTTGGAGAAGGGGTTGGAGCAAGGCTTAGAGCAAGGCTTAGAGCAAGGTATGGAAAAGGGTATGGAGAAAGGATTGGAGCATGGCTTAGAGCAAGGTGCACACAGAAAGGCGATTGCGATTGCCACCACCATGAAGAAAAGTGGCATTTCTGCCGAAGATATTGCTATCTATACGGGTCTTTCCCTTGCTGATATCGAGGCACTGAGCAGTAGTAAGTAATATGTAGTGAGAGGCATCGCGCTATTTGCTGGCGCGCGCTTGCTGCCCTTGCATGCTGGAGGCTAACCCCTCACAAACCCTTCCGCCGCTCGCCGCGGCAGGGCATCACTTTTGAAGGCCAAAAGTGATCAAAAGCCTTTGTCTCCTTGAGGTGCTTCGTCGCACAGGTCCGCCCTGCGCAAAGCACCCTGTTTGGCCGAAGCCGGAATAACGCCGCCATCGCTTTGGATGCGATGTCGACATGATTCCATGCTTGCCCTGCACTCATCCCCCCAAACATGCTCTTTGCCAGCCAGCACTGTTAAGGAGACCTAAAAGTTCCGTTTTACGCTTTTCCTTATCAACGGCTATCGTTCGCTATCTTACAGTAATGCAGATTGCGATCATCAGCAGCAAACTATTATTGCTTCTGCTCACTATTTAATAGCGGCACGACACGTCCCCCTCTCACTTTATCACCTTCTCGCTTCTTCACCTTCTCACTTCTTCACCTAATACGCAATAGCTTTAGCATAACGCGAAAATCAGCAGTACGCTCACTATCGCTTCTGCCCAACATTAACAGCAATGTCGCATCGTTTTTGTTGCGTCTGTAGAAACTTGCCTTTTTGCTGGCGCGGGGTTGCTGCCCAATCCTTAGGCAGCTTTCCCGTCCCTTCATCCCTTCCGCCGCTCGCCGCGGCAGGGCATCACTTTTGAAGGCCAAAAGTGATCAAAAGCCTTTGTCTCCTTAAGGTGCTCTGTCGCACATGTCCGCCCTGCGCAAAGCAACCTGTTTGGCCGAAGCCGGAATAACGCCGCCATCGCTTTGGATGCGATGTCGACATGATTCCATGCTTGCCCTGCACTCATCCCCCCAAACATGCTCTTTACCAGCCAGCACTTGCAAGGAGACCTAAAAGTTCCGTCGGACAGTGTTCTTTATATTTCAGTGATCGTGCGCTATTTACAGTAATGCGATAATCAGCAGTACCCTCATTATCGCTTCTGCCCTTACTTAACAGCAATGTCGCATCATTTTTGTTGCGCCTGTAGAAACTTGCCTTTTTGCTGGCGCAGGGTTGCTGCCTAATCCTTCGGCAGCTTTCCCGTCCCTTCATCCCTTCCGCCGCTCGCCGCGGCAGGGCATCACTTTTGAAGGCCAAAAGTGATCAAAAGCCTTTGTCTCCTTGAGGTGCTTCGTCGCACAGGTCCGCCCGGCGCAAAGCACCCTGTTTGGCCGAAGCCGGAATAACGCCGCCATCGCTTTGGATGCGATGTCGACATGATTCCATGCTTGCCCTGCCCTCATCCCCCCAAACATGCTCTTTGCCAGCCAGCACTTGCAAGGAGACCTAAAAGTTCCGTTATACGCTTTTCCTTATCAACGGCAATCGTTCGCTATCTTACAATAATGCGAAAATCAGCGATACACTCACTATCGCTTCTGCCCCTAATTAACCGGGATGTCGCATCATTTTTTTTGCGTCTGTAGAAACTTGCCTATGCACTGCCCCATAAGGATGCATGTCGCTTCCGCGGGGTTGCTGCTCGACCCTTCGGCAGCTTTCCCGTCCCTTCATCCCTTCCGCCGCTCGCCGCGGCAGTGCATCACTTTTGAAGGCCAAAAGTGATCAAAAGCCTTTGTCTCCTTGAGGTGCTCTGTCGCACGGGGCCGCCCTGCGCAAAGCACCCTGTTTGGCCGAAGCCGGAATAACGCCGCCATCGCTTTGGATGCGATGTCGACATGATTCCATGCTTGCCCTGCACTCATCCCCCCAAACATGCTCTTTGCCAGCCAGCACTGTTAAGGAGACCTAAAAGTTCCGTTATACGCTTTTGCTTATCCACGGCTATCGTTCGCTATCTACAGTAACGCGAAAATCAGCAGTACGCTCACTATCGCTTCTGCCCAACATTAACAGCAATGTCGCATCATTTTTGTTGCGCCTGTAGAAACTTGCCTATGCACTGCCCCATAAGGATGCAACAAAAATCAGCGACGGGGTTTTGGTTACTTTTGCCCTACAAAAGTAACGCCCCTGTCCCGGGCTTAGGGACGCCCTGTCCCGGCGAGGGACATAAGCGTATTGGTCATGCATATTGGTTATGGCGATACGGCAACCTATTATTTGCGGCGGCAGCAAAATCCTGTCCCGGGCTTAGGGACAACCTCGTCCCGGCGAGGGACATAAGCGTATGGGTAAAGCATATTGGTTATGGCAATATGGCTACCGATTATTTGCGACGGCAGCAAAATCCTGTCCCGGGCTTAGGAACGCCCCGTCCCGGCGAGGGACATAAGCGTATGGGTAAAGCATATTGGTTATGGCAATATGGCTACCTATTATTTGCGGCGGCAGCTCAACTTTTGCCCTACAAAAGTAACGCCCCTGTCCCGGGCTTAGGGACAACCTCGTCCCGGCGAGGGACAATCGGATCGCGGGATTACAAACGGCAGTACATCCTGCCGGAATCATCAACTCCTATTTGTATTTCAAGATAAGCTCAGCCCTACTACTCACCTGCAATTTCTGATAAATATTACGAATGTGGTATTTCACGGTATCTACGCTGACAAACAGCTTACTGGCCACCTCTTTATAAGAAGCGCCGGCCTGCAACATGGATACGATCTCAATCTCGCGTGGCGTGAGCTGCTCCGTTTTTTCATATTTGCTGCTTCCCAGGGCAGGGTTGAAATGTTCAAAAACCAAACGGGCAACTTGCGGACTCATAACCGAGCCGCCGTTCATAACCTCCAGAAGTCTCTCTTCAATCTGCGGCAGTGGCGTCCCTTTAAGTAAGTAGCCCGAAGCGCCGGCACACAAGGCTTGGAAAACGGCATCTTTGTTCTCGAAGACGGTAAACATCACCACCTGCACTTCCGGAGCCCGTCGTTTTACATACCAAGATGTTTCAATTCCGGATTTCCCCGGCAGACCGATATCGCTCAAGACAATATCCAGTTGCTGTGACTTCCAACGTTCGGTTAACGATTCGTAGGAGTTCGCCGTTAACTGCAAATCGAAAAATTTCGATACGCTGAAAAAACTCGTTAAGAGATCCAATACATGCTGTCGATCTTCGACAATAGCCAAACGGTATTTTCTATTCATTTTCATTATTATATACTAAGCCTGCACATCTTTCAGGGCATAAGAACCCAGGGGTCTATACAAGGCACTAATAAATATCCAAAGACTAAATACGAAATAAAACAAGCTGACCCAGATTACCTGATACACATCCCGCATAATGAAAGAGGACTGCAATTGATTGAAAAGCAAGCTAAGGACCAAACTTGTTTGCATAAGCAGGTGCAAAGAGTAAAAGCAAGCATACCAAACCATGTAACTCTTTACGGAAGGAGCCAAGGGTGAAAATCGACCATCATGCACGTATATTAACCTCCATTGCGCCATTAAATATACAAAAGCTAAAAAGAATCGAAGGATATAATGCCATTTCTGATCAATGTATCCAAATTGATGCAAAACACCCATCTTCATATCCTGCACCACTTCATCCAGTAGAGCTTGCTTCTCTGTCAGGGGTGCCATCGCATACGGCATGACATCAATAACACCTAATACGAACGGCAGCAGATGCAGCCACCAGTATTTTGGGTATTTGCTATGGGGAAACAACGAAAATTGTGTCGCATAAAATGTTGCTGGTCCGATGAGGTAATAAAAAGGAATACCCTTATTATACAAATTTGGAAATGCGCGGATAACACCGGTGTAGATCATCACATAGACCAATGCGTGCCAAAGCAAGGCTCCCGCGGCGATACAGATCAACAATTCGGCCTTTCTGTTGTGCTGCCGTAGGTTTAACAGTCTTATCGCCACGCCTATCAAACAGAGCAGCACACCTGTCAACGCTAAAGCAACGGCCAAATTTCGCAAAGCATTTTCCATTATTTATCCAATTTATGTAGAGCAGACCACCTTACTTTAGACCTTCGCGAAGGCACTTTCAATTCAATGACAAAGCATTCCTGCTCCATCCACCTAGATATTGTGCCACCTATTTGGTTTACACGTGCCTCCATATTGGCCATGCCCTGTCCTGTGCGCCATTTCCGGTTTTCGGCATGCGCTATAAGTCCGTTATTGCTCACGCGCAGGCGTAGTTCGCCATGCTGCACATGCAGTAAGATGTCTATCCGAGAGGGCTGCGCATGTTTACAGATATTATGCAGCATCTCCTTGAAGAGCAGGTATACCTGCTGACGCACAATTTGTCGCAGACTTTTATCGTAATCGATAAGCACGTCGAACACAATTTGTGCACCCAGCGGTTCCAGCATATTTGCTGCAAGAAATTTAATGCGGTCTTCCAGGCTACCTTGGTAATTATTTCGCCCATCTATGGACCAAACGATATCATCCATCATCTGCGTGGCTTCGCGGCTGAACTTTCCGATCGACAATACACTTTCCTGCATAGGTGCTTCCCCACGTAGCATGAGCAGATCAGCCTGCATGGATATACCCGTCAACAGACTTCCTACCTCATCATGGAGATCACTGGAAATCTGCCTACGGAGGAGTTTTTCATTTTTTTTTCGCCGGTTACGTTCAAAAAGTACATAAGTGGTTATTGCGCCGGCGCCCAGCAGCAGCAAAAAATAGAAACCTTGTGTTTCCATGAATACCGGCGGCTTCTTCACCAGCCAACTCCACGTTTGCGTACGAGCGGTATTGCTCGGACTGACTTGCACGAAAATGCGGTACTCTCCGGCAGTCATTCCCGAAAGGTTTATTTGATTAGAAACAGGCATCTCTTGATAGCCATCCATAAGCGGCTCGATCTTATAGTGCATCGCATAGCCTTGCCGGTAGTGGTTTACGCGCGCAAAATCCAAGGTAAACATGACCGCATCGCGGGGCAGCTCCATCGTGTCCCGCAACTGTAGCCAAGCGTAATTATGCTGGAAGAGATTTGTCCGCATGCCGATATGCATGGAAGACACCGTCGGTGTTGCGGCAAAGTCGCGTTCGGCCACTTGCAGCAACTCCTGTGGATCAAAAGCCACATAGCCCTGCGTTCCTCCCATAAAGAGTTTTCCTTTGGCATCGTCGTGGTACAGGGCTTTATGGTTAAATTCCTCAAAAGGGAGACCATCGGCGATATGATAGTTGTAGATTTTATTTTGGGTGATGACCGATAGGCCGCGGTGCGTGCCAGCAAATATCGTCCCGTTGTAATTGAAAAGCTGATAAACGATATTACTGGACAACCCCTGCTCTACGCGGAAGACGCTAGCCGTGCCCTTATCCAATACGACGAGTCCTCTGCCCTTGGTTGCCAGATAAACCTTGCTTTGGTCGCAGACATGGTCGTAGATGGCGAGATGTGCATGATCCAAAGGATAAAGCTTTTCTACACGCATCTGCCTGTAGACAAAATAACCGTCTTCACCAGAAAAGCTCAACAGCCCGTTTTCATACCGAATGGACAAAACACGCATCCCCTCTCCGGCGATGCGCCCATCCCGATCCAGCAATGGCGTCACTCTCCCAGAGCGCAGCGTATATTTCCAAATACCATTGGCAGTTCCCACGAGCATCGTTTCCTTGTCAAAGCGAGATGCACAATATGCCATGGTACTGAACTGGTCTCGGTATTTCAAGTCTACCGTTATGGGTGCCGGCACATATCGCCCGTGCTGGAGGTACCCCAAAAATTCCCCTTCAATCACGGCGATGGCTGTATCGGGAGCCAGCGAAAAAAAAGCATAGTAATTTTTTTCGGGCGCTTCGATAAAGGCACGCAGCCCACCGGCAGGAGATAGCAGGTGCAGGTGTCCGTAGCCACCGATAAAATACTGACCCTGCTGCTTAACCATGCCGCGGGCACTGCCGCACTCGATAAAGTCGAATGATACTTCTGCCGGGAAAACGGCATACAAACCTTGGTCTGTCGAGAGTAACCACTCATCGCCGCTACGTTGCCAATTATTCAGCCGCTTGTACAGGATTTCCTCCGCCAGGCGGTGATCCCCTTCGTTCATCTTGGTTAGGGAAAGATCCCGAGTGTGCTCCGAATACCGCCCTTTTTGGTGAAAAAACCGTAGCCGATCTCCCTCCGCAAACGCCCAATGGTTCCAGTTGGTGAAATCATTCTCGTTCGTACTCCTAAATCTAGAAAGCACGAAATGCCTTCCATCGTAAATATAATAGCCATCCCGATAATTACGGAGCAGCAGCCCTCCTTTTAGCGGCAAAAGATCTTCCAGCTTATCAAAAATGCGCGAAGGAATGGCACACAGACGTCGCTTCTCGCGCTTTCGATCGTAATGGTATAGCCTTCCGTTGATCGCTAGCCACACACCCTCTTCATCTGCTACGAAAAGCCTCCCAACGGGCGTCCTCCCCAGGCCTTTGGTGTAGTCAAAACTAAAGAGGAATTCCTTGCCGGTAGCGGTAATCTGAAAAACTTCACCCCTATCTGTTGCCATAAAAAAATCGCCCTTCACTTCCGCAAAGCCTATAGCTTTGTGCTGATGCAATCTTTGGGCGTAGGGTTGCTCATCGCAAAATTGCCAGGTAGCCAGATCAAAGATCAAAAGTCCATTTCGGGTATTTAGCCATAGGCGCCCCCAAGGGTCAATCGTTAAATCTTGGATCTCATCGAAGGGTAAACGACCGGGATAGAGTTTTGCAAAGGACAGCACATGTACACCATCATAGCGGAACAGCTCTCCGCCTGCAACAGCCCAAATCATGCCAGCGGGATCTTTTGCCGCACGGCTGAACATGGAATGTTCCTTGTCGATACCGTCCAGCACACGTACCTGCCTGTAGGGCGACTTCGCAAAACAGCTCCCAAGGCCGCATACAAACATGCAACAGCACAAAAAAATGCTAATGGATCCAAATGATCGATTTCTCATGATGCGAAACTCGCGTAAGCTTAAGGCACCTTAACAATTGGTAATCCTGCCAATGGGCGATAAGTGTAGTTATCGAGCAAGCAGCAAGAGGTTAATGGCTGAGCAAAGAAAAGTTTTACACAACGTTTTCTTTCGAAAGGTCAAGTTACCGACGTAAAGATACATATTTTACGCGGTCAAAAAAAAGTGACATACATCACAAAGCGACATGTTGCAGCGGATTCCCGAAGGGCACGCCGACACCTGCATGCGCCAGCCGTAGACCAAAAGTAATAGAGGCCCATAGCCGCCGTGCAAGGGTTGGCTGGCTCTTGCATGGCCGCGATGGAAATGCGACTGCTAAAGGCGTATGCGGGGTATCTTTTATCGCAACAATTGGAGTCGTCTAGATTGCTGCAGCTGCTTTATGGGCTACATTATTTCGCTATGGTGATGACTGCTCTACTTAAGCGAGGATCATCATAAAACATGTTATCGACCCCCCCTTTGTAATCGACTTCAAGCTGTGAAGCCGGCACATTAAATTCCCGCACCAAAACGTTGTATATTGCTTCGGCGCGTTCGCGGCTCAAGCGTTGGTTAGTCGCTTTGCTTCCTGTGCCTTTATCAGCATAACCAACAATATGGTAGCGTAAAGCTGGGTTGCCTTCTCTGATGATTTTTGCAAAAAAACCAAGATTGACACGCGCCTCGTTGCTAACCGTACTTTTGTTGATGGGAAAGGTCACCAAAATCGGTGCGGCCAAGATATTTTTCTCGACAATGACATCTGTTACGGAGCTATCCTTCGCCTGCGCGAGTTGTTTACGCAGCGATTCGTTGCTTTGCGCCAACTCATTTACCCGTGCACGCAACGCACTGATCTCCGCAGAATTATCATAGCGGATCGTTGTCGTCGTTTCTTTGCCCCAATCGCGTTTCCCGATCTTATACACCAAACCTACCGCTGCAGTAAGCATACCTTCATCCTTACGCCCGCCAAGTTCTCCATCAAAGCGGTCTTGTACCATACTTCCACGTAGATCCAAGGTGAGGTCCCATGCGCGGTTCAAACGAAATTTGTTAAAGAGTCCGATATTGGCGCTCACTTCGTTTGCCGTGGGTTCCTCCCAGGTAAACATGTATCCAAGACCTACATAAGGACTAATTTCATAAAACCTATCGGGTTTATACCCCTTAAACAGCGTCGTAAAATTGAAGAGTACATCGCCGTGCAGATTGAGGTAGTTGAACTCCTGGTTATATAAACCTTGCGAAGCATCATAAATGACACCTGTGGAATGGCTTCCATTTTGTGTGACCCCTTTGTTTTGTATGCCATTGATAGCCAACCGGGTACCTATGCCCGGTGTAAACCACTTGCCGACAAAAAATTCATAAGCCGGGACCAAACGATCGCCAAAGTTCATCTGCCGGTTATGGTCACCGTAAAAAAACTGCGCGCCCACCCCTGCGCCAACAAACCAGTTGTCGGCAAACTTGTTGGTCACGACACGGTGCTTGTCTGCACTCACCTCCACCGTAGAATCGGCAGTAACCTTTGAAGATTGGGCACGTATGCCCGAAAATACAAAGGTCAACCCAAGACCTAGCATCAGTATTTTCATAAGTAGCAGTTTTAAACTATTTAATTTTTATAAGCATATACCTCGCGCGCGCTGGATGAACATCCCCGTGAATTGGCGATTGTAGTATAACAGCTACAAATTAATCAATAATTTTGTAGCACACAAGAATAGATCAATAATTTTTTAAAAAAATTAAACGCTACCGATATGCCGCGCCCAACAGGCGCAGCGGAAAGTGGAATGGATGGGCTCCTAAAGGCCGGGATGCGACGTGTGGAGAATGTTACGGTAAAGATGGATTTTCTGTTGGGTCTTCCGCACCATCTTTAAGGCGTTTTAGCACGTCGTAATGTGCGACAACATCGCTTGGAGAAAAGCGTCGTTGCAGTGCCCGTCTAGGGCCCCTGCGGGGAGGTGCTTCCCACCGCGGACGATTCCAATCCTGGTAGTTGATCTTATAAACAATCCCAACGGCAGCGGTAAGCATGCCCTCATCTTTCCGCCCGCCAACTTCGCCATCGAAGCGATCATTGACCATACTGCCTCTGAAGTCCAACGTAAGATCAAGAATTGGGTTGATATAAAGGGTTTGGAATAGCCCGAGGCTTGCGCTGATCTCGCGCGCACGCGGGCGCTGCCAAGTGGCCATCAGCCCCATTCCGATATAGGGTATGGCATGCCAGCGTTGGTAATCATATCCGGCAATCATATTCATCAAGTCGAATAGCACATCGCCATGGGCATGCACATAGTTGAATTGTTGTTTATCCAACCATTTTGTAGCGTCGTAAACCTCGCCTGTTCCATGGCTGCCATTTTGGGTTAATCCTCGGTTTTGCAAACCGTTCAAGCCCATGCGTAATCCCAACCCTGAAGTAAACCACTTGCCTCCGTGGAGCTCATAGGCCGGTACAAGCCGATCAAAGAACCGCATATTCCGGTTGTGATCGCCATAATAAAATTGCCCGCCGACACCGGCTCCTACAAACCAGTTTTCGCTCCAGCTGCTTCCCCCGACACGATATTGAGCCCAGGTTATTGTGCAGCACGACAGGCAAGCTGCGCAAAGCAGAAAACGTTTTAAATCATGTAATTTCATCTATAGTAATTAACAAAACATGTGGAAATGATGGACGCGTTGAACATGTGCAGCTATTTTAAGCAAAGCTTTTCTTGTCGAACGACAAACATCTTGATATCCTGTTTTTATTCGACCGAACGAGCAAATTGCACCAACAACCTGATTTATTTGCCTGTGGACCGAAAATAGCGATCAATCAACCGTTGCCTTTCTTTAAGCCACTTGATAAGGCTTACCGTGGAAACATTATATATTCTGGAAGCTTCTTCCAAAAAAAGTTCGCCACACACGATCTTAAAAACGATTTGATCTTTTTCTGTTTCTGTATATCTCTTATGCATCACACCTGTAAATCAAGCTTTAAATCCACGTCACGCGAATTTATACCATTCCCCAAAAAACAGTTTGCCATAGATTATCCAAAGGTATAGTTTTACGCAGCGGAGGCAAACAAATGGAGCGAAAAGAAAAATATATGTAGGTTAAAATCTACAGTGTGCGCAGAAAAAAAATAGTTGCGCTATGCTGTTTTAGAACCAATATAGCGCAACAGGTGACAAGATTTTTTGCTAGTACTAAGGTACAGTCGTCGTAGGTACCGCAGGATTACGGACGCAGCGGACGTTTCTATAGCCTGATTCCAACAAGGATATGCCCAACAAACTAATGTTATTCAAAACGGCTACAGATACCTGGGTACTTTGTTCTGCTGGGTCCAGGGCTGGTATTACACCTGCAGGCTTATCAGTCATTAGATAGAAATAGGTTCCTATGCCTGCCACCACATTTATCACCTGATCGTCCGCCCAAAGGTGCGCACGGGTGTTTTGGTGGTTGTAGGACAGACTAACGTTTAGAACACCACCTATCAAACCTAAAACGTTACCAAAGCCATTCGCGTAAAAAGTGAGCTGAGTTCCTGCGTAGGGAGCACCGATGCCCGTCGCTGCGGTGTAATTGATATGTCGATTCCCAGTCGACACAAATGTATGCGCCGTAGGCAATATGCTTTGATATTCATCGGGTGATGGGGTTCGCCATGCGTTCGCGGGATATACTTGCCGACAAGGGTCTCCTGTTCCCGCTTGCCCACTGGGCAACAAACCACGCCAAGGCCAAAAGCTTTCGCGCGCCGTTTGTGAGCCATTTGTCGCGTAAAAGCGGTACGGGTTATGACCTGTTGCACTATTTCCATTTAGATATAAGTTGTTGCGCGCCCAACGTGCCGTTCCCAAGGTAAGAGGAGATTCGATCAGGTCGATCCGCGCTTTCTTACTGCCGCCCAAGGCGGCGAAAGCCGTTACATTAAATTGAAAGGCCGCCTGCTGACCGGTAAAATTCCGAGGAGTGGCGGTGCCATATGGGGTTACGGAGAGATTTGTCAACGTGACCCGCATCGTGGGTATCGCGGTATTGCTGAGCGTATAGTAGTATGCTACTTTTTGATCTCCCGTTGTGGTTCCGGGGAGGTTAGGCAAGTTCGCCGCTGTCAACACGGGCGTTGTGTAGGTGCTTGCACCAGAAACAGCACCCGTGCGGAGGTCGCAGGTCCCGGATGTGAAGTAATTGCCTCCCAACGTGACGGTCACGGCGCTGAGCGTGGAGAACATCCCCATGGTGTTTACTTCCACCGCTACGCGATTGGTTCGGTGCTGCAGGACGACATTCAGCGGTGTATTTCCACTCGCCGTGATTTGCCTTGTGCCGGATGCCGTGATCAGGTCGCGCGTTGTACCCGTCGGCACGACGGGGTTGTTGTAATTGGCCAAATCGGCTACATCGAGCGTATCGTTATAGGAATATGCATACCAGGTATAGGTTTCGCCACGCGCCACGTTGATGCGAAGTGGACTCCCCACAATACCTTGCTGCGAGTCATGGAACGTTCCGTTCGCGCGATACAATACGATTCTATATCGAACGCGAGGGGCTAGCGGGACAGCTGCCATGCGTTTTCCTCCAGCAGTATTTCTAACTTGGTTCACCTTGGGCAATCCGTTGACGGCATAATCATCATCCACGGGTTGTTCAACCTGCGCGTCAAAAGCAGGAAAAGAATAGGCCTGAGTCTCCCCCTGCAGCAGCTGAGCCGACTGGGATTTCCTTCCTGCACTGGATTGCAGCAGTAGTTCTTCCGATACCTCTCCCTCTATGCCAGTTAGATTTACCGTGATTTCCGTCATATCTCCTGCAACAGATTCCTCACTTGTGCCTTTTGAACAAGCCGCCTGCAGCAGCAGCAACGCTGTCGCCACAAAAAACACGGCGAATTTCGAAACGTGTAGTTGTCTTTTCATAAACGAGCTTTCCGATAGTTCATGCCTCTGTTTAAAATTCCCCTAGCCTACTGCCCATGTCCTCGTCGGAGGTCCAGTCTTCTACCTGCGGTACGTCAGGTTGGCCTCCCGGCCCTCCAGAAATGGTTGCAGAAGCTGCAGCGATGCTACTCTCCAGCTCAATGGAATACATGAGCACACCCGGAGGCAGGTACAAACGTTTCACGGTATCTTTCATAGCCGAATCGATTTGCGACCAAACCGCCAAAGAGCCTGTGAAAATTCGGCTGCATCGATATTTAGGCATGGCAAGCGTAAAGCTGTGAACGGGGTCACGACGCGTGCTACCTAAATGTCTATGCTTCCTATGATTTTCACCCGTTGACGAGAATACAGGTCAACGTTTGCTCCGACGGTTAATCGAATTAACAATATTTTCATAAGCGTGATTGTCGCATCGCCAAAGTGCGGCGCTGTGCAATCGTTCATAAGCATTTGATAGTACTTCTATCAATTTCTGCTACAAAGCTACAATGAATTTTGAAAAGTTGTATCTTTTTTAAAAAAAATAAAATAAAAAGGGCTGTGTTCAATTTTTCGAACACAGCCCTTATCCTCATCTGTCCAACCTCAGCCTACATTTAGATACCGCACCAATTCAATCTCACCTCTCTACTCCACTTCTCTCTCTGCACGTAACTCTTGCATTATTTATTTTTATATTTGCCAATGGTAATGACGGCTCTGCTCAAACGCGGATCATCATAGAACATATTATCCACACCACCTTTGTAGTCTACTTCCAGCTGGTTTGCCGGCACACCGAATTCGCGGACCAAGACGTTGTAGATGGCCTGCGCCCGTTCGCGGCTCAACCGATCATTGGTGGATTTTGAGCCGGTCCCCTTATCCGCATAACCAACAATCGAATAGCTCAGTGCCGGATCGCCTTCTTTGATGATCTTTGCAAAGAAGCCAAGGTTCACGCGGGCTTCGTTGCTTACTGTGCTTTTGTTGATGGGGAAAGTCACCAATATTGGTGCGGCCAGAACGTTTTTATCCACGATGACCTCCGTAACGGTATTATTTTTGGCATCCGCCAATTGCTTTTTCAGCGCATTATTATCGGCCGCCAATTCATTGACCTTATCGCGCAACGCCCTCAACTCGGTTTCATTGGTATAGCGGATCACGGTCTTGGTGTTTTTATCCCAATCCCGTTTGCCAAATTTGTACACAATTCCCAAAGCTGTTGTCAACATGCCTTCGTCCTTTCGGCCACCCAGCTCACCGTCAAAGCGATCATGCACCAAACTCCCGCGAATATCCAAAGTCAAATCCCACGAGGGGTTTAAGCGGAAGCTATTGAACAAGCCTAAATTTGCACTGACCTCCCTTGTTTTCGGCTCCTCCCATGTATACATAGCCCCGAGACCTACATAAGGACTGAATGTGTAGAAGCGATCCGGATTGTAGCCTCCAATCATATTGCTCACATTAAAGAGCACATCACCATGTAGGTTGAGGTATTGAAATTCCTGTCCGTACAGCCCTTGTGATGCATCGTACACCACGCCCGTCGTGTGGCTTCCGTTTTGCGTCACCCCTTTGTTCTTCAAGCCATTCAAAGCCAAACGAACACCGATACCGGGCGTAAACCATTTGCCCACATGCAATTCGTAGGCCGGCACCAGGCGATCTCCAAATTTCATCTGTTTGTTGTGATCGCCATAAAAAAACTGCCCACCAACACCCGCTCCGATAAACCAGTTATCAAAAAATTTATTGGTGACAACTCGGTGTTTTTCGCCGCTCACTTCCACCGTCGAATCTGGGGTGGATACCACCGTTTGTGCAGAGGACGCAAAGACGCAAAGTGAAACTCCCAAAGTCATTAAAATCGTTTTCATAGTGTTGATGCTTTTATTTTGCTTTTTATATCTTTTTGATAGCCTATCTAAATCTCCCGATCTATCGCTGTGGCTACGCTATATTGATTGGGACAAAGTTATTGAATAGCATACGTCAGTGCTGTCGAATTCTGTCTACATTCAAGGGTTTATTTATTCTTGTAGCGATACCTCTACAGGCTTACTGTCAAAATATCCTTCATTCGTCATGCAGCGATAATTCCAAAAGGATGCCCTAATTATGAGATGTCGCAAAAGAGGGAGAAGTAGGCGCGGAAAAATAGCGGTAACGGTTGCCTACGACAGTAACCAACACCATTTGAAAATTTAGGATGATCGAGCAAAAACTATTTTGAGACCATGTAAACCAGGATAATAAGCGCGGAGATCGTAAAAATGCTACGTAGCATGCACTTGTTGTGTACATGCAATGGCTTATTGTTTGAAAGCAACAGCTCGTTGTCGGCTAAGGTCATCCTCTTGCATGCTTGCAGCAGCCTGTCGGATAAACGCTATATGGACATGTTTATGCGATTTAAGACATAGCACAGCTGCAAAACCTTCATGGCCATGCGCGATTAAGCATCGTGTACAACATATCAGCTATCTTCGGATGTCGATTTAGCAACTTGGAAAAGCTAAAAGAAGTCGTACGTTAACACTAAAGTATTTTAATATTACTTAGAGGAAATTTCACATTTCGTGAAACGAATGCTACGTAGCATTCGCGTTATGCACGCGTCCTTCAGGAGGTATGCTAAAGCGTACGTTGCATCTTGATCATGCAATCAGTCACGGTTCTTGCGTTTTGCGTCACTGCGCGCCGACAACGTCCTGCAGCAACTTGCCGATAGCGCACTGTTTATATATGAAGCGACAACGATCTTGCGCTCGGCTATGCGGCACGTGCGCTACAAGCCTACGTATTAGAAGGGCAGCGCATTGCTCGATTGCAAGGGTGCCCTGCTGCTATGCGAAGCTCAGCTCCGAGCAGTAACATGCCTGCCTGTGCAGGCAGATTTACCCGCGGAACAAGCGTTTGAAGAAATGTAAGAAACCCGTCCGTTCTTTTTGGTAGCCATAGCCATAGCCATAACCGTAACCGTATCCATAGCTTGACTTCTGCTTGCGGATACCGTTGAGTAGAATGGCCATATTGTTCAGTTTGCCTTTGCGGTAAATCTTTTCGATTTCGGGCAAGAGGCGTTTATCCATTGCACCGGCCCGCACCACAAATATCGTCAGCTCAGAAATACGGTTTACGACAGCGGCATCTGCGACCAAATCGATCGGCACATTATCGACGATAATATAGCGGTAGCGTTCCTTCAACTGCGACAGCAAAATATCCAGCCGCTTGCTGAGCAGCAGCTCGACCGGGTTTGGTGCAATAACGCCAATAGGTATGACATCGACCCCTCTACCGATATTGGCGCGGTACGTGATATGCTCCAACGACACGGCCGGATCTGCCAAGAAGTGCGTTACTCCCTTTACGGATCCGAGTTTCAGGTGGTCACTTAAGGTTCCTTTCCGCAGGTCCAAGTCGAGCAAGACCACCTTTTGCAGCAGAAATGTTAAACTGGCGGCCAAATTTACGGCCGTGAACGTCTTTCCTGCACCCACATTGAAGGAGGTGAAAGTGATCACGCGGATCTCCCGTTCTGCTGAAGACATAAAGCCGATGTTGGTGCGGAGAATGCGGAAGGCCTCGGTTGCGGGATCGCGACCTTGCTCGTTGACCACGACATCATCCTGGTTGCGCGATGTACGCTTAGCATAGGGGATTTCTCCCAAAAAAGGCACGGACACTGCTTCTTCGATATCCTTGCGCCCGTTGATCTTGGTATCCAACAGCAGCAACAGCATAAGCACCACGGTAGGCAGTACCAGACCAAAGCCCACGCCGGTCATCACTTTACGCACCTTGTTGGGGTAAAATGGCGCTTCACTGCCTGACGGTGGATCCACGACGCGTAAATTGTCATCGGTCATGGCTTGATTCAGCGCATTTTCCTCCCGCCGGTTAAGCAACAGGATATACAGTTCTTCCTTGACCTTCTGCTGCCTTTCAATAGACAGCATCATGCGTTGCTTGGCGGGCAAGGCTTGCGCTTTCGCACGCGACGCTGCTTCATCCTCCCGTAAATTGCGGATACGGATACGCAGCCCTAAAACCGAGTTGTCCACCGAGCGGTAAATATTATCGCGAATAGCACCCAATACCGATTCCATGTCCTGTACAATCGGATTGTTTGCATTATTCCCCTCGACAAAACGGTTTCGTTTGAGGAGCACCGCGTTGTATTCCGCAATTTGCGTTTCGATATTTTCATCTACCAAGCCCGTATTGGTTGGGATCAGGCTACTGTTTTCGTTGGCATTGTCCACACGTTGCCGCATTAACTCCACTAAACGCAGCTGCGTCTCAATGCTACGGGTGGAGGTTTGGTAGGCACGGCTTTCGCCCCAAAATACATCCGTTGCCGTGTTCACGTCCATCCCTTCGTTGCGCGCCTTCATTTCTTCCAAGTTGGTTTCTACGTCTCCGAGCTCGCTTTCGATGATGGCAATGCGCTCTTTTATAAATTCGGCAGAATTTTTGGCGATCCGATTTTTGTCTTCCACTGTTTCCTGATTGTAAACCGTGACCAAAGTGGACAGCATATCTCCTGCACGTTCGGCCGACACATCTTCCATAGACATGGACAACAACGATGCGTCGTCCTGCATCTGTTCGATACGCAGACGTCCCAGGTAGTAACCCACCATGCCCTCGCGGGGTGATTTAGCGACAGTTACCGGCTCGCCGTAATACGACTTATTAAATGTTTTTGTGGTTTGGATAACAATACGCCCAAACGGTGTCTTCAGTTCCTTGCCGATGGGCACCTCCGTATAGCTTTCCAAATCGCCTTCCGTAATGGCAAAACGTACTTTTGTAGAGTCAATAGCGGTCAGTTTAAAGGCAAAGCTGCTTTCTGGCTTGGCCTGCAGCAATTTGACGTCGAATGGCGACTCGCGATATAATTCGATGGTTCGCAAGCCTTTCTGCACCGAATAGCTCACATCGGCATGCAGCCGGCTGATCGTGTTGCGCATCAGCTCTTTGGAACGCAATTGCAGGATCTCGCCGGCGACATTAACCGTATTGTAATAGCTGTTCAAGCGCGTTGCACGGCTTACGCTCAAAGTATTGGACGTACTCTTGATCATGACGGTCTGCGTCCGGCTGTATAAAAATTGTGTTTTGCTATACTCGTAGTAATAATACCCCCCGAATACCAGTATAGATAATACAAACCAATACCAGTGCAGCAGCAGGTATTTGATCAAATCTATCAGGTTCAGCGACTTCCCTTCTTTCTCTCTGCTTTCGAAATAGGGGTTATACGATTGATTATCCATAGGGCCAAACAGTTAATTACGCATCAAGTTCAAGAGGGTCAACACCATGGTTGCCACGCCAGTGATCAAACCAAAATAAGTCAAGGTCATGGTCTCCCGCGGAGTCATTTCGCCCGTTCTTGGTTCTACATACACGATATCGTTCTGCTGCAGGTAGTAGGTTGGCGAATTGAATACATCCATTTTTTCAATATCGTTGAGATACATTTTCCTTCCGCCGGCTTCTTCGCGAATAACCGCGACTTTATTTGTCTTTGCGTTGGCCGTTAAACCACCTGAACGTGTGATGGCCTCCAACAGCGTAATTCTGGAATCCGGGACATCCAGCACACCGACAGCGCCTACGGCGCCCATCATGGTGATCTTTAGATTCATCAGCTCAATCTTGATCACAGCATCGCTGATCAGCTTTTCCTGCACCAGTCTATCGCGCATCATATCGCGCACGCCGTCTAAGGTCAGCCCTTCGACATTGATCGTGCCCAGCACCGGGAACTCGATATTCCCATCCTGATCGACCAAATAGCCTTTGTTGGTGTTGGGGCCTGCCATAGGTACGGCAGTCACCGATCCCTGTGCCGAGACATTATACACCCCACCATCCGGATTAAAAGGTGCAGCCAGTTCTGGGTTTTTTGACGTAACCTGTATACTTAGGCGGTCGTTTTTCTGTATCCGCAAGGGCGGCACCAACGCCGTATTGTACACCTTATTGGCCTCCATATCTTTCAGATAGACCACTTTTTTAGGCACGATGCAAGACGCAAACGCAAGAATGCATGAAGCGAAAATAATGATGACCGAATTTTTCATCTGACTAAATTGTTGTTAAAGTTGAGAAACCACCTCCTATTATGCAACCACCTCTTGGTATAGAGCCTGCTATGGTTATGTATGAGGACAATGGCTTCATTCGCGTACCTCGTTTATTTGTTTTTGTTCAATCTCGGTTTCACAGAGCAGTGCGGCCTCCGCATTGGGTAGGCAATTTAAATGTCCAACGGGTACATATTCCTGCACGCGTTGAAAAATGGATGTCATTGCTCCGAAAAGACCGCTGTTCCACCGTAAACCAGAACCACTGGGCAGCAACGTTATCAGCGCCTCCTTGCCTCTCTTCCATTCCAACTTATTTTCTTTGGCCTGAGAAAGACGAATGACCGCGCGCAACGCCACGCCTACGTTTCGATAACAGGGCGTTTTGCCACTCCAGGGCGTGCCGTATATCCACACCTTGTTGTCGGCAGCAATCCGTATAGCAGGATTATCGTCGTTCAGCAACTGATAACCTGACAGATACGTCAGCCACAATCGGCTATGGGTGCTTTTTCCCGTACCGCTCTTTCCCAAGAACGCCACGCCCCCTCCTTGTTTCTCCACTACAGACGCATGAACCAGCAGTGTTTGATAACGAAGAGCCGACTGAGCGAAGGTAACCATTAACAGCCAAGAAAGTACCGTAGTAGACTGTATTTCGTTTTCCACAGCGTATACCTCATTGTGGAAAAAATCTTTGGAACTACGCATTTTCCATTCTTCTTGCTTCGTTGAAGTACGCAAGATGGTGTAGTAGTAATTTTCTGATTCGCGAAACTGGAAATGGTCGCCCCAAACCAGTGACTCTTCACTGAGCAACTTGGTCTGCTCCATATCGTCCTGTAACTTTTCAAAGCCTACGGTTACGCTCAGGATGGGATCTCCATCGGTGTGCTCAACGAGAAAAGGTGCAAAACTGGGCAGCGCCTCGGCGCTATTGACAGTCCGCGGCAAGTAAATTTCCATAAGTAGATCCGCGATGACATAGTGCATCCGCTGTTGGCTTTCGTTTTGGTTGATTGTTTTTACGTCCTTCATTAACCCTGCATGTAGATGGTTTCATGGCATTGTGCTGCCAACTTCATATCGTGTGTGACAAATAGCATAATCTTTTCGCCTCCAGCTTCCAAAAGCCGCTGGACAATCGTTTCACCCGTTTCGGGATCCAGTGCGGAAGTAATCTCATCGAAAAGCCAGATAGGCGCATCCTGCATCATGGCGCGCGCAATCGCTATACGCTGCGCCTGCCCTTCCGACAACCCAAAGCCCGATTCGCCAACAACGGTTTCGAGTCCTTGCGGCAAGGAATAAACAAACTCCGCATTGGCCAAGTAGATAGCCTGCTTGATTCGGTCAGCATCGATGCTCGTCCCATAAACTAAATTGTCTAGTATACGCCCGCTAAACAAAGAGTTTCCTTGCGGAACATAAGCAAAATTCCCGCGGTGTACATTGGATAAAACAACAGATTGACCATTTTGTTCGATACGGATGGCGCCTTGGTGCGTTTTGATGAGGGCCAGCAATAAGCGGATCAATGTAGTTTTCCCACGTCCGCTCGCGCCAACCAGGGCGACAGGACGGCCGCGCTTTATTTCCGCGGAGAAATCCGCGATGACGAGGCTATCTTCGTAACGGAACCCTACCTTCTCGAAGATAATACGTTGGGGGTCGGTTAAGCGCTCGGGTTGTACGGCAGCTTCTTTTTCATCATGGTGCAGTTCCAGCAAGCGATCCGTGGCGGTACGAAAGCGAATAAACTGAGGAACGAAAGACATGGCCTGTAAGATAGGCGTCTGTATGCGCCCTACCAGTTGCAGAAACGCCGCCATGGTGCCAAACGATATCTCGCCCGCATTTAAGCGATAAATACCCCAGATAAAAGTCAACAAGTACCCTCCGTTTATCGTAAATTTCATAATCGTCTGACTGCCCACGGCAAAATTCTGCTGCGCCATTTTAAGCTTGAACACGTGGTCTTGACCATCTTTAAGCTTTTTTTCTCGCGCAGGGATTAACCCCAACGCACGAATGAGCAAGCGAAAGCGCAGATTTTCCTGCAGCACATTTCCAAAGTTACTTTCTGCCTGTTTGACTGCTGCATTGAGGCGGCGCATTTTCCGGAAATAGAGTTTAGAAAACAAAAAAAGTGGCGAAATACCTACAATAACCAGCGCCAACATCGGGTCCATCAACCAAAGGAAACCAAAGGAAGCCCCCAACCGCAGCAGGACCAGCAAGAAAGAAAGCGCACCTTGGCTTAGCATCTGCGACACCTCGACACTGTCTCCCTGCAAGCGGAGCATCAAGTCGCCCGTATGCCAATCTTTGGCGAATTTCCACACAGCCCGCATCTGTCCGCCTAAAAGCATGCGCTGCAACCCTAGTTCCATTTGCAATCCAGTCGCCTGATTCCACCTGGTAGAAATGGCCTTTACCAATAAACCGCAAAGTACGGTTGCCACCAGGGCAGCCAATGTCATCCGCAGGTTGCCCGACACCGCGTGGATAGCCAAATCGATGGCCCGTTTCGAAAAGAATACAAAGAGTAAAGAGAGGCCGATAGCCCATAGTTCCAAGAGGAAATAGCCGAGGAGCGGTTTTCGGTAACCACGCGTGAGCGACCAAGCCCAACGCAATTGATATGTCAACGAGTGTGCACGCATCAGCTTATTTTAAGAAACGGGAATAATATTGCACAAAAGGGAAAAAGCAGGTCTCGTAGGGGGCGTACCGCACGTACAGCCTAAAATTGCGCCGCCATCTCTTGAAACTGTCCACGCGTCCGTTCGTCGCTTCTTCTCGCGCCAAATCAACCCGCTCATCGTGGAATCCGAAATTTCCCGCCGTCAAGATTTCCTGCATCATCCAATCGGCTTCCAGTCCCTCCGGCAAAGGAAAGGGCAACAACCTGGCGTCCAGTCCCATATATTTTACCAATACGAGGTGCAGGAGGTCTATCCACTTCCGGATACCCAGTTTTTCATACAGCCTTTTCAGCCGCTGGCCATCCAGCGCTGGCCCATATTGCCAACAAACCCTGGCCGAATCGCAAAGTTGACGTATGCCAATGCCGAAAGAAAGCAAGTGCTTCAGAATATGCGCGTTTACTTGAACGAGTGTCAATGCCGCCGAAGGCAGAACGATCGTTTCGCCATCCAGCACCATGGCTTGCCGATGTGGCTGCTCCTGCTTTTCCAACCGCTTTAAGTAGCGGTTTAGAAAGGGGTTATGTATATCGAGGAGACGCGCGTGCAACTCGGTATCGCACTTGTTCCATAGCACGCTGAAGCTAAATCCTGCTTGCTTCTCCGGATTGAGGTTGCGAGAACGGAACAAGGCATAAAGACGTGTGTAAGATGCTTTGTCGGCAATATACCAGTCAATATCGCCGCAGATACGGCGGTTTGGATTGGGGTAACATTGTGCCAGCCCTTGCCCCTTCAGCAAGACAGGCTGTATCTGTTGTTGCTTAAAGACCCGGGTTTGCGCAGCAATGATTTTGTTCATCCACAGATTGCGCCGTTCAATGGCGTCTACCCTTACGGTCCAGCGTAAGCGCAACGTTTTGTCCGGGAGAAATTCGGTTGGCAGTTTCTGCAGCCCATCAAATAAAACACCCTCTACGGTATGGTTTATGGCCAGCTGGTAAAGCCTTTCCCATTGCAAGGTTTCTAGGGGAAAACAGGCTGCAGGATGTTCCTGCCTGGCCTCCCAAAGACCCAACCGCAATAAACAAAAAAAAGCATGCTGTATCCGTTCTTCGCCCATCCATTATTTTTTAACCAGACCCTGCGATTGGAACAATGCGATTAATGCATCGGCATCCTGCGCAGCAGTTTGCCTATCGACCTCGTAGCGCTCGAGCAATAGTGCCGTAACATCATCCGAATTGAAATCTTTGCCTTGCAACTGCTCCCATAGCCAAGCCGCTGTTTCGTTCAAGGTATACACGCGTGACATATCTATTTGATCCTGTCCCGGTTCTACAATGATGTAATCGTCTCCCACATGTCTGAGCATTAAATCTTCTCTTAAAATCATCGTGCAGTGTTTATCTTTTTCACTTTAGCAACCACTCGTCTTAGAGGTCGCAAATAATACCAACACAAGCCAAATAGACGGGATATGTGCGCCTCTGCATTCCAAATCTGCCGATCGCCACGATGGGCAGAAAGCACAACGGCCATTACATCCTCTTTTTTCACCCATTCGACCTGCGCGAAATTGGCATCGCCTGCCAAACCCAACAATGCGCCGTCCCTTTTCACCAAGCGGTGCAGCACATATTGCTGTTTCCACTTGGCCAGCAGCACCTCACCGCGTTTCCAACGGTAGGCCGTGGGCTTCCTAATGACGACTCTGTCTCCCTCGCGCAAGAACGGACGCATGCTTCCGCCTTTCACGAAAAACACCACTTCACGCCCTTCGACCAAGTAGGGTTCGATCTCGTCAAAGAACAGCCGATTGTTGATCACTACTTTTCGTGGCCTGTCTATCATCTCGCCTTGTTGAATAATAAAGCAATTAAAATACGTAAAGGTTTCGCAATTTGTCTAGCAAAAAGCCAACAATTTAAAATATGCGTATTTACAACCTGCCTATTTTATCTTGCTTTCCAGCAATTGGCGGTACACCGTTAGGGCTACCTCCACCATATGCCCTCGCGTAAAAAGCGAGGCAAACCTAGCCTTTGCACCGGCCGATAGCTGCTCGTACAAGCGGGGGTTTTCCCCAATCTCTTGAATTTTACGTGCCAATTGCAGCGCATCCGCAATGGGCACCACAAGCCCCGAGACACCGTCTTGGTTTACCCAACTTACACCCGATTCGGGTATATCCGTAGACACGATTGGCTTTCCACAAGACATGGCTTCGATCTGTACAATCGCGAATGCTTCCGTTTTTAAGACTGAAGGCAAGCAAAACAGATGGCATGCCGCAAAATACGCCGGAATTTCCTCATCTGCAACATAGCCCAACAAGGATACTTTTTTTTGTAGATTTCGTTCGACAATAAGCGCCTGCAGTTCTTCCCGTAACGGCCCTTTTCCACCAATAAGGATATGGTAATCGTCGGGTAGGTTGCTCGCTGCCTCAATCAGATGGGCATAGCCTTTATAGGCTACGAGGCGTCCGAGGGACAAGACGATCTTTTTACCGGCGTAGCGCGCTTGAAGCTGCGCAACAAGCGCCGGATCAGGGTGTAAGGGCTCTACCCCGATCGGGATATAACTTGTTTTATGCTGCACCTTTCGAAGAAATGGCGACTCGGCCACATATTTGGGCGTGGTGCCCACGATATGGTCGGCACGCTTGATCAACCAGCTTTGGAGAGGAGCATAGACTTTCAACAATAGCTTTTGCTTTAATATATCGCTATGCCAATGCAGCAGTACTTTACCCTTGTACCCAGCGAGGTACAAGGCCAAGCAGGCCATCGGATCGGGATGGTGCACGTGGATGATATCATAATTTTTTGCGATGCGACGCAACGTCGTGATCAGGCTAGGCGCCAGTTTGGTCGCAGCCGCACTGATCTGCGTCGGCATCACGAAAACGCGCGCTAGGGGGTTGATATGAATGGTTTCCCCGGGCTGGTCTTCGGTAGAAGCGCAAAGCATATCACACGGAACACCGGCCTCCGATAGCCCCAGCATCAGATCATACATCACCTTCTCCACACCACCCCGAATGGGGTAAAATTTACCAAGTTGCAATACCTTCATCCCTCTGTTTTTTACTGTTCCAACAATTTTTCAAATAGCGCTTTCCAAGCGTGCACCACCGGCTCTTTCAAATCCTCCCGCTCCGCGGCCTGCAAAAAAGCGCGGTTGCCCGCTATAATTGCCTGCATCTGCTCGGCCAAAATCTGCGGCTTGTCTGTCGGGAAGAAGGCCACTTCGCTGTTTCCTTTTGCCGTTTCGCGCGCGTAAGGTAAATCGGCCAGCAGCATAGGCTTCTTAAACGCGGCGAATTCCGAGATCGGCAGGCCCCAAGTTTCCACTTTGGACGGAAAAAGCAGGCAGTCGGCTTGTTGGTAATACTGGTATAGCGTTTCCCTTTCCAGATACCCTAGGAAGCGAAGCGCGGGCACGCCTTTGCCCCAACGTTGGTGCAGCCATTTCGTATACCTATTTTCGGTTCCGCTGATCGTTAGCAGCAGCTCAAAATGCTGTATGCCCTTTTTCCAAAGGATTTCTGCCGCAGCGCATACACATTCGATATTTTTATGGCTATCTCCGATGGCCGGGTAAATAAACACATATTTCTCCGGATCCGCTCGGCTCGTTGTATCAGCAACAGCAGGTTCTTCCTGCTGCGGTGGCGCGACAATAATCTTTTCGAAAGGCAAGCGGAACATCCGGACAAAAGCCTCGCGAAACCACTCCTGCTGCACCACCAAGTAGTCATTCTGCCGGATATTTTTTTGGTAGAAAAAACGGGAGAATAAGGCAAAGGCCACAATTTGGGGCGCAAAAAACAAGTCCCTGTGATCCCATTTCAAAAACGGAAAGGAATTGTGGCAATATACTGCCCGGCGCTCGGCCTGCACCGAAGGTGTGGTATCATGCAGCGAAAGCCAAAGGGTGATGGGTTGCAGCTGCTGGGCTACTTTGCGCAGCGATACATATTCATACCAAAGCCTGTTTATCCAACGCTTTTTGGGCCATTGTGTTTCGATGTACTCGATATGCGGGAAATCTGCAAGCTCTTTTTTATAGACAATAGCTACCACGCGACACCCCGACTCGGCAGCGAAGACCGACAAATAACCCAGGCATTCCCGCAATATCCGCAGGGTACCACCCCGGTTCAAGTTGACCGCCGAAACCACAATAGTTTTACGCGGACTGCTGCTATCTCTGTTTTCCATGTGCTGTTTGCAATTCCGAAAATAGGTTTAACCATTGTTCCATAACGACATCTTCCGTAAAATCCAACGATCGACGCTCGGCAGCCTGCCCCATCTGTTGGCGCAGCACTTCATCCTCCATTAACCGCAACAGGCGCTCGGTCAATGTAGCTTTATCACCTTCAGGCACTAAAAAACCATTCTCACCGTCCCGGATAATATCACGCGGCCCGCATTTGCATGCGTAGGCCACCAAGGGCAAGCCACAAGCTTGCGCCTCAAGCAGCGCCATGGGAAGGCCCTCGTAGCGCGAGGTCATGGCCAACATCGCATGTTGTCGATAAGCCGATTCGATATCTTTGACGGGCGCCTCTAGGCGCACCACTCCTGTTAGGCCCAACTGCACTATTTGCGCCTGTAACTTTCCCTGCAGCGGCCCTTGTCCATAGATATGCAAGGCCCACCCGGGCTGCACCTGCCTGATTGTTGCCCATGCCGCTATCAGGTCGGCAAAGCATTTTTGATCATCATACCGCCCCACGGCCATCACCTTATGCTCCTTCCGATCTGAAACTGTAGTGGGCCGAAAGCTATTTGCATTGGGAATGACCCGGATATTGGGCAGATCGCCCCAGTAACCGCGGTCTTCATGTGTTAGCACCACGAAGCGCGCATACTGCTGCGCATACCTCAGGTCTTGTTTGCTGCGGTATTGGTTAACCAGTGCCCAAATACCCGCACGACCATATTGCAAACGTTTAAAGCGGGAAAAATGTATTTCCAGTATTTTTATACTGCCATCCGGAATACGCTGCAAAAAAGAAACCTCATGGTCAAACATGGAGATGCTGATATCGGCTTTTAGGTTTTGCAAGAGCACTGTTAGGCGTTTTCGGTGCAGCTTTTGCTTCTGCCCATAACTGAGCACCTTGTACAGCAAGCTGCGTCCGTTGTTGTGCACGTAGTTGATACCCAGATCGTGTTGCTGCACCCGGGGATCTAAGGGAAAGAAATTGGGCTTTCCTGCTTGATCGGTCGTCACGATATGCACCTCGAAACCCATTCGCGCGAAATAGTTTGCCTTATTGGCGAGCACCCGCTCCATTCCGCCGGAGTTACTCGTTGCCGCTATGCAGTAGACGATCTTCATGTGGCTGGTGATAATGGAGTTTGGGCGGGCACCTGACGACGAAAAGGGTTCGTTTCAATACCGTCCAAGCAATAGAAGAGCGCGTAGATGACGAAAATATCGGTAGCCACCTTAACCCATATGACGAAGGTGATGGCTAGAAAAAAGAAAAACATCAATGCATAGCGCTGGTTTCTTTGTGCAAAAACGTAGGAGTTGTACACGAAAAAAAGTGCGAAAACAGAAAAGCCTGTTAGCCCGCAATACAGGATAAAACGGCAATAGCCTATATCCGTGCTATACACAAAATTGTCAAATAGTCCCGAACCGATAATCCAGGTTTTGGTGTCCGTTGGCCAAACCCACATCTCCCGATTCAACTTATCCGTCGAATCGGTGCGCCATTCGCCTTTTTCTACCCAATTGAAGAAACCTTCGAAGGCAAAGCGCATATTATCATGAAAAGCCTCATCCGTTTGGTAGAGGTATACGGAGATACTGATACCCAGTACGAGGATCAATAGGAAGATCAGGAAGAATGTAAAAAAACGTTGTTGAATAACCATCCTCCATACGCCAGTGGCTATTCCCAAATAGGCTAAAGCCATCGCAAAGCCTAAAATGGTGGTGCGCGCCATCATATTGCCGATTAAGGTTATGGTAAAGAAAGCCAGCAGGAGCAGCGTCACTTTTCCGGCATGTTTCCGGATAGCGGCATCCTGAACCAATAATGCCGAAAGCATCACCAGCACGAGGGAGAAACGTACCCCCGCCGTATCCAACGCCGCCCCGATGCCATACAAACGGTCTACCTCCTCAAAGAACTCCTGGCCTTGGCTAACGTAGGTATCGACGAGGATCTGGAAAGATGGAATCCGATCGATCAGGATCGCCGAAACACATTGCCCAAAGCAAACCGCCGTTAAGTACAGGGTAATCAATTTAAAATTCGCTTCGCCATGCACAAGACGAATAGCCGTACATACCGCATAGGCACCAAAAAGCCATACGGCAAAGGAAATGTAATAGTTGGCATAGGCATAATCTACTGTATGGTTTACATCGGTCGCGTAGAGACAGACCATGGAAAAAAACACGGCAAGGCCGATGGCACCAATCAGGTCCAATGAAATGGCGTAACGTTTACTCCGCATACTGCTGTACAGCAGCAATACTATGCCGGCTAATGCCAATACATTTTTGGTGTTTAAGCTACTGGGCAGTATAGACAGACCTATTGGAAAGTAGTAAAAACTGACCAGAATTGTTAAAAATAGGTATTGTAGCAGTTTGAACATCCGATTACCGATAAATTATGCCGTAGATAAAACGAATGACAAAATAATAATATCCTTTTAATAGC
Organism: Sphingobacterium griseoflavum; assembly: GCF_014653155.1. Lineage (GTDB taxonomy): Bacteria > Bacteroidota > Bacteroidia > Sphingobacteriales > Sphingobacteriaceae > Sphingobacterium > Sphingobacterium griseoflavum. Next base: position 222,588 of record NZ_BNAF01000008.1, on the reverse strand, counting down.
CAAAATTGTTTTTTGACCGCCGCATATTGAAGCAGTCGGGTGCGCCAAGGCAAGCTAGTGTTTTTTAACACCAAACGATTAGCTTCGGGAAACCAACTCAACCAACGCTTGTATTGGCTCACTTTTGGGCTGATTAAAAAGGGGAGTTTATTGTTCAGTTTCAAAAAGCCAATCAGGTCGCCAATGCGAGACGCGTATTTACTCGCTGCCAAAAAACCTTCCAGTTCTTGTATATTGGCGGCCACCTGTGCCATATGCTGCTCGCTATAGGTCTTGGTCAAAGATGTCTCGTTGGATTGCCGGTAGTGGTAAAAAGCCTTGTCCATATACGCCACACGCTCGGCATGCGCAAATAGTTTGGTCATCACCATCATATCTTCCCCCATATTCATGCCGGGGAGGAAACGGATCTGATGCTCTTCGTAAAGCGAGCGCCTGACCAAAAATAGCCAAAGATTCCAGCGCATGGTTCCGCGTAACATCATCTCTACAGCTTCCCATGCTGTATGGAAAGCAGGTTGGTTCATTTTGCGCTTATTTTTGTCGAAGGCCAGGTACCAATTAAAGCCCACGATATCCGCATCCAATTGCTGCGCCTTCTCGACCGCTTCTGCAATGGTTTCCGGATCTATCTGATCATCGGCGTCCACATAATAAATATAGGTGCCCGTGGCATGATCCAAACCGGTATTGCGGGCGGCAGCCACACCACGGTTTACGGCCTGCCGAATGACTTTAACATCCCAATGAACCCCTTGCTGTGGCCCTTCTGCAAAGGCTTCTATGCAGGCAAGGCTGCCGTCTGTACTGCAGTCGTCTACAAATATAAATTGTAGGTAGGGATAGGTCAGTTTAGACAACGAAGCCAAACAAAACGGAAGTGTTTTCTCTGCATTGTAAACAGGTATAATAACCGATACGATAGGGGCATCCATCATGTTGCTTTTCCATTAGCGGTGGTGATTGTAGACACTATTTGCGCCACAACTTTCATATGCTGTGTATTGAATTTTCGTGCAAAGAGCAATGCCGAGCCATGCAACAACCCAAAATCCTGATCTCCCCAATCGTACAGTCGGTTATCTTTCCAACGAATCAGACGCTGACTTCCCTCGGCTTCATCGGCTAAGTTATAGATGCTATCTCGAAAGTTGGAATTCCAGCACAAAGTCTGCACAAAGATTTCATCGGCGCAGAACGTGTACCGATAGGTATCCAAAAGGCGTTGTGTATGCTGCAGCATAAAAGCTACGAAATCGTGTGTTAAGCTGACCCATTGGGTCCCTTTCTTAAATTGAATTGCCCGGTTTCTCCTTATGCCAAAAACGAGCTGGACGCGCATACCTATAAATCGAATAGCTCGCCGAAGATTGTCCGCCAAAGATCCAGACGACCGGAAATGACGCGGAAATAAGTGCCAACGTTGCACCTTCCGCTCGATATGAAGCGACTGATCGCCGGACGAGTAGCCGATAAACTGCTTTCCGCTGTTGACCTGGCAAAAGGCATGGATATAGTCCTGCCCGTGCAAGGGCAAATCGACCCCGGAAAGCAGGTGATAATGCCCGTAGGGTCCGTGTTGATAGGCCTGTTGAAATAGTAATAATTCAGCTTCCACCACGCTGACATCACCCCAGCGCACATCGATTCGATCCTCCAATATCCATAAGTTAGCCAACTCCGTTTGCAATACCGGAAGATCCACAACCTTTTTATCGATGTGGATAAAGATATCATTACGCGGGTCATCTATCAACACCAGCAATTGTTCCAGTATTTCAAACTGATTATGGGCCAATATGAGGTAAGCGTGCTTCATGGTTTGTCTCTCAGATGTTGAACAATGCGATCCACAATAGGCGTGGCCGATTTACTAAACTTCCTTGCAAACAAATAATCTGAATGCAACAGCAACGCCTCATCGTCTGATGTCAGCACGCGAGCGTTGCTTCCCTGAAAATCATTATACAAGAGATTGCGAGCATCAACGATATCGAAAAGCTTATTTTTCCCGGTCAGCAAATACGGCACAAAAAATTCGTCGCCGCACAGGCTCCAGCGAAATTTTGTCAAAACATCTTCCTTGTGCCTTAAAATATGCTGCACGGCACGATCGGTCAGACTTACCCAATTATTCGCTTTTATGGAGACCTTAGGCACATCCTTCTGTATACGCAAAATATATTGCAATTTCAGCAATACGTGCCAGCAAAAATTAGCCATCACTTTTTGCCATCTTTCACCGTATTGAAAATAATCAAGAAAAAAGTGGTAGCGGGCGAGTTTCATATTAATTTCGTAAGCATTCGTATACAAGAAGTTCAACACTTCCTGTCCAGTCCTCTTTCTAAAAAAATCGTGCATATCATCTTGTGACTTTAGTGGCAAATGTGTCCCTGAAATTAAATGATAGCGATCATATCCCTTACCTTCCAAAACGGCAGCTTCAAACAGCTTATACTCAGCCTTAATTTGAGAAACTGATCCCCAACGTACATCGACCCTATGCTCTAATATACACAATTGCGATTGCAATACGGAAAGCACCGGTAAGTCCTTCACCTTCCTATCTATATGTACGTAAATATCGTTTCTTGGATCATCAATTAGCGAAATCAACGTTTGCAAAACCTCAAACTCATTATGGGCCAAAATCAGGTAAGCATGTTTTATCACCAGCCCCCCTTTCCTTTTCGATACAGCTTCTGCAACGTATCCACCAATGATCTTCCCCATGGTTGTTGATAAATCTTTGCAAAAATCGCTAATTTAGGATCAACGTGTAATAAGCGCTTTGTCTCTCCGGAAAGTACATTGTAGTAAGACCACCATAGATCAAAAGCAACCGTAAAGGTCTTCCAGGGTTTTGGCCCTGTGTAATGCACATTCCCAATGCGTTGCACGGTTTGCCAGTCTTGCTCGGTGTAAAATTTTAAGAAATCAGCTTTATATCGTGGTAATAAGAATGTACGGATGCTGTTCCAAAATGGAGGAAGACCCATAATGCGTCCCTTACACAGTTGGTTAATGACATCCTGATCCGGAAACTCCAATCCTTCTTCTTTCGCCGCTTCCAAGAATTTAGCCACCATTCCATCGGCCCGAAGCTGCTTCAGGTTCATCAATAACAACCCACTGTTTATATAAGTGCCCGGCGCGCATCCAATAGCTTGCATATGCGCCTGCTGCACATCCAGCGTGGCTTCAAAAACGCCCGCCATATAATGATCTTGCAAATCTATTGTACGATATAGTAGCGCCAAATCGTTTCGGAAAATCATGTCGCAATCGATATATAAAACTTTATCATATTGCGGCAATAGATCGGGCAGCAATAAACGATAAGAAGCCGCTATGGTGTATTTGGGGTCTACGTAGATATCAGCGCTTATGGCGCCCGTTAAGTCCATAAAGGTAAATCGACCGCAGTCACCCACCAACTCGTAAAGAAGCTCTTGCATACGGTTTGGCAATGCTTCTGTCAACAAACAGATGAAATGAAACCGTGAATCTTTGGCAGCATTCCGTAAGACCGAGGATATGCATGTAGCGACCGGCACAAAATAGTTCGGTGTAAAGGCAATAACCAAAGGGATTATTATATTATTCTCTGCTTCTGACAGTTTTATCATCACCTATTTATTAATCCATTATAGAAATCACTTAATCTATTTGCTTCTTCGCGGATATTAAAACGATTAGCCGTTATTATATTTTCCACAGAATACCTTGGATAATCTACGAATTCACTCAAAATAATATCACACCACAATTGAGCATTATCTATCGCTTCGTATTGGATAAATTCCGTAATACCTACGAGTTTTGTCACATTGTTGGATACTAAACTTTTCAATGCCGCAGCCTGAGCCTCCACCAATACGAGTGGCAAACCTTCGTAAAACGAGGGCAGTAGCAGCACGTCCATAGCCATCATCAATTCAGGGATATCGTCTCGATTAGACAAAAAAATTACATTTTCACTTATATCCATCTGATTTATACGCAGTTCCATTTCCGTTCTTAATTCTCCGTCCCCTACCAGCAATAAAATTGTATCACTTTTTTGCTTTAAAACTAGCGCAAAGACATCCAAAAGGAAAAAGACATTCTTTTGTATGGAAAGACGACCGACAAAGCCCAAAACGAACTTATCCATCAACTTTAGCTTTTCTCGCTGTGTATCTCTAATGGGTTTTCTAAATCCGAATTTATCCAAATTAACCGCATTGTAGAGGATTATTGCCTTTTTTGCATAGCGCTTGCCGAAAACAGCATGTATAGATAAGTCACTCGCCCCTACTCTTGCAGATACTACTAGGTTCATTAAAGTTCGTAGCAATCTATTTTTCAATCCCGAACGAGCCATCGACAAATGTGCATGAGCGACACGCCCCCTAACCCCAAAAAGGGCAGCAACTGCCAAGTATACGGATGATTGCAGTTCGATATGGGCATGTACAATATCGTACCGATGTGAACGTATCAGCTTTGCCAAAAAAACCAATCTTTGAACAATTGGATCAGGCATATAAAACACACGGACGCCTAACGATTCAAAGATATCGTGGTACGCTTGGCGAGTCCCTGTATCTATTGCTACAATATCGAATTGTACCGACGAGCGGTCTAAAAACTGATAATAATTGTACAAAAAAGTGCTTATGCCTCCTGAATCAATTCTTGTTACAATGTGTAGTACTTTCATTTTAGACCTATGGTTATGCGTTTGAATAAATACTATTTTCTTTTCTACAAAAAGAATCTATCTCTACCTAGCCCTTTGTTAAAACCAAGGCTAGATGCTGTTTTTGACAAAGCAAAGTCAAGACTATATAATCGTAAATAGACATAACCGGCTATTATTTCATGACGATTCTAGCAGGAATTCCTATAACCGTGACATTTGGTTCTAAGACAGACTTCGTCACAATCGCTCCCGCGCCTATCTTTACACCATCCGCAATTATAATCCCGCCCAGCACTTGAGCGCCTTGCCCAATATCCACGTTATTGCCAATGATCGGTGAATCATCTGGATAAATACCCTTACTTCCTAAACAGCAATTTCCGTGAATCGTGCAGTTTTTACCAATACGCGTTTTCGGATTGACAAGAATCGAACCGTAATGGTAAATTTTAAGACCTTCAGCAAAACAACCCGCCGGAATAAAGAAGCCCAACTTCCGACCCAACCGATTTTTACGCCGAGCATAGAAATATCTTAAGACCTTGTTGGGCCTATAGAAGCTATAGTATTCTTCTGCACGCAGTGACTTCATAAAACAACGTAACCAGTATTGCTCCGATTGTAAAAGCCAATCCACGATAGCTCCCTTTGATAGCGGAGGAAAATAATCCATCCGATCACTATTCCTCCATGTTTGTAAATCCATACAATTTTTTTTATGCTGTCGTTTTTTTATTCAACCACAATCTTTTTGAAGAATATTTAATAATAGGTTGTTCGACCCAACGATAAAACAACATCCCCCCGCCCACTGCGCTAAGGACCAATAGTATATCCAGCAGATTGAGAAACATCGTGAAATCCATATTAAAATATTGCGATCTGCTCACAAATTTCGGTTTAAAAAAAGCAAAGTAATAATGCGTCAAATAAATACTATACGAAGCGTTTCCTATAGCAACCAAACTTTTTAGACCCTTATTTTCAAGCGAGATGTGATTTGTCAATGTCAAAAAGCTTACACTAAAAAATGCCGGCAATCCGTAAGCGATAAGTCGTGGTAGACCTTTTTCGCTATATAGATATGCGGCAAATACGGTCATGATTAATAAGAAGATAAGTCCATAAGAGATTTTAATTTTTACTTTCCCTTTTAATGCTTCATAAATATAGAAGCAGACGATGCCCAAAACAAAGTTGATTAGAAGTGTATCTCCTAAAATATAACTTATATTTACCCATCCACCTTGAGGGCCTTGTAAATTAAAAAGACGATATATCGAAACGATACAGAGCATACTTCCAATAATAAATTGCAATAAACTTCTTTTGCTTAGCGTAAGCAACATAAGCAACGAGAAAATGTAATAAAATATCATCTCGTATACCAATGTCCAACCTGGCCCCAAAACCAGCCTGTAATCCAAGTTTGCATTGAACGAAGGTAAGAGAAAGAAGTTACCTACGTAAAAAAACATATCTTTTGGCCCCTCCGCCTTGATATTAAATAGTAAAAGTGGTACTGCACAAATGATATATATCGGAAAAATCCTAACTATGCGCTTTGATAAAAAATAGAAGGCATTGGCCGATTTCGATTTCGAATTCAATTTGACTGTAAGGCACATAATGAATCCACTTAGAATAAAAAATAAGTCTACACCATAGCCCCCCAACGCTACAATCTCGGCGCCAAGCCAACCATCATTCCAAATATGGCAAATAACAACTAAGATGGCAGCAACCGCTCTAATGATCTGTAAAGACTCTATCTTTGCATTCATACCTGCCCCGTTAGCATCTTGGTACTGCTGTCCACCATACCTTATATTTCATACAACACTTTTCGTAATTCGGCTAAATACTGATGCCCGAATTTTAAGTCAGGTTCCAAGTGGTTTCCCTCCGCCCATTCATTCCAAGATTTGATAAAAATAATTTGATTTTCCTCATCATATTTCTCAGCTAATCGCTTTGCGTTCTTTAATGCTTTACCAAAAAGTGCCGGTGTAGATTCTTTGAGTACAAAGCCATTTATTCCGCTGCGTGGTGTATTATCCCAATTAGGTATAACGGTCGGGTAATAGATGTTATCGCCCGCGAACTCATCGAACTCTTGTATGGCGTCCTCATAACGATAAATACGGGTGGGTCGCTTAAAAACTTTTTTGTAATAAGGTGAAAGTCGGCTTGTTTTCAATCGTCTTGAAAAGTCAACCCATTTGCTAGTAGATCGAAGATACTCATCTTTTACATGGCTAGCTGGTGTTAAGGCATCAAAGCCATGCTTTGCTGCATCCCAATCCGGCATAACATTGGTGGCCACTAGATGTATCCCCTCTAAATTATGCTTAGCAGCCAAATCGCGAAAAGTGTGCACGAAAACTTTTAGATCAGGAATATCCATAGGCTTGTACACCATAAAAAGTGGCTTGCCCTGCACTTTAAAATAACGATCATCTTTAAAAGCAGGCAGCAGAAGTTCGAAATGCGCTATATAATCGTCTACACCTGGGTAAACTTGTTCCATCAAAACCGTTTTGGGATTGCCATGCCATATCCCGCTCCATGATTCATTTGCCCATGCCAAGCAGAATGGAAAATCAGGTTCTCCACTCTTCAATACTTCATCAAAGGGTCGTTCCAAAATACGCCTACCATTTCCGAACCAATAATGCCAATAACAGAAGGCGGAAATTCCATATTCGCGAGCTAAGTCGGCCTGCGCCTTCCTCGCTTCCGGGAGTCGGAGATCATAAAACCCTAAATCTGCAGGTACATGAGGTTGATAGTGCCCCGGAAACATGGGCTTCGCCTTCGCAACGTTCGTCCATTCGGTAAATCCCTTCCCCCACCAACTGTCATTTTCCGGGATAGGATGAAATTGAGGAAGATAAAATGCTATAGTTTTCAGTTTACTCATTTTAATTTATTAATATCTATCTCCGCCAAATTCTCTTAAATAACAATAAAAAAATTGGAGGCGTTAACAGTACAAAAATGTTCCTAAACCATTTGACGGAAAAAACTGAAGGATTAAAATCATTGTTTCGTCCGAAGAATTTTAAATAATTGGGATTGTCGTTCAGGGCATTAACTAAAATCTTATGATTGTGCTCCATATTACTTTTAGACCTCATCATACTGTTATTATGTAATCTGATGAGCACCTTATCTTTAAAGCCATATCCAACGTGTTGAAACGTACAATTATCGAGAGCACAACGAATATTAAATTCCCAATCCTCTAATGATTTTAGATTTTCATTAAACTTTCCCACTCGTTTAAATACATCTTTACTGTAAAGCGGAGCGCTAATGACAAAGGGGTTTTTATTTTTAAATAGAAATTTCAGGTCTACGTTATCATCGCTATTTATGCAAACCTCGGGTAAAAACATGTCTCTTCCATAAATTCTTTGTTTGTCTGGTCCTTCATCTGATTCAAAATAACGATAGCCAGATACAATAACATCTACTCCATCTTTTAAATAAGAAGAATTAGTCTTCAGCTTATTCGTTTCCAAGATATCATCACAATCGAGAAATTGAATCCAGTTTCCTTTCGCTGATTCCAATCCAGCATTTCTTGCCGAAGACAATCCTCCGTTCTCTTTTTCTATATAGCTGAATCTGGCATCTTTTGCCAGCCATAGTTTTGCTATATCTTCGGTATTGTCAGGAGATCCATCATTGACTATTATACACTCCCAACTTTCATAAGTCTGATTTAATACCGAATTCAAACATTCATCTAAATATTGAGATTGATTGTAACAAGGGACTACAATTGATATTAGCGGTGCTGGCATCCAATTTAGAACTTAAAAGATGTTTTCAACTTTGTACATAAGGCTCGGATCGGTTCAATTTTTAAATAAAGTAAATTCAAATACACAACTTTTTTAAAAAACTTATTTTTAAATGCTAATTTAATCGACTCGATAAAGTACATATTTAAATTCTGTATATCATCTTCAGAATAACTGATCTTAAAGTTACTATATAAATGATATAAGTGAATTGCATGTTTCTCTGCTAAACCATTAGTTTTCCGCAAGGTGTCCATCACCCCATCAGAATGCACTCGGTAGGCGGCAACAACGTGATCCGAAACAAATGCGTAACTATTAGAACCTTTAGATAACAGATAAGCATAAAGCATCCAATCACCAAAAGAGACTCCTTCAAAAACGCTATTGTCTATATAGTGGTTTCTAAACATTACAGTACAAGTAACTAGATTATTTTTAGTAAAAAAGTCAGAAAAATAATATTTAGCTTTAAAAGATGGATCTCCAATAATCTCTCCTTTGCCATTATGGTTAAGCGTCTGTGCTTTACTGCTATGGATAGCGCAGTTTCGATTTAAATTTAAATAATTGACTTGTCTCTGTAATTTCCCTGGGTCAGTCCAATAATCATCTCCATCACAAATGGCAATATACTTTCCGTTACACTGTTTCAATGCCCACATAAAATTTTGCATACTACCTATATTACTATCATGGCAAGTATATTTAAAAATGATATTGGCAGGAATGTCACTTCTAGATATGAAATCTTTACATACCTTATCCGTTTTATCAGGAGAATGGTCATTTGAGATAACTACCTCGACAAGACCGCTAAAATTTTGAGCCAATATTCCATTTAAAGCTTCACCTATGAACTTTTCATGACCATATGTAATGACGACTATACTTACTTCGAAAGAATCCATATATTTTAATGAATTAATGATTCAATCATATCCGGAGAAAAAACTGGGATACCCCTGCTTACAAAGACTTGTTGCCGTTCCATAAATGAATCATCTATAAATATAGAATTTTCATTATTGATAAAATTAGACTTCGAATCCTCTCGATCTAAATGTATAACTTCGTCGAATAGATTATTCAAACGATACTTTTTGAGTGATACATCGATATCATGAACATGTTTTGTAATTAAAATCAATATTTTCCTGTCGTTCAGACATTGATATAAAAACCGCAATAGCTGTGTATTGACTTTTCCCTCGATCACGAGACAATCATCAAAATCACAATACACAAATCTATAATTAAGGGCAATTTTATATTTATTATCGAGCGCGCGATCTAATACAATATTATAAGAGTTGACTACAATATCCACATCAAAATTAAATGCATCGAAGATTGAGAGCAATCCAAAATTTACTCCTCTACACCGATTTAAAGACGACGAACCTCCGAATCGAGCCGCAACCTCAAGCAAGCATAATTCAGAGTTCACGTCATATTTCATCTGAAAAAACCATGCTCCTCTAAAGTGCAATTTCTCATTGATAGCTATCGCAATATCTTTGATCTGTTCCAAATCTCTAACAACAATCTCTGTTCCAACACTGATACCGTTTGCCACTCTACCTCGTCTCCTAGGTCCATAAAATCTAAGTACTCCCTCCTTATCAGAAAAACAATCTACGGTAATTTCCTCACCTGGCAAATATTCCAGAATAAGGCAATCTTGATGGAGAGCTAAGTGGTTATCTAGGGAAACGAAGTTATCAACTTTTAAAACACCTCGTGATCCATAACCAACGTCTGGCTTCAAAAAGAGTGGAAATAATTCCTCATCTACCTCATTCCGCTTGTAAACTGCGGGGCAATGCACTACCGAATTTAATGCTTCGTATGTTTTCAATTTAGATAAACAAATTTGATTAACGTAATCAGAGGATCCTATCAGTTTGCATCTCAACAAATGCTTATTTGCTGACAGCAAAGCTATTACGGAATCCATTGCGGGATAAATGGCATCTATTTGGTATTTTTCAATAATTTTATTGAGGTCCTCAATAAAATTAATTGAATCGATGAATGGCATTCCGCCTATATAGTTCTCATATTCAAAACTACCATGATCTTCCACACTACTCGCACCAAATAATTTGATATGTCGAGAAAACTTAACGGATCTCATGAGTTCCAATGCTATCTCCGAACCACAAGGAAAAACTAATACATTAATAATCTGCATCACATTAATTATTTTGCATACGTAAAATAATCCGACAAATGATATCGACCTCTTCGAAGGTCAATTCGTAAAAGAGTGGCAGGCATAATACCCGTTTAGCAATACTATCTGTAACAGGCATTTCCACCGGATTGAGATATGGCAAAGCCTTCGCTAGGCTAGGATAAAAATAGCGCCTTGTAAATATCTCATGGCCATCTAACTCTTTCTTTATCTTCAAAAGCAATTCTTCGGATTCCAATACATATGGAAGGTATGCGCCATTATTCGCGGACTTATCGTGCCATTTTGGTCGAAAAGCTTTAAAGGTTTTTAATTTGGATTCGTAGCGATGGATTAGCGCTACTCTTTTTTCGATAATACCGGCTACCAATTCGAGATTGGCCAAGCCCATAGCAGCGTGGAACTCCGAGTTTTTTCCGTTGATGCCCAAGTCGGCAAAGCTTTCAAAGCCCGAAATACCAAAGTTACGCATCGACGCCAACTTCTTTAGCAGGTCAGGATCTCTGGTGATTATCAATCCGCCCTCGATAGAATGATACAGCTTAGTAGCGTGCAAAGAACAAATGCTGACATCGCCGTATTCAAAGACGGATCGACCGTTTACCTTGACACCAAAAGCATGCGCACCATCGTAGATAACCTTTAGTTTATATTTTTTGGCTATACGCTCTATGGCTTCCACATCACAAGGATTGCCATAGACGTGGGTAGCTAAGATCGCAGATGTTTTATCCGTAATAGCGGCTTCAATTTTTGCAGGATCAATATTGAGGCTTTGTGGATCTATATCAACAAACACGGGTTGGCAACCTTCCCAAACTATACTGGATGTAGTGGCCACAAAGGAGAATGGTGTCGTGATGACCTCCCCACTAACGGCGAATGCTTTTAACGCCATTTGCAGCGCAACCGTTCCATTGGTCACAAAAAGTAAGTGACTAACATGTAAAAAATCCTTGAGATCCATTTCTAATTGGCTGGCCAACGGCCCCATATTGGTCAACCATTGTCGATGCCAAATGCCATCGACAAATTTATCATATACTTCCCGTGGCGGGAGAAAAGGTTTTGTTACAGGTATCATCTCTTAAAAATTAATTCTTTCAACATGCCTATCTCCTTTCCTTTCGTCAATAGGCCAATGCCCAAATAAAGGCTCGCATACAATAGGACTAAGACACAGAGCCTATATAAGTCTGAAAGACCAGCGAAATACCACTTATCTAAAAAATAGACGGCCAGCGCACAAAGCGATGCCAGCAGCAAGCTGGGCATCAAATCCCTAATTTGCGAAAAAACGCTGTATTTTAAAAATTTACCCGTATAATGGGTATTAATAAAAAGTGCCAATACAGAAGTAATGACCTGCCCCCACAGCAAGCCAAAAATACCAAAAGGTAGAGAAGCTAGCACCACGATAACGACCAAAATTTTCTTAAAGATCTCCAGTCGAAGAAACAAATCCGATCGTCCTTTCACCTTCAGCACATTGAGGTTGTAGGCGTGGATGGGGTACAAAACTCCAGCGATAGCTAAAATTTGGAAATATGGAACCGCGGCCAGCCATTTGTCAGTCAACAAAAAACGAATTAGAGGCTCGGCGGATATTACCATAAAGGCAATTATGGGCGCAATGACAAAGATAACGATGGATAAAATCTTTTTGTAAGCATCTTTCAACAAAGCATCGTCATGGCTAATTTTCGCAAAAAGCGGAAAGGACACTTTGTTTAAAGCGTTCGAAATATTATTTACAGGCAGCTGCTTAAGCGAGTCGGCGCGGTTATAAAAACCAAGTTCGACAGTGGAGTACTTCTTACCGATTAGGATCGTATAAATATTATTAAATGTAACATCCAGCAGGCCAGATAGCATCAGGCCGGAACCGTAGTTAAAATGATATTTGAATTTGGCCTTATCAAATACAAACGACGGACGCCAATCGCTATAAAGCCAATATTGCAAAGTAAAGATCCCATTTTGGACGAGCGAGGCATAAACTAAAGACCAAGCTCCAAATCCTAAATAAGCAAAAGATACACCAGCAATACCCCCTAAAATAATGGATGGTAACTGAATTTTAAAATTGGTTTTAAAATCCAGTCTTTTTACAAACTGCACGCTCTGTACAGTTACGAAGGAGTCTATAAGCAATATCAATGCATATACTCGAATAAGAGGGGAAAGCAAGGGCAGGTCATAAAACTTTGAGACCAAAGGAGCTATAAAAAATACAAGAATGTACAAAATAAGCCCTGCAGCCAAGTTAAACCAAAAAACGGTAGAGTAATCTCGCTCATCAGCCTCAGCCGTGCGTATTAGACTACCAGCCAGACCGCTATCCAAAAACACTTTGGCGATAGCCATCACAACTCCAAAGAGCGCTATAGTTCCAAAATCTGCAGGGAGCAGTAAACGCGCCAAGACGAGACTGGTCAAAAAGCCAACGATCTGCGAGCCAAACTGTTCAGCAAATGTCCAAACCACGCCCGTAAAAGCCTGCTGTTTAAGCGACATAATAGAGGATTAAGCTGTTAAGCACATGCTTTATTTACCAAACTCCGATTTCAATGTTCTACGCAATCCTTCTTCCATGGTAAAAGGGGGTTTAAAGCCCGAGTCCATGGCCTTGGCGGAATCGAACTGCGTAACGGCGCAAAACTTCTTCACGCGCACCGAACTGATGGGCAACTTTTTGCGGGTTACCCAAGCCAGCACATCAAAACCATATCCGCCCAGCATGCCTAGCCAGTAGGGAATGCGGCGAGTAGGTATTTTCTTGTCCAGCACCTTACCGGTATGGTATACGAGATCATTGGTTGTAAAATCGGGTTTATCCACATAGTTATAGACCTCGTAACCGATGCTTTTGTTTTGTATCAAAAATTGCAGGAAGGCCACCACATTGCCGACGTAAGCCATGGACTTGCGATTCGTTCCGGGTCCGATCATCATAAATTTGCCGGACGCGATTTGGTTGAGCAGATTCCATACGTTGCCGCGGTTGCCTTCGCCAAAAATAACAGTAGGCCGCACAATGGAAATGGTCCAGTCGCTATGTTCTGTAAACCACCATTTCAACGTCTGCTCGGCCTGCCATTTGCTTTTACCGTAATGGTTGAAAGGATCGGGAGCCAGCGTTTCGTCGGGATTGTCTTTATCCAAACCGTATACGGCCACCGAGCTGGTAAAAATAATATGTTTCACATTATTTTCCTCCATAGCCTGCAAGATGTTGCGCAACCCCTGCACATTGACATCAAAATAGCGCACAACGGGATAAACATCATCCCGGTGTTCGGCGGCAAGCAACACGACAGCATCAGAGCCTTGCAGTGCCAACCGCATATCCGCTAAATTGGTGACGTCTCCGATTTCCGTCAGGGCAGGATGTGTGTCACTCTGTACTTTATCTACATTGCGGATATCCAGCCCTTGCGTAGCCCGTAAGTTTTCGATCAAACGCGTACCCACAAATCCTGATCCGCCAATAATGGTCACTTTCATAAGAAGCAGTTAATTATAGGATTAACGAACATTCTCCAACTGGAGATTCTTTAATGTCATATCCTGTAAATTTAGCTTTTTATTCTCAATATTTTTCATTTTGTTTTGGGCTCTCAGCAATTCGTGCATACGTTTTGCTGCGCGCATACTTTCCACCTTATTCAAGGCCAAGTGCAAGCCGCCCCACAGCGCGACATCCCAAAGCAGCACGATGTTGTTGCTGATGTAGTTGACCATGATGCTATTGAAGATGGCGAAGAAAGCAGCAAATCCAACGATGGACAACATGCTGGCATGATGCGACAGCCCTAGATCCAGCAATTTGTGGTGTATATGGCTTCTATCCGGCATAAAAAGAGGCTTACCAGTACGGTAACGCACAAACATGACGCGCAGCACATCCATCACAGGAACGATCAAAACGGAAAATGCGGCAACAATGGCGCCTTCGTAGAATGGCTTGATGGCAGCATTGTTCATGGCAAAACTGATGGCCAGAAAGGCAATGGACAAGCCGAGGGTGAGGCTGCCAGTGTCTCCCATAAAGATCCGGTGCCTCCGCTTATTGATACCGAAGACATTGAAATAGAAAAACGGAATCAATACGCCGGCCGTGATAAAGGCGAACATCGCATGGAGGTAAGCGTGCTGCAAAAGGAACATGACACCCAAGACCAGGCAGCCCACAGCAATCAATCCCGAGCAAAGACCATCCAAACCATCGATTAAGTTAACGGCATTGATGATCAATATCACAACCAGAACCGTTAAGGGCATACCCACATAAGCGGGGATGCAAGTGATGAAGAAAACGCCATAGAGATCGTTGATCCACAAGCCCGAAAGCGGAAAAAGCGTAGCTACAAAAAGCTGCACACCAAATTTCCATTTATAGCTTATCCCGACCAAGTCATCGCCGATACCCACCAAGAAAAGCATCACCAAACCACAGATCAACAACAAGAACATCGGCAGCACTTCTTCGGTATTGATGCTTAGATCGACAAAGTTGTATTTATAGAAAACCACGACGGCCAAGGTCATCAAAAAGCACTGCACGGGCGCAAACGCCACACCGCCCAAGCGAGGAATCCGCTGGGTATGCACCTTCCTCTTATCGACCGGATCGAAAAGCCTTTTTTTGAAACAAACCAGGAATACGTAGGGTAAAATTATTCGACCCAAGTAAAGAGCTATAAAAAATGGCACAATTATTAGTAACGTTCTCATGGTTGTATTTTTTATCTATTATCGTCATCAGCACGGATACCATCCCTGCCGATGATTATGTCCCAAAAATACGCTCAAATATTAATCTAGACCAGTATTTACGGGCATTTAATTGATTCTGTAGCGCTCCCGCTACAGCTGCTTAACATCGCGCTACGTGTAGTTTCTCGGTGTAGCTAAAGCGCTACAGATCACCCATTGCATTTCGCACAAATTTTTTACGCAACGATTGCATTAAGCCGCGCAGTTGGAGCAAAAAAGCGAGGATCTAGGCATATTGAGCCTGTCGATCCTCGCTTTTTTTTGCGGTGTACGGCACCCGTTTACTGCGCCTTGACACAGCGGATACTGCCACCGGCATTATAGTACTGGCTGCTGTATGGCCAGGTGACATCTCCTGTATTAAACTGGAAACGCTCGTTGTTTGCGCTCGATGGCGTTACAGTCCAATAGGTACCCATCGATCCCTGTCCCCAATTGCGCTCTCCGGCATAGGGCAAGAATAGGTATTTATCGACATCGGCTTCTGCGGGCTGTGTTGTTGTTCCGACAAATAATCCGGCGACACCCCGATAACTTGCGCGAGGCTGGCCAGGCAAATCATACCGCACGTGGAAGATCGGTTTTTCATTGCGGTTGGCGCCGGTGGCGGCCTGCAAGTGCGTTACTGTTGGGGTACGCCAGTTGCCGCCATGCGAGGTAACCATCCTGCATGGGTCTTTTGCAGCATCGTAGGCCTGCTGCCCTTCACTGCCCGCGCCTCTATCAATCGGCAATAACGCATTAACCTGCCACTGGTCGCCGTACTTACCTTGGTCTTCCGCAAAACCATAATTGCCATTGTTGTAGACCAGGTTTCCGGGCGCCCAAGTGTAGCCGCCCAAACTGATACCAAAGTTTGGTTTCAGCTCCAAATTCAAGGTATACTTCACGCCTGGCGTGATCGAAAGGTTTTCCAGCTTGAGACCAGTACGGGTTATGCCGCCTGCCTTTATAGAAGCGATCGTCAACACACCGGCAGCCGTTGACGGGTGGTTCAGGATGGTTGCCGCGCTGCTGATCTGGCTAGTTTGGAAGCCGGTAAAAGCTAGCGATGCCGACCCTGTATTGCCCGTATAGCTGATCTGCGCGTTGCCTAGCTTCACGCCCACGGTCAGGTAATGTGGGGCTATCGAAGCAGAGCAACTTTCGATCGTACCGATAGCCGCGGCGTTGATCGTTGTGGTAATCTGGCTGAAGAGATGCTTTAGCACAACATTCAGGTTGTTATCGCCACCGTTCAAGGTTATATCTGACCGGAAATACAGGAGATCAGTACTTCCAGAGAGACTGGAAAGGGTAGCTGCGGCCAGGTTTTGCTGGGGATCAACATCCGGCACGGATGTTTTGCTATTTATAGAATAGGCGATAAACGTGTAGCGTTGACCGGCATTAAATGCCATGGCCGCATTGGTGGTGTTTCCCACCGTGAACACCTGATTGGACAGGTAGTTGCCCGCTGCATCGTAAACCACGACCCGGTATTGCACGCCCTGCTCCAATATGGTTGTGGTGGTGGTGGCCGCAGCGGTATTGCCACCAGCCGTGCTGACCTTCTGGCTCAGTGTAGCAGAAGATGTAGAAGCCAGCGTTGCCACCAAGGTGTAGGCGTCAGTGAACGGCACGGTTGTTTGCTGGACCTGACTCAAGGTCGTACCAGCTGCGGAGGCCATTTTCATCGTAGATTGCTGCTCTTGCACAGCACCCAGGACGACGTTTACCCGGGCTTCGCCAGTCGCCTGCACGCTCTCGTCTTTCGAACAAGATGCCGCAAAACAGGCTATACATGTTGTGATCAGTAGGTTCCGAAATAGGATATATGCTTTCATCTGTTGCGAATCATTAAAAATTAATACTGCGGTTGTCGTCCACGTCGACATCCCATTGCTCGTACACATCCTGGTGATAATCCTGCGGCTTCACCGTAGCGGATCCGGTAACAATGGAACACTCCAGCTCTAGTTGGATAACGTCCACCATGGGCGCCAGGTAAGGCAGCTTCTCAACGGGTATCATATTGTTCTCTGTTTTCATGTGTGTAAGGCTGATCAATAAAACTCGATCGAAAGGGCAAAACGAATACACGCTGACCTCTTTTTGTCGAGACAGTCAAAACTTGAGCTGCAAAATAAATTTAACCTATGGGTTATTTTTCGATTGCTGTTCGCTTACGATAGCGCAAGGCAAAGATCTGGCCTGCCTTGCATCATGTCCGCTGTTTTTCATTGCGATACAAAGGTATACCATTGTTTAAACAATGAAAAACCCGCTTGTAGCGCAATCGCTACAAATAGCTTAATTCCTTATTAAACGGGGATTTTCATTGATATATGTCAATATTCAGCTGTGAATGCCGGGCGTGGCTTTTCATTGGAAATCCTGTAAAAAAGTCCCTAAAACAAGCGTAAAAGGCGATTAATAGTGGGAATGCTAGGATTTTTATCTTTTTATTTCGGGGAAAATGTTTTTTTATAAAGAAATTGCATTTGTAGCCATTATGCGACAGCTACGGGGTCTAATCTTGCATAAACTGCATCTTTTGGGATCGCACTTTCCTCTTTTTACTCTCGACAAGGTTCCAAACGCCAATAAAGCCCAACCAGAATAGGATGTCGCACAGCACGACAATATTGTTGCTGATGTAGTGCACGGCCAATAAATTGAAGACGCAGAAAAAGAGCGCCAACAGCAATATGGAAACCATCGCCTGATGGTGGGACATCCCCGATCGCAAGAATTTATGGTGTAAATGGTTGCGATCCGGCTTGAAGAGCGGTTGCTTCTCTCGCCAACGGACAAGCAATACTCTGCTTACATCAAACACGGGAACGATCAAGGTAGAAAAAGCCGTAACAATCGCTCCCTCCGAA
Organism: Sphingobacterium griseoflavum; assembly: GCF_014653155.1. GTDB lineage: Bacteria > Bacteroidota > Bacteroidia > Sphingobacteriales > Sphingobacteriaceae > Sphingobacterium > Sphingobacterium griseoflavum. Next base: position 204,240 of record NZ_BNAF01000008.1, on the reverse strand, counting down.
AAGGGCTTGATATCGTCGTTGTTCATCGCAAAACTGATCGACAGAAAAGCTATGGAATAGCCCAAAGTAAGGCTTCCCGTATCTCCCATGAAGATACGCCGTTTACGTTTCGATGCGCCAAACACGTTGAAATAGAAGAAGGACACCAACACACCGGCGGTAATAAAGGCGAAGATAGCATGTAGCCAAGCGCCATAGTAGGTAAAGAGCACGCCCAGAAAAATACAGCCCACCATAATGAGTCCAGAACACAGACCGTCGATGCCATCGATGAGATTGACCGCATTGATGATCAGCACTACGGCAAAAATGGTCAGCGGCACACCCGCCCAAGCGGGGACATAGGTGATGAACAGGATACCATACAAGTCGTTGATCCACAATCCGGAGAGCGGAAAAAAGGAAGCCACGGCGATCTGTGCATAGAATTTCCATCGATGGTTGACACTGACCAGATCGTCGGCCAAACCAATCAAGAATAAGATAACCATCCCGCAGAGCAGCAGCGTAAACATCGGGAAAATCTCGGCCGTGTTGATTCCCAAGGGGACAAAATTGACCTTGTAAAGGATAACGACCGATAAAATGAACAAACAGCTTTGAACAGGAGCAAAGGACACGCCACCCAAACGCGGGATTATCTGTTGATGGAACTTGCGTGGATCCAATGGATCAAACAAACGCTTCTTGTAGGATACAAAAAGAATATACGGGATAATCATACGCCCGAGTGCGATAGCTATAATAAACGGAACAATAACGATCAATATCTTCATCTCTTTTTGGGTTACACGATGTGGTCGACGGCAGCCTGAATACGGGGGGCAAAGCACTGCCCAACCAAATCTTCATCAACGGAGTTCATCCATGAGCACGCGCACATCCACATCTTTGCGTATAACATTTTTATTTTCATCCAACAGAAAGATTGTCGGCGTTGCTTTCAAATCATATTTACCTTTTTTGACAACCTCCTGCCGCTCGTCAAAAGCCTGTAGCCAATTGTCCGGAATCTGCTGTTGATAGGCCTTCCAAGCCGCTTTGTCGCCAAACGGATAAACGGCTAAAAAACCCAGTGTCTTTTGCTGTATCCGCCGGTTGAGCGGTTCATATGCACGGAGCATGGCAATGGCTTCTTCACAATGGGAGCAGCCGGGCTCATAGAAAAACAAGACCGTGAGCGGGAACGACAGCTCCGATAAACGAGCAGATTCGCCTGTTGCAAGTTGGAAGGAAAAATCTGCGGCCCGGGTACCGGGCTTATTCTGCCGCAACAGCCGCAGCAGCGTTGCCGTTTTTATTCGTTCCATGCTATCCAACTGGGTCGAATCGAGCTTAAATTCGAGTACCGGCTCATAATACGCATCATTGCGCATGGGCGAATTGGGGTTGTACAAGTATTTTTCGTACTGTGCGACAAAAAAGTCGTATGCCTTGGGGCTTTGCCGTGCGGCAGCAAGCATTCGTTTAATAGCCGAAGAAACCGTTTGGTTATCCGCCTGACCGAACAGGCTGATAAAGTCTACCAAAGCCTGCTCCCCTTTTTCTGGATCCTGCCTATTGCTGTCATCCTGAAAATCGTAACCAACCCAATATTGGCTCAGCATATCGGTCGCAGCAGCGGGATGAACGTCCTGAAATGCACTATCGGATGCTGCAGCCTGATCGGCAGTAGACGGGGAATGATGGCAGGCAACGAGCAGGAACAGCGCTACCGCGTAGCATAGGTGCCATGCCCATCGTAAACGGGCCGTCACTACTCGGCATTTGATTGCGCTATTTACATACTGCGTTTGAAACCATTTTTCATCCATCCGTAAAGAATTAACAAAAAAAACAAAGAAATTGTTCGCGCCGTGTTCAACCTATATAAAAAAAGAAAACAACATCTATAAACGGTATCCTTTCTCATAAGCAACAGCAGATCGAATAAGCGCTTAAAAATAATCAAAAAAAATAGATTAAATCACGTTTCATTTTATTTTAACATTTATTAGGCTTGAGGCGGTCCGGATACCCTTAAATTTCAAGCGAGCGACAAAAAGTTGGTTACGAAAAAATGGCCTAACCGTAGCTAGGCCGCCCCCCCGGGGTTTAGGTTAAAAATAATAATATCATCTAGGAGAGATCGTACATCTCGTGTGATTCATGCAACGGAGTCAACATCGCTTTTATCTATTAAGGCACTGGCTAAAACATGTTGTTTCCAAACTGTTGCACAAACATAACAGAAAAGAAACAGGTTGGCAAGGAAATAAAAGAGCCATTGACAAATGTCAATGGCTTTTTGCGCGGGAGCATGGTCAAGTCGTGGGCTAGACAGTACTGGAAGAACACGAAAATAAAATGGGCCTAACATGGATGTATATCATGACAACTATTTATTTTTGTGCCACCATCTATTAACACAACGCACCTAAACAGCATGGCTGAACCGACATTAGATTTTAAAGAGATCACCGAATTTTTGGGGGGCATCCACCCCATCTCCACCGAAGCAGGCAGACATTTGATCGCGCACTGCAGTTATGTACAAGTAAAAAAAGGAAAGTTTTTACGCAGTCCGATCGATCATACAGAAACCGTTTACTTTATCGTAAAGGGACTTATACGTGGATTCATCAAAGAAGAGGGGCAAGAAATCACGACATGGCTGAATGCGGAAGGCAATATGGTCGGCACTGTGCGTAATCTAGGACTGGACATCGAGACACAAGAGTATATCCAAGCGCTCGAGGACAGTAAGCTCATCGGCATCAGCCAACAGGCTCTGCAAGAGATGTACGAACTTTTTTACGAAGCCAATATCATCGGTCGGAAGCTTTTAGAGCGCTACTACCGGGATGCGGATGAGCGCGCCTTTCTTTGCCGCCTGCCATCGGCAGAGAAACGTTATCGTCGCTTTGCCGCTACACGCGGCAATTTACTGGGCCGTGTCACCCTGAAATACATGGCATCCTACCTCAATATGAAGGTAGAAACACTTTGCCGGGTAAAGGCAAAAATAGAAGCCCAATCAGCTTAGCATAAAGAAAATGAGCAGAGGACGCGGCTAAAATTATTTTTTTTCGTAAATTAAATGCATCATCCTGATGCTAATGCCATGGAAGTAATACCCCACAACGAAAGTATTATTTCGCTCCTGCTACTACGGTCGGATAGCGAAGAGATACTTGTTGACGGATCGGTTGATCTGTTCACGATTATACGCACCTTGGCACCCCTAGATCTGGTGGTTGGTTCGGTACATTACAGCATACCGGCGAATAAACTGTTGTTTATCGGACCCGGTATCGCCATCAAAGTGATCCAAGCCACTTCGGAAGCCGGCTATCGCATCACCTTTCCTGATAGCTTCTTTGACCGGTCTAGCAAAGATGCGGAGATCCTGTATTCCCGGCTTTTCTTTGACTACAACACGAAAATGCAGGTCGTCAATGCGATCAGACCACCCGAGGAGGTGCGGCACGTGCTGGATGTACGAGCCCCTTTGTTTGCACGCAAAAGCAAAGCGCTTTATGATGCCGCAATGAAGAACCATATTGAGTCCTTATTGCTGGAGGGGCTACTTGGCTTGCCCGAAGTGCCCGATGCTTACCCCACCGACCAGCTCTCGGACCGGAATCTCGTCAACAGTTTTATTGTCATGCTACACCGATGTTACAAAAAAGAACATACCGTGCACTTCTATGCGAACGCCTTGCATGTCACCCCAAGGAAGTTGTCAAGAGCGTGTCAAGCGACGTACGAGCAGACGGCCAAGGAAATCATCTTGGAAACACTAGGCAAACGAGCGGTCAACTTCATTCAAAGCAGCACCTTATCCATCTCGCAAATTGCATTTGAGCTCGGTTTTACCGACGAAAGCAACTTCCGCCGCTTCCTCAAGAAACAAACCGGCAAAACCGCACTAAGTTTTCGGACACCTTAAAAAGAAATGCATATATGGTATTTTTTGACACGGCAAACGAAGGTTTTAACATGCGTTTTCAGAAAATTTTGTTTTACTTTTGTGCATCTCTCTCCCCGAGAGATATTTTCATAAGCATGAATGGCCGGAGAGATTCGGCCATTTTTTTGTTGTCGCGTCGACATATATCCTAAGTCTGTATAAAAAAGATTTCTCGTGCGTGCTATAGCGGGATTCGTCTAGCGACCACTGGCAGCGCGAATTGTGCAGCAACAGCGGGGCATGCTGTATAAAAGGACAGTCTACTACCGTTGAAGGCAACGGTAGTAGACTGCGTGCTTACTTCAACGAAATATTTACTTTGGCCGCCTGCAGCCAAGGCGCACTAAACCTGACAGCCACCTGTTCGTTTGGCGAGCCATTGGTTTGGATATAGGCGATCATCTTTCCATGGTACGCCCGCTGTTTATTATCGCGGTAGTCGCCCATATCGGCATTGTTGCCCGCTTCTAGTCCCAAGAGCCGCGCATTGCCCGCAATAGTACAGGTAATTTCGTCCTCCGAGAGCAATACGGGTATACCGTCCGCATCGACAATCTGTAGCTCAATCTGCAGCACCGCATCTTTTGCAGCGGCAGACCAAGTGTCGCCCTGCAATATCCGGATCGCTGCAGGGCGTTTGCTCGACTGGATGGCGTAACGGGTGGCTTCCTTTCCCTGGGCGTCTAGGCCGATGACCTCCAGTTTACCTTCGGCATAGGGAATATCCCAGTAGATAATCCCCTGCTCCTGATCGTATGGTTTCTCCTCACCCACGGATTTTCCATTGAGTTCGAGACTTGCCTTTGCCGTATTGGTGTAGCAGACTACGCGAATCAATTGGCCATTTTGATAGTTCCAGATGGGCCACGCATCCATGGATGGCGCCTCATTGCTGCGCTGCCCTTGCTCGGCTTCCAGCGCAGACCAAACATCGGTAGCCGAGCTTCCACCCTGCAAGGGGTAACTGCCGAGGTAAGCCATCGGCTTTTCGGCCCACAAAGACTGACGGAAGTAGCCACGAGGCTTTTTAAATCCAGCAAAATCTACCAAGCCCGAGTAAAAGCCTCGCGAGGGCCAACGCCCGGATTCGCCCAAATAGTCGATGCCGGTCCACAGAAACTGTCCGAAGATATGTTCGTTATCGCGCACCGCTTTCCAAGCAGCAAAATCATGGCGGTTTTCGCTGCCGAAGATCACGCGATCTGGAAAGCGCTCGTGATCTTGCTGATAACGACTTTCAGTGTAGTTATAGCCTGCTATATCCAATGCGCCGGGATAAGCCGTTTCGTTAGACATCGCGACCCCGGCAAGCCCAGCCGTGACGGGGCGGCTGCTATCGTATTTTTTTACCACGGCGGCCAGCTTTTTAGCGATATCGCCGAGGCGCATCGCATCGGGAGCATCTTTCTTATAGCCTCCATAAGAAGCCTGTGTAAAGCCGCCTTCTTTCTTTTCGCCGCCCAATATAGGATGTGAATACGGATCGTTGGGGTAGTCGACTTCGTTGCCGATGCTCCACGCGAAGATAGACAGGTGGTTACGGTCGCGCTTCACCATATCGGCGAGATCGCGCTCACCCCATTCTTCAAAAAAGTCGAACGTACCCTGAAAGCCCGGCGTGCCTACATTCCATCCTTCCAGCCATTTTCGTTTCGGAAATTCCCATTCGTCAAACGCCTCATCCATCACCAATAAGCCCAGTTCGTCGCAAAGATCATACAGGGAAGAGGCTTGCGGGTTGTGACTCGTACGGATAGCGTTTACACCCAGCTCTTTTAAGGTTAACAATCGACGCCTCCACACCTCGGGATACACTTCTGCACCCAAGACACCGGCATCATGGTGCAAACAAACCCCCTTCACCTTCATCCATTCGCCATTGAGGGCGAAACCTTTGTTCGGATCAAAGGTGAAAGTACGGAAACCCGTTTTGACTTCCGACTTATCGATTTCCTCGCCCTCCTGCAAAACAGTGGTACGCAAGGTATATTGATTTGGTTGGCTCAAACTCCACAACTTCGGATTGTTCAAGCTCAAACTTGTTTTCAGCTCTTGCTGCTTTCCGGCGGCAAGGCTGGCCTTTGTACGTTGCTTCGCCACGATAGATCCCTTTTCATCCACGAGTTCCTGCACCACATCCAGCTTTGCATCCCGCTCGGAGGCGTTGGTCAGCGATACCTGTACCTGAAGCGTTCCTTTGCCTTTGCTCACTTCCGGGTAGGCATAAACACCCCATTGATCGAGATGAACGGGATTAGCACGCACCAACCAGACATCGCGGTAGATACCCGACCCGGTATACCAACGGGAGTCTGCACTTTGGCTGTGATCAACCTTCACGGATATCACATTCTCTTTTCCGTATGCTACATAGGGGCTAATGTCGTAACCGAAGGAGATATAACCATTTGGACGCTTGCCAACGGATTGCCCGTTGACAAAGACTTCACTGCGGTTGTACACCCCTTCGAAATAGATGTACAGCTTCTTTCCCTGATCTTCTGCTGGAACAGTGATTTTTTTCTGATACCAGCCGATACCGCCCGGCAGAAAGCCGGTGGCACTAGCCAGCGTTGGGCTCAGCGGCTGCTTTACACTCCAGTCGTGCGGCAGTTGTACCGATCGCCAGGAGCGGTCATTATTGGTTCTGCCGATCTGACCGTTGGTATCGCCCAAGTGGAAACGCCAGTCGGCATTGATTTTTTCGGCTTTGCCGAAGCCGGGCTGCGCCCACAGCGCCTCTGTTTGGAATAACGTTGCCGCCAATCCAACAAGCGCATATTTTAACATGTTTTTCATAGCTATGCTGTATACAAGAATAAGGTTAGGGTACCATAAAGATAAACGCTATGGCAATTCCTTTCTGTAGGATAATACCCTAAGCTTCTCCAATTTTAACTGATTTTATTTTTGGGAGCCAGAAGGCCCTCCGAACTAGTGGCTCACCACGACGGGGAGGATATTCCCTTCCTCATCAAAGTGTAGGGGATCGATACAGACCTCCCGGTTAAAGCCTGCCGGATCGCCCATTTTGATTCCGTCGGGATAATTGAACCGATGATAGACAATGTACCACTCGTCTTTCCCCGGGATCTGCAACACCGAATTGTGACCAGTGCCGTAGATGCCTTTCGATGGGTCTTTCTGCAAAATCAAGTTATTTTCCGGAATTTCGATGGGCCCCATTGGAGACCTGGATGTACCATACCGCACGCGGTAGTTTTCGCTGCGGGTATCGTCTTCCGACCATAAAAAATAGTAGGTGCCCTTCCGGTAGATCACATACACCCCTTCCCGAAAGGTGTTGTCGGGCGTCATGACCTTCACCGTGTTCTTTTTGATGGACAGCATATCCTTGTTCAGCTCGGCCACGGCGAGATAGCCATTGCCCCAGTACAGGTAGCTTTTTCCACTTTTCGGGTCGTTAAAAACAGCAGGATCAATCTCCTGTCCACCCTTTACGCCTTCGGGTTTAAAATCGATCAACGGTTTTCCCGAATCCTTGAACGGCCCGGTCGGCGAATCGGAGACCGCAGCACCGATCTTTTGCGCAGCGGTAAAATAATAGTAGTATTTATAATCCCCCTTTACCATCTTTTCGGTGATGGTTGGCGCCCAAGCGTGGCGTGGCCCCCAGGGCACATCTTTTTTAAGATCCAAGATTACACCCTCGTCTTTCCAAGTCTTTAGATCATCGGACGAAAAGGTCTTGAAATAGTAACCACCCCAACCGTCAAAACCATCGCTGGTGGGATAGATGTAGTATTTTTTTGTCTTGTTGGAGTAAAGCACATCCGGATCGGCATAGAAGCCATCCAAAATCGGGTTTTTCCTAAAGGAGATCTCCATCCCTTGTGGAATGCCCCACTTATCGGTTAAAGCTTTGAGCTCGGTGCGCGATAACGGAATAATAGAGCCGTGGCGGGGGTGAAAATCCATGTTCACCTCCTCGTCGATCACCCGAAAACGATCGAGGTCCACACTCTCGCAAAATTGGTATTTGCCTTTTCCGTAGACATCGTACATCAGGATATACTTGTCTGATTGGTTAAGTTTAAACACCGATGAGCCTTCCACGGCATCACGTGTTTGCTGCTTATAGCCCGGCTGCTCGATCCACTTGCCGGCGGTAAGCGAATCTGTGAGGGCCAAGCGCAGGCCATTGCCGTCTCCTTCGGTTTTATAAAACAGATAAAACAGACCATTTTTATTGATGATATCGCCGTCGATACACGACTTGCCATTTTTAGGCAAAAACAACACCTGAGGTTCGCCTACCAAGTCTGTAAAGTCATCATTGGCATATGCATAGTAGATGATATCGGGGCCGGTACCATGCTGCATGGACCAATAGACCATGTACTTGCCGACCGCGGGATCAAAGATGGTCTGTGGTGCCCAAACACGTTTTAGGTCATCGTGTCCCGTATAGCGCTGTTGTATATGGATGACCGTATGTGTCCAGTGAATCAAATCATTGGATTTCAGGAGGATCATAGCACGATTGGAGTCCCAGCCCTTGGAAGAGGTCATATCGGTAACGACCATGTAGAAAGACTTTCCGTCCTCACCGCGAAGGATGTGCGGATCGCGCACCCCACCGGTCGTACTGATCTGCTTGGAATCCAGTACAGGCTTGTTACCGTTCAGTGCGCGGTAGTGGTAGCCGTCCGTGCTAATGGCATAGCAAATCGCCTCATCTTCCACCGCATTGCCTTTGAAGTAAGCAAATAGATAACCAACATAGTCCTTTTCTGCTGGGCCAAATTTGTAATCTTGCGCAAAAAGGGGATGGACGAAGACCGTAGCAAAAAAGGCGAGGAGCAGGTGTCTCACGTAGAGCAGTTCTTTTTTCTTCATATAGGGTTTAAGTTAAGTGTATTCAATATAACAATAATTATGTGCTTTTTTTTGCGACAGCCTTTCAAGCCATAGGCACTGGTTCAATCTGTTCTTTATTGCCCGACGATTACGGCAGCTCCTCCAGACGGTATAGTCAGCTTGACTTGATTATTGTTTAGCAAAAAAACGTTCTTCTTTTCAGCTACGCGTGCCTTATTATCGCTATACAGGCGAACAGACTTATCCTTTAACATCGGTAAGGTGATTTGGATTTCTTTTGCAGCTGCTTCCGCATTGATCGCAGCGATATACCACGTGGCGGCGTGACGTCGAGCGAGCACCACATATTTACCCGGATAGCCATCCAACAGCACCGTTTCATCCCAAGTGGTGGGGACTTCTTTCATGAATTCGACGATATGCGGGGTAGCATCCGTTAAATTATTGGGTGTAATGCCAAAGTTCTGCAAAGGCGTTTGGAATACGACAGCTGTCGCTGCTTGAAACGTTTCTGTCGTCTTGCGTTCCGTGCCTGCGTTGTTACCCCTGTTATGTCGCTTATTCAGCAGAACAGGACCAAAATCCATAGAGGCGACGGTGTTGCGGATGAAGGGATGCAGCGTGGCGTTGTACGCTTCTGTATCGTTGGCATGTTGTGTAAAGATAAGGTTTTCGGAAGCTAGAACCGCCTCACTGCCCGCAAAATTAGGGTACATGCGCTCCCAACCCCGTGGTAGCGTACAGCCATGGAAAATAACAGCCAATCCATGGTCGTTGGCGTCAGCGAGGATATCTTCGTAAAGCTTCATTGTCTCTTGCTTATCGCCACCGAAGAAGTCGACCTTAATGCCTTTAACACCGATACGCTGCATCCATTCCATTTCTTTTTTTCGTGCTGGAGCCGTGCTCATCCTATTTTTGGGACTTTGCGGCGCGTCGTTCCAAAAGCCGTTGGAGTTGTACCACAAACAGATACCGACACCTTTATTTTTACCGTATTGCACGAGATCCTCGATCTTGTCGTGCCCGATCTTTGCATCCCACCAGTTGTCGATTAGTGTAAATTCATAGCCCATCGTAGCGGATAGATCGATAAATTTCTTTTGATCTTCCATATTAATACTGCCATCTTGCCATTCCAACCAACTCCAAGTGGCACGCCCAAACCGGTAATCTTTAGACGCTTTGTATTGCGGCGTCACAAGGTCGAAAGGAACGGTTGTTTCGACGATAGGCTTTAAGGATTCGCCTACCGTTATGGTGCGCCATGGGGTGTACCCGGGCAGTGCTATAGTCGGGTTCGGCCGGCCGATGCCATTGTTTTCGCCAGCCTCGGGAAAGGCAACCCGATACAGGCCGTCGCGCGTGCCTTCACTCAATTTCGATCCGCAATAGAGCGCGTTGACGCCGGTTTCCGACAGCAGTACCCAGCCACGATCGCCCACGTGGAACAGGGCTGGAAAAGTATATCCAATCCCATATTTGGACGGTGTACCTAATACTTCATCGGCTACATACTCTTCTTCATAGCTCGGTTTCGTTTTCATCCAGCCACTCATCGGCGGTGCTTGCGGCGTCAAAAATGTTGTCGTGAACGTCGGAAACTTGAATCCGCTCAGCTCTTCTTCAATAATCAGATTGGCAGATTCGCCAACTTGGGGAATATGGTAGCGAAAAGCGACATCATTGTTGCTAACGCGAAAAACAATCACCAAATGCTGCTCCTTGCTATTCATGAATGTGCAGGACAGCTCATTAGCTTGGTAGTGCACATGACTGGCTTTGATTTTCGCTTCCTGATAAACTTCATCGATCTGCCGCTGCTCATGCGCTACTAGCTGCAACAGGGCAGACAGGTCGCTTTCGCTACCACGGATACCCAAGGGCGATTTCTCTAGCATCATCTTGTCCCCCAAGCGAACCGTGTAACACGGTTTGCCCAGCTCCAAAAATAGTTGAACCTGCAGCTTACCATTTGGGCTACTGATCTTGGCCACTTCCTGCCCAAAGGCAACCGAAAAAGACCACAAAACCAAAAGACTGCAGAGCACCCGTTTCATAGTGTTCATAATTTCCTGTTAAAATTTAAAAATAACATCGTCAACATGACTTGGCATCCATCGATCACGGAAAATCTTTTGCTTTCCTTTTCTTATTCGATGTGGAAACATCCCTACCAAGCATCGGTTAAGCTAAGGATAAAGATAGCACAATATTATAAATGTAAAAAATACATTTATAATATTGTGACCATAGATTCTACCCCGCAGGCTTCTTACTTTATTGTATTATGCTGCCGCCTGGAGGGTCCAGTTGCTGTTCATGCCTGTTGAGACAAAGAAACACAGGGCAAATACTTCACACGCAGATATTGACAAATCAAATTAAGATTCAGATATTTAGGCAGGGAAGACAAACGTTTACCATAAGCGCAATTTCAAAAAAACTACAAATGCATAGAACGAAAGATTTTATACAACAGCAAGCCTCGCAAGCATGGCAAACTCATAAAACAATCATTCCGCTATGAAGCCCGTCCATTATGTTCTTTTCTTCATCAGCTTGCTTCCACAGTTTTTGCTGCGCGATTTCACGCCTGATAATGAGCTTCGGTATTTAAGTATTGCCGATGAGAACTTGGGATTAGGCCGTTTCTTTGCTTTTATGCATCATGGGGAGTATTACTCCGATAAACCTCCGCTTTACCTTTGGTTGGTTATGCTTTGTAAATCGATTTTCGGAAGGCATAGTTTGGTAGCGCTTTCCATTTTTTCGGTGTTACCAAGCCTCCTGATCATTCAAATAATGGATCAATGGACCAAACGCGAGCTTTCAGTAGCCGATCGGGCGACGGCAGGATTAGCATTATTTACGGCCGTCTTTTTTATCGGCAGCAGCATCGTACTCCGCATGGATATGTTGATGTGCCTGTTTATTACCTATGCCTTGTATATCTTTTACAGGATGTACACGAAAGATATTGCGCCCAAAAAAGGGCAGGTACTTTTTGGTCTCAGCATTTTTCTTGCTGTATTCACGAAAGGTCCGATGGGCATCATCGTACCTTTAATCAGCAGTATTTCTTTTTTGCTAGCCACGGGAAAGCTGCGTGATATCGGAAAATATTGGCACTGGCGTGCCATCTTGATTTTATTGGTTCTTTGCGGCGCTTGGTTTTTGGGGGTATGGCTGGAAGGAGGCAAAAGCTATCTCTATGGTCTGCTGGTGCACCAAACAGTCGATCGTGCAGTCGACTCGTTCCATCATAAAGCGCCCTTCTACTACTACGGCATCAGTATTTGGTATGCCTTGGCGCCTTGGTCCCTTTTTATGCTATCCGTTATCGTTGCGCGTTTGCGCGCTAAAGAACGCCCTAGCAATCTGGCCGTATTCTTTGGCTTAAGCAGCCTTTCTACGTTGTTGTTCCTATCGATGGTGAGCTCTAAAATCGTGATCTACCTGCTTCCTGTCTTTCCATTTGCTGTCTACTATAGCTTTCTGGTGCAAAGCAAGCTCAATGAAAATATCTTTACGCGAATAACCTTGGCATGTCCTGCGCTCATTTTTATGTTGGCATTGCCCGCTGTGTTAATGTTAAGAGATAGCATCCCGGCGCTAGAACTGCGTTCGCCGTGGCTGATCGGAGCGATCCTGCCCCTAACGGCCGCAGGGAGCTACAGTCTGTACCTCCTCGCACGTAAGCGACACTATACACTAACCATTCGAACGTTGGGATTTGGTCTTTTGGCAACTATATGTATAGCAGGATTGAGCATCTCGCAATTCAACAGTCTGATCGGCTACGGAAATATGGCGGCTGCGGGGAAGACACTCGCAGCAGAAAGCGCTGCGCCTGCCTATTTTAGTTGGGAAATCCGGCGACCAGAAAACATGGACGTATACCTCTCGGCACCGGTGATGGAAATCAGCCAAGAAAACCTACTTAACGGAGCATATCGTGGCGGCGTGCTATTTGTTGATCGGGAAAAGCTGATACAACAGCCCGCACTGAACAACTACTTGGGCCGCTTTAAAAAAATAGAGGTCGGCAAGTATGCCGCCATTTTACTTTCACAATAAAACGCAAAACAAGAAAAACTTTATGCAAGCTGATTTCACAATTATTATCCCTGTGTACAACGAAGCCGAAAGCTTGCCTCGTCTTTTTCAGAAGATGCAGGAATATATCAATACCGCACACAAAAGCAGCATCGTGCTCCTTGTGAACGATGGGTCGAAAGATGAAAGCTTAGCCATGATCCGGGAGCACTGTGCAAACAATCCTGCGTTCAAATACCTTTCCTTTGACCGAAATTATGGTCTTAGCGCCGCGATCAAAGCCGGATTCGACTATGTGTATACGCCTTGGACAGGCTATATTGATGCTGATCTACAGACCGATCCGAGGGATTTCAACCTCCTGTTCGAACAGGCAGCGGATTTTGATCTCGTAACTGGTGCGAGGCGCCAACGAAAAGATTCCTTTACGAAAAGACTATCATCCAAGTTGGCCAATAAGATCAGACGTTTTTTTACCCATGACGGCATGGACGATACGGGCTGCCCGCTGAAGATCATACGTACGGAATACGCCAAGCGCATCCCCATGTTTTCGGGCTTGCACCGTTTTCTGCCCGCCATGATATTATTGCAAGAGGGGCGCGTGCAACAAGTGACGGTGAGGCACTATCCGCGAATGGCCGGGAAATCGAAATTTACGCTATGGAATAGACTCCTAGGCCCGCTGCAGGATTGTTTCGCCTATCTTTGGATGCGGAAGAAATATATCAATTATAAGATATCCGAAGATGGAAGTAAATAAGTGGATAGTAATCGCTATCGGTGCGATAGCACAATTACTATTCTCCAGCCGGCTGATCGTGCAATGGATCTCTTCGGAAAAAAACCGGAAGGTCCTGACGCCCGTGCTCTTTTGGGAATTGAGTTTGCTTGCATCGTTTTTGTTGTTTTGCTACGGGTACCTTCGGCACGATTTTGCTATTATGTTGGGGCAAACGTTCACCTATTACATATATATCCGAAACATGCACCTGCAACAGGAATGGAGAAAGATCCACCGGTTTTTTCGCCTGTTTATTCTTACTTTCCCGGTCATGTTGATTGTTTATGGTTATCGGCATGATATGTACGACCTTGATAAGTTGTTGGCCGACGAGCATATTCCACGCCCGCTGCTGCTGCTCGGTATTAGCTCGCAAATACTTTTCACCTGCCGCTTCATTTATCAATGGCTCTATTCGGAGTCCAAAAAAGAATCACTACTACCGTTTGGCTTTTGGGCAATCAGCCTAATGGGGTCGCTATTGATTTTGCTGTATGCCATACTGCGGGAAGATGTCGTGTTATTTTGTGGGCACCTTTTGGGATCGGTGGTTTACACGCGCAACATGATCTTGCTTCGACGGACATCCTGAAAGCAGCAGCGTGGCTGATGCTTTCTTACAGCCCGCAACCATACGTTTGTTGACTAAAGATTATCTTGGAGCTAACCATAAGGTCACATAAGATTGCTTGTTTTGCCATCACATATACCGGCATCTTTTTGCTAGATTTGAATAGAAATAACATGGAAAACAGACGATCATTTTTAAAAAAGGCCGCACTCTTGGCCGGGGCAACAGGTGCTAGCCAACTTATCCCCTCCTCCATCCAACGGGCATTGGCCATTGACGCAGCACAAGGATCGACTTTCCTTGATGCAGAACATATTGTTTTCCTCATGCAGGAAAACCGTTCTTTTGATCATTGCTACGGGACGTTGAAAGGCGTAAGAGGCTTCAATGACCCTAGAGCCATTATACAGCCAAACGGCTTACCGGTATGGCTACAGCAGGATGCCGATAAACATGTTGCCACGCCATTCCGTTTAGATTTGGAAAACAGCAAAACCAGTTGGATGGGCTCCCTACCGCATAGCTGGAAAGATATGGTGCAGGCGCGCAATGAGGGGAAAATGAACACCTGGCTGGAAGCCAAAAAAGCGGGAAACCCCGCCTATAAGCAGCTTCCACTGACCATGGGTTTCCACAACCGCGAAGACATCCCTTTCTACTATGCGTTGGCTGATGCGTTTACGGTCTGCGACCAGCATTTTTGTTCTAGCCTGACCGGTACCAGCGCCAACCGATCCTATTTTTGGTCGGCCAGCATACGCGAGCAACCGCACAACGCCACATCCACCGCGCACGTCGACAATAGTCAAATAAATTATAAGAACGTATCTTGGAAGACCTATCCGGAGCGGCTGGAAGAAGCGGAGGTTTCCTGGCGGGTATACCAAAACGAGCTGAGCCTACCTGTAGGATTTGAAGGCGAAGAGGAAGATTGGCTCGCAAACTTCACCGACAACAACCTGGAATTTCACAAACAATATCATGTGCGGTTTCATCCGGCACACCACGCGCATATGCGACGCCAATTGCAGCAGATTGAAGCTGCCTTGCAGAGCGCCCAGCAAAAGACATCGGCTGAACGCCGAGCTTTGCAGCAGGAGGCGCAGCAACTCCGTACAGATATCCACGATTTTAGCGCGGAGGCCTTCCAAAAACTGGATCCCTTCGACCAGGCTATCCATAAAAAAGCCTTTACAACCAACACGGGTGATCCAGATTACCATAAGCTGCAAACTATCCGCTATAAAGACGGAAAAACTGAACATCAAGTACAGGTTCCGAAAGGCGATATCTTCCATCAATTTAGGCAAGACGTCCAAACGGGAAACTTACCTACTGTTTCTTGGCTGGTGGCACCATGCCGATTTTCGGATCATCCGGGATCGCCCTGGTATGGCGCTTGGTATGTTTCCGAAGCGTTGGATATCCTGACCGCTAACCCAGAAGTATGGAAAAAAACAATCTTTATCCTAACTTACGATGAAAACGATGGCTACTTTGACCACATCCCTCCTTTTGTTCCTCCCCATAGTGCACGCCCTGAAAGCGGCGCGGTGCCCACGGGGATGTGCACGGCGAATGAATACGTGACATTGGAGCAGGAGCGAAAGCGTACCGGCCATTCGGAAAGCACGATAGATAGCCCAATTGGTCTAGGTTTTCGCGTTCCGCTGGTTGTGGCGTCGCCCTGGAGCAAAGGGGGCCGCGTGAATTCGGAGGTCTTCGACCTGACCTCTCCGTTACAGTTTTTGGAATACTTTCTGCAAAAGAAGTATAACAAGACCGTAACGGAAGACAACTTAAGCGCGTGGCGTCGATTGGTCTGCGGAAACCTCACATCGGTGTTTGAACCGATACGAACGGCCGATAACGTGGAAATAGCCGCAGTGGACAGAGACGAACACGTTGAACGCATCCACTCCGCTAGAGGTAAAGCGCTGCCGTCGGGCTTCACGCTACTCGATGCAGACCGTGTCATCGCAGGAAAGAGTTTGAACGAATGGTGGAATTCACCCCAAGAGAAAGGCACAAAGCAGGCCTGTGCTATTCCGTACGACCTATGCGTGAACGCTCACATCGATCAAGGCAGGAATGCCCTTGCGGTGACATTCGCTGTCGGTAAGGAGCTCCCAAAAACCAAAGAAATCGGTGTTCCATTTTTCGCCATGGCGGCGGTGCCCTACGAGGGGGAAGCACTACCGGGAAGAACGTGGAATTTTGCCGTGCATCAAAACGAGCCCCTCACCTATTACTGGCCTCTTGACCAATTTGCGGATGAAGTCTACCACATCCGCATTTACGGGCCGAATGGTTTCTACCGTTCTTTTAAAGGCAGCAAGCTTTCAAAAGGTGCTACGTTTCACATCGCACAACGGCCAACAACAAGTGCCATAACGGTCGAGACAACGCAAAACCAACACGAAATCACGGTCAAGGATCTGTCCTACAAACAAGGGAGCAGGGCATTCCGAGCGCACAGCTTCAAATGGAAAATGGACCTGGAAAAATCCCACGGTTGGTATGACATCGAAGTCTCCGATAGTGCTGATCCGCGTTTGGCCTATCAATATGCCGGCCACGTAGAAAACGGAAAGCCAAGCAGAACAGACCCCCTAATGGGAGGCATGGAATAGAGCGGCCGCCCTCTGCTGTAGAAAAGCTTGCTTGTGCCGGCTGTTTGAGCAGGTGCAAGAGGACAATCTTTATGGTCGGATACGTGTATTGCGCAGGTTGCGGATCAATTTATCGATGGTGCTGGCATCAAATTGTAATCGATCATTTTTTGATGCACGCTCCAACACAGCAATCACTTGGTCTATGTAGTTATTGAACGACTCTTCAAAAGAAGTTTGATCGAGCGCCAACTCCGGTGATGCGTTGATCAAGCGGATCGTTTTGGAGACCGGCAGGGACTCATTGATGCGCTTGATCTCCGATAAGGTCAGGCGTTGTCGATCCGCATATCGGAACAGCCCATCGATGGACGCCTGCTTGTTGTTCGGGCTGGCTTGCATTGCTGCCAATAATCTTTCTTCGTGCCGCAGAAGGGTTCTATCAAAAGTTGCAAGCTCGCGCCGGTACCCGAGCAGTTCTTGCTTGAATCCGGACGTGGTTTGATCGAGCGTGTAATAAAAGTCGGTATAAGGTTTTATGCTGCTTAGAAAATCCCGTAGATCTTGGTCTTTAATGGCGTTGTCGCTGAACGATAGCGCTTGGTCATATACGCCTTTTACCAAGGCGCTGATGGGATTCGATTCGACGATCGTGCCGACTAAAGGAATGCTGACGACACGCTTTATCGTTTCCGAAAACTTACTCTTGACGCTCCCTTTTAAATTGCGACTCAGGATAGCTTCGGCGTTATCGAGCAATACCTTGGAAAAGCTCGTCCCCAGCTCCACATTCGTGGGGTTATTCAGTTGGCTGATGAGCGTGCCCGCATAGGTTACGTCGAGCAAGCGACCATAACCCTTCATCTGCTGCTTCAATAGGGAGATATCTTGGAAAGACCGTGTTAGTATACCGTAATTGGTCTCGTAAAGCTGCTTCTGCTCTTGCAACGAGAGTTCTTGCGATTCGGACATCAAATGCCGAATGCTATCGTTCGCTCGAAGTAATTTTTCGGACTGTAATTTCAGTTGTTCATACGATCCTTTCAATACCTCCAATTGCTTGTTGGTTTGCTCTAGGTGCTGTTGAGTCGCCTGCATCGACGATAAAGCAGTCTGATTCGTATCCAGTACCTGCGCACGCAGCCCACTGGAAAATAAAAATGTAACGAACGCGAGTAAAATATGTAAGTTTTTCATGAGCAACCTGGTTATTATGGCCACAACTCGGAAATAATCCATTCCAACTGCAGCAGTGAAGATACACGAAAACTACTTGATATCCCAACGCCTCCCCCCGTTTCTTCGAAGAAGAACAATCTTCTTTCCATCACGTTTTCGGAATAGGCCTGCCCTGTGGTTTTAACTTCATGGCAGCCTCTGCCTGAATCTCTCCCAAAATAATCCGCCTAAATGTATCGTAGATGCGCTTTCGATCTGCATCGGTGACCATTTGAACACCGCAGAACAGTCGGCCATCGCTATTGTAGAAAGACAGAAACAAGACTCCGGAGAGCATGATATCGAGCGCCGCCGCTACGCGCTTTCTTTCGACCGTCGACAATTTCCGCGTAAAAAGCCGGAGTAGCGTTCTAAAATAATGGACAAAACTATACTGCAAAGTCTTCAGTAACTTGTGCTGCTTTTCCACTAGACTCCAATGTATCAACTTTTGCAATGCACCATCCTGCTGGAATTTTTCTAGCTGTACGATCATCAGATCCAATACCTCACTGCGCGCCTCTGCAGCGAACTTTCTTTGCTGCATACGTACTTCCAGTTCCCAAGCATCGAGCTTGCGCTGAACGAAAGCGCTCACCAACTTGTCAAAACTATCGAAATATAAGTAGACAAGTTTGGGGTTCACGCGCAACTTCTTGTAGATGGCTGTTACCGACAACCCCGTAAAAGTTTCTTCTTCTAATATTGTTCCGATACCCGTCAGCAGTCGCTCTATTGTTCGCGCTTTATTACGCCGGGGGCCGCTAACTTCCTTGCGTTGTTTTTTCTTGATGAGCATGATTAAATATTAAGGGTTATAAAAACATTTATAATTGGAAAATATTATTACCTTGCAATAATAATAAAAAGTATATATATATTAAAATTACCTGTGCATTAGCTAGATTTTCTGAAGATACAGATAGAATCGTAATTCAATATTTGATTTCTTTTTTATTTAGTTTTACAGCAGGTAGCGATCGCAACCTACACTCACAATTTAAAGTTTATCGACAGGTATAGATCCGAGAAATTTGCTCATAAAATTTGGATATACATCAATTAAAAGCTATTTTTTTGGGATAAAAAAACGACCTATCATGCGTACAAAAATTTTATCCATCGTCGCCTCCTTCCTGTTTTTGTGCGGTTGCCAGCATCAGATCGAGAGCGATCCATCGCCTACAAAAAAATCAACCGCCGACATAATCCAAGGGATTGGGCATATACGCATCGCGGAAACGGCCCGGAAGTTAACGGACTTTGGCGGTTCTGGCGACTCTGCCACGGACAACAAGCCTGCCTTCGACAAGGTGATGCAATATTGTTTGGAAAACGGAGGTGGACGAATAATCGTTCCGCCCGGGGTTTATCTGGTAAATGGGCCGATACACCTGGTTGACAACAGCTGTCTTGACCTACAAAAAGGCGCTAAAATATGCTTTGGAACAGATGCTGATGACTATCTCCCTGTTGTGGCGACCAGTTGGGAAGGCACACTGCTTTACAACTACAGCCCATTGATCTACGCCTATCAAGCAAAAAATGTAGCCATCACGGGAGAAGGCACCATTGATGGAAACGGCAGGAATGGATTCAGCGGCTGGTACGATCGACAAAAGCCCGCTCAGGAACGAAGCAGACAAATGAACAGAAAGGATGTACCGATGGAGCAAAGGATATTCGGCAATGGGCACTTCCTACGGCCGCAGCTCATACAATTCTATGGGTGCAAAAATATACTGGTGGAGGGGGTCACGATAGAAAATTCCCCGTTTTGGTGTGTGCACTTTTTGCAATCGGAAAACATTATTGCCCGGAAGGTGAAATTCCATGCCTACAACAAAAACAACGATGGTTTTGATGCCGAATATTCCAAGAATATATTGATTGAGGACATTGATTTTGACAATGCCGACGACAATGTCGCTATCAAGGCGGGTCGGGACCATGAGGGCAGAAAGCTCGGCATCACGTCGGAAAACATTGTTATCCGCAACTGCCGCTTCAAAGGCTTACACGGGATTGTAATTGGCAGTGAGATGTCTGCCGGGGTAGAGCATGTATATGTCGAAAACTGTGAAGCTTCCAGCTACTGCAAACGCGGCATCTACCTGAAGTCCAATCCGGACAGGGGTGGGTTTATTCGAAACATATACGTAGACAATGTCCGCTTTCAGCAGGTGGAAGACGCTCTTTTCATTACCTCCTTCTATCACGGCGAGGGCGAAGGCCATGCCACCGACATCCGCGATATCTTTGTACGAAACTTCTACTGCAAAAGCGCAAGCAATGCCGGGCTGGTTATCCAAGGCTTTCCTTCAAAAAAAGTTACGAATGTACAATTCTCCGACATAAAAATCGATTCATGCAAAGCCGCCCTCAGCTTCAGCCACACGGCGAACATCGTATTCAACGATGTTACCATCGGAGAGCAGATAGCCGTCCCGTCAGCCGTACGATAAGACTGCATCGACAGCAGTTTGCGAGAAACCGCAATAGCTTTAATTGTCCAGCTATTGCGGTCTTACGCGTCGGCGAGAATTTTATTCCATGAAGGCCTCTTTATCGAAGAAGTATTGGCAGCTTTCATGTGTCCGCAAAATGGTAGCAGGCCATTCGGCGCTTATCGCGCCATGGATGGCCTGCCTTACCGCTTCCCGCTTGTGTTTGCCTACAACGACGCAGAAGAGGGCATCCGCTCGAAGCAGCGTGGGAATGGTTAAGGTCAGTGCTGTTTCAGGCACATCATCCAACTGTTTAAAACAGCCATCATTCACTTGCTGTTGCCGACAGACCAAATCGAGTTCGACAACCTTTACCAGCTTTTCATCTTCAAAATCAGCCACCGGTGGATCATTGAACGCCAAGTGCCCATTCTCCCCGATGCCTAGACACACGATATCGATAGGCGCCGAACCGATCAGCTTGGTTATGCGTTTCATTTCATCGGGGATACTGCCTACGGTGCTTATCGTATGCTTCGAGCGAAGCGTCACCTTGGAAAAAAGCCTCTCCTCGAGGTAAGTAGCAAACAGCTGCGGGCTTCCGGACGGAAGGCCGATATACTCATCCATATTAAATGCCACCACCTTGTCCCACAAGATCTTTTCCGATTTTGCCAGATAGCCCAACAAAAAATCCTGTGAGGGTGCAGCCGCAAAGATCATCCGTATTTCATCTTTTTGCGCCTGCAACGAGACGAGGTATTCCTCAACAGCTCGCCCTGCAGCCACGCCAGCTTCCTCTGCTGTCCCGGAAACATGGATGTTATCATTCATTACTGACATATTTTATTTTTCTATTTGATGTATTCAACCTTTTCAATGATCATTTCCTGTTCTTTCTTGTCGGAAGGTGTCTGCCCGCGAAACAGCCAAAGGTTTATCCGGAGCCGCTCGTCGGTATCGGGCGGGATATTCGTACCGGTGTAACGCCATGCCTGAATAAGATTATCCGTTGTGACTACCGCCGAGTGTCCCTGCACACTAAAGAAATCGATGTAGCTGGGCTGCCAATCAAACGCATGTGTCGACTGGAGCCCTTCCAGCTGCAGATTGTACCGCACTTTGTTGCCGGCACGTTCTGAGGGCTGTACGGCAAATTGGGCATCCATGTTGTTTGGATCAGACCACTTGGAAAACTCGATATCGATCTCCTCCTCATCGGTGCGATAGGTAAAAAGGCCTCCTACCACATGCTGATCCAGCTTACTGACATCACTTGCGACATAAAAAATATATTTGCCGTAGCTTAGGCTTTGGCGCAAGACAACGCCTGAACAATACCACAGCCCGCCTTTCTGCACAATCTTGAGGTGCAAACGCCCCTGCGCATCCACCCAAACGTTATCTTCCGAATCAGAAAATAAATTGGGTCCGGGTCCCTCCTTGGTTGTTCCCGTTTTGCGCACCAACCATTCGAATCCAGAAAAGCTGATGACGCGATCCGTAGGCTTCGGCAACTCTTCCTCATCCAATGCGGTCGAGGCAGAACAAGCACAAATCAAGGCCAATATGCTGCCTGCTTTGATCCAGTTTGAAAGCATTTTCTTCATCCCTACCGTCTTATTGCGCATAAATGTTTATTTGAATATCTTCCAATAGCGCACCGGCACGATCACGTGCGGACAGCACCAAACGATCTGTACCAGCCTGCTCGCCATCATGTATGAACAACAGGTTGTTCAAATCGATATCAGCCTGTGTAAAGCGTGCGCCAGCGCGCAGCGTGCTCGCACCGCGGATAAGCCATCCGCTCTGGGGAACTTGTTCTATGGTGTAAATAATATCACTGGCAGCAGCACCATCGATTTTGAGCAACTCCTCGCTGAAAACAAACACACCGCCACTGCTTACCGTGATATCATTTTGCGTCACGATCTCCAAGTTGCTTAGTCCCGAAGCAAGCGTAGCAATCAACATAGGTGGATTTAGCGTAGGGTGTTCCTTGGATGCTATATCATTAGTCTCATCGGCCCCTGCCGCGCCCTCGAGCATAAAAGACACCCGACCAGCGGCATTACGCGCTTTATAGTAATCCGTTATATCGAAGTTAAAGGTCGACACTTTGCTGGTGATGATACGCGCCAAAGGACTTCCTTGTGGAAAAACCGCATTGCTGAATTTAAGGCCGGCTTCTGTCCACGTTGTACTCGGTGTTTCGTACAGATCTAACGGCACGCCCTTAGCATGCGTAAACGATACAGCCAGCTGCAATTTCATATCGGTTACCACGCCATCTTTGGAGAAGTCGTCCAAATTGAACATCAAAAAGGCCTTTCGGTCGTAATCGCCGCTTCCGGTGATATGCTTTACGCGCAGCAAAGGATTGCTTCCAAAATTAAGATCGGACTCAAATCCACCATTCACAAATGCATCCGCAATCGGATAAATAGTATCTTGGACGAGGTCAGGATTGGGCGCATTTGTATCGCCTGTCGGCACGGCATAGTACACCACCGCATTGACGACATGGATAACGCCATTGGTGGGTTCTAAATTCGAGGTTGTTATTTGCCACTGCACACTTGTTCCTTCATTAATCAGCCCGATAAATGTACTGGTGTGGGATAAGTACATCACCTGGCCATTCGCTGTTGGGTAGGCGATCGGTCGATTCGCCGGCATCAGATCCGGATCGGTAAAGATGACCCGTGCGTTGACCACATGATAGCGTAGGAGATTACGCAAAATAGGGAGCGGCACATCCTGCACGCCGGCGTAGGCGTTTTCCCGTAGATATGTGCGCAGGGCTCTATTGTTGGGCATGACGAAAGTCCGCGCATCCGTACCGCTATACAAATCCTGCAATCCAGCGTAAGTTATGGCTTCCCGCAAGATGCTCAGCGAATCATTACGCTGCACATATTCCCATGCCGAAACGCCTAGCTTTCCGTCGACCCCCGAAGGTTGGTAGCTAAAATCTTCCTGGATCTCGCACCCTCCCATCAAAAACAGCAGGACGAAGCAGGGAGAAATCAATTGTATTATATTTTTTAAATGTTGCATCATCATAAAATTTAGCAAACAAAGCCAGTGCTTCGCTTATTTGTAAAAATCGTTTTGTTCAATATTCGGATTCCTATTGATCGCATCTTCATGTATCGGCCAAAAGATATTCTCCGCACTGGAAAGCCCATTGATCGGCTGCATGGTCTCTATGGCGCGCCCGGTACGGACAAGATCGAACCAACGATGGCCTTCGAAACACAGCTCTATTGACCGCTCATGCAAAATAGCCGATACCAAATCACCGTACAAACTAGTGGCACTTGCTACATCCAAGGCTTCCAATCCTGCGCGACGACGAATGGTATTGAGCAGGGGCAGTGCCAGATCCGCCTGATTTAGGTTGGCGTGTGCTTCTGCTTTCAACAGCATAATATCAGCCAACCGCAGCATTACAATGTTGTTGGCCGAAGGGTCTGCACTTTCGTCGTTGAAGCCTTCGCCAAAAAACTTCCAGATTTTGCGGGGCTGCGCTTGCGTGTTGTCCCATATTCGCGTTCTGCGGAGATCTCCGTCTTCAAACGAGTTGCGAAACGATTCGCTCGGGAAATAATCCGCATCGGAACCTAATGCATACAGGACCCGAAGCGCGTTCGTCTGCACCTCGTTGTAACCAACCTCAAAAATACTCTCCGTACTAAGGCCGCCTGCGAAAATATCGTTCCAGGCACTCATGGCGACCAGCGCATACAGGGAGTTGTCCAATACCCGGTCGGCAGATTCCACCGCTTCTGCATACTTCTTTCGCCACATGTATACTTGGGTTAGCAGGGCATCCGCGCCACCTTTAGTAATCAACACCCGATTGCGCTCGCCTCCGTAGCTTGCCGCACAGTTTGCGGAAGCAAATAGGAGATCCTCCTCGATTTGATCCAAAACGGCTCCGCTACTGGTTTTTGACACGAAAAGCTCTTGGTTTATGCTTTCATACGGCTCCAGTACCAACGGCACATCTCCCCACACCCGCACCAGGTAGAAATAGGCTAGCGCGCGGAGTGCACGCGACTGCCCCAGCAATTGATTACGCAAGGCGCTATCTTCGCTTTCGAATACCGTCGGGATGTATTTTATGGCATAATTAGCGCGACTGATGATAACGTATAAGTTGTCCCATCTGGCCGATGTGATAATAGGCGTCAGTAGATTTTGCTGGAGGGCAAATGGATCTCCCGCGTGGTTGGTCTGCACCGCATCGGCCCTTCCTTCACCCCAATAGGCAAAATTGAGCCTAAAAGCGGATTGCACGCCGCTATAGATACCGTAAACGCCGGCCTGCGCATCGCTGGCTGTTTTGTAAAAACCGTCTGCAGAAAAACTGCTGATCGGATCTTTATTTAATATCGAATCGGCGCAGGAACCCAGCATCGCTATCCCTATACTGCCGATAATACGTATCGCTAATGTTTTCATCTTGATGTCTTTTAAGTAGTATCTAGCAGCAAAGAGCCCAATAGCTGCCATTGATCGCTTGTTTTTGTTACTCTTGATAGTTTTCATGTTCAATCGCTTTTTAGAGACCAATATTTAATCCGAAAATAAAGGTGCGGCTCTGGGGGTACGATCCTTCGTCTACACCAACGCGGAGTCCTGAGTAGGAATTTACATCTGGATCAAATCCCGTATAGCGTGTCCAAGTGATCAGGTTTGTGGCTGTCACAAATGCGTCTACTTTTCGTAACCCAATGCGCTGGACCAAAGAAGGTGAAAAAGTATACCGGAAGTTCACGTTCTTTAGCTTGACATAGGAACCGTCTTCCACCCAGCGGCTCTGCACACGACTGTCCGACTGTCGCGGATCGTCCCGAACGGGTTTCGGAAAATTGGTCACATCGCCCTGTTGCCGCCATCTGTTTAGCGCATCTGTAGAAAGGTTGTTATAGCGAATAACGGAATTGCGTTGATGGTTTATTTCGCTATAGATATCGTTGCCCGTCGCAAACTGGAAGAACACATTCAAGGAAAAATTCTTGTAACTGAAATCGTTCGATATACCGCCGAAAAACTTCGGCTCTGCATACCCAATGATTTGCCGATCGTCCTGATTGATGATGTTATCACCATTCAAGTCATGCCATATAGGATCGCCCCCTTGGAAAGCCGGACCCGACGCACCGTGGGTAACGCCGTTAACATTATCCGCATCAGACGCATAGACGCCGTCGAAACGCCAGCCGTAAAACACACCGATCGGGAGGCCTTCTTTCAAGATGTGGTACGTACCATTTTGGATATAGCCATTTGTCAGCAGGTTTTCAGGAAGTGACGTTACCTTATTTCTATTCAAGCTGATGTTCAGGTTTGTGCCCCATCTAAAGTTTCCTTGCAGATTTTTACTGCTCAGCACAAACTCTGCGCCCCTATTCTGAATAGAGCCTATATTTTGTGTGATGTAACTAAATCCCGTCGTGTTTGGTATAGGCACATTATACAACAGGTCTTTCGTGTTTTTCACGTAAAAATCTGCGTTGAAGATCAGTCGGTTTGCGAGGAAGGCCAAATCGACCCCCGCGTTGTATTGCGTGGTAGTTTCCCAGGTCAGTCCGGCATTGGGCATTACCGTCGGAACAGCACCGGCAAAATCCAGGTAATTTCCTGCAAGACTGAATTCGCCTTGCGAGGTATAATCGCCAATGGCCTCGTTTCCGGTCATCCCTGCGCTGAACCGCAGCTTTCCATCATTTAGGAAAGTGAGATTCTTGACTCCCGCTTCTTCGGAAAAGCGCCAGCCTACCGAAGCCGATGGAAAGTAACCAAATCGCTGGTCGCGCCCGAAACGGGAAGAACCATCCGCCCGCAAATTCACCTCGGCTAAATACTTGGACATATAATCGTAGGAAACCCGCCCAAAGTAAGATAGCATGGCATGCTCCGACGCCACGTTGACCCCCTGATTGGAAATTACACCGGCAGCATTTAACGTCCGGATGTTATCGCTCGGAAAGAACATGCCGTCCAGCCCTGTCCGATCGTAACGCCATTGCTGAAAACTCATTCCCGCCACCGCGCCGAAATTATGCCCATCACCCAACTGCCTGTTGTAGCTGAAGTAGCTTTCGTTGCCCCAAGTCAAGTTTCCGGTGGACCGAACGGCACCGGTATTGTACCCTTCGCGGTAGTCTAGCGTAGAAGGCATAAACTCATCTTCCTTCATCGATGTATAGTCAAAATTAAGGTTACTGCGGAATTTAAGCCCTGGAATAATCTTGTATTCCAAGTATTGGCTACCGATCAAGCGATTGCTCTTATTGAGATGTGTAGCATACAGCGCAATCCCAACCGGGTTACGACGTCCAAGCGAGTAGCCATTCAATGATCCATCGGGTAGATACATCGACATAATCGGCGGACGGACAAGCAATTCACGAATAACGCTTAGGTTTCCTACGCCCCCAGCGTTGATCCGGTTGTTGGTCGCATTGGTGAAGGAGATACTTTGTCCAACGGTCAGCTTCTCCGAAATATCGAAGTCAACGTTTAGGCGGGACGTAATACGCTTATAATTGGAGTTCAAAATGATCCCATCTTGATCCATGTAAGAAGAGCTCCAAGCGTACCGCGTGCTTTTGTTGCCGCCGCGGACGGAAAGATCCACCTTATATTGCCCCGCAGGACGCATGAGCTCTTCCTGCCAATCGACATCACCGTTATTCATCGGATTGAGGGAATCAATGATCGTATAGTAGGGCTCCTCGGTTGTACCCAAATTGGTGTAGGAATCCAATATAAGCTGCCGATACTGACTTGCATTCAGCACACTCAGCTTACGCGTAATCGCGCTCACTCCAGATGTAACGTTCAGATTTACTTCAGCCTTGCCCTCGGCACCACGTTTCGTGGTGATCATGACCACGCCGTTTGCCGCGCGCGAACCATAGATCGCTGTAGACGCCGCATCTTTCAAGATCTCTATCGAAGCAATGTCCGTGGGATTGAGGTCCGCCAATGGGTTCAACCCAAAATTTTCGGAACCGTTCAGCGAAGAGATCGAGTTGGACTCTATGGGTATACCATCCACGACAAAAAGCGGATTGTTCCCAGCGTTGAGCGAGGAGTTTCCGCGCACCCGGATCGTCATCTCACCGCCCGGCGCACCCGAGTTGGATGTCACCTGCACACCGGCGGCACGCCCTTGCAGGATAGAAATGGGATCTTGCAGGGTCGTCTTTTCGATTTCTTCGGAACCAACCGACACGACGGAACCGGTCAAGTTCCGCTTTTTCTGCTGCCCGTACCCGACGACGACCATTTCCTCCAGCACATTGGTGGAAGGCTTTAACATCATGGTCACGGATTGTTGCTGGTTGATCGTTACGGTCTGAGCGACATAACCAATCATGGCAACACGAATCACGTCTCCGGCTTGCACACCGGGCAACGAGAAACGCCCCCCCTCGCCTGTGCTTGTCCCGCGATTGGTTCCCTGGACAAAAACATTCGCCCCCAACAGGGGCTGCCCATTGTCGGCATCCGTTATTTGCCCCGTAACCGTCCGGGTTTGCGCAGAAACATCGTGAAAAAACAAGAGATTGAAAACAAGAAAGACGCAAAGGCTTTCCAAAAACCGATTTCGTCTAGAAATAGGGTAAACTCGGCTAGTAGGTACATTCATAATGTAAAAGATTTCAGGTTTTGTAATCCGTAGTATTTTATACATCAAATGTAATCTATTGCAATATATTATGCAAATGATTGCATAATATATTTTTAAAAATAAATCAGTAATATCCATTTATAATTAGCAATATACGAGCTATTTGAGAATATAAAGCTATAAAAACGATATTACCAATACGATTAAAATAACTTAAAAAATGCAATTTTTATGCAAACGTTTGTTAAAAAGTTGAGCGATGATACCTTTATAACACCTCAACCATAAGCAATATGAGGGGATACGCTAAATGCCAAGAATATCGTAAAAGATAAATCAAAGATTTACCCTATATTAGCGATGCATTGCACGGTATACGTATGGCTACCAAGAGCAGGCACGGCTAAGCAACAATTTATTTTTGAGGGAAAAATGAAGCATAAAAAGGCGACACGCATTACCATAAAGGACTTGGCGCAGGAATTAAATTTGTCTACGTCGACCATCTCCAGGGCATTGGCGAATCATCCAGGAATCAGCGATCAGACGAAAGAACTGGTAAATGGGGTCGCCGATAGGCTTGGTTTTGCGCCGAATTCTATCGCGTCGAGCTTTCGCAGCAGAAAAACAAAAGCCATCGGCGTGATTGTACCACGCATCGATATCGACTTCCACTCGCGGGTGATCAGTGGCATCGAGGCGTTTGCGTATAAAAGTGGGTACCACGTCACCATCTTTCAATCACAGGACTCTTACAAGCGGGAGAAAGAGATCGTCAAGATTTTACAGACCAAAATGGTGGAGGGCATTATTGTCTGTTTGGCCATGGAAACCAAAAACTATGACCATTTCAAAAAATTGCTAAAATCGAAAGTGCCGCTGGTCTTCTATGACCGTACACCCGATAGCTTTGAAACAAACAAGGTCATGATCAATGACTTCGAATCGGCATACCTCGCTACAGAGCACCTTATCCAGCAGGGAAAAACCCGTTTGGCACACATAGCCGGCAACCAAACGACTGGCATCTTCAAAAAGCGGCTGGAAGGTTTTAAGGCGGCCATCGAAAAAAATGGACTTGTGGTTTACGAGGATTTGATTTTGGAGGCGCAACATTTAAGCTACCAAGAAGGCGTTGACTGCGCCTGCAAGATACTTGATTCGTCCATCCGTCCTGATGGAGTTTTCTGCGCGAACGACTACACCGCAGCTGCTGTTATACAGACGTTGAACAAACGGCACACAGCCATCCCGGAAGAAGTTGCGGTCGTCGGTTTCAGTAATTACCCTATAGCCACCATCGTAGAGCCCCACATCACAACCATCAATGATCGGGCTTTCCAAATGGGTGAAGCAACAGGGAGGCTACTCATCCAACACATTGAAGAAGATGAAATCGATGTGATCGATTATCAGGTTATTACCCTGAAAACCGAACTTATCGTACGCGAATCGACTGCGGAGAAACGTCATTGATCGTTGCAGCCTTATCTCCGATCTATCTCGCCCTTTTCCAATGCGTGATCTTATGTCCACGGAAAGCATAGAAGATGAGGTACATGTAGCAAGGCACAAGAACCCAGTAAGCCTGTTTAAGTCCGTAGATATCCGCCAAATAACCATAGAGCAGCGGCATGATGGCATTTCCGCATAACGCCATGATGAGCAAAGCCGCACCAATTTTCAGGAAGCGGCCTAAATTGGATAGCGCCAAAGGCCAGACGCCGGCCCAAATCATGGAATTTGCAAAACCTAGCAGCACAACAAACCAAACGGACGGCGAGGTCTCGTGCCCTAAAATATGGACGCTTCCATCCGAAAACAGCACCAAAAAACTGAAACAGAGCCCTGCCAAGGTGCACAGTTTCAACGCTGATAGTTGGCTAATAAATCGCGGGACACACCAAATACCTAACAGGTAACCGACAATCGTGG
The DNA here is from genome assembly GCF_014653155.1 of Sphingobacterium griseoflavum. Classification (GTDB taxonomy): domain Bacteria; phylum Bacteroidota; class Bacteroidia; order Sphingobacteriales; family Sphingobacteriaceae; genus Sphingobacterium; species Sphingobacterium griseoflavum. The sequence continues at coordinate 174,166 of NZ_BNAF01000008.1, read as the reverse complement.
CGGTAAGTGTGTACGAAGGAAAAACCTTTGCTTCCAAAAACGGTATGCCGGTAGCGGATACATAGTTGATGATACTATCCACAGCGATGACCTGTGAGCCTACATGGAAGAAGATAGCTATACTTCCCAAAACAAGATGGGGAAAGTCCATGATCGTCTTTTTATGTGCGTTGGATAAGGAAAGTCCTTCGTCCTCCACATCGGTATCAATCTCTGGCAGCGGAGAGTACCGAATAAAGATCCCTAGTAGCAACAAAACTATCGCCACGATGCTGTACGGTAATATAACCCGTGCGATAAGAGCATCCAACGCATTTTCTTTAGCCAGCCCTTCCATTGTCTTTAGTTGTTCGAACAAGGCATTGTCCGTGGGCTTCAGTATGACCGCTGCAAAAAGCAACGGAGCCACGATACCTGCAAATTTATTGCATATACCCATGATGCTAAAGCGTTGTGCGGCGCGCTCCTTATCTCCCAATACGGTGATATAGGGGTTTGCCGCTGTCTGCAGAATAGCCAATCCTATACCTAGCGTAAAAAGCCCAGCAAGAAACAGCCCGTAGACACGGCCAAAACCGGCAGGCACAAATAGTGCGGCTCCGAACGCCATGATCCAAAACCCATACATCATACCGCGCTTGAATCCAATTCGTTTCAGGAGGTAGCCTGCCGGAAGCGACATCACTAAATAGGCGATGTAAAACGCAAATGCAACAAGATAGGATTCAAAATGATTGAGCTCGCAGGCGATCTTGAAGTACGGAATAAGTATGGCATTGATCCAAGTGACGAAACCAAAAATAAAGAATAACAAACCGATAAGGGCAATGGAAACGAGCGCCTCCCTTTTGGTTAAAGAGGCCGCGGATACAGCTATTTGTTTTTTCATACCCATTACTCCTTGATTTGATCGACCACAGTTAAGGCGCCTGATCTGCCCAAGCTGTTAAACGCAGCGAACACCAGCCCTTTTTGATTAGAAAGAGGCCGCTCGTATGCCGGACTATCTGCCGAGGGCGCTGCGCCGTTTGTTGCATACCGAATGACAAAGCCCGGCAGTTCACAATTTGCATGCACCAATCCGTCCATAACCTTTACGCCCACAGAAGGGATGCGGTATTGGAAGCCTCCTGCAACGAAATCAAGTTTAGGAAGTTCTTGCTTGCCCACTACCTGATAGAAATTACCGAGGGATTTGGCAAACAGCAGCTTATACCGTCCGGTGTCTGCCTCCGTTTCCCAAACAGCTTCCTGCGCCCAAGCTTTCTCCGCAAAGGCCAATAACCTTGGAAAAAGAAGATATTCCATTTGCGCGGGGCTTTTGACGGTTTCGGACCACAATAGCGCCTGTAGGCCGACAATATTGCGCTTGCCTTCTTCCGTCAATTGCGCTGCCCCTTGAAGCGTTGCCTGGCTTAAAGGACGATCCAAATAATTTAGCTGTTGATTCTTGAGGTAATTATACGGAATAAAGCTGTAGGGTTTTTCCAAACCGATGAAACCGCCCCAATAAAAACCCGGTTCATCAAATTTTTTGTAATACGCCATGTCCATATAAAAATTGCTGACGAAAGAAAGGACTACTTTATATCCGGCATTGGCCAATCTGTAGGCCAAATCTTCATTCCCCAACAAATTGTTCCAAACATTGAGGTGTATGTTGTGGCTTTTAAAACGATCATTGGGAATCCATTTCTTCTTGCCCTGTGCGTCCGAGACTTTCCGCAATCCGACTTCTTCCCAACCGGACATATAAAGGTTGCGCGCGGCCAGAATCTCGTGCACTTTGCCAAAATAATAGTCCCAAAGGTCGTCGGCGTTGTGCATGCTTGCATCCGCGCGCTTCAATCGTTCAAAGGCGGGTGATTTTTCCCAAACACCTTGGGGCACTTCGTCTCCACCAAGATGCACTGTTTCCAGCGGCACACCGGCTTCGTCGTACATCGCCAATAGTTCATCGACCACTACTGCTATAAAAGAATAAACCGAGGGCATAGACACGTCCATCACATTGTCATTCCATTTTTGCACCGAGCGGTAAACGGAACGATCACCCGCATCACGAAGCAGATACTTTGCAGCCTCCTCCAGTTTTCCTTGTTCCGCTAATCTTCGATAGCGCCTTTCCATGGCCTGTATAGCTGCGCGTGCATGTCCCGGGGTCTCCACTTCTGGGATAATCTTAATATGACGTGCCGCAGCATACCGCAACAGCTCTATAAAATCGTCTTTCGAATAATATCCCGATCCGGGAAGTGCATCCACGATGGGCCCAGATCCGTAAGATGGCGGCAAATGTGCACTCTGGTCGTTGGCGAGGTCTCCACGTCTCCCGCCCACCTCGGTCAATTCCGGTAAGGCGGGAATCTCTAACCGCCAACCTTCATCGTCGTTTAAATGAAAATGCAGCGTATTTAGTTTGTAGAGTGCCATGACATCCAAGACTTTCTTAATTTGTTGCTTGGACTGGAAATTCCGCGCCACATCAAGCATCAAAGCTCTTCTACCAAAACGAGGTACATCAGCGATGGATACGGCAGGAAGGGATTTGGGGAGCCCATTGATTTTCTGGGCATAAAGCATAGATCTTAGGCTCTGCACAGCATAAAAAGCGCCGCTATTGCCTGCGGCATAAATATTAATCTGATCCGGTTTCACCTCGAGTCGATACGCTTCATCGGCCAAATCGTCCTGCTTGTAGAACACAACGGCATGCTTCGGAACCTCTTTGACACCCGAGAAAAGAGGAAACCGCTGCCCCAGCAAAGTCTGAAATAAGGTATCCAACAGCTGGGCCTCAGCGGCGAAAATGGGGTCGAAGAGAATGGAGGTGTGTTGGAACTGGTATGCTCCTTCTGCTACCTGATATTGGCTAGGGGATGGAAAGACCGTTGGAAAGACTGAATCGGTGTTGAACGGGATGCTGCTGTTTTTGGCAAATAGCCTCTGGGGAGACATTTCCACATCGCCGCCCACACGAAAAAACTTACGGTCATCCGCTGGAGGCAAGATTTTAACCGCCGGCAATGGCTGGGTGCGTCCATCGGCAAACTTGATGTAAAAGCCTTGCGGCGCATCATTGGCGTTGACCAACCAAGACGCAGAAAGCATTTCATACCGGATACTATCACCAGGTTTCAGCGTCCGCTGCTTTCCTTGGGGCTGCAGCGTGAACAGATCGCCATTGCGATGCGTCACCTTGATGTTTTTCTCCTTTTCTTTGCCTGTTATTATCCGTATGAAATTAAAATAGATCCCCCAATCACCTTTTAAGGTAAGGGCACTCTTGTTCTTGATCTGCAAGATCGACAACGCCTGCTCCTTTCCCAGATAATTATTTTCCAAAGGTTGCCAGCTGACTTCAAGTGCTAACGTATCGGGCTGCTGACAAAATCCATACTGCACAAGCGACATCCATGCAATAAAAAAACAGATCACTTTCATGGGCTTATTCATTTTCTCTCTTTATTTCTGGATAGACGTGCGTGTAAAATTCTAATCTTGCTATTCCTTAATTCATTCTCCTGCTGCAATTCGGCCGGATACAAGACTTTACGATTTAACTGCACAAAGCGTTTGTCCAGACTTGCCGTATCCAAGCGTTCCAGCTTTTTCAAGACGGCCGGGATATCCTTACTGGCAAAGCTCAGCGCATTTACGTCTCGTTCTATAGCCGCGTGCCGGAGATATTGCAGGCGGATATCAGCCATCAACCGGTAGTGCTCAAATTCCTCTTTATTTTTCTTTGGCTTAATCTGGCTCAAGGTAGCGGATATCCATTCGGCACTATCGAGCAGAACATCGAGCGAAACATTGGAACTACTGATTGTACCTTGATTGATCTCATAAGGAATGGCCTTTAATGCGCTCCAAAAAATAGTTGCTTCCGAGCGAGGCAACCCATAGGTGTTGTCGGCATAGCGGAACACAAACTGCTCGATATCGATCGGCTCGGCTTCTTTCAAAGCCTCTACGTATGCCGCAATAAGCATGTTGAAGCCAGCGATGGGATATACGCGGCGGATGGCATACAGGTCTACGATATCACGCGTAGTTTCCCACACCGGCGAGTAAAGTCCAGAAGTGGACCACGAGGTCATCACCATTCCCTTATAACCGAATTGGCGGGCCAAAGGCAAAAAATCCCGAATGTTCGCAAAGTGTTTTTCCCACTGCGTCAGAAAATAGTTGTCCGGATGGCTCCGAATGGAAGGGGCACCCCAAATCTCGAATCCGCTCTTCAACAGGTTATCATGTTTGCCAAACATGTTAACGTCCCAACCATAATTCCAATCTACAAATACCGTTTGCTTGGGCAGCCCTTTCAAAGCCTCGGGGTACTTCATAGCTATATCCGCCCATAGGACAGGCCTTTTGCCCAAGCTCACCACGATATCGCATAGCAGCTTGATGTAGTCGCCATATAACCGACCTTTGCCCACGGCTTCCACTTTCTTTTTGGAGGCTTCTGAATGCCCTAGGAGATAGGTTTCGTCACCTCCGATATGAATATAGTCTGATTGATGGGTAGACACCAAATCGCTGTACAAATCTGTGAACAGTTCTTTGGCAAGCTCTTCTTTCAAGGGGTTGATTTGTGAATAATCTTTCTGATCTTCACGCAGCTCCTTGTACCTGATATGGCGAAGAATATATTCGACATGCCCAAAGCTCTGCTGCAAGGGTATGACGTCCAATTTCAAGGTCTCGCAGTAGCGTACAAAATCCGCTATTTCCTGTTTATTATAGGCAAAGCGATTGGCAATTAGGGGATGCTTTTCAAAAGGATAGGTTCCTTCCCACTCCATGATCAATGTATTGATGCCGCTTTGGGCCAATTTTTTTGCAAACGACTTCAGACCTTCTATCGGCATCACTTGAATGCGCAGGTCCAAATGAAAGCCTTTTACCAAAAAATCTTGCGGAGGCAAATCTTTCGACAGGGCTGTTCGCTGCATAAGAAGCGTCATCGTACACAGCATTAAAACGAATGGCATTAATTTGTTCGATTTCATTATTTATTATCTTTTATTGATCCCGGTAATATACCCCCTCGATATGTCACAGGTCAATCCAGTTAGCTTACGGTAACGTTACCGTTAATCTTGCAAAAAAAGAAGGCAACTATGCACCTTCATCGATTCGGTAACGTTAACGAATATAGTAAAAAAGCTATTTGTATACAAAAAAAATTAAAAATTGGGCTACCGAGCCACAGTCTTTAGCGATCCTATTTTCCGTAAGACTTCAAGTTTTCTTTGGTGACCAAATCGATCGGCATAAAATTTACCCGATCCATATCAACGTCATAGATCAGCTTGCTGCACAGTCCTTTTATTGCACGATAACCTTGTTCAAATGGTTTCTGACAAATCAAAAAGTCTATGGTTCCACGCTCGAGGTAATTGATATTCTCGGGAATAAAATCGTAGCCTATCAATATCTTTTCCGCGAGCTGCTGTTCTTCCATATAGCGTGCCACCGACGCAACACGCGAGTTTGTGACGAAAACAGCATCCACCGGCGGCATTTCTTCTCGCTTTGCATCGAGCGCTTTTGCTATTGCAGAATAGTTGGTATGGCGAATATCGATTTTATACAACTCCTGTTTCAATCCATTCGCGGATAGGTAGGCCCGCAACCCTTCTTCTTTCCGCAGGAGATGATGATGTGTGTCCAATTCCTTCGAAATATTGACCAATAATATATTCCCCTTAGGCAACAGGTAACGTAATAGATGTCCACCCATTTTCCCACTTTGAAAAAGGTCAGGGCCATAATACCAACGGTTATCATGTGCTGGCAAGTCCGAATTGATCAGCACACACGGTATCTTCTTTCGATCACAGGCATCGAGAAACTGTTGCGCCCGATCCACAAACATCGGCGCTAGAACAACAGCAGCATAATCGCCGCCTAGCACCTTACAGACCTGTTCTTCGAAAGTGTTCACCTCGTCCTGATCGAATAAAAATTCGTGGATAGCAACGCCGTATGCTGCAATTTCCGCTGCCGCTTTGTTTATTCCTTGGCGTGGGAGATCCCAAAAGGCCGACTCGGCCGAGGCGCTCGGGATGAGCACGGCAATCGACATGGTTTTATTGGAGGACAGGCGGCGCGCAAAAATATTCGGCTGATAATCCAGCTCTTTAATGATCGTTAAAATCTTCGCCTTTGTTGCAGGCGAAACACCTGTTCTATTGTGCAAAACCCGGTCTACGGTAGCGATGGAAACCCCTGCCCTTCGTGCGATTTCTTTCACTCCTGTTCCGTTCTTTTCCTGTTCTTCTTGCATCTTACCCCGTTTTTTAATTGAAATTCTTACTCATATATCGCACATCCCCATTAACGATGGATAGTGTTACATTTATTTCCTCGTCAAACAGCACGATATCGGCATCTTTGCCCGGCTCCAGCGTTCCTTTGCTATCCAATAATCCGGCGATGCGTGCAGGTGTGGCTGTCATCATTTTCACCGCTTCAAGCAAGGGTACTTCCCCCTCCTGCATCATGGTGCGCAGCAAGCGGTCGGCGGTCGCTACACTGCCTGCAAATGCGGTACGATCTGGCAACTTGGCAACACCATCTTCCACCAAGACTCGGAGTCCACGATTTTTATTACCCAACACACTTTCTCGCACGTCGGTACCTGCTGCCCGCATGGCATCTGTTACCAGCGCAATACGATCAGGGCCTTTGATTTTATAGATAAGTTTAAGCAACGGTGCTGGTACATGCACCCCATCGGCAATGATCTCGACATCCATTTCATCGATCAAATAACAGGCTTCGATAGCACCGGCAATCCGAAGTGCATTTTTCCGGGTGACGGTAGACATTGCTGAATAAAAATGTGTAGCAAGGTTATATCCGACTTGGAAACCGGCTAAGACTTCATCATAGGTCGCGTCTGTATGTGCTAGCGCAAGCATCTTCCCGCATGACTTAACATAGCGGCCGAACTCCAATGCTCCCGGCAGTTCCGGCGCAGCGCTCCAACGCGCAATATCATCGGAGTAGGCCAATACTTTCGTGTACTCTTCCGGATCGGGATGCCGAATGTAGGCGGGATCCTGTGCTCCCCGCTGCTCTAAGGCGAAGTAGGGGCCCTCCAGATGTACGCCAATAAACTGTGCTCCTTTGGTATTTTGGATGTCCGCTTCCCGATAGGCATCCAAGATGCGGTAGAGATCGACAAGCTCACTGGTCAACGTCGTGGGACTTAATGCCGTAGTTCCAAACCGCACATGCGTTTCCGCCACGCGTAAGAAAGCTTCCACGGTTCCATCCATAAAGTCGGCTCCACCTCCACCGTGTACATGTAAATCGATGAAACCGGGGCTCACATACATTCCTTTCGCATCAATTCTTTCGACCTTATCATCCCCATAGTCAGCTGTACCCAATGCGGCTATCCGCTTTCCCTCGATGTACAGGGTATGCCCCTCAACGATCCCAGCAGGCGTTATGATGCGTCCATTAACAATAATTTTTTTAGTTAAACCCATGTATGCTTTTTGCTTAACCGACCCTGCAGAGTAGGATCGGTAACGTACACGAAGATAATAAAACCTCCAAAAAAAGCAAAGAAAAGTTATCTTCAGGAGAAAAGAGTTCTTGGCACTATTTTCAAAATCACGTGCTATTTCCTCCCTTCTCCAAAGCGCTACTCGGGTTTAGCTTGTGCAGCGCCTCCTTGACCCTACGGTTCCACGCATAATCGTTGGACCCAAAATCTGCTGCGAGATCCGGATGCTATTGTTCCCATTCGGATTAAATCCTAGCTCTGCAGGGGTCGCGAATCGGAAGCCCGCCATAGGAACCAGCGGAAACAAAGCACCGCCGCTCTCCTTGCTGCCAAAAAGCGCAACTTGGCCGTTGGGGTCTATCACTAGACGAATGGCTGGATTTGTCGCTGTACCCTGCACATACCAGATATGCGTATGCTCTACTCCATATTGCGTACCATCCGTGAACTGTATGTTGCGCGGATGTGTGCTCGAATTGGAAAATTGGAGTTCGCCATCGTTAGCGTTTCGGATCACATCATTTCCGTTTACCTGAAAACGAAAGGAATTATCCAGCTCTGTAAAATCGGCTATAAATCCCTGATTGGCATTGTTCGCAGAGTATGTCCGTACGGCACCCCCGTCGCTATTAAGCGCAACAGCGGTCCGATTAACACAGATATCTACTCTTAAAGTCAAGGTATACCGCTTTCCGGGATTGATTTTGATACCCGGGATCGTAATGTCTCGGCGGGTATATCGATCGATCGTCAGCATTTCAAATTGGAAGGTGCCATTTGTCGTGGTTGGCGCGATCAGCATGACAGGCTCGCCATTGACCGTTCGTACGCCGCCACCTACACTAGGGAACGTCACGGGCGCTCCGTTGGAGACCGTTGCGCCGTAGGCCATGCTACTGTTCCCAAAGGCTATGGAAGCACTGGCGCGCGTGGGACGTAAGACGGAACCCGAAATACCTTCAATATTTCCCTGTGTGGAATTTCCCAATGTCAATACCGTACTAATCTGACTAAACATGTGCTTGAGCACAATCCCTAAGTTATTTGTTCCGTAGACCAGTTCTACAGCCTGTTTATAGTACAGAAATTGACCCGAGAGCGCACTTAGGCCCGCGGTAGCGAGTGTCCTGTTTGTTGGAAAAGGAGCAATAGCTGTACTGTTATTGAAAGAATAGGCCACAAAGGTATATGTATTTCCCGCATCGAGGAGCAATGCCGGAGCAGAGTCTTCTTGCCCATGTATGTACTCGCGCTGATCGACATACGCTCCTGTAGCATCGAATATCACCATGCGGTATCGCACACCAGGCTGCAAAGGCGTAGAAACCACATTTGCCTTGTTGCCCGACCGAGCGACAGCCTGCCGTTGCTTACTGACAGTCCCCTCCTCTTTCAATGATGCGAAAATCATTAAATCGTCGCTAAACGGCACAACGGCTACCAATTCACCATCATCCGAATAATCTGCCAAGGACATGTCGGCATGTTGCACCAGCTTACCAGCGTTCGCTTTTCGAGCCTGCGCTTGCGCACCTGACCCGTCGGGGCCCAACTCTCCGTCATCTCCCAGTTCTACGCCAGCAACCCGCACCGTTACACGTGCTTCTCCGATGGTTGTTCCGCTGTCAGCAGTTTTGCTACAGCTGTAAAGCGATAGCACGGCAAGCCAGCCTGCCAAGCCATACACCGCATGTCTCATGATGTCTTTCCTATTCATTTTTACGTGATATGATTACGCTATTACCAGTTGATTGTTTTTGATTCATCGCTATCTGTTTCCCATTCGACCGTAACATGGCCGTTGTTATCGACCGGCCTAACAATCGCAGAGCCAGCAGCGAATCCTTCTTCCAAATCAATGATCTCCAACTGTATTACCGGTGGCATATATTCCAATTTCTCACACATAACTGCTAACGACTTAACTTTTCTATAAAAAATAGTTTATACCTACTAAAAAAATCCGTAGTTTGCCGCAAAGCTAATACAAGGCTATCCCAAAAAGCAATAAAATGTCAGTCAAACACTTAAAGCAATACAGCAGAATTAGGCTAGAAAAGAACCGTATACCTAAAACATATTTCGCAGCAAACATGCAAAATAATATTCTTCATAATTAAATGAAATAACAGGGCCTATTTTGGATAAAAAGTAGAAAAACAATCGATTGCATACCGTCATCACCAAAAAAGTAACGCTACTGGAGAAGTGCAGAAACAGGGCACATTTGCACAGAATACTTGCTTAACAGAAAAGGAAATACGCACAAGCCAAAGTCGAAAAGGCTAGCGTAATTTTGTGACAACAAAAATAAAATCTGTAGCATATAGCCGACAAGAAAAATTCTCTTGTAACATGGAACAGCGGAATATGCTGCTTTTTAGAACCAAGACCGCTGGGCTCCCGAATGATGAAAACTGAAGCCATCTAGCTTTCATAAAAAAGTCAAAGCCAAACGACGTGCAACCGATACCTGTTTGACATATCAGCGACCCACATGCCGCGAATACCCCCACCTTGCCTAGTGATTTCAGCGCATAGAACCGTCAACGACCATGTGTAGCGATAGTTCTACAAAATTTTAAAAAAAACAGCGAAAGCAGTGCATTGCCGGCTCGTTCTATGCACAGCTAGCCATTAACCGCGTTTATTGGCTACTTTTGAAAAAAATTCAGCGTGTTAAGCAACAAAAAACCACTCTACCGATTACGCATTGCCGTTATAGGTGCATTAATAACATCTTTCATTTACCTCAGTATGCTTTTTGTGCAACAGTATGTCGCTTTCAGAAAGCTCAACAAACGCCTGCTCGAATCTAGCAACGCTGTCCATAGCCCATCAACAAGCGTATACCGATTACTATCCAGCTACACCGAAGCCGAAAACCTATTTCGGTTATACACGATCAATTTCGATAAGGATACTTACCGCGCCTACAACAATAGCCTGGAAGAAATAGGGAAGCATATTGACTCCTTGTCCCAGTTTCCTGATGTATATCATGGGATGCTAAACAAAATACCCCTTATTGGAGAAAAGAAATATATGGAACATTCTTTTAGCGTATTGCGGAAAACAATACGTGATTTGGTAATGTTATCCCGGGATTCCCTCTTGGCGCTGCAAAACGACGAACAGTGGCACATCCCGCTTGCCAAGCACAGCAGCACCGACTCGATCGTAAGCCGTATACTGACAGATACGGCGATGCAGGAGCTAGTAACGGACACCATTCTAGCAAAAAAACAGAATCTGTTTACGCGCATTTTCAAGGCTAAGGCCGACATGGTCATCTCCAACACCATGACCCAGCACCTTAACAGCAGTCATATCGATGCCATCTATCGCCATATTAAGCATTCCAATGACCAACAGCAACAATTATATGTCCGCAAATCGGTGCAGCTCAAAAACAAATTCAAGGCCATGCTACAGCAGGAAAGAGAAATTGTGCAATCCAACTATCAGCTCTTGACCAATCTGAGAAACGGCATACACGACCTTGAAGAGCAAGAGTTGACAAAAAACAGAACGCAGCAAAGAAACGACATGGTTGCCTATCAAAATAGCACAAATAGGTTTGAAAAGCAGATTACCGCATCTCTTCTGCTCATGTTCTTTATGATTGCACTTATTCTCTTTTACCAATCTAACGCAGCACGGTACGAAAGAAGACTGCGTGAAGAGAAAGCATATGCAGCCCATGTTGCCGAGGAAAAAACAAGTATTCTGGCAAACATCAGCCATGAGGTACGTACACCTGTATCTTCTTTATTAGGCATTATCGACATGCTGAAGAGGAACAATAACGCTCAGGTCTTGCAACAAGACGATCTAGATTCGGCAATCCAGGAAATCAAGCTGGTCAATAGCCAAATCAACGACATTCTGAACCTCAGCAAACTCGAAGTCGGCAAACTCGACGTTCAATACGAATATTTCTCACCACTGCAGATTTTAACAGAAACACTCAACCTGCATCGCCACCAAGCCCAAAAGAAAGGATTGCAGTTGAAAAAGCAGATCGCATTTGACGAGGGGCTAGAGATTTACAGCAGCGCTGTTCGGCTGAAGCAAATCACATCCAACTTGCTTTCCAATGCCATCAAATATACGGCAAAAGGCAGGGTATTATTGACGGCGGAGACCAAAAAGCATAAGTTGCTGGTCACCGTAAGCGACACGGGTATCGGGATTCCCAAAGAAGAACAGGAACACGTTTTTCGAAAATATTATATGGGCGATGCTTCTAAAATCGGCGGGTTCGGACTTGGGCTTTATATCTCCAGCCTGCTCGCTAAACAGCTTGGCGGCAGGATTAGCTTGGAAAGCCAGCCCGCCGCAGGATCCAGCTTTTCGTTGTCCGTTCCCATTGAAAAATTACGGCTAGCGGATGGCTGCAGCAAACCCTACGATTTTCCGCGCATACCGCCGGGTATAACCCTAGTTTTTATCGATGACAGCAGAATCAATCTGATGTATCTATCAAATTTCGCAAAGGAGATCGCTGCACAGGCCTTTTTTTTCCAAAATCCGGAAAAAGCGTTGACCTTCATTGATGAAAACAAGGTCGATATCGTTGTGACCGACCTTCGGATGCCCGAACTAGATGGATGGGACGTCTTACACCATATCAAAAAAAGAAAAAAGAACGTCAAAGTATTCCTATCCACGGGTGACATGATAGATAGCGAAGAGCGCCCTAGGGGGGGGCATACATTTGATGGGATCTTGAAAAAACCGCTGAATGGCCGGGAGTTTATTTCGAAGATCGCGGAAAGCATGCGTGCTGGCCACTAGCAGCTTCATCGATCATCTTCTGACCGTAGAAATTGCTCGACTTTATCGACCATTTCCGAACTGCCCATAAAGCATGCTGAACGCTGGTGAAGAGCAGTAGGCTCCATATCCAAGATACGCTGCCTGCCATCAGTTGCTTTTCCACCGGCCTGTTCAATAATAAAAGCAATGGGGTTACATTCGTACATCAAGCGTAATTTCCCATTTGGATGGGTAAGTGTAGCCGGATAAATAAAGATCCCTCCTAAAAGCAAGTTACGGTGAATGTCGGCTACCAGCGAGCCGATGTACCTGGAAGTATAAGGCCTGTTGGTTGCGGCATCCTCTTCTTCGCAGTATTTGATATACTTCTTTACCCCACTGGAAAACTTTCGATAGTTGCCTTCATTAATGGAGTAAATCGTTCCTCTTGCTGGCACTTTGATGGAAGGGTGCGACAAACAAAATTCGCCTATGCTCGGGTCTAGTGTAAAACCGTTGACACCTTTACCGGTTGTATAAACAAGCATGGTGGAAGAGCCGTAGACGACATATCCAGCCGCCACCTGCTTAGAGCCCTTTTGCAAAATATCCCCCATAGTCGGCCTGCCCCCAATAGAATCTCGTCGATATATAGAAAAGATAGTGCCCACCGAAACGTTGACATCAATATTGCTCGATCCGTCGAGCGGATCGATGCAAACAATATATTTCGCGTTTTTGGAAATTTCCGAGTCGATATCAATGGGAAACTCATGCTCCTCAGAAGCTACCACGCAACATTCGCCTCCGTTCTGCAGGGCTTTTATAAATTGCTCATCCGCATATACATCCAGCTTTTTTTGCCCTTCCCCCTGCACATTTACTTGCCCGGCATCTCCAAGTATATCCACCAAGCCAGCCTTATTGACCTCACGGTTCACCACCTTCGCAGCGATACCGATATCACGTAACAAACGCGAAAGCTCCCCTTTGGCATACGGGAAATCCGCCTGTTTCTCTATTATAAATTGTCCTAAGGTTTTAAATATCGTCATGGGTTAACAGCATTTTGCATGATGGTTTAAAGATAAGGCGCCAAAAAAGAAAAACCGTCCTGTACTGTCGAACTTACACCCAGCATTGATTCAAAACAAGCAAATGAGCAAGCATCCAATCAGCAGTGGCAGAACTTCTCTTTCTCAACAATGCCCGCAACGGCGCCGCTGCACAAAGCTATATAAAACAATATTTCAAACAAAGAAAAACCAACAACAAAAAACATGAATGAAAAATTAAGATTAAAAAAATGTCACAATAACACTAATAAATAGAATACAAAAAATAACACCCCTCCAAAAAGTTTCTTAAATTAAATAATCGAATATATTTAAAAACATTATCCGCATATAAAAAACATATTTTCTATATTTGAAAAAGAAACATAGACAGAAACCATTATAACCCTTTCTTTACTGTCCACAAACAGCATGGAAAGGCCAATCATGATAAACACCATAGTATATTTTCGAGGAAAATGCTCTATTAAAAACGGCACATATTCAAAACTCAAAACGCTGATAATAAAAGATTTGAATCAGAATACCGAAACAGAAAATGGCTACTTAACAATGAATTATGATGACAGAAAAGAAAAAAAGCTTTAAGGGAGGCATTCGTAACAAAACACGTTCCCAAGAGAAACTTATCGATAGCATTGGTGAAATATTGGGACGCATGTCATATGCAGACTTGAACATGGGTACGGTCAGGAACATAGCGAATCTAAATCCGAAGCTTATCTATTTATATTTTGAGAATTTTGAAGGACTTATAGACGCGTTTCTTAGACGAAAAGAAACACAGAAGGCGAACGCACGAACCCTTGCCAAGCACATGTCGGCTATACCGGAACAGGTTCTGGATGAAGACATCTTTTCTTTGTTGGAAACGCATTTCGACGAAATCATGCAAGATCCGGAATGGAAGGGCTTGCTTCACTGGGGGCTGTCCGCCAAAAACAGTCAAGTATCGCCCCTAGTACAGCAGCACACAGCTACGCTAGCAGTGGTTATCGAAATTCTTCAAAAAAATAAAAAGCTTGAGGAAAATATGGATCCTGTATGCTATGCGTTATTGGCAGCCGGAATGACATTTATTGCGATTAACTCCCGGGTCGAAGGCGCAAAACTATTAGGTTTGGATCTGAATTGTGCCAATACGCAAAAGCGCTTTAAAGAAGTTGTGGAAAAAATCTTGATCAAAGACTCCTAATGTGCGAACACGAGTAAGTGCGGATCCTTGATACTGCAGTATAATATACGTTTGTTTGCTCATGCACTATGCATGCGAATCTGCATATGCCAATGTCTGCAAACACGAATGAACTGTCCGTATTTTCATTTTTTTCCAACACTTTGACACATTACGTTGTTCAAGATAAAAAAATTAGTTATGCGAAGATTTTCCCAAAGTGCCCTAGTTATTTTCACGATGGCGATGATGAACAGTTGTCAAGTAGCAGAAGTAGTTTTTCACACCGGCGCCTGGTCTGGCGTTATAGCCGTGATCTTGATCAGTGTCGCCGTCATTTGGATTATGGCCCGCATCATGGGGAGACGACGCAAAGATGATTGGACCAAACGGTAGCATCTAAGCATCGTCCGCAGGTAAAAAAGACAAGCAATCCATCAATTTAAGCACGCTTTCTATAGGTTTGGATACATCGCCACGACGTATCCAAACTTGTCTGTGTGGCGAGTTTAATACCCAAACGCCCTAAACTCTGCCAAATGCGTATTGGTCACCGTACTTACCCGAGGAGCGACGATCATGATACGCACGAATCTCGTTTTCACGGGAACGATAGCATAGTCCTGCCATGCTGCGGGACTGTCGTTCGATATAAACGTCAAATTCTGCTCAACCGCAATCCAGTCGGATCCATTGTTTGATATCTCGATATGAAAGGTGCTGAAGCCACCACCTGTATTGTTATGCCTTCGAATCATCCCTATCTGTGACAGCACTTTCTCGCTTCCAAAGTCAATACTGAACCAATGCGGAAAAACAGGATTGTTGCCACTTGACCACGTTGAATGCCAAAAGGTGTTGATGTTATCATCGATCAAAGAGATCGCTCGGCCGTTAGCTGCCCCTTCTGCGGTCTCTACAGACGATACCTGTGCTGTCCACGCGCTTTTAGGCATCTCGGTTGCGATAGTCTCCTGCACGACGAGGGAGTAACCTTCTTTTCCAGTGATGGACATTTTTACGGGCGTCATTTCGCCAGCAACATGGAAGGAAAGCACCTCAGACCGATCTGTATTTTCCACCACTATCGATCTTTCTTCGCCGCCCACGATATAATCGATTTTTACCGTTACGGGCTCGTTTATATCGTTTGTCCACTGTACATTACCCGTTTGCCCCCTTAAATAATACTTGAAAGATGGCAGTAATCGCTTAAATTGTAGCACCCCTGGTTTGCTACTTTTCTTGGTGATTGCTATGCGATCAATCGCTATATCAGCGACTTGTATAGCAAAATCAACGGCGACGGTTTCGTCAAGCAGTCCTGCAACTTCCACCGTGGCCCCTCCACGGCTACGGCTTTCCACAGTTCGCTCTTCGCCATCCATCGTGTAGCCTACGGTATAGACAAATTCTTTGTCCGTATCCGTATCGGGAAACACAAACCTGACACCTCCTTCAATTTCGCTTACAATCATCTGCTGAACTTTGAAATCAGTCTCGAAAGGCCGGCTCTGCACTTGGAAGCTTGTTACCTTCGATGCGGTATTGTCTTCCGTGTAATACACGACATCAAACGAATAGGTCGCAATCTCCTGAACGGGAATAATGGTCGCTTTATCAAACGAATCAACATGCACCGATTTGAGCTGGCCCGCTTCCTGATAGGTAACCATAGCACGACGTACGCGATCACTAATCTGTGGCCAATAAATTTCAATCTGTTTATTAAACGCTGATATGACGGTCAGATTAGAAGGCCTCGCCGCGGGACGGGCTTCCGCAACAATCGCCTCACCCTGTTGTATCGGTGGAAAAATAAGCGCTTCTTCTTTACAAGAAGTTATGCTAAAAACCATCAAGATCAATAGCACCAACACATTGCTTTCTTTTAATTTGGATTTTATCATGATCAATTCATATTATTCAACTAAGAATTCTGCTTCAAACCTGTTAAGGAACACCTGTCCTTCCAAATTCCACGTGTCTTGGGCTTGCAATTGCATCCAATAAAAAATCTGCGTAAAGACATCGGTCGATTGGAACAGCACCGCATTGGGATCAGCAAAAGGCATGTCATTGGCAGAAATGATTTTTCTGGTGGATCCTTGTGCCGCCACAGCCGGCTTTCCGGACAGCTTGTTTGCAAATGTATTATTGACTAACTGGTCCATGGGCCAGTATCCCACCAAACGACTGTCTTGTAGCGCATTATCTGGCAACCCGATTCGGTTTGCATGGGCAGCCACCTCACTGTCCGACAACGCGCTATTCCAAATATGGACATCACACAGCTGTACATCGATCGGCAGGCCGCTAAAGATGTAGGGAAAATATCCGAAAGTCAGTCCGGTGGACGACGCTACATTGCTCATATTCAAGCTGCTATTCGAAGGCGAAGCGACCAAGGCACCATTAACGTATAGCTTCGCGGTGGGAACATTGTTTACCTTGAGCAAAACAGCGGTGATATGTGCCCACTCTCCTGCTGAGGACACCGCGCCCATCCCGCTCTCGATCTTCGTGGCGCCATCCGCGGCATAAAATGTCAGGCTGGCGCCGCTCTTGAAAAATGCCCATCCCGGTGTCGAACCAGTGCGCTGGGCATTCTTGCCCAAGAAAGGCGTATTGAGTGCATAAGCATAGCCCCCCTGTACAGCATTCATTTTTATCTTTGCCTCTACCGTCAATTCTCCTGTATTGGCTGCATCATAGATCTTTTCTGCTGCCAGATCGACGGGGTTATTTCTACCTCTAAATGCAGATGGGCCGTAGTGCGCATAGTTAGCTTGAAGAGGATCGTAAAAACCGAAGAAGCGTAGTGCCTCCATCTTATCAGCAAAGAGCTCCAAACCTTTAAACCTAGGATTTTGAAAAACAGCAAAAATATTACGTTCTTCGGCACTATCTCCACCGTACGAATCTCCCAACCCGCCATGGTTTGACGTAATAATGATCAACCAATCTTCAAACTCAAAATTTTCACGTGCTTTCAAAGCCGCCATCACCTCACCTATATAACCATCCACACGATTCAAAGCATCCACATAACCGCTGTTTTCAGCAGAAAATCCACCCGATTTTCCGGCATCCAGCACATCGGTAAACTGCAACAGCAGAACGTCCGATATCTTACTTTTTAGAAGCTCGACCGCCACGTCTTTTGTCTCTTCGTCTGACGTTGCATGATAGCTCTCACTGGCACTAACGAGTAGCCGGTTACTAATACCTGCATTCCGTGCCACGACATAGGATCGCAAGCTAGGAGCCAAAGTAGCCATGCGATACAGCAAGGAGGGATAACCGGCAGCATTGGCATGATGGTCATGCTCATCGGGTTTTGGGATGAAGGAATCATCTTCGATATGATGGGCATTGGAAGAAACACCACTCATCATCGTCATCCAGCTGGCAGCGTCACCCGTATTTTCGTCGGCCAACGCATCAAACGTATATTTACTGCTGGGAAGCATAGCCGCGATGTTGGCTGGCATCACATCTTTTACCACCGCACCCACCGCGCCGTCTACAGAGATAAAAAGAACCTTGCGCCGCGTTTCCAACGCTCGCCCGTCCTCCTGATCTTCAAATATCGCGGGAGGGTTCTCGTATTTTGTACAGGCCACTTGTCCTAAAACGACCAGCAACACTGCTGTCAGGCAGGATCTACCTAAGATTTTTATTTTCATCATCTTTTCGCATTAAATATCATAAAATACGCCAAGCTCAGCTAAGGCGACGTGTACTTCCCCACCTAAATTTGTCTGTGCAAATTCAAAACGGACATAGCGGGATTCAACTATATTTGGAAAAGCAAATTCCCGTCTCGCGTTGCGCTGTGCAGCGGACTCGCTGCTCTTTGCCAGCTCGTACTCACCCATTTTCGTCCAATTTGCCTTGTCGTTACTGATGTAGACGTTGACCTTAGGCTGATAGGTATTTCCTTGTCTGTTTTGTATGTAGAAACCTTTAAAAGCAGTCACATCCTTCATATCCATCATGATGTGGACAGGTAGCGTTGTCGTTGGCGAGCAGCCACTGTAGCACGTATGCCAGTAGGTTGCGGGATTGCCATCGATCAAGGCCGCGAAGGACCCGATACTTTCCCCGGTAGCTGTCGCTGCGTTTGCAGTAAATTCAAATGTACCTCCAGGAATGTCGTATTTTGGCGCGACGGCACCATCACCACCCGAAAATGTCAAGGGGTTGTATTGCCAAACGGCTGTTTCCATCGGGGGGTAAAGGTTTCGTATCTCACGTTTGGCAGAACCCGATATAGCAATACCCCAAGCCGTAAAAAACCGTTGGTAATCACGTCCAGAAAAATGACATAGCTGTCTGTAGAAATAATCTTTTTTGGCTTGGTCCAGCGCTAAGGTAATACCCTCATTTCTAGAACGTGTATAGATGTAGGGCATAAAATCCCATCCAGATTCTCCATTTTTCCCTTTCACTTTGTCGAAAATCTGTAAAAATGGCGTTAGCCGGAAAAATGGTGCCCCATCGGCCACTGCTGTTGGAAGAGCTGAAAAATTCTTTGCACCAGAGCTATTGGCGAAGACGAGTGCTGCAGGAATCATTTCGGCCAATGCCGGATGGAAAGCCGCACGTTGGGTCACTCCTCGGTTGCGCGCAGCATTGAATACGAATAGATTGTTCGTTGTCTCTCCGAGATCTGACCAACTCCACGAGCGTACCTGTTGGTAGTTATGTCCCACTTCATGATAGGTACCCCAAGAGGTCCCTCTTCTGACGGTTTCTGGATTGATCAGTTCGTCCAACCAATATTCATCCTCCTGCATGACCCAAGGGTTTCCGGAATGGGCGTAGCCCGCTGAGGGGTGTATATCCATAACCGCGCGCTCGGGAAGCTGTGGATAAGCATTAAAAGGTTGGGAAGCCGTTGCTGTGAGTCCCATCCACTTGTAGTAATCGTCCTCGTAAGTTTTGTCCCAAAGCTGTAAAGCCTCCTCGACACCGTTTGCACGTCCCTGCTGAATAAAGCGAACGATAAGCGAGCGCGGCACGGTAAACACCGTGCGGTGGGCTCGTAGTTCCAACCATGGCACATCATTAGCCAACACGTCACGCTGCCATTCAGCAAGATTTGATTTGCCAAGCACAAAATCAGAGGTCCTTACAGCTCCCGCAAATGCGAGGGACACCGCTTCGGTCTTTGCGACACTGTTGTATATCCAGATCGTTCCGCCAAAAAGGTTCTTTACATAGTTTACACCCGGAAAAAGTTCTTTTCTTGTGTAGATTATCGCCTCACGGCGGGGCGCATCTTTACCGGTTATATTGTCCGTATGCGCTCCCAATTGAACGGTAAGACCCGTCACCCCCATGGGTACGGTGATGCGAATAACCTCACCTGCAGGCGCATACAATCCTGTACTGTAACAAGGTACGGGCGTACTTTGCACCTTATAGTCATCTGCAGGGATATAGAGATCGGGTAAGTTCAGCGTAATGGTAGTATCCTGCTTCAATCGGACCACAGCATCGCCTACTAACCCTGGATAGATCCTTGCCTTCGTATACATACTTTTATCGGCAACAAACATGGTCGTATCGGTCAGGATTTCGGATGCAAGCGAATCTCCTTCCTGGTAGCCGTCTTTAAAATCAAAATTATATTTACCACAGGAGGCGCACAGTAAAACCGCAGCAACGTATCCACCCACCAGCATTTGATATCTTTTCATAACCTTTCGTTAAATCGTTAATTTCGAACTTGACTGTAATTGGGGCTCCAGCTCCTACCATCCATACCCCAAGACTGCTCTACGCTGACACCCAACCATTGGTAAATAATAAATGGGATATCCACGGCATTGGGCACCATCCGGTAGAAGGAGGGGGAAATTGGAGGCTGAAAGAAAGCGACTAGCTCATTAAAGCTAATCCAACTTGCTGGCCCTTGCAGACGGAAGTTGCCCGCGTTAGCCGTTTTATCGGTCAAGGTCGTTGTATTCACATCGGGATAACAGGGCCAATAACCTCTTAAGTCTGACCAAAAAGGATGGCTTTCGCCGACTTCAACAATCCCGGTATACTGTCGCACCTCGGCAGGCGTGAAGGCACGATTATAGATCTGTACATTGGCAATAGATAAATCGCAGGATGTATTCCCATCACCAGCAATATATCCTAGCGTAAGTGGTGCATCATTGTTCAACGAATTGGCATTCACGCTTGCGCTGACAGCCCGAGAGGACTCGGCCAAACCATCCGTATAAGTGAATACCGAATCCATCGTCCCGCTACGACGAATTACTACGGTCAATGCGTGCCATTGTCCATCGTTTATGACTTTTCCAAAAACCTGTCCGGCTATCGAACTGTTGAATCCCCAATAATTACCCTCCAAGAACATGTTCCATCCCGGACCGGAAAAACCCTGTGCACGTTTTGAGAAAAACGAAGGATAATAATAATTGGCTCCGGCGGTGTTGTAGCGCAAAAACAGGTTGATCGTCCAGTCTTCCGTCGCGCCCATATTGATTTTCGAAACGTCGCTTAGTTTACCAACTACTTGGTTACCGCCCCCATAGGTATAGCGAACAGCATTGCCCGCGAAGGGGATGTCGTTTGCACTTGGCCTAGGCGTGACTTTGGTTGAAAAACGCGGCGAGTAAAACATGCAGTACGTTTCCCGCTCAGGATCCCCAAAGGCCGTGTAGTCGACCTCATCTTTTTCATATACACCGCCCTTGGAAGAGGTTACAACGATCAACCAATTTTCATTTCTATAGGTTGTGCGTGCTTTCACGGCATCCACTAAGGTCTTTATTTGCAGATCTATTTTCCCTAATGCTTCGGCATACGCTTCCGACGTGGCATTTTGACTGAGCTGCGCTAGCGCAGACAACTGCAACACCTGCAGATCCGCACTGTCGCTCGTTAAGCCTACCGCCGCTTTGGATACCAATTGCTCATCACCAGCTTCTGTCACGATATGGTCTGCATCTTCGCCAAGCACCGCTGCATATTGTTGGGAGCTTGTATAAAAGGTGGAAGATCGCGCATCAGTGAGGTTTGCTAGCCTTGAGATAATCGTCGGATACATCGCCTTATTCAACATACCGATATCGGTACCCGTCACGCCATTTTTAGCTCCCGTAACACCGGTAAGCAAGGATGCCCATACCGATTCGCTCGTGACTTCATAATTGGTAGACGCATCGGTCAAGCCACCATAGGTTACCAAGGCATTACGCGCCATCAATGTGAGATTCGTGGGTTCTAGACGTTGCACGGCAGGGCCACTCAGGCTTTCTACAACAAGGAGCAGCACCTTATCTTTCACCGGTGCCGGATCCTGTGCTTCTCCATATTCTTCCAGTAAGTTTGGAAATTCCTTGTTACAGCTATGCAGCGCCAACATTAGGATCGTACCTACTAAAATGACACTAAAATATCTATTAAATTTTACCATGGTCAATTCGTTTTAATGCTTAGTTTTTAATTTCTACCCGGATCAGTCTTCCTGCTCTATGGCCATCAAATCCGAAAATTGCCCCTCCGAGCAGCAAAGCAGGATTTCCCAAGGAGGATGTGGTTTCCACGACCTTGTAAAGTGCTCCCGAAAAAGGAGAAAAAGAATTATAAAGCTGCAGCATGGAGCCATTCGCCTCCAAAACAAGTAGGTTGGATCGGGGTACGCCGTTATACGTTTCAAAGGTGCCATCCAAAAGTACTTTTCCATTGTTCAGCACATACCCATAAGTGGGCACACCAGCCCCTATATCGCCAAGCACAAATCCTCCATCTTTAGAACCCGTTTCGTTCAACACGGCAACACCATTTGCCGTCGTACCGTTAAACGTTGTGAAGCTTCCGGTAACGACAAACTTCTTTACTTGCGGATTATAGCTTATTGATTGTATACGAGCGGCTCCTGTTCCAATCGCAAAACTTTCATCTACCGTCCCATCGGCATGCAAGCGCACAATTCCAGGCGCCGCCTTCCCATTGAACCGCGAGAATGTACCTACCAACACGATTTTATCATCCGGCATTTGCACGGCATCGGCAATGGCACCATTGGCCCCCTCATGGTTATAGCTATATGTGGAATCCAGCGTTCCGTCAGACTTTAAGCGGACGATATTTCTTGCGGAGGTAAGAATTGGCCGGCGCGTCTCGCGGGAGGAATACGTATAGTCGATTTTTAAGTGCCGAGTAAAGTTGCCCACAGCAATAACCTTATCATCGGCAACGCCAAAAACTTTCAGTACCGATCCGCCCGTGACGCCACCGTTAAACGAAGAAACGGTGTCCAGGCTGTTTTGCGGAAACTCTGTGGTATTGATCACGTCGACAACCATCGTATCCAGACGACCTGAAGGCAAAAGCTTCGCAATGCCATACACTTCACGATCATTGAACGAGGATATTGCACCGCCCACCACGAAGGCACCGCTACTCATCCGCGCGATGGAATTGATATTATAGGCTCCCTTACCAAAATTCATGGAGGACGAACTCCGCCCATTCGCATCAATAAAGTGTATGCCACGAATGAAGGTCGTTTCATTATTCGCCTCGTCTTCAAAATTGGTGAAAGCCCCAACAACAATATATCCGCCGGCATTGGGAATAAAGTCACTCACAAAGCCGTTAAATCCATTGACAATTCCGTAGTTGGCATCAAAGGATACATTGCCCTGGATCTGTAAGCGTGGGCCATAAAAAACCTGATTTTCCACAACTATTTTTGCGTCGCCGGATGAAATCTGCGTCGGTACACGAACGATCACGAGCGAATCTTCTGCAGAAATTACCTCCACAGGAGTATTATTGACAAAAAAATTCAACTGACCAATATAGGGGAGCAGTCCCTTTACCTGGAATTCCACCAACTCCCCTGGCTTGGCTACTTCAGGACTTGGGTAATTGCTGACAAAACCTATCCCCAAAGATCCCTTACCTCCGGCATATGGATCTTCTCCCACGACCAGGTCTTTACTGCAGGCCGTCAAAAGGAGAAAAAGAATGGGCAAACAAACGATCTTTACATTAAGTAATTTCATAATCATGGGTGTTTAATTTGTTGTGATTCCTTTGGCCAATGCCTCCTGAACGAATAGATACGAGAGAAATCCGAAAGCGTGCTTGGAAAACTGAAGCACATGCAAAGCACCATTGGCCGGCTGAATATCGGAAGTCGCAACGGGAGCTGTAACAAATGGTATATAGCTTACCCCTGTATTGTTTCCACTTGAAAAGGGGTAGTTGAGATACAGCTGGCGATAGCCTGCATATTTTATCACTTGATCGGTACCATCTGAGTTTTTGGTCACTACATCATTGTAGAGCACGCCGATGTTCATATCTTCATTCCCATAGGTCACATATCCCTGCCCCGGAAATGCGGAGAGGTTCAACGTATCCAATTGTGGAAAGTCTTTCGCAAGGTATGTTCCTTTGAGGATGTACCGGCTGAAAAATTTCCGCCACACGCTGGGGTCAACCTGCTTCAGGGAAGTAATTGTATCCTGTCCACGTTCGTAGAGGTAAGCATTCAACGCCCATACCGATTTGAGCACACATTGATCGGTCGGGGCGAAGAAGGTTACATGCTCACTGTGCAACACTTGATCCAGCCCAGCAACTTGCAGGGCGACTTGCAACGTATCAAAAAGCTCGGGCCTCGTTTCTAGATATTCCCATATGGAACCTCCAAAATGGGCATCGTGTGTCCCAGACTCATCGTAATATTCCTTTTGGCAAGCCGAGAAGAGCAGCAGCCCAAATAACACCAAACAACAGCTATTAACAAAACATTTCATCACAGATCGCATTAGTTTGTCCAAAAATTATTTAATTGCATAAAAGGATTATTGGCCAATGCAGCCGCATCGATCGGCCAAGTCCATCCACCACTTCTATAAGAAGCTACACTCATTGGAGCACTGGTATATTCCGAGTTGATAACCTTACCCGTGCGAACCAAATCATAGTAAAAATTCCCTTCACCGAATAGCTCTCTTGCACGCTCCCACCATATCGCGTCCTTGAGATCATCGCCTTCCTCGGTGATCGTGGAGGCCTGCGCTCGTCGACGCACCACGTTGACCACATCGCGAGCCTCTACATCGTTATTCAGTTCGGCCAAAGCCTCGGCACGCAATAAAATGGCATCCACGTATCGAAAGACCATCTGATTATCGTCGGGATTGGCGTCCTCTCCTTCCTCCATAAATACATTCAAAAATTTCAAGCATTGGAATAGTCCTGTCGTATTGTAGATGTATTCGTCGAACCAGTATACTTTCCGCAAATCTTGTTGGGCAGCGGGATACAGTTTTTCAAAAAACCGAGATTCATAGTAGATATATGAATTTGGCGTCACTTTGTTGGGTGCACGTAAAACATAATCGGAAAAGGATGCCGAGAGGTGGAACGTCTCTCCAAAATTATAGTTCTGCACAATTTCAAATAGCCCTTCCTTGGTCCTACCCTTGAATATCTCGCGGGTTCGGGATAGCGGCAAGAGCTCGTAAGCACCATTGTTATCTTCCATAATCTCACGTCCCAATTCCGCGACTTTTCTATAATTCATAGATTTATCGGCCGTAGTAAATCCAGCAATCCACATATTGATGTGCATATTAAGCGCAATAGCACTTCCGCGCATAGCGCGAACAGCAACGATAGACGGATCATCAAAAGTCCAGGGTAGATCCTGATCATGTGCATCCAAGTCGGTCGAAATATTTTGCAGTACAGTCAGCATGTTGGTTCGCGGAAGCGGATCCGTGTTGACTGTAGTATAAAATGGGACGTCACCGTAGAGGCGTACCATAAAGAAATAAGCCAGCGATCGAAGAAAAACAGCTTCGGCTTTGTAACGGCTAACATCGGCATCGGAAAGAAATGGCATTTCCCTATTTTCAAGCTCGTAATACAAGATATTCGCATTCTGTACCATCTTGTAAAACGTATTCCATCTGGTGATCTGTTCAAAACCGAAATACGAGAATTCGCTAGACCGCGCGAAGATAGCGTTTAAATTATTGGACCGTAAAAAAGACAAGTAGTCCCTTCCCGGGCCTGATGTCGCGCTAGTACGAACAATAGGCGCGCAGCGAAGATCTCCGCTTGCCGGAAAAAAAATATTACTCATCGTGGCGGCGCGGAAGCTCCCGTAGATACCGCCCAAGTACTGTTCCACATCATTTTTCGAAGTCCAATAGTTATTTCCAGTAAGTTTATCTATCTGTGTAATATCCAAGAAGTTCTTACCGCAGGATAACAGGAGCAAGCTGCAAAAGCTCAAACCTATATATATCAATTTTCTTTTCATCTCTTTAAAACTGAATGTTCATGCCAAATGTGTAACTACGTTTATTCGGATAACCTGATGAGGCATCTCGCCCCACCGCGGTTACCAGTTCTGGATCGGGACCCGAGTACCGGTTGAAATTATAGATATTGAATGCCGTAACATACACCCGTGCAGAGCTTACGCCCAAGCGTTGCGACCATTTCCGATCGAAGTTGTAGCTTAATGTTGCCGAGTTAAATTTCAGATAGGATCCATCCTCCAAAAACATGGTGGAATTATATCGGTAGGGGTTGTATAGCGACAAACGCGTAAAGTCAGACACATTGGGATAGTCCGCGTTATCGCCCTGTTGTCGCCAAACATTGTATGCGTCCAGCGGCACATAGGCTCCGGGGTTATTGCCATTTCCAATGGCATTTGCTCCGGTCGGATCGGAATAGTTTCGGAATCGATCCGCCAAGGCGGTATTCAAAATATCGCGCTTCAAAGTAAAGGAGAACTGTGTGGTCAGCGACCAATTCTTATATTGTGCGAAGGTATTAAAGCCGCCCGTGATCATCGGTTGCGAATTACCAACGTAAACCAAGTCATTTTCATCCAAAATATAGTCACCGTTCATGTCGGTAAACTTCGGATCGCCGGCACGGAAAAAACGTCCTTCAGACAGTGTCCCGCCTGCCCGGTAACGCAGCCCCGTCAATGGATTTACCGGCACCTCATCATCAGACATGAATACCCCTTCGTAATTATACAGTACAAAGGTCATGGTATTCCGTCCCAAACGGTAGAACTGCGGCAAATCGTATCCCGAATTATCCGCCTGCAGCAGCTGCCGAACGCCATCAGGAAGGGATGCTGTGACATCTCGGTTGATCGCGCCATTGGCACTGAACGTGAACTTCCAGTCTGGATTTCCAATTTTCGGTCGATAACTTAAAATGAATTCATGTCCATAGTTTACCAAACTGGTCTCATTTGTCAAGACATTCGCGAAAGCATTATGATTTGCGATGGCCTTGGAGCGTAGTATCTGATCCACCTGCCTGTAATAGGTCTCGTACGTCAAGTAAAACATACTATCAAAAAAACCAAGGTCAAGTCCACCAGACCACTGCGTGGATGATTGTGGCATCAAATCGATGTTCGGCGCATTGGTTAAATCCAAGGATGTGGTGGGTCGGTTGTTGTAGGTCTGTGGATCGATACGGTACCATCCATAAAGGTCGGACAGCGAGCCGGTGGGTGTGATATTCCGTCCGTATGTCCCGCGAACGAACCCGACATCAAGCCACGATACGTCTTCCAGAAAGCTTTCTCTCTTGAAATTCCACCGCAGACCGACAGAAGGGTTGTACGACCAAGGTGACGCTCCCCCCGTTGTCGACGTTCCATCAATCCGGTAGGTTCCCTCTACGATATATTTAGAATCATAATTATACGATACGCTTCCGGCATAGGCAATGGATCTAAAATTTGTCAGGTTATTGAGTGTTCCTCCAAGTGATAGCCTCGTGTTGTAACTTATCCCCGTGGTAAACTGATCATTTGCTGTGCCGAATACCCGATTCAAGTCGGAGCGGAAGTCCGACATTTCCATTTCAGAAAATCCATAGACATTCACGGTATGCTTTCCATCCATCCAACTTTTCACGTAAGACAACATATTTCTATTGTACAACTTATTCCGACGTTCATTATAGCTGTACACCTCCGAGCTGTTTCCATTCAGCAGTTCTGGGGTAAAGCGATCTTTTGTTGCGGATGAATAATTGAAATTGACCGTGCTCGTCGCTCTTAAACCTGGGAAAGGCTCATATTGCAGCTCCACCTGCGACACAAAGTTTCCGGTCTTATTATCGTCCAATACACGGAGTGCAGACAGGGCTCCCATACTCCCCGAATAGATGGACGGAGCGGGAAAAAGCGAGCTCGTGTTCACCGATTCCCCAACGCCGGTCTGCATCATGGCATTACCACTTCCTAAACTATTCTTTGCCATATTGGTATTTACATTGGCGAGGAGACGAAACCGATCATTCGGCATGTACTGCATGTTGGACTGAATGGTGTATCGCTTGAATCCTGTATTTTCGATGATTCCACGTTCATCAAAATAGCCCATATTGACCTTGTAATTGAAGGCCACATCCCCACCAGACACATTTAAATTATGGGAGTGGTTGATCGTGTTTCTGTAGAAATACGATTGCCAATCGGTGGAATTGTTGAAATATGGATTCAAGCTATCGGCTAAGATTGGATTATCGTTGATTCGTCTGATTGCTGCAGCAAAGGTTGTGTCGTATTGCATGATCTGATCAATACGCATCCAACGCTCTTGCTTACCACCAATGGTCTGTCTCAAGCTTGGCACCGCATTGAAGAACATCTGTCCTGTGTATTGTATAATCGGAACTTTGGAGTTACCACGTTTCGTCGTGACCAGAATCACACCGTACGCCCCTCTAGATCCATACAGCGCTGTCGCCTGAGCGTCTTTTAGCACCGTGATATCCTGAATATCTTCGGGAGGGATCATCGAGATCGGCGATATGCCGGGGCCAGCGGTCTGAAACCCATATTCGTATCCCGTATTATCGTCCACCGGAACACCGTCGATGACAAACAGCGGGGAAGTAGGCGTAAGAAAGGAGTTGTCTCCGCTTCCCGAGACATTGATGTTTGATATCCCGCGAATGGCCATCGTGCCACGCATCCCGGGACTACCGGTATTATTTTGTATATTCAGACCTGCAACTTTACCCTGTAACAGTTCTACAAAATTTCCCGCGGGTATATCCTGTATATCTTTCCCACTAATGGTTACGACAGAACCGGTTAAAGTTTCGCGCTTGCGCTGCTGATAACCCACTACTACGGTCTCTTCCAGCTCCTGGAAGGTGGATGTCATTTGAATCTCATACGTTGCTTTTCCCGCTGCGACCGTTTGCTTAACGGTTCCGTACCCTTGCAATTTAAACAGCAAAACTCCGTTTGTTGGTGCGGACACGACGAACCTACCGTCATCGCCTGTTTTTCCAAGATCGCGTTTTGGCGACTCAAGAGACACCGTAACGTTTGCCAATGGGGTATTATCGCCAGCTTTCACCGTACCTTTGACCAGCATCGTCTGGCCTTGCACAATCGGATATCCGAAAAGGCCAAGAAATACCAGGATGCAAAAAACTATCTTCAATTTCATATTTTTAAGCTAGAGTCAGTTCGTACCTTTTTTAATTAAATAGCGGTGTCTCTCCGGAAAACCGGAATTGAATCTCCCAATGCCCTTCTTCGTAAATGGCAAAGTTCAGTCCGAAGGAAGCACGCTCTATAAACCCAAAATCATTCATTCGCCGATATCCGAAATCCAGCTTGGCGTATTGTCCTCCCACAATGGTATACGGCGTTTCGATATTGGTCAGCGGAATTGGATATGACACGTCATAGATCACCTTATTATTTTCGATCCTGTGGTTGAAGCCGTGCACCAGTTCATCCCACTTCGTGTCATTAAACCTATTGGGATCAATAGGTTTATTAAGTGAATCCAAGAAACTTATTGTTAAGGTTTTTGTCCCATCTTTGGGCGCTTCTTCGTCTTTATTGAAATACACGCGGATGGCAGACGACCCTATTGCTGTTCTGGTACGAGCACCAACCATATTTATCGCATAATTTGCAAACGAATAAGGCAGCAATGCCAATCCGGTAACCGGATCCACAACACTGGGTTCATAGGGTCTTTCTCGGAAAGGCTTTAATTTGAAATCCCGCAAGTAGCGCCTTCCTCCTGAATTGGTAAGTTCAACGTCGAATGTATAACCGGAGTCAGGCTGGGCGCGTATAAATGCGGAGCTGCCGGCACCCCAAAAGTTGATGTTCCCGGAATGTTCCAAAATCTCCAAAATTGGCCGATATTCTGTTTTGCGTTTTCCTTCTATCGCAGCGATAGAAGATTCTGTCCCGTCGTACATCTCCGCCCATACCTTCACCGGAAATTTGTCCGTAAATAGGGTTGGCACGAGCTGGCCATCCGCATCTTTTATATTGACGATCTTGAACGATAGCGGCTGCGACGTATTTTGCCCGATGGATAGGATATTGGTATAAAACGTATTTCTTCCAATTACAGGTGTAAATTCTTTCACATTGTAGGACACGTCTTGCCCCAGGGAATCCATGTCGTCGGGGAGATTTTTTGTACAGGAGCACATGACCGATAGCGCGAGCAAACATGTCGCTAGTATTTTCCATGTATGGTTCTTCATCATTGATAGGTCGCTAGTTGAGCTGTTAGTTTACTAAATCCGAAATTGTGACTTGGAGTCAATTGATGCACGTAGCCGTTGGTTGTTTTTACATTGACCACGGAAGTGAAGCTCTCTTGCCAATAGCGGTAAAAAATAGAATTGTTCATATCGCTTAGCTTAATTTGCTGTTGTCCACCGCCGACATACCCGGAAGATGAAGTCACTTGATACTGTAAATGCATGCGGTAGTTATTGGCGCTACGCATCTCTATGCCTTCAACGTATGGTTTAAGGTCATCCGTTGCAATCGCTCTTTTGAAAGCATAGTGATGGACGGTGGAGTCCAATAATGCTTGTGGCAGATCTTCGATATACAAGGGAGGTCGACCATTTACCCTGCGCACGCTGTTCAATCCCTCCAAGGCATTGCTAAAACTGTTATTGGTTATGGCAAAAAGGGTTACCGGCGTTTCCGTTTGCATGAGTTCTACCCGCAATGCTGGTACACGATCCAGCACCAGCAACAGGGAATCGTACAGGCCCACTTGCGCTTCCAAAAATGCCAGCGTCGTTCCGGGATACTGCACTTCACCCAATATGTAATCTTCATAATGGTTGTTACCTTTTTCGCAACCAAAGAAGCTGAAGACGGCAAGCATCAGGGCAAATAATTGTTTCGTTCTTTTCATTGGTATTTGTTATTTAGAGAGCAAGGCCAACGCGATGAGGTCTTTCTACACTCCGTCATCAATTTGTTATCGCCAATAATCGTTTTGAATAAGCTTGCTGTTCCGTTTCAGCACATCTGCTGCTATAGGCCAAAATATACCGTCGTCTGCGATCAGCTTATTCAGTATCGGATTATTTTTCTTGATACGCGCATAGCGAACCTGATCATACCATCGCCAACCCTCGCCCATCAATTCCCTGCGGCGTTCTAGAAAAATTTCGTCTATTAGGTCGCCACCGAAACCCGCAATGAATGGGGATATTCCGCGGTTAAATTTCACATAGTTGAGGTATTTGATCGCTTCGTCATTATTGCCCAGCACGGCGTTGATCTCTGCATAAAGAAGTTGCATCTCTTCCAGTCGAGAAAAAACCACATTTGATCCGAAGATCGAGAAGTCAGCATCTCCCGAACCGTCCCGAATGACGCGGATCTTGCTAAAGATTGGAATATCGCCGTTGAAGTCCGTGAAATAATTGGTACGGATCAACCCGGATACCGTGTCTATGCCAAAGCGTGTATCGGTAGATTCCACGAATATTTTATTAATGGTATCTTTGGGCACGTAGATATCAGGGTTGGCACGTGTCACGAGCGGATAGGCAAGCGTCAATGATTCGATATGTCCCGTGGATGTCGCTTCCCCGAGCACATACGATGCGCGTAGCGCCAAAATCTGATTTTTGTCGCTAGGAGCAAACAGACCTGTTGTGCTGTTCAAAAGATTAGGTACGGAATAGGCAACAATAGCGGAGCTACTCGCATTTTCCAACGCAAAACGGGCGTATATTTCAGCATTCAGATACTTACCCTGCCAAGCTGCAACATGGGCAAGAAGGGCATAAGCTGAGATTTTATTGACCAATACCCCGGCCCACGTGCTATACCCTTCGCCATAGTATTGTTGCGAACCCGATGCGTACACGTAGGGCAAATCCTGCGCTGCTGCCAAAAGTTCTTGTTCTGCAAAAGCAAGCACGGTATTTTCGGGTGTGCGGGCCACCTCGGCAAAAAGACCGTCATCATACGAACGTGTCAACAACGGGACATCGCCCCATATCCGCACCATGTAGAAATAGGCAAAAGCGCGCAAAGTACGTGCCTGTGCGACATCGTATTTAAGATCCCGCTCGGTGTAGCGGCTATCTATGCGTAGCACATTAGGG
Source organism: Sphingobacterium griseoflavum (assembly GCF_014653155.1). Taxonomy (GTDB): domain Bacteria; phylum Bacteroidota; class Bacteroidia; order Sphingobacteriales; family Sphingobacteriaceae; genus Sphingobacterium; species Sphingobacterium griseoflavum. The sequence goes on along the minus strand of NZ_BNAF01000008.1, from coordinate 142,185 downwards.
GCACGCTCGATAAACAGGGATGCCGCGTTAACTACTGCATAGAAACGGCGCCAGTTGGATAAATCTTGGACAATGGGATACGATGCGTTTAAGGTATTTTTTGATACGGCTCCCAGATCGGCACGCGAGTAAGGAACAAAATCACCGAATCGAACCTCCCCATACACCCAATGGGCATAATTATCCACCATGGCCGAGCGTAGTAATCCGTAGATTCCCATTAGAGCTGCCCTCGTATCCGATATAGACTGCCACTGCAGCTGCTCGGCACCCGCATTCGAGGATACGATATCCAACTTATTGTTGCAAGAACTTGTACAACATAGCATGGCTATGACATGTATCCATGTAAAGATGGCTTTACTTATTCTCATTTTTTTTAGTGTCTTTTCCATAATAAATGCTATAGTTCTATTTTTACACCAATTGTTGTGACGGGAGCCATAGGCAGACCATACCCGGAGTAATAGCCATCAAAATCAATCAATTCAGGGTCACCTCCCGAAAATTTGGTCCAGGTCAGTAAATTGGTTCCCGTGATAAACAATGCTGCCTTCCGAAGCGATTTGAATCGGTTCTGTACCGTACTTAATTTAGCCAAATCGTAGCTCAACGATACCGAACGCAACTTCAGAAAGGAGGCATCTTCCAAGAATAGATCTTGTTCTACACGATAAGGAACAACAGCGCTCCATGGATTGTATATCGGGTATTTACGGATATCCACATCTTGTTGCCAGTGGAAAACCTCCCGTATCCCAGCCAATGAATTACTGGCTTCGTTGTTGACAAAATCATACTTGGATGAGGCACGCTGATTCAGCGCTTGATGGCCTAAAGCAAAGTAGAACTGAAAAGCCAGGTCAAAATTCTGATAGGAGAAATTATGCTGAAAAGCTCCAACTAATTTAGGCATGGCATGGCCGCGCATAACCCGATCGTCCTGATCAATTTTAAAATCTCCGTTTTGATCTTTCCATACGGGATCTCCCACTTCGAAAGGCACGCCTTCAAACTGCAGCCTTTCACCGTTCTGAACCGGAATGTCTACCTGATCTACATACGTTCCCTTATTCTCGAAGAGCCAAAACTGATCAATTGCATGACCGACTTGAAGCTTACGTTGTCCTACCGCCAACTCCTGCAATCCGTTGGGCAGAGCGGTCAACTTGTTCCTATTCCAATTAAAGTTGAGTGAGGAGTTCCACTTCAAACCTTTCTCGGCGGTTAAAATTTGTGCTGCGAGCGTAAGCTCTAATCCACTGTTTTGCACGGACAATCCATTCAACAGCTGGCTATCATAGCCATATTCTGCAGGTACCGGTATAGGTACAACCTGATTTTGATCTTTTTTCAGATATCCACTTAGGCGTGCATTCAGCCTATTGGCAAGAAAACCAGCATCGAGATCTACCGATGCATGCTCCGTATAGGGCCAATCCATCCCATATCCTATCCACCCTTCAGAATAGGGGCGTGATGCAACGGCAAACCCATTATAGGACACCAGCCCTGATTCGGATCCCCAAGCCAGGTCGGCCACATAATTTGGGCCGATAGCATAGCGGCTCGTCATCGTAGGTTTACCTATCCGTGCCCACCCGGCGCCAATGGTAAATTGACTCAGTAGTCCATGGGTCATCGACTCTTTTTCGATCATGTCGTACTTGGCCGAAACAGCAGGCGTAAATAGCCAACGGCTGTCAGGCTGCACGGTGGAGGATCCATCGTAGCGTAACAACGCGTCCACCTCTAGGCGGTTTTTATACCGGAATGCACCAGATAGATAAACCGAGTGCATACGATAGTCTTCTCGGTTGCTCCAGCGGCTGACATAAAGACCGCCAACAGGTTGCAAATAACCGGATTCATTACTGTTCCCCTCCACGACGTTGATTTTCACAAAATCATTTGGACCATCGTAAGCTCTTGCATATGAGTAACGGTAAAGATCTTCTTGATAGATAGAACCCAAAGAGAGGTTAACTTGATATGCTGATGGTGTATCGTAGTCCCAAGTCAGTTTGTTACTATATAGGTAGCGTTGACTGTATCCGAAATAATTCGACATATAGTTATTCCGTTCCATGAGAGAAGACGGAAAAAAAACGTCCCGATAACCCTCCGAGTAATCAATACCGAGACTTGTGTTGTATTTCAAATTACGCAGAAAATAAACGTCAAACGTCAGCAATGCCTGTCCCGAGTTCACGATATTATCATCAATCGCTTGATTGTACACGTCAAGATACTGCTCATAAACGTTCCTGTTCGGCGACATGGGCACAGACAGATCGGGTACATAAGCAGCTTCGCCGAAACGATCGCGCAGGCTACGGTTGCGATCGCGCGTGTTACGATTTGCATTCACTACGGCACCCATATTGAACCACTCAAACGGTGCCATGTTCACATTGAATAGTGCGTGATAGCGCCTGAACCTGGTTTCGTCTGCTGTGGATCCATTGTTTGTATAGCCCCCGTAAAAAGCAAAATTAGCACGCTCGCTGCCGCCCCGAATACCTAGGTTGGCATTGTACAGCGGCTGATTTTGGTAGTAGGATTGGTTCCAATTGGCAGGACCATAGTAATTGATGTTGGTGGAGTCGTTTAGATACCCTGGATAGGTGAGCCTATCACTCAGCGATCCATACTTGCTGTAAAACTGCTGACGGAAATAGTTTTCGTATTGTGCGTTGACTGGGGTGACGCTTGGCGGAGTAGAAATCCCAAAATAAGAGTTGAAAGAGATCTCGCGCCGCCCTTCTTTTCCTGCTTTTGTCAATATCCAAATCGCTCCATTCGCCGCTAAAGGCCCCAATTTGGCTAACCGAACTGGATCTTTGATGACCTCGATCGAAGCAACGGTGGAGAGGTCTATACCCGCAAAATTATCTGCCGCGGGTCCCAATCTGTTAAATTGATATTGTTGTATCGCATAGGTAAAGTTATTCTCCCGAGCGATGGGTACGCCATTGACATAGATCGTGGGCTGTGTTTGCACCGCATCTTTTTGGCTGAAAATCGGCGTACCAAGTCCCCGTATTGTCATATTCTTGGGTGTACCCGGCTCTCCGTTAGCCTCTTGAACGTATAATCCCGCAACCTGTCCTTTGGTGTAATGTACGGGGCTCAAGAAAGGTAGATTTTCAATCTCCGCCAACCGTACGGAGTCTTTTACACCCTGCTTATTGTACAATGTTTGGAATCTACTTTTCAGCAAAATCTCATGCACCGCTTGGTCCTGCACCGTATCTTGCCAACGTATATTCGTGCTGGCTACAACCTGCCCAAACAGCGGCATTATACACAAAAAACACCAAAGTTTTTTCATTATTTTTAGAATTAGGTCGATTTAATCAGATAGGAGTCCATTTTTAAGTACTGCGGTTGATTAGTTGCAAAAGGCACAGCATTAATTGTTATAGACGAACGTTCGTCACAACAAATTATCTAAAAATGAATCTCTATTTGGTCAAATACAAGTTAGTTGATCAATAAATAGTGAATTATGAAATCCACGCTTATTTTATTTGGTAAGACGGGACTGTTTTTCCGTGTCACCATGACAAATATTAAATATATGTTTTGCATTTGCACTATGCTAGCCGCAAGAAAACGTTTGCGTAAAATGCGCAAACGTTTGCATATCAACTAAAAAAGCCCGGATTATGGATCTCGCCATACCCGGAGCAATGCTTGATACATGTGAAGATTATGCGTGCTGAAGTAGGATATGGGGGCGCTTAAAGAATTATTTTGCGAGGAAGATGACCGATAGGAGATAATTTTTCAAAATTGCTGGCTTTTAAAAGCATTGGAGTAGCTGCGAACCGTCGATCGGGATAGAAACGACTGTGGGCCCGCGCGAACGCGAGCCATGCACAAAGTGCCAGTCTTAGAAACACAGTGAAACGAAACACTCAAGAACATGTGCGATAACCGAAAACTATCGGCGAACGCAAAAAAAGGAAGATATATAAAAAAAACCGATCCCCTTTAGAAATAAAAGATCTAAACAAATATCGATTGTTCTTGGGAATAGTAAGAATTGTTGCTAATTTAGGTGTGTAGAATTTGAGTATTAGCTGGCCAATTCCAGACTTGCCACGGGAACGTTCTTTATTTTTGGGGACCGGAAGACAGATCGGTAGTACAGACCAAGGTGCGAAATCATCGCTGGAGACTCGCCTCAACCAACGAAAAACGGTGCACCCGTATTTGGCGAAGCACTTCCTCTTCTGTCTATTTTCGTTATGAACAGTTAGGGCGGTAAATTACGATCTTTTGGGAACAAGACGATCTTGTTGCTTGCATCTGCAACGCTACGTTTTTTGCCTTTTGTAATCCAAGCTTTTCTGGTCATAATAGTATGTCTTTGGTTACGCCCTTTTCATAAGGATTCGTCTGTCTTCAACTGTTTCGAACGAATCGTTGATGCTAAAAATGGAACGGATCATCAGATAAACATGGCGACTTTGTCAACGGCAATTCAACATCGTCATTTTTCCCACATTATAACGCCTTTCCCTTAGCTCTGATTCAAAGATATAAAATAATTGTAAGAAAAGAAAAAAGTTTTTAAAAAAATACACATACACAAAACCATTGGGCAAAGCAGTAAACAAACAATTGGCAAAATTAATTTCGGGCCGTATAGACGAAATACTCAATCTTACGGGCTTGACGCTTATTGGCTTGGCCAATCTCACAGCGGTTGGCGAGAAAGCCATCAGGAGCTACCACAGCAGGACACTTCCCATATCGGTAGAGACCGTAAACAAACTTTGTGTTCCATTTTCGATTTCACTGGCACTTTTCTTCGACTTTAAAAAGCCCATCCATCTTTCCGAAGAAGAGTTAAAGACGCTGAACGAATTTAAAGCGGAATTCTTTCCCAAAAAAATGGGATATTTTAAGGAAGAAAAGGACGCTTTCATTGCCAAACCAAAAAGCAAAGGGCATAAGAGGGAACGCGAATATATCGCCTACATTGTTAAACAGACCGAATACTTTTCCACGCCGAGAACCATTGCTCAGATGATTGCCGATTTCGAGCGAGACCATAACCTAAAATTGGAATCGGGACGTTTGTATGAGTTGTTGAAAAAGTACATAGGCAGTGACCTCGAGCGAGTGGTGTCCATTAAAACAAATCAAGATGGCCTGCAATCGAAACGTCAGATATATTTATATCGATGTAAGAAAAAAAGCTAGACCCTTCTTTCCACCATGCCAGCATACTGTTGCTTGTTTTCGGAATCCAAGTATTTCACTTATCTAGCTGTACCAATCGGGATCAATCGTATGCAGCATGGCTTCCAACATGCCCGGATACGTCGCATTGGTCATTTTGACAGCGAACCATCGCTAGTAAGGTTGTTGCGCATGTGATATAGATTCTTTTGTTATCAATTGTCGCAAAAATCGAACGTATTTCGTTATATCGGTATACCAAATCGTATTACATGTGTTTACCTTATAGCTCTAAGAGCATATTAAGCTGTTTGTGTCCGGATTTTGATCCTCCTTGCTATGCCAACCTTTCGAAAGAAACAATAGCAGAGCCATGACCGCCTCTTTGAAAGCTATATAGCAGTATTTGGCATCTTCTCTGGTTCCCAACAATTCATTGTACCATTTCTTATATAACAAAAAGTAATAACTATGTCGCACATTTACATGGCCATCCTAGGACTTTTCGTCCTGCCCCATCTGCTATTTGCTCAAGAAGATATCTCGACGAGCCGAGCAGATAGCTATTTCAAATTTGATCTTAGTGTCGGCCCGAACATCGATTTTCCACCATCAAGGCAACCAGAACATGCGGGATTGCTGAGCAGCAGGCCAAAGACGGCACCTTCTTTCCAATTCAAAGCGAGCTATCTCTTCTCTTCAAAGCTCGGCGCATACACGAGTTTGCGGCTGGATTTCTACGACGAAAAACAAACGCAGCTTTATGACGCCGGCGTCATAAGCGACCTGCTGGAAGGTATATTTGCAGAAACGTTCCGACCGATAAGCTCGGTGAAGCCCTCGGTAGATGCAGGCTTAATGTATCGTATAGAAGGCCGCCGTTGGAGCATGTATCCCAGCATTGGCATCGGTCATGCCACTTACGCTGCCAAGCGCCAAAGTAGCCGTAGCCACACTAATGATGACAGACAATCGGTACGCGTGACTTACCAGCAGGATGCTTCCTTCGTTATAGCGACGGCTGGTCTATCCGCCAACTATTTCATTTCGCCCAAAAGCTTCTTTACCGTACACACAAAATACCAACAACCACTGCAGCCTGCAACTGCAAGTATCATCAAGGAGATCGATAACGTACAGGTCGAAGAGCAGCGCTACAGCAGACGCCAGGTTGCCAGAAATGTATATATTGGCCTAGGCTATGGATTTCTGTTGGGAAATAAGCAGAAATATACCCGTTAAAACCGCTATCGCCTTTCCAAAAAAATTGGAAAGGCTATTTTTTATTCGGTAGCATATGAGCAACATCTTAAAAGTCAGCGACACAAAACTCGTATGCGTTTACTAACCCAACAGTAGACTTCCGCGCCGACATCGGCTGTATGCGGCGATGACCAATACGCAACCCACTGCTGGAAAGCTGTAGGATGATGATACACAAATGGAATCACGTATTACCGCACGAACATTTGCCTCCCACCTTTCATCCCCAAAAACCAAAAATTTTGCCGTTTCGCTTTGTTTTCATGAACAAGAACTCTACATTTGCGATTATTTAAAATAAGTCCAAATAAAATCAAACAATTGTTCACTACTATGAGAAAAATCGCTTTGGTCATCTTTTGCATCGCACCAATCCTACTTTTGGCGCAGCAAAAGGCCGAAATCGTCGGAAAAGTATTGACCTCCGATGGTTTGCCAGCGGAAGGAATTACCGTAACGTTGAGTCCACAGCCATTAACGGCATTGACCAACAGCAAAGGGATTTATACATTCAAAAATGTTTCGGTCGGAACATATACCCTCAGCATCAGCTCCGTAGGCTTGCTATCACAAACGCGATCAGTAGAAGTTACAGGCACCGCTATGGAAATAGGGAACATTTACCTGGCGCAGGATCGCGCCACACTCGATGAGATTGTCGTGAACGGCGTGGCAAATAAATACACGCGGAAAACCAGCCCCTATGTAGCGAAAATGCCCCTTAAAAATCTCGAAAATCCACAATCTTACGCGGTTGTTACAAAAGAGTTACTGCAAAGCCAAGTGAATACCAATTTTGACGATGCACTATCCAATGTATCCGGTATCGATAGGCTTTGGTCTTCCACCGGACGTCCGGGTGATGGGGTGTCGTATTATACGTTACGGGGTTTCTCCACGCAAGCGGCCATGGTGAATGGCGTGGTAAGCATTGCCAGCACAAGTCCCGATCCCGCAAACATCGAAACCATTGAAGTTATCAAAGGGCCTTCTGGGTCGCTATATGGCGGCGCTGCAATTGGCTTCGGCGGGTTGATAAACAATGTTACCAAAAGACCAGTAGACACCTTAGGTGCACGCATCAATTACATCGGCGGCAGTTTCGACGAGCATCGGCTGACGGCCGATATTTATGGACCTCTCCTGCCCAACAAAAAGCTGCTAGGACGTCTTAATGCCGCACGCACACACAATGGCACTTTCCAAGATGCCGGGTTCAAGCAATCGATTTTTATCGCTCCATCCCTACGCTATAAACCACATGAAAATCTGGATATTCAGTTGGATGCGGAAATCTATAAAAGTGAGGGCACCAATCCACTTATGGTATTCTTGAACCGTGGACGTCAATTGCAGGCGCGGACACCCGATGAACTGCAGTTTGACTTTAACAAGTCCTATACGGCCAATGACGTCACCTTTCGCAACCCCACGACAAACCTTCGCGGGAATGCGTCCTACCGCATCAACGAGCAGTGGACATCGAATAGCACCTTGGTGTACAACAACCGTAAATCGGAGGGCTATTTCCAATACGTCATGTATCTAGGTGCCAGCGACACGCTGATCAATCGCTTGGCCGGCAAGCAGGACTATGTTGCACAAACGGTAAATGCGCAACAAAATTTTGTGGGCGACTTCCGTGTTGGCCGGATGCGAAACCGCTTACTACTTGGTGTCGATTTTCTATCCCAAAAAGCAGAAACGCACAATTCCCCCTACGTACAGATCGATCAGATCAACACGTCATATGACGATCCAAATTATTATCAATTCAATGCCGATAGCATCGATGCTGCTATTGCGTTATCATCTGCTGCAGAGACCAACAATCGCAGCCGCACGCAGGCCCTTGGAGCCTATGTCTCCAATGTATTAGACGTCACGCCTACGTTTCACGTGATGCTTGGACTGCGCATGGACTACTTTGATAATAAAGGTACCTACAATTTTGATCGCGATACCACCACCGGAGCTTTTAACCAGTTGGCCTTCTCACCGCGAGTAGGCTTAGTTTACCAACCCGTGAAAGACCAAGTTTCGCTTTTTGCCAACTACCAAAATGGGTTTAAAAATGTAGCGCCCGTTGTACAGCCATTGCCCGATATTTCCGGCGACTTCAAACCCCAACAGGCGAATCAGTGGGAAGGTGGTGTGAAGCTGAATATGCTACACAACCGTTTGGGGCTAACGGCAAGCTACTATCATATCGAAGTGAGCAACACCACACGGGGCGAAAGTATTGAACGCGATGGCCAGGTATACAATATTACCGTGCAGGACGGTTCCCGTTTAAGCCGCGGCGTGGAATTTGATTTGACCGCAGCGCCTCTAGAAGGATTGAGCCTGATTATGAGCTACAGCCGAAATAGCAGCAAGATGATCAAAGCCGCACCCGATGTCAATAACCTTCGTCCTACAGAGGCTGGTCCAAAACACTTGTTCAATACGTGGGTCAACTATCGCTTACAGCGCAGTATCTTGCAAGGCCTAGGTTTTGGTATGGGTATAAACCATGCAAGCGAAAATCTCATTACCAATACCCGTACGACCGGAACATTTACTGTACCTGCATACACCTTGTTGCATGCAAGCATATCCTATAGCTACCGCCAATTCGACTTTGCAGTAAAAGGTAATAACTTGACAGACAGGAAATACTATAGGGGCTGGTCGACCGTCAATCCGCAGACACCACGCAACATCCTAGGCAGCATCGCTTTCAGTTTTTAATCCGAACCACGGTTATCGAACAACAACCGCAACAACTCTGCCGCATGCTGCTTCATCGCAGCAAATAGATAGGTAGAGCAAAGGCCTAACAGCAAGTAAGCTGTTAGGCCTTTCACTTTTCCAATCAACCGTGCTTACAAATAGCTAAAAGGGGATTACCGACTCGGTTAATCCCCTTTTATTTGTACGGAACACAGATTTTAATGAACGTTCCGTGTTTAGCGTTTCTACCTTAGTTCGCGACGTCCCACCATACGCGGGATGTCATAGCGTCGCCATTGCTTGAGCGGCCAACAGCCTCTTGGTAGTTTGCTGTATTGACCGTGGATTCGGCTACTGGATAGGTGAAGCGTCTTGGAATTGTGCCATTTGTCACGTTCCCAATATAACTGACCGGTGTTAGCACGGGAAACCCTGAACGTCTCCAGTTAGCAAAAGATTCGTACTCATCGGAAAAGGTATTGATGTAGTACTGGGTATTGATCTGTTGCAATGCAGTTGCCTCGTTAAAAGGATTGGCGACCAAATAGGCTTGGATTGCAGCATCGCTAATGCCCGCAATATCAAACTGCGTAAACTGCTTCATAGCGGCTGTCACCCCCGCATCGTAATAACTTTTGGCAGAGCCTGTGATCCAGCCACGTTGTGCAGCTTCTGCGAGCAGGAGCTGGTTTTCCGCATAGGTCACCAAGAACGTTGGGGCATTTAACTTCGCATACGTGTATCGATTGGCCACCGAGTAACTGTTCATCGAACCTGGGTAAAGCGGATATCGATCAATATCTGTAGCTCCTTCAAGTTGGTCATAACCGTTCGGCAAACCAATCTGCTTACTTGCGGTGGTGTCGCCTCTCGAAAATGCAGCCTCATCTACCTTAATTCGCGGATCTTCTACAACCGTAGCCAAAAACGACAACCGCGGATCCTTCGTGTTTTTTAGCAGGTTGATAAATGACTCGCTCATCCGATACGCATTTGGATCTTCGTGTACATACACTTTTCCAAAAGGCTCTGCACTATTGTTTGCCGTTACTCCACCGGTATGTTTGATAAGTGCGCTTTCGGCGTTGCTGGCAAAAAGACCACCTGTAACGGCAGCATTTACCCAAGTTCTGGCTTCAGTCTGATCGACCTTCGACAGGCGCATACCCAAACGCAACATCAACGAATACGCAAATTTCTGCCAAAGCACCACATCGCCTCGATAGATGATATCCGCATCACCAATGATCGAGGTCTTGTCTTTCAAATTTTCGGCCGACTCTTGCAATTCCTTCAGCATATCCGTATAAATCGCTTGTTGCGTATCATATTTCGGGTAGCCGTTCAACTCATGAAATCCTTTCCCTGCTTCGAAATAAGGCACATCCCCGTACAGATCAGTCATGCGATGAAACAAAAATACTTTCAAAATACGCGCCATCTGCAGTTCAGTAGCATAGGCCGGATCATCCTTCCAGTTTTCCAGTAGATCGACGGCATCGCGAATACCATTGGGATACATTCTATCCCAAAAAGCGGCATTGTAATCTGGGTTATATAAATACTTGTCGCCATTCCAATAGCTTTCTACGGAAGCCGTGTGCTGGATCATCGTACTGATGTAGATTAATCCATTACGCCACGCTTCATATTCTGTTCCATAAGCGTACTGTTGCACATTGGTAAACATCAGTTTAAAATCCATTCTTTCGGCATCGATCACTTCCGGATCGACGTTTAGATCACCAAAGTCGCTACAAGCGGTAAAGCCTAAGCCACAGGCAGCGAGGATATATAATAGTTTCCTTTTCATTTTTTTCAATTTTACTTTGTTTGGAAAGCGACGCGTTTCCACATGCGCGACCCAAAACATCCTTTCTAAAATTTCAGATTAAGGTTAAAACCTACATTTCTTGTGTAGGGGTTACCATTCAACTCCAAACCTTGCGCGTTGCCATTGTTATAAGCCGATTCCGGATCAATGTTTGGTGTGTTTTTGTGGATAGTCCACAAGTTACGCCCCACTAAAGCTAAAGATGCGCCTCTAAATGGTGTCTTCGATAGCATGGATATCGGAAGCGAATAACCGAACGATATCTCGCGCAATTTCACAAACCCAGCATCATACACGAATTCCTCCGTGATATTTTGGCTCACGACATGCTTCCAGTAGGTTTGCGCGTCGATCGATTTCGTATTAACCTCGCCATTTGCCGTCACACCTTGCCCGATAATCCCCCCCTCACGGCCTTCCAAGGTTGCTTTGTGCAAGCCCGTGCCATAAAGATTGTAGTTCGTGCCCGAATAGATCTTCGCACCGAGTTTAACATCCAACAACGCCCCTAGAGAAAAGTTCTTGTAGCTAAAATCATTGCGGAAACCACCAGTAAAGCGATATACACCGTTACCGAGGATCTCTACTCTATCGGAACGAACAGGCAAACCATTGCTGTCGAATATACGATTACCGTTTGCATCAGTCTTGTATTTATAGCCCACAATCTGACCATAATTGAGGCCAACAATCTGTTGGATCGATGCATTCCCGCCGTTGGACTGACCGCCTTCCACAATGAGATTGGTTTGACCACCCAAGTTTTGCACCTCACTATCGTTAAATCCGAAATTGATAGACCCCCTCCATTTGAAGTTTTCTTTACGAACGATATCGCCATATACCAAAGCTTCGATACCTCTATTCTGCAACTCACCAATATTTTTTATGGCCGTTGAATAACCAGAAGCCGAGCTCGTCGTCACGCGAACGATATCGTCGGTTGTATTTTTCTTGTAAACAGCCAAATCCAAACCAAAACGATTGTTGAAGAATTCCATGTTCAAACCAGCTTCCCACTCAGAAATGCGAACAGGTTTCAGGTCTCTATTAGGAATAGTTTCGTTGTTTATCGTTCCTACCGGACGCTCTAAAATTTCATAAGATAAGGTTCGGTAAGTCAACAAACGTTGGTAAGGATCTGTTCCATTGGAAGCTGCCGCGCGTGATAAACGCAATTTACCCATATTGATCCATTCAGGAAGGTTTAAGTGATCGCTGAAGACATAACTCAAACTCGCCGCTGGATATACATAGCCATTGTTTGCGGGGTCGAGCGTCGAATACCAATCGTTACGCGCAGACAGGTTCAAGAACAGGAAGTCGCGAAAGCCAAAATCAGCCGTTCCATAAACAGAGTTTACCGCATATTCCTCGAATATTTTCTTGAAGGTTCGTGTGCCTGCCGCCACGTTTCCGGTATTATACACACCATCAACAATGAACGGACGAATGCCCCCATCCGTACCCCAAGTCTCTTCCTTGGATTTCAACGCATTCCCACCTACCGTTGCAGAAATAGAGAAATCACCCACATTCTTCTTTGCGCCGATCAAATAATTGAAATTGGTCTCTTCAAACTCCTTGTTGTATTCGTTGATGAAACCATTTGGATCGGCTGCAGCGCCTTTCGGTTGGATTTGTTTGAAGGCTAAGTTGAAGCCATCGCGCGTCGCGGCACCTTGTACATATAACCAGTCGGTGATATCATAGCGTAGGTTAAAACCGCCTGTCAAACGCTTTCTAGTCGAATTATTTGACTTATTGTACTGCAAGAAATAAGGATTGTTGAAAAACACGCTGTTACCAGGTTGCAGTTCTTTACCCGCAGCATCCACAGCAGCGTCCAACCAACGAACGTCATAACCGTTCGCCAAATACAGAAGGGTTGCATTGGTATTGCCGTTACCATCAGAGAGGTTCGGTCTGTTTTTCACGAACTCAAACATATAGTTTACGTTCAAACCTAATGTTACCTTAGGTGTAATTTTATACGTCGTGTTCAAGTTGGCCCCACGTTGGTTAGAACTTGAGTTAGGAAGAATAGGTGTTTCGTGAATGTTATTCAATCCCAGACGGAAGGTCGATTTTTCATCGCTTCCACTCACCGCAACCGATGTTTGGTTCGTCAATCCGTTTCGGTAAAAGTTTTGCCAATTATCCACAGGAGAATAAGCATAGTTTTCTCCCAAGCGGTTTACGGCGTTGCTCCCATCCAAACGAGCTCCCCAACTTTGGTTGTACGTGTCGAAAGCAGCTTCGCTGCTGCCCGGTTTTACACCTTGTAGCCCCTGCCCGTAAGTGCTTTGAAAATCACGGTAGTCGTAGATGCCGTTCACGGTAAAATTGTTGTTCACCTCGATTCCCAAGCCTTGTTGTCCCTTTCCAGACTTTGTGGTGATCATGATTACGCCGTTACCACCGCGAAAACCATATAATGCCGATGCGGCAGCGCCTTTTAAGACTTGGATACTCTCGATATCATCCGCATTGATGGCATTCATGCCATCGCCCATGTCCATACCGCCCCATTGGCCTGCAGATCCTTGATTTTGGTTGTTCAGCGGAATCCCATCAACCACATATAACGGTTGGTTGTTCCCTGTCATGGACGCTGCCCCACGGATAACAACGCGGCTACTGCCGCCTACTCCAGTAGCATTTCCCGCCACACTAACGCCGGCGACCTTACCCGATAGCGCATTACCAAGGTTTGCGTCCCGTGATTGTGTGAACTCATCGCCCTGTACGGTTGTCGTGGAATACCCCAACGACTTTTTTTCGCGCTTAATACCCAATGCTGTTACCACGACGTCTTCCAGCTGGTTGTCGGCGTTTACGAGCGAAATCGACAGCGTCGTGTTGTCGCCTACAGTGATTTCCTGTCCTTGATAGCCTATGAAGCTTACGACGAGTACTTGCCCTTTGCTTGCCTGCAACGAAAAGCGCCCATCCGCATCTGTCTGCGTGCCCGCGCTTGTACCCTTTACGCCTACCGTTACCCCAACGATTGGCTGTTTTGATGTTGCATCAACAATCGTTCCTCGGATAGTTTGTTGGTTATGTACCGTCACATCCAATACTTCCACGGAAGAATTAGGACGGGCGTGTACTTGACCATAACTTGTTGCGAACAAAGCCATCGGGATCACCCAAGCCCTGCCCACACACCATTTAAGTTTGTCAGCTTTCCACATACTGTGTGTTTGTAAAATTAGAATAATACCTGTTAACGTGTTTCTTTGCAACGGGTTGCATAATTCCATTCTACAGAAGAATGCAATCGGTTGCTTTTTAAATCCGTGCTAAGTAACGGAATAATTTTTACAACAAAAATTGTTTAACAAAAAACGGAGCGGAATTTAAATCCTTTTAGCATAGCGGCTAAAACGTTGTAAATATGGTAATAAAATGGCCCCGTCACGCATGCAAAATAGAGGGTTCATACCTAGGTGAACATTTCGCAGTGCAGCAGTTTTTCCCTAAACAGTCGATTTAAACATCTTACCCAGGATGGAAGAAAGCACAAACATGCTTTTTAGAGCCGCTTTAAAGGTATGGAAAAACCGAGTTAGCAATTACATGCCTACCTTCACACACCAGCTACGCTTCCAACGATCACTACTGTCCAACGCCACGATGCCCTCTTTTTGCGACAGTTCGCCATGATGTTGGCTGACGTCGTTCACACCGCACCAAGGCTCCAAACAAATAAATGGAGCACCTACTGGCGCCCACAAGCCAAAATAGGGAAAGCCGGGAAAATGGATATCAAGACGGTAATCCCCTTGTCTATTCTGCAATAGCACATTGCTGGAACGAAGATCTTTCAACACCCAAGCGTCTTTCTCGAACATCTGCGTATACAGTGGCAAACGAATACCTTCCAGAGGCTGCCATTCCGCTTGTGTATCCAACAAACCATTCTTGATAAAATAGCGCGTAAGCGCGTGGTCATTCGGAAATACCAAATAATAGTCTGACATATGCTTTCCTTTCGAAAGATCCAACTGGAATGCAGGATGCCCCCCGAGCGAAAAATACATGGTTTTATCACCCTTGTTCTGCAATTCATAGCTGCATAAGAGGGAGCGCTCCTGCAGTACATAGCGTAGGATCAGCTGAAAGTCAAACGGATACATTGCTTTTGACTCGTTGTCCGCTGTAAGCACAAACGCTACCTCGTTTGGTCTTTCCTCGAGCAAAGCAAAAGTACGATCGCGGGCGAAACCATGTTTCGGAAGGCTATACGATTGCCCGTCATAGACATAGCTGCCATGCTTCAGTTCGCCAACAATGGGAAACAATATCGGCGAAGATTTCGGCCAATAAGACGCATCACGTTGCCAAATATAGTTCCGCCCATCCTGTTTAGAAACCAGCGATCGGAGTTCCGCTCCTTGCGGCGCAATTTCGATAAGCAAGTGCTCGTTCTGTAAAATGTACATACTTTATAAATGATGCGGTAGCGAAAGCTTAGGCTTTTGGCAAATGAAAAGCCGTTGTAAGCGGAGCGGGTGGCAGGACGAACGTGTCATGCCCGCCCGCAACTAATCGATCAATTTGGACTGATGCTTTTCCAAAGTATTATATACCTTTTTGACGTCCTGCGATTTTTCCTTCTGCACAAACAGCAGCGCATCATCGGTATAGACAACGATCGTGTTCTTTAACCCTACAAAGGCCGTGTATATATCCGACCCGATGATCATATTTCCATTTTCGTCCACCGTGTACCCTGTGGAACGTAAGTAGTCATACAACGACTCAAAAGATCCCAAGTCAGACCACTGAAATTGCGTCGCGACGACACGTATTTTTTTTGATCGCTCCATCACCGCGTAATCCACACTGATGGAAGGAATCTTCTTCGAAAGGGCTTCATCTAGACGACCAGCTTTTTGGTGTTGCCAAGCAGCCAGTGCTGTGGCATATACCTTCGGCTCAAATTGCTGCAGCTCGGTCAAAAAAGTATCCGCTCGGAAGCAGAACATCCCGGAGTTCCATAGAAAATTGCCCCGTTCAATAAAGTCTTCCGCTGTATCCTGATTCGGCTTCTCGCGAAAGGAAAGCACCTTGTCGCCCTCATACTCGATATAACCATAGCCTGTTTCTGGCCGGGTAGGCTTGATTCCAAAGGTAATGATGTAACCTTCCCTAGCCTTCTCAATCCCCATCTTGATAGCCGTATTGTAATCGTCCTCTCCCACAATTACGTGATCAGACGGCGTTACGACCAAGATATCATCCGGCGAAGCGGCAAAAGCAGCAAAGGCAATTGCAGCGGCAGTATTTCTAGGTGTTGCCTCGACGATATCCACATATTCTACGCCTTGGCTGTCTAGCACCTCTTTACTCAATTGGTAATTGTCGCAATTCCCGACAACCATAACTTTATTGCACAGGCTGCGATTGCGAAGTACCGTCATACCAAACAAGGATCCCTCCTTAAATAGATTTAGGTACTGTTTCGGATTACTTTTCCGGGATAATGGCCACAGGCGGCTCCCCACGCCACCCGACAATATTACGTGTACAATGTCACTCATGTGTTATTTGTATAATGAATAATGGTGATGTTTTGGTACGCGACATACGCGCTAAACATTCACCTCCCTACCATTAATCCCTATCCCTTCAAAATCTTTTCCGCTTCCTTATCCGCCACTACCTTGCGCAAACCATGGCTAGAAAACCGATGTGTGCGCTTGTTGTAGTAGATCTCAATACCCTCTTCCACACAGTATTTTCGTCCGGTAAAATCTTTATCACGGTATTCCTCCCCTATAAAGCGAACTTGAACATGCAGAGCCTGCAGCATATCTGCCAAATCTTGCTCGGTTTCATAGGGAATAATTTCATCAACGTAGTGGCAGCCTTCCAGCTGTATATAACGTTCTACAACAGTCTGTGTGGGTTTGTTCTTCGTTGGGTCCACTTCCGACGGATCGGTATTTAGGCCAACGATCAAGTAGTCGCAGTTTCTTTTGGCTTCTTCCAACATCATGATATGGCCAGCATGGAGCAGGTCGAAAACCCCAAATGTAATTCCTATTCTCATCGTTTTGTTATTAATAGCACCTGGCGTGGATGGAACATAGCGAGCGGAGCAATTTGCTCACCCCGTGTACCCTAAGTGATACCATCCGTTGCATACATGCTCTATTTTATATTAAAAAAGGTGTCTCTCGCGCGCAGGGTCGTCTTTTCCACTATCCCCGTGACTTTTTCTTTCCATCTTCGCCCATCGCCACTACCGTTCCATTTTTTTCTCGCTCCTTTTCTGCTACGGTGCGGCGCAACCCAGAGCTCGAAAACCGATGGTCGCGACTGTTGAAATACAGCTCTATTCCTTTTTCCTCGCAATATTGGCGACCGGTAAAGGTTTTTTCCTTGTATTCGTCGCCCAAGATACGAACATCAATTTTAAAAGAACGCAAGATATCCTCCAAATCCTCCTCCGTCGCGTAGGGAACTATCTGGTCCACGTATTTACAACCTTTCAGTTGGATGTAGCGCTCCACAACGGTCTGTGTAGGCTTATTTTTCTCCGGCCGATCCAACGTGGGATCTGTTTGCAAGCCACAGATCAAAAAATCACACTGTTCCTTTGCATCTTCGAGCATTTTTATATGTCCCGCATGTAGGAGATCAAATGCAGAGAAAGTAATTCCGATTTTCATGTTTTTCTGAATCAAGATTTAAATAATATTTGAACGTTAAAAGCAGCATTTCATAAGAGCTGAAGATCTCTCCGCTTATCAACCTTCTTTTTCGTTTTAATGGCTGATGTTTTTATGCCACTAATATACAGAATTTTCATATTCTTTATTAAAAAAGCTACCGCAGTCGAATCTTTTAATACAAAAATAACCTGTTCTAGTTCATTTCCGTGAGGAATACAAGTATACAAGAACATTCGATTTATGGAAGTGCGTTAAATCTACCTGTTAAACATGCCAATACCCATCGCGCGCGGGATCAACCATAGTTAAACATTGAAAAAATAACGCACGCAAATTCCCGCTGTTTAACTGAACGATAAACCTAACCTTTTAAGTAATGTCGAACCGACAGGTCTGGAACCATGCGACAAACTTCTTTACACCTTCCTGTAAGTTTGTTTTACTTTCATACCCCAAAGCCTGCAGCTTACTTATATCCGCCCAAGTGCGTGGCACCTCGCCCAGCTGCATCGGCAGCATTTTTTGTCGGGCAGTCTTGCCTGTGGCCCTTTCCAAGGCTGCTACAAAATCCGTCAACTGCACCGGTTTCCCGTTCCCCACATTAAAGACCTGATACGGCTTTTCGGCCCGATTCGGATGCTGAAGTGCGACGTATACACCTTGGCAAATGTCGTCAACGTAGGTAAAATCGCGCGACATTTCGCCATGGTTGAACAGCTTGATCTCGCGTTCCGCTGCAATTGCCGAGGCGAATAACATGGGCGCCATATCCGGGCGTCCCCAAGGGCCATAGACGGTAAAAAAGCGCAAGCCTGTGGTCGGTAGCTGAAAAAGGTGGCTGTAACTATGGGCCATCAGCTCGTTTGCCTTTTTCGTAGCCGCATAGACACTCACCGGATAGTCCACACAATCATCCTCCGCAAACGGTATCTTGCTGTTCTCCCCATATACAGAAGAACTCGACGCATATAGCAAATGTGCAACCCGCTCCTTTCTGCATCCCTCCAATATGTTAAGAAACCCCACCACGTTGCTATCCACATAAGCTTCCGGATGCGTCATGCTGTGCCGTACCCCAGCTTGCGCTGCCAAGTGGATCACGGCATCGAATTTTTCCGATGCAAAAAAAACGGGCAGCTGTTCCCGGTCCTCGATGTTCATCCTTACAAAGCTAAAGCTGCTATTTACCGTCGAGATGCTCTGTCTGCCCCATTGCTGCGCATCGTCTCGTGCAACGCCCAGCTCTTCCAATCTGGCATATTTCAGCTGAACAGCATAGTATGAATTGATATTATCAAGGCCGACAACGGACAACCCTCGTTCCAATAAAAGCTTACAGACATGGAAACCGATAAAACCTGCGGCTCCTGTTACCAGTATTTTTTTGTATTGCATAGCGTAAATGCAAGATAAAAAAAATTCTAACGTTTTGGTTTAGAAACCTTATGGGTTATAGAGAAGAAAATTCCGCAACACGTCGCGACCAAATGATCTTTATACGAAAAATCAAAAAAAATCGTAATTTGCTAGCAAGAAAAAATGAGCATGTCCATTAGTGAAATTGCAAAGCATCTGAAAGTATCAAAGTCGACCGTCTCGCTGGTAATAAATGGAAAAGCCGAGGAAGGCCGCATCAGCAAAGCATCGGCGCAGCGAATCCGTGACTATATTGAAGAGATCGGCTACAAACCCAATGCGCTGGCCAAGAGCTTGGCTACGGGAAAGTCGCGCACCATTGGTCTTATTGTAGAGAATATCGGAGATTCTTTTTTTGGACCTATTGCCCTACATATTGAGGAGTATCTACGCAAGCATGAGTACCAAGTGTTGTACAGTAGCACAATGGGGGACAACAAGCTAGCGGCGGAAATCGTGCAGACTATGCTCGACAAGCAGGTGGAAGGCATCATATTGGCACCCACCGATGCCATGCATGACGAAGTGGAACGGATGCTAAAGAGCAAGATCCCACTCATATTGTTTGACCGTAAAATTCCTAATTTGCAAACCAACTATGTCGGCACGAACAATTATGAAGCCAGTAGACTGGCTGTGGAACATCTACTGGAGCGGGGCTACAAAAAGATCGGCATGGTAACGATCGACTCGCAGCAGCCGCAGATGCAGGACCGCTTGCGTGCTTACCGCGACGTGCTTGCAGAGCATGATTGCAAGGAACAGGTCCTTTACACATCGTTTCTCGACAAAACCCATGACCCCGCCAAAGAAATGACCAAATGGCTAAAAAAGAACCCGCACATCGACGCCTTGTTTTTCAGCACCAACTACGTCTGCATAGCTGGCCTCAAAGCCATCCGTAAGCTAGGTCAAGAGCACGCGCTAGGGGTAATTACCTTCGATGATCTCGAAGTGCTGGAACTAATCCGTCCTCAAATTTCCTGCATCCGGCAGCCTCTTGAAAAAATAGCCCAAGCTGCCGTGCAAATGCTCATGGAGCAACTCCTTGATAAAGATAAGCCTGCAACAGAGAAGATTATCAAATCCAAAATACAGATCCGCGAAAGTTCTTTATAAAAATATTTGGAGATTCTCCCGAATTCTTCTAGCTTTACAAATAGCAAAACCGGTTTTGCTATTTGTATAACCTTTATAAATCATGTTTACAAACACTTTTTTGAACCATTATGCGTGCCGTACCGGCCGCTGCGCCAGCCTATGAAAATGCCGATTGTTATCTGTCTAGATGTCGGGGGCTCGCACATCGCTACGGCTTCCTTGCAGATCCGTAACGGACAATACACCGCCTTGCGGGAAGCCCGAGGAGATGTCAATAGTATGGAAAGCCGTACGTGCATTCTCGCCCAATGGGACGCCGTGATCCGCCAAGTATGGGATCCGCAGCAACACGAAATTGCCGCTCTGCTTGTCGCCATGCCCGGACCCTTCGACTATGTCCGCGGTATATGCCTCATGGATGGTATGCATAAATACCAAGCGCTCCTGCACATGGACGTCCGATCTTATTTAAGTGCAACCTACGACGTACCAGCAGATGCCGTACGCTTTGTGAACGATGCCGAGGCCTTCCTCTGGGGCGAACTCTACCATTATCGGCTACACGGACAGCGTATCGTCGGACTCACGCTGGGAACCGGATTGGGCTCTGCGTTATACGACAACGGCACAGTAAAGGATCTAAATTACGGCTCTGCCGCGTTCCGGCAAGGCATTGCCGAAGACTATATTTCGACGCGCGGCATCCTCACGTTCCTGCAGCAACGGGGCGTAAAGCACCTAGCCCATGTAAAAGCACTGCTGGACACCGACGAATTGGAGACCGAACGTGGTGAAGCATTTACCTACCTTGGCGATGCGCTGCAGGATTTTCTCAAGCAGCATATCCTACCCCTGCAGCCCGATGGCATTATCCTGGGCGGAAATATTGCGAAAGCACATCCCTGGTTTTTGCCGGCAGTGGAGAAAAAGTTACAGCTTCGCTGCTATGTTGCTTCTTTTCAGGAGTGGAATCTATTTTATGGCCTTGCAACTTCTTATCAACAATGAAAAACGTATGGAAATATGCGCTGATCGCCTCTTTGGGCGGTTTCTTGTTCGGCTTCGAAACAGCCGTGATCTCTGGCGCAGAGCAGATTATTCAAAAATTATGGCACCTGGATGCGTTCTGGCATGGTTTAACGGTGTCCATCTCCTTGATCGGAACAATTTTGGGCGCGTTGTTTGCCGGCGGGTATGCCGAAAAATATGGGCGTAAATCCGTCTTGGGCGCAATCGCGCTCCTCTACCTCTTTTCAGCAGTCGGCTGCGGACTGTCACCTATCTGGTCATTGTTTCTATTATTCCGATTTCTGGGCGGGCTGGCGGTAGGCGTTAGCTCGGTCGTGGGCCCTGTCTACATTTCGGAAATTGCGCCCGCAAAGGATCGCGGCAAACTGACGGGCTTATTCCAAATCATGATTGTAACAGGCATATTTGTAGCCTACCTAACCAATTTCCTTTTTGCTGGCTTGGGCGAGCAGGCATGGCGCTATATGCTGGGCATCATGGCCTTGCCGGCGGTCCTGTTCTACGCATTACTGCGGATACTTCCCGAAAGCCCACGCTGGCTGGCGATACACAAGGGCACTGCGGCCGCCAACGTCGTTTTTGCGCGTTTGGGACAGCCGACCTCCACAGCAGAGATGGAACCGACCAAACGACAGCCGGCAACCGCACTATGGCAAAAGCAATACAGCAAACCTATTTTCTTCGCCGTCATGCTAGCCTTCTTCAACCAAATGACGGGGATTAACGCAATCCTGTATTACGCACCGCGTATCTTTGAGATGGCAGGATTTGAGGCCCAGCTCGCCTATTTGCAGCCCATTTTTATTGGTGGCACCAATGTGTTGTTTACCTTATTGGGCATGAGCATCATCGATCGCGTAGGACGAAAAAAGCTACTCCTGTTAGGCGCTATTGGCATGTTCTTCTTTTTATTGCTAACGGCATTTGGACTGAAAGGCGAGCACTCACCCTTCCTGCTGTACTATATTATAGGCTTTATCGGTTGTTTTGCGCTGTCGCAGGGAGCAGTTATATGGGTGTTTTTGGCCGAGATCTTCCCCAATGAAGTACGCGCAAAAGGTTCCTCGTTGGGCAGTACCACACATTGGGTTTTTGCCGCCATTATCTCCTGGCTGTTTCCCGTGGTGGTGGAAGGTTTCGAACAGGGCGGTTTCTATATATTCCTTTTCTACGCCCTGATGGTCGTCCTTTCCTTTGTATTTATTTTGCTCTTGCCCGAAACAAAAGGCAGGGCCTTGGAAAGCATGAAGGAGACACTGCAGTAGCTGCAGCGACCGAAACCAACGCGGCATACCTTCCCTCACACTGCGGCGCTGAGCGATACCTCCTCGCTCAGCGCCGCAGTTTGTTTAGAGGCCCCGCTTGGCTCTTTGTGCAACCACAAAAGATATTTTCTATCCTAGAAATTTCGTTCATCAGCTTGTCTTCGAAAAAATTTACGTGAATGCTAGGAATTGCAAATTTTATCTTTACTTTTGTTAAACCGGTTTAGGTGTTAAGCTAACCCGGTTTTGCTAACAGGCGCAAGTCACGATATAAACCATTATTCATATGATCAAAAAGTCGAAATTATTTCTTGTTGCGGGGGCCTTGTTGTTTGGGCACTACCCGGCACAGGCGGGTGTCGGCACTTTTTTGTCGCGCCACATGGAAGTACAGCTGTCGGTGCGCGGAAAGGTCGTTGATGAACGCGGTAGCCCCATACAAGGGGCCACAATCCTCGTTGTCGGCAGCTCCAGCTCGGCGGTGACTGATAGTGAGGGAGCCTTCACGCTAAACGCCAAACTAGGCGATAACGTACGCATAACATTTCTAGGCTATCAAGACGTTATGCGCCGTGTAGATGGCGAAGAAATGACCGTAACACTTTCCGACAACAACCAGTCTTTGGATGAGGTCATTGTCGTGGGCTACGGTACGACCACACGCCGATCGGTGGTGGGGGCTGTCGATCAAATCAATGCCAAAGCTATTGAAAACCGCCCAGTCGCCAATACTATGCAAGCCTTGCAGGGCGCATCGCCCAGCCTCAACATACAGCAGCGCAGCATGGATCCCAACAGCAATACCATGAATATCAATATCCGTGGTATATCAACACTGAACAGCAACGGACCACTGGTCGTGATCGATGGGCTCATCACCGACGTGGCTGCCCTCAACAAGCTCAATCCGATGGACATCGAGAATGTGTCGGTGTTAAAAGATGCAGGTACAGCGGCAATTTATGGATCGCGCTCGGCCAATGGTGTTGTTTTGGTGACCACAAAAAGTGGAAAACGTAACCAGCGGCCACGAGTAAGCCTCTCGTCGCTCGTCGGCGCGCAAGATCCGCAGATCTTGTTTAGCCCCGTGCAGGGCTATCAAAATGCGACGCTCAAGAACTTGGCCTTGACCAACGTGGGCAAAGACCCCGAGTTTACGCCTGACCAGATTCAAGATCTTTATGATAACCGCGGTATAGAACAGTGGAACTACGACCAAATCATGCAGGCGGCCTGGCAGCAAAATCATAATGTCACCGTATCGGGTGGTGGCGAGCAATCAACCTACCTATTCTCTGGTGGATTCCTGGATCAGGGAAGTAATTTCGTGGGCAATAGCGATTACGGCATCAAACGCTACAACCTACGCAGCAATATGTCTACTGAATATGGGATCTTCAAACTAAACACCATCGTATCTTACGCGCGCAACAACGGCTTGAGCAGCACGGCAAGTAACGCCATCATCAATTCGTCGCGCATACCGCCCTATTACTATTATCGCATGCAGGCAGATAATGGACGCTACCTGATCAACAATGCGTTAACGGATCAAAATCCCTTGGCGGAATTGCGGGATGGAGGATACATCAAAAGCGACAACGATTTCTTCAACGCTAACATAGCCCTTGATGTGCGGCTGATGGATGGGCTGAAGCTCCGAGGCGTTTTTGGGGCAGACATAAATGCCGACCACCGCTTTATCCGACGTATTCAAGTACCATTATACGCCAGTGCCGACGCAGAAAGACCGGCTGTTAATGTAAACTCGACCCGCAATACGGAGGATTTCAACGAGAAAAGAACGCTGCTAAATTACCAATTGCTATTGGACTATAACAAGACCTTTGGCGACCATGAATTCAAAGGACTTTTTGGCGCAACCAACGAATCTGAAACAAGTCGCATCAACGAAATCAAATACCGATTTACGGATCCTATCCTAGGCACACCAACCACCGGTACGGAGTTTGATCCGACCAGTCGGTCGTCATTGGAAGGAACTCGGGAAATAAATATCAGTTCTTTAATTGGCCGCTTAAATTACGCCTATGCACAACGTTACTTTTTGGAAGCTACTTTTCGTTACGACGGTTCATCGCGCTTTGCCCAAGCATATCGCTGGGGCTTCTTTCCTTCAGTATCTGCGGGTTGGCGGCTTTCTGAAGAATCTTTTATGCAAGCCTATAGCGAGCGTGTAGGCGATCTGAAATTAAGGGCTTCTTATGGTGTATTGGGGAATCAGGATATGGATCCTTACCAATTTTTAACGCGTTATGAGCCTTTCAACAACAGTTATGGTTTCAATAACAGTGCGGTGAGCGGTGCAGGTTTCCGATTAGGAACAGAAGATCTACAATGGGAACGGACAAACAATTTCAACATCGGTGTAGATGCTTCTTTTCTCCAAAACCGTTTAACGGCCAGCTTCGACTATTTCCATAAACACACTTCAGAAATCTTGTTGACACCAAGAATCCCTGCGACTTTCGGAACGATATTAAATAAAATGAATATCGGTAAAATGAACAACCAAGGTTGGGAATTGGTCCTAGCCTATAATATGCAGACGGGCGAAGCACAGCACAGCTTCTCGGCAAATGTTGGTGATACCTATAACGAAGTAACCTATTTTGAAGGAAAAGAACAGTTCTCGGAAGCAGACCGCATACGCAAGATTATCCGTGAAGGCCTGCCGGTCAACGCTTATTATGGGTATAAGGTACAGGGGTACTTCCAGAATATGCAAGAGATCGAAACGGCAGCCCTGCCGGTGGGCACCAGTTCTTCGGATTTGCAGCCCGGCGACGTGCGCTATATCGACCGCAACAACGACGGGGTCATCGACTCTAAAGACCGCTTTGTACTGGGGCATGCTTTCCCACGCCTTACTTTCGGCTTTACCTACGACGTGAAATTCAAGAATTTTGATTTCAGCATGTTTTGGCAGGGTGTCGGTAAGCGCGATATGATGGTGCGCGGCGAATTGGTGGAGCCTTTCCACGAAAACTACTCCTTTGCTATCTACCAGCATCAGCTCGACTATTGGACGCCTACGAATACCGATGCTGCATGGCCGAGACTTACCGCGGCGGGATCGTCATCCACAAGCAACAATTACCAGATGGAATCGGATATCTACCTATTCAACGGACGCTATGCACGCTTAAAGAATCTGCAGGTGGGCTATTCCTTACCGCAAGGCTGGGCCAATCGCCTGCACTTACAGCGTGCGCGCATCTTCGCCAATGCGCAAAATTTGCTGACGCTTAGCATGAACTCTTGGATAGACCCCGAGTCGTCGGAATTTGATGGCAACATGAGCGGTAGCGCCAACAGTGCACGGAATTACCCTACCTTGAAATACTATGGGCTGGGCTTAGATATACAGTTTTAATAGCATGACAATGAAACGAATTATTCACTTTTTATATAGCGGCGGTCTCTTGCTGCTAAGCTTGTATTCCTGCAATACGATGGATCCGCTCCCGACAGACGAATTTACCGATGCTACGTTTTGGCAGTCGGTGGAAAATGCCGAGCAGATGGTCAACATGGCCTACAATCAAATGTACTCGGCCGATAAGATGTTTAACGATGAAGCGCTGAGCGATAATATTTTTGAAGGACGATCCAATACCGATCAGCGATCCATTCGAAATGGTATGCCCATGCCCACTTTAGGGCGTTTTGCCTCCGAGTGGAGCGATGCGTATGGTGGCCTGAAGACGGTTCACGTATTTTTAGAAAATGTAGACCGCGTGCCTGATGCGACCGATGCTTGGAAGCAGAGGAAAATAGCCGAAATGCGCTTTATCCGTGCGTTGATCTATTTCCGGCTAGTCAACTTCTACGGCGATGTGCCGTTCTTTACCGAAGATATTACGTTGGAAGAATCGGAACAAATTGCGCGCACACCAAAAGCAACGATTTTGGCATTTATCCACGCAGAGCTTTCTGCGATCAGCAGTATGCTCCCCAGTCGCGACGAACTGGCTAATGCAGATCGTGGTCGGATTACCAAAGGTGCGGCCATGGCTTTTCAAGCACGCGCTTACCTCTATGAAAGCAACTGGCAAAAAACGGTCGACTACTGCGACAGTCTGATGAATGCACAGGGAACCTATGGCAACTATGCGCTATTCCCAAGTTACAGTGGCCTTTTCGAAGCAGCCAACGAGTATAATGAGGAGGTGATCTTAGACTATGCCTATGTACCGTCCCTAAAAATGTGGGGCAAACTGTATGATGCGGCACCCTTATCGGCTGGCGCACGACTCAACGCCTATGCGCCGCTGCAGAGCCTGGTAGACAACTACTTGACACTAAACGGCACCAGCATCGGCAATACCCCGAGTTACAACGAAAACAATCCCTATGTCAACCGTGATCCACGTTTAACTGCAACGGTCGTACATCATGGTGCACAGTGGGTCAACTTTGACGGAACCACACGCACCATCTATACCCGACCGGGCACGGGAAGCAGCGAGCAAGAGCGCATGGATGTATATACGGGCACAGCCGCCAATGCATCGCCCACTGGTTACTACGTGCGTAAATATTATGACAGAACAGCTACCGAGGTGTTTCAATCGGGTCTAAACATCATCATGTTTCGCTACGCGGATGTCCTCTTGATGTATGCCGAGGCAAAACAACAGCTCGGGCAACTGGATGCCACCGTCTGGAACCAGACCATACGCCCAATCCGCCAACGGGCGGGCTTTGAAGCTGCCTCGGCACTAGACTTTCCTGTCGGCCTCAACAGCGCAGCCATGACGACGCTGCTACGCAACGAACGCCGGAGCGAACTTGCTTTGGAAGGCTTGCGCTACTTCGACATCGTCCGTTGGAAAGCCGGTAAAACGTACCTTGATGGCCCGGTATATGGCGCAAAATTTGCCAATGGCAACAGCGACTACATCCGTCTCGATACCCGGCGCTTCGACGAGAACAGAGACTACCTTTGGTCGTTGCCGCAAGTAGAAACTGATTTAAACAAGAATTTATTGCCGAACAACCCCGGCCATGCTAACTAAATAATAATCTAAGCAATCATGAAAAGAATTTCTATTTTTATTTGGCTTTCAGCCCTGCTCGCTTGCTTTGGAGCGTGCAAAACCGATAATATGAACTATAGCGATGTGCAGGTCACGGCAGTAAACACGCTCTTTGAACCCTTGGACAACAAGGCCGTGAAACTAGTGAGTTCCAGCACGGCCTCCTTGTTTTTTGAATGGGAAGCTGCGCTTAGCGAAGATGGCGGAGCGCCGCTGTATGAAATAGTTTTTGACAAAGTGGGCGGTGACTTTTCGAAACCCCTATACAAGCTGATGTCCAACAATAAAGGCTTTGCCAACAACGCCTACGTTACCCATAAGGTGCTCAATGCCGTGGCCATTTCCTCGGGCGTAAATCCAGGTGAAAGCGGCGAGGTACAATGGACAGTAATCGCTTCGCGCGGGATCAATCGCGTGCAGTCATCTGCCGTACGCAGACTCAACATCAGCAGTTTAGAAGGTTTTGCCGATATTCCCGACGAGCTATATGTATCAGGAGAAGGCTCGGAAGGCGGAACATCCGTCGCAACAGCACTACCTTTCAAACAAACGGCGACCGGTGAATTCGAGATTTACACGCGGTTGGAAGCAGGAAAAAGCTATGTATTCCTTGACCGCAAGGATGCAAATGCCCGCAAGTTCTTCACCGACGACCAAGCCAAACTGAAAGAAGCCACTGACGACACCAATATGCAGGTCAGCCAAACGGGGGTATACCGCATTACGCTCGATTTCAACGTCGCAACCGTTAGCTTTACCGAAATCCGGTCCATCGGCCTTTGGTTCTCGCCAGAAAACAAAATCTTGTTTAACCTTCCTTACCAAGGTAAAGGCATCTGGAGCGGTACGGGTACCGTAACCTTCCGTCAAGAAAGCTGGGGGCGCGACGAGCGTTACAAATTCCAGTTGACAACGGTAGCAAACGGGAACAACGTTACCCAACAATTTGGTGCGAAAAACCCAACCGACAGCCGCCCAACAGCGGCAAGCGATCCATCCTACTACCACCTGAAACTGCTGAATGCCGTGACACAATGGGACGACAAATGGAAGTTTGATGGTGCCGTAGATGGCAAGTCGACCACCATCAGCGTCGTGCTGCAGGGCGACAAGGAGTATACGCATATTGTTAAAGTGAACTAAACCTCGAACCGATGACATGTAAAGCTATAGGATACACGCTGATCGCCATGCTCACCCTGGTGGGCTGTGGCAAGATCAACGACGAATACCAGTATAACGACGAGTTGCCCATCTCCTGGGAGGAGATGGCCAACCGTACGACCGACACGCTTATTCGACAGTTCTGGAACGAAGATGGATATTTCAACTACGGGAGCGACCGCTCGGATCTAGGCTTCCAGTATTGGCCAAATGCGCACGCCATGGATGCCGTGATCGATGCCTACCTCCGAACCAACGATCCAAAATACAGCGCTTATTTTGCAAAATGGTTCGAGGGCGTTCGCATCAAAAATGGTGGCAATTACTACAATGTATTCTACGACGATATGGAGTGGAACGCCTTAACCTTTTTACGACTATACGAGATTACCAAAGAACAGCAATACATGGATGCCACGATCTTGCTTTGGACAGATATCCTGAAAGCTTGGAACACCGAATATGCAGGTGGAGGATTGGCTTGGCGCAAGGACATGCTATATTCCAAAAATGCATGCTCCAATGGCCCTGCCAGCATATTGGCGGTACGTCTGTACAAACTGACCACCGATGAGACTTACCTCGATTGGGCAAAACGGATTTACGAGTGGCAAAAAGACATCCTCTTCGATCGCGCCACGGGAGCCGTGTTTGATAATATCAACGGCGAAACCGATGTGATCAATACGGTGGCCCTTACCTACAACCAGGGTACTTTCTTGGGCACAGCAGTGGAACTCTACGATGTGACACAGGATCCACTTTATATGAACGATGCACAGAAAACGGCCAATTACACCATTTCCAAATGCATCGATGCGAGCAGTAATGTGCTGCGCGATGAAGGCGGTGGTGACGGCGCATTATTTAAAGGGATATTTATGCGCTATTTCGTGCAGCTGTTGCAACGCGACGGTGTAGACGATAGCTTTCGCTTGAAGTTTGAAAACTTCCTGCGCAACAATGGCCGAGTAGCTTGGCAACAAGGCGCCGACCAAAATTTTCTGCTCTTTGGCTCGTCCTGGGCACAACGCCCCGTAGGCGATGCCCAACTAACAGGACAAACAAGCGCTGCCATGTTGTTTGAAAGTATAGCGTATTTCGAAAAAAACAGTAAATAAGGAACACACATGAGAAAAATTCTAGGAGCCACGCTGGCGCTCTTGTGGGCATCTTGCCTACAAGGGCAAAAGCAGCCCGAAAACGTCAACTATGCGCGGGCTACAGCAAGTTTATCCACCATCCAAAAGCATTATGCCGTAAACGATGGCAAGCATCTTTTTCGGGAAACTTTCCCGTTCGACGACAGCTATAGCGCCACGTACCTGGCAGATAACAACAACCAGCCAAAAGCGAATGCTTATTCGTACCTATGGCCCTTCTCCGGAAGCCTATCCGCCTATGTAGCCTTGCTCGAAACAAAAGACGATGATTCGACCAAACAACATATCGACCGCGCCGTCCTGCCGGGTTTGGAAAATTACTTCGATAAGCGCAAACCTGTCGGCTATGCATCGTATGTAAACAGCGCGCCACTTTCCGACCGCTTTTACGACGATAATATCTGGCTGGGCATAGATTTCGTCGATCTGTACCTGCATAGCAAGCAAAAGACATACTTGGACAAAGCGCAAGAGATATGGACCTTCGTGGAGAGCGGCATGGATGATAAGTTAGGTGGTGGTATTTATTGGTGTGAGCAGAAAAAGGAGTCCAAAAATACCTGCTCTAATGCCCCCGCCGTGGTCTACCTGCTGAAGCTTTACCAAGCAACGAACGCGAAAGGATACCTGGACGAGGCAATAAACTTATATGCCTGGACGAAGAAAAACCTGCAAGATCCTTCCGACAAGCTATATTGGGACAACGTAAGTTTGACAGGAAATGTACAGCAAGCCAAATATCCGTATAATACAGGACAGATGATACAAGCCGGTGCTTTGCTGTACAAGCTAACCAAGGAGAAGCGATACCTAACGGAGGCGCAAGAGTCGGCAAGATCCGGACTGCACTATTTTTTCACGAGCCAAGAGACGTCGGGCTACCCGGTCTTGAAGAAAAGTGACAATTGGTTTATTGCCATCATGCTACGTGGTTATATCGAACTTTACCAACAAGACAACAACGCCCAATATCTAGATGCCTTTCAGGCCAATCTAGACCATGCTTGGACAGCTATGCGCGATAACAACGGCTTGTTTGGAAAAGAGTGGTCAGGAAAAGACAAGAATAGCGATAAGAAATGGCTATTGGATCAATTTGCCATCGCGGAGATGTATGCGCGTTTGGCAGGAATAAAACATTAAGATGATAGCATCACCGAGTAGATCAGGGAACGAGGGTTGACAGGGTGTATCGGGACGCGGGCAGGACTTGTTTGAGATTTTCCAAACATCCATGATAACCATGATGCCCTATTGACGGCCTGCCAATGACGCAGCCCGTTTATAGGGCATTATATTTCCATATCGCAGGAAGTTATACGCCGTATCCTGCCCTCTTCTTAATACTCGGTTTGGAATGTTCGGAAGGACGAGCGAAGGCCGATGGTAAAGATGTTGGCATTTACCCGATCGCCACCGCTGAGGGGTTTCTGCTGTCTATTAATCAGCCCCAATTCCCATCGCAAATTATATTTTGGATTTAGGACATATGCCACACGCAGCTCATTGTAGAACAAATCGATAGCCTGTCCCTGTCCAATACGAAAGCCCCCTGCTGGCTGCTGGCTTTTAAAAATATCCCCGCCAAAATTAGCCGTAGCGGAAGGATCCGTGCCATATCGCGCAAACATCGTTTGCCCATAAAGGTCTACACGCTTCCAACGGTAGGTGGCTATACCAAGTATCTCCCGAAAGTTAGCCCCATTGGGATGCGCCAATGGCTCTCCGTCGTTACTGTGGTTGATTCGGTTGTTACTATGTTGGTAGGTATACGGAGCCGCCTGGTTAAATTCGGCCGTGATATTTAAATTATTCACCGCAAAAACATCGAAAGCACGGGCACCTAGCTGATAGGCCGTCCGCCGATCTCTGTCCTTATTGAAAGAAATTTTGCTCAGATCGTCTGCAAACATCTGCCCGTAAAACATGTACTTGTCCCAGGGTTGGTATTTGACATTCAAGCCTAAACCTCCGTTCACTTTTTTGGTATTGTCCTCGCTGTACCGTGACCAAATCAGCGAATGAAACAGCCCTACCGTCAGCTTATCACTGGCCAAATAATCAATATACTGGAAGGCCGCATATTTGGATGCGTTACCAAGACGAACACTCTGTTGGTTTTCCAGCAGCTGGACTCGTGGATTACGGCGATCCAGCATATAGGCCCAAACGGAATTGTACTGAAAACGCTTCTTCTGTCCTGAAAATTTGGCGTAGGTAAAATTGTACGGATTGTCAGATAGCAACATTGATCGATATCCATCACCAATGTGCAATTTATCATAGGCCAATTCCACTTGAAAACCATCGCTTACACGGTAGCTCATATGCACCGTGGTATTCATCCAATCGTACTCGTGATTTTCCAGATTTTTGGAAAAGCCTTGCCCCGGGAGGCCGCCCAATGCTGTCGCGGTGCTATCGATGTGCGTGGGAAAACGTGCTTGCGTTTCAAAAAAATTAAAATAAAGGTTAAAGTTGTCTTTCACAGAAAGTCCGGCCTGCACACCTCGGCTATTGGTCCACAGTGTCTTGCTGTTCGTGCCGGTCTGCCGTCCAACGACAAAATCGGGTAGAAAGTCGGCATAAAAACGGTGATCATCTTTCCTGACTTCGATGAGGTGTTCCTGAAATAACTTGCGGTGCAGCCATCCCCTGCTACTGTCCCGCGGAACAATGTCGTAGACGCTATCGAGCTGCTTCCCCACCACAAAAGGCTTTACGGCTGTATGGGTACCAGCCTCGCCATATACAGCCTTCCCATACCGATGATATTGCTGAAAAGAGTAGGGCTGGTAATATATTTGGGCCGCAACCTGTTGCACATACAGCAACACAAAAAGGAACAGACTTAGTTTTCTCATCGTTAAATTTACGCGAATATAACAATAATCGTACCTGTTCGTCCATACGGACGGTTTAATCATACGATAAGGTGTTCCTCGCGAGAAATGGGCATTGCTAAGCTCGCGACGAGTTTGTCCCTAAGCCCGGGACGGGGGGCGTTACTTTTGAAAGGCAAAAGTAACCAAAGCCTCGTCGCTGATTTTTGTTGCATCCTTATGGGGCAATGCATAGGCAAGTTTCTACAGACGCAACAAAAATGATGCGACATTCCTGTTAATTGGGAGCAGAAGCAATATGGGCTTGCTGCGGCTAATTGCATTATGCTAATACTTTTGCATCTTAAGCGAAGAAGTGATAAGGTGAGAAAGTGATAAGGTGAAGTGCCGGCTCTTAAATAGTGAGCAGAAGCAATATGGGCTTGCTGCTGATAATCGCATTATGCTAATCCTTTTTGCACCTTAAGTGAAGAAGTGATAAGGTGATAAGGTGACGTGCCGGCTCTTAAATAGTGAGCAGAAGCGATAATAGCTTGCAACTAATGGCTGTAATCTGCAGTGCTCTATAATAGCGAACGATAAGCGTTTGATAACAAAAAGCGTATGACGGAACTTTTAAGTCTCCTTGCCTGTGCTGGGTGGCGAAGAATATGTTTGGGGTTTCGAGGGCTGGGCAAGCATGGAATCATGTCGACATCGCATCCAAAGCGATGACAATGTTATTCCAGCTTCGTCCAAACAGCTTGCTTTGCGCAGGGCGGGCCTGTGCGACAGAGCACCTCAAGGAGACAAAGGCTTTTGATCAATTTGGTCTTCAAAAGTGATGCCCTGCCGCGGCAAGCGGCGGAAGGGATTGTGGGAAGGAAAGAAATCCGAATGGCACGCGCAGCAAGCCCGCAGATAGCACCTAGCGCGTCGCGCTACGCATGACGCTATAGCGTAAAAACCAGCGCATAAACATTGACATAAATCAACATATAGTGCAAAAAGAACAATAATACCACCCGAAAGGGTGGGATAATTCATTATTCACGATAATATCTTTGCCATAATAATTGAGTTTTAGTAAATAGGATACCTGTTCATCTTACCGGCAAACAACGAAAGATAAAACACGCCTCTTTTGAATAAGCGCTTATGAGTTCAAAGGTATGGGGCGAAACCAAATTTATTAACTAAAACCCGCTAGATAAAACAAGTGCCGGCAGGTAAGCGTGTCTTACCCCTGCCCAGACATACTATGATAAGTAAAACCCAGCGTACGGGAAGTTTTTTGGGGGAAAAGCTTACCTTTCTTAGCGCATTGGTCCTCCTGTTGGCTGCTATGTGGCCTTGGTCGGTTTACGCGACATCGCCAACCACCTTAACCGTACAACAGTCGGCCGACATCCGTTTCACGAGGGTTACCGATCGCTCGCGTGTCTACCAAAAAGTAGGCGACGTCGTCGAGTATACCGTGATCGTTAGCAACCGCAGCAGCGGTACCATTAGCAACCTGACACTCACCCATACCAAAGCGGAGAACACGCAGTCTGCACCCATCTCCCCTATCGATGCCAACTCGCAACGCACCTTTATCATTTCCTACAGCATTACCCAAGCCGATATCGATCGCGGCGCCATCTACGCCGAATCCGTCCTCACAGGAAAAAATGCGGACAACAGCACGTTCAGCTTACGGTCTGTCGATACAGCGCCTCTCGATCCGAGCGATCCAGCTACACCTGCAGCCGATCCAAGTTGTTTGAACTGTACCATCAGCCCTATCGTGCAATCTCCAAGATTGCAGGTCGTCATGAGCACCGACCGGAGCCGTCGCTATACAAAAGAGGGCGAACTGATCAACTATGATATTCGGGTACGCAATACCGGCAACACCACGCTGCGACAGCTGCGCATCGTGGACAAACATATGGAAGGAACCCTATTGGCACAAGCCGCTGACTTAGCCGTCAACCAAACCTTGACGTTCACCATTGCCCACAGCATAACCCAAGCGGATATCGACCGCGGGGTGGTCTACAAGCAGGTGCAGGCCAATGCCAACAGCCATGGCACAGCTATAAGCCAGCTCTCTGTAGATGGCAACCCGCTCGGCACAACCGACCCTTTGCGTTCACCCGGTTGCCCGGACTGTACGGTGGCACCCATCCTGCGGGAATACAAATTACACCTTATCAAAACGATCGACCGCACAAAAACATACCAGCATATCGGCCAAGAGATGGTCTACCAGATTTCGCTGACCAATGCCGGTAACGTGACGCTACGCGATGTGCACGTAACAGACAATAATGCGACACTGCAAGGCGCCGTCAGCTTCACAAATCTTGCAGCTGGCGAAGTCAAGGTATTACAGGCCAAACGTACCGTAACACAGGCAGACATTGACCGCGGGGCTGTCTACAACC
Organism: Sphingobacterium griseoflavum; assembly: GCF_014653155.1. Taxonomy (GTDB): domain Bacteria; phylum Bacteroidota; class Bacteroidia; order Sphingobacteriales; family Sphingobacteriaceae; genus Sphingobacterium; species Sphingobacterium griseoflavum. The sequence continues at coordinate 107,036 of NZ_BNAF01000008.1, read as the reverse complement.
AAGCCACCGTGCTGGCCAAAGATCCCGACGGAAACAGCATTTCGACCATCTCGATGGATACCAGTGCCCTCTTGCCTGCCGATCCGCTGTACGACGCATCGTGCCCAAGCTGCACCGTCGCTCCCATTAAGCAAAGCCCCGAGCTTACACTGATCAAGACGGCCGATCGGACACAGGTGCGCTCGAAGATCGGCGATTTGGTGCACTTTACCATACGCGTAAAAAATACTGGAAATGTGCCCCTACACCAGATTACGGTGAGCGATCCATTGGTCGACGACAGAACCGTTGGCAATATCGCACTGCTACCCATAGGTGAAGAACGTAGCTTTACCGCTTCACACCGCATTACGCAAGCTGATATCGATCGTGGTGCCATTTACAATGTAGCCAGCGTATCGGGTCGAACCGCAAAAGGGGCACAAGTTACGGCGCTATCTACCGATGGTAATCCCTTAGCCGCCAGCGATCCGCTTTACGATCCTGCCTGCCCCCACTGCACAGTTGTTGCCGTGCAGCAACATGCGGCGCTCAGGCTCCATAAAACGACCGATCATAGCCTCGTGTACACGAAAGTCGGCGACGTCGTCGAATATACCGTTACCGTACGCAATATGGGCAATACCACACTGAGCAAGCTCGAGCTGTCGGCGGCTATGGGCGAACCGCGCCACATCGGCAGCATAGCCACGCTGGAGGTTGGCGCGACGCGCAGCTTCCGCACTAGCCACAGCATCACCCAAGCCGAGCTCGATCGCGGGTTTACCTACCACTTGGCACAGGTAACCGCCGTAGATCCAGCAGGCAACACACTGGTACAAACTTCGACCGATCCACAGCCTCTTACAGGCGCCCCGATAGCGGCCGACTGTCCCGATTGCACCATAGTCGGCCTTCGCCAGCTTCCTGCCCTGCAATTGCTAGAAACCGCCGATAAAACGATTGCTTACCAAAAGGTAGGCGACATCATTCGCTACAACATCCAGATAAAAAATACAGGCAACCAAACCCTACGGAACATGGTGCTACATACCGAAAAACTCGCACTAACCGATGTAGACAATATCGACAAGCTGGAGGTCGGGCAGAGCCATCTTGTTGCAGCAACCCACATCATCAGCCAAGAGGATCTTGATCGGGGTGCCGTATACACGCAGTCCACCGCCACCGTGACCGATCCGCGAGGAAATACGTTACAGCAGCTTTCGGAAGATGGGCTACCCCTCAGTCCGTTAGATCCTCTTGTCGATCCAGCTTGCGCCACCTGCACCGTGGTACCTTTGCAGCAACTACCGAAAACGGCCTTTAGCAAATCCTATGACAGATCGGCCGTGTACAACCAATTGGGACAATTGATCGACTATACGATCCGGGTTACCAATAATGGAAATGTGACGCTGCAAGCTATCCATATTTTGGACAACAACGCAGATGTGCAGGATGTAGGCAGCGCGGATCGCCTCGCTGTCGGCGAGACCCGTAGCTTTAGCGCAACGCATCGCATTACCGCTGCCGATATACAGCAGGGGGTCGTTTACAACCAAGCATCGTTAAAGGCTGTGTATGGCGGGCTGCCCTATGAGCAGACATCGGTGGATAGCCAGCCGTTACCGGCCAATCATCCGTTATTTGATCCGGCATGTCCCAGTTGCACCGTGACGCCGGTGGGCTACATCGATCGTTTAGTCTTGCAAAAAACTGCCGACCGTAGCCGAAACTACAGCAAGGTGGGCGATGTGATCACTTACAGCATAAAAGTGCATAAAGAGGGAAACCGCTCGGCCAACAATTTGGTAATTACGGATGCAAACGCCGACGCCAATTATGTCGGATCTATCAGCAACCTCGCCGTAGGGCAAAGTCGTCAGTTTACGGCTACACATACCGTAACGCAGATGGACCTGGATAGCGGTGCCGTATATAACCAAGCCGTGGTGTGGGCACGCGATTCCGAGGGAAATTTGTTGGAAAGCCTTTCCGTCGACACCGACCCCCTACCGGAATCCGAAGCTTGGTTCAAACCCGGTTGTACCGATTGCACCATCACCTTGTTGCAGCAAAATCCAGCTTTGCAGCTGTTGAAAACGACAGATAGAAATCAAGTCTACAAACATGTCGGCGACGTGATCATGTATTGGTTAACCCTCACCAATAGCGGCAATGTCACGCTATTCAACATACGACTTACAGACGCGAATGCCGATGATCCCCTCGTGGGGCAGGTATCTCGGCTGGAAGTCGGGCAAACGCGTCGCTTTCTGGCCTACCATACCATCAGCCAAGCTGATGTGGATCGCGGCGCAGTATACAACTTAGCCGTTGCAAAGGGGCATGATCCGCGGGGAAAAAATGTGGAAGTACAGTCTGCAGACAGCAATCCACTTGACCCTGCCGAACCTAACTACCCCGAGCCGCACCCCGATTGCCCCACCTGCACCATCACGCCCGTTCAGCAAGATCCCGCTTTAAGCTTGGTAAAAACGACCGATCGCAGCCAACGCTATCGTGTTCCAGGCGATGTGATCCGCTATAGCATCACCGTGGTCAACAGCGGAAACACAACGCTCAAGAATGTACGCATCAGCGATGAGCAGGCCGACACGCCCGAGGTGGCGACCATGGCGCAGCTGGAAGTGGGCCAAAGCCAAACCTTCGCCGCCACCCATACCATTACACAAGCCGATGTCGATCGGGGAGCCGTCTACAATATCGCCCTCGTCACGGGCGAAGATCCGGCCGGACGCACGGTAGAAGCACATTCTACCGATAGCAATCCCTTGCATCAGCATGATCCCGATACGCCCGCCCCGCACCCCGACTGTCCGGATTGCACCGTTACGCCCATCGATCAAACACCTGCACTCCAAGTCGTAAAAACGGCGGATCTGTCGGTGCTGTTCCGCTACGCCGGCGAGCGAGTGGCTTATCGTATTACTGTGCGTAATGTAGGAAATGTAACCCTACGCCAAATTGCGGTAACGGATGCAAACGCCGATAACCCGCAAGTAGGCCACATCGTTGAGCTGCCTGTGGGCGAAACTGCCGAGTTAACGGCTTACCACACCATTACACAAGCTGATATGGATCGCGGCTATGTAGCCAATATTGCACTTGCCCAAGGGCAGGGGCCACAGGGCAAGCCTATCGAGCAGGAATCCGAACCGGGCAATACGCCGAAGCCCGAAGATCCCACCGACCCTGCCTGCCCCAAGTGCACCATCGCGCCACTGCCGTGGAAGAAGCTGGAAGCACTGGATGACCATTTCAAAGGTGTCAGCAGTCGATCAGGAGTGCACACGGAAACCGTGCTGCGGAATGACAGGCTAGCCAATCTTCCCGTTTTAGCGACCGACTTACTTTTAACACCGCACGTGGCACCACGCGCTGGTATAGCTATGCAGGCGGATGGCCGCATAGCGGTCTCCTCCAGTGTGCCTGAAGGAACATACCGCTATCCATACCAGATTTGCGAACGCCGAAACCCCTCCAACTGCGCTCAGGCTGTTGCTACCATCGAGGTTATAGCCCCGCAAATACTAGCGCTAGACGATGATTTCACGATCAATGGTAAAGTAGGTGGTACCACCAGCAGCATCTTGAGCAACGACAGCCTGAACCAACAAGCTGTCGTCCGTCAAGACATTGCCCTTCACAGCGTGTATACCGAAGTCGGAGCCATGCAGATACAGCAGGATGGCAGCATCCACATCGCGGCTGGTACGGCTGCCGGTCTATACGAATTGCCCTATCGGATTTGTGAAGTCCTCAACCCTAACAACTGTGCCGAGGCCGTAGCACGCGTGCGGGTAGCGCAGGCGCTGATCCTAGCCGTAGACGACCATTTTATCCCGGTTGTTGGCGAAGATGGCGGACTCACCGCTTCGGTGCTGGAGAATGATAAGCTGAACGACATGGCACTCCTACCCAAGGATGTTCGCCTCACCTGGATCGACGAAGCACCAAGTGGCTTGGATTTGCGGCCTGATGGCACCATATTCATAAACGGCAAGCAACCAACCAATAGTTACCAGCTGCGCTACCGTATTTGCGAAGTACTCAACCCCAGCAACTGTAGCGAGGCAATGGCCTTTATCGAGATCGTTCCTGCTCCCATTGTTGCGCGAGACGAGCATATCCCCGTCAGTTGGAGCCGCGAAAGCCAACAGACGATCTCGGTGCTGGACAACGACCAGCTCAATGGCAAGGCTATCATCCTCACGGATGTGCTACTGCATCCCGGCCTACCGAGTGATGCAGCACTAACGATGGGCAGCGATGGTTCCATTACGCTTCAAGCTGGAATCCGCCCGGGCCGCTATAGCTTCCCTTACCGCATCTGTGAGGTGCTGAATCCAAACAACTGCGCGCAGGCTGTCGCTACCATCGATATTTCTTCCGAGCTTTTTATCCCCAATGTATTTACACCGCGCACAAGAGATGGTATCAACGACACCTTCGAGATTATCGGTCATAAGCAGTTTGATCGCATCAAATTACTGGTGATCAACCGATGGGGAAACGAAGTGTACAAAAATGAGCATTATGATAACGACTGGAATGGAAGCAACCTTCCTGAAGGCACCTACTATTACCATATCACCACGATTAAAGGTTCAGAAACCAACGTGCTCAAAGGCTGGGTAATGATCAAATAACAAATGAATAAAACCAAACATATCCTATACAGCACCTTGCTCTATCTGCTCCTTACGGCAGCGCAAGGCTATGCACAACAAAATATACAGTTCACGCAGTATATCTTCAACTCGATCAGTGTCAATCCAGCCTACGCTGGCTACAAGGAAGAGTGGTTTGCGCAGGTTGGTCTGCGCAGCCAATGGACAGACTGGCCCGGTGCACCACGTACAGGATCGCTGTCCGTCGACGGGGTGCTGGATCCGCGCAGCAAGCGACATGCTGCGGGCTTACAGTTCACAGCCGACAAACTGGGCGCACAGAGCGCAACCTCGATCTACGCAAATTATGCGTTGCGACTGCAGCTGGATGATCGGGATGCGCAGCGTCTTGCCCTAGGCATTGCGGTGGGCGGTACGCAATACGGGCTGGACGGCAGCAAGCTGCAGCCCGTCAATCCAGAGGATGAAGCCATTCCACCGGGCTATATGTCAACTTGGAATCCCGATATCCGATTAGGCATCTACTATTCCAGTCCAAGGCTCTATGTCGGCTTGGCGGTGCAAGACTTGTTTGCTAACGACAATCGGAACAATGCCATGCGTTTCAACCAAAATAGCCTCGAAAGCCTCTATCGCACGAGCAATGCTTATTTGATTGCCGGCGGTTTGATCAACATTGAAGAGGGGTTGCACCTGCGTCCCAGCCTTTTGGTGAAGGACGATTTTAAAGGCCCCACCTCGCTCGATCTCAACGCAATGCTGATCTTTCAAGGACGTTTTTGGATCGGAGCAGGTTATCGCACCCGCGCCCGCTTGTTCGACCGTCCCTACTACGATCAGTCGCCCATGAAGCTTAGCGCCATAAATGCCCTATCCGGTATTGCCCAGTTCTATGCAAGCAACAACTTGCGCATCGGCTACTCCTATGACTTTATGATCAATCAGATGCGCGGGCTACAGAGCGGCACTCATGAGATTACACTGGGCCTCACAATGGGCCGTATCTTGCAACAAATGCTCAGTCCAAGGTATTTCTAGTTCACCATTAACCGCATCGCTATGCAATTTACCCTTCTGATCAACACCATCGCTATCATGCTCATTGCGCTTTGCCCCGCATTCGGGCAGGAACAGCTAACACTTCGGGATAAGGCCGAGGAATGCTATGAACGGATGGAATATGCTGCGGCCATTCCATTGTATGAGTACCTACTGCAAGTAAAGAAGCCTCATGTAAAGGATATGGAACGCCTCGCTTCTGCCTTTCTATACATCAATGATTATGAACAGGCCGAAAACTGGTATGCGCGCGCGGTGCAAACGCCGCGACATCGGCCAGAAGCTCTGTGGGGATATGTGCAGGCGCTTCGGCAGAATGGCAAATATACCGAAGCCAAGGTGCAGCTCCTCGACTATCAACGCCAATATGGAGATTCACCCCGAGTGCAGCTGGCCATCCAAGGTTGCGATTCTGCGATACGTTGGATCGCCTCCCCCACCGCACACCGCCTTCACAACCTCCGGGAGGTCAACTCGGCACTCGCCGAGTTTGCGCCCTTCCCCCTAAAAGACAAACTATACTATGTGGGCGAACCGCGTAGCTCGGGCAAAAGCCGAAGCGGCATGAGTGGCCAGTCTTACTTGCGGCTGTTCACTGCCAACCGCGCAGGTCACGAACTGTCCTTTGCCGAACCATTTGACGTTACTTTTAATGATGCTCGCTACCATATCGGACCACTCGCCGCCAGTGAACAGGGCGATACGCTCTATGTTACACGCACCGCCGTAGGAAAGCATACCGAGCGTTACCGAAAAGACGGTCGCCGCTTTCGTAAGCATAATTTAGAGCTGAAGCTTTATGTCAGGCAGGGCGAGCAGTGGCGCGAAGAGGATTTCCCCTACAACAAGGTGGAAGCGTATTCCGTAGGCCATGCCTGCCTCGCGGCAGATGGACAAACGCTCTATTTCGCTTCCGATCGCCCAGGAGGTATGGGCGGCGTAGATATTTGGTATTGCATCCGCGACGCGAAAGGTGCCTGGGGTCGTCCGGTCAACGCCGGATCAATGGTTAATTCGCCCGGAGACGAGCTATTCCCGAACATCTTTGCCGATGCCCTCTACTATGCCAGTGACGGTTTTGCTGGCATGGGAGGCTTCGATATTTTCGTAGCACAGGGGAGTCGCGGCGAGTACCGTACGCGCCAAAACTTACGTTACCCCATCAATACGGCTGGCGATGATTTTGGGATGGCTCCCTTGCTCGTGGATGATGATGCGTTCGAGGGCTTTCTTTCTTCCAACAGACGCGGCGGACTCGGTAGCGACGACCTATACACCGTAAAGCTGCACCAGCCTAGCCGACAGATCACGCTAGAGGGTCGGGCACACGATAGAAAAACGCGTGATGGCCTTGGCGAAACGATGGTGACGCTCTTCGATGATCAGGGCGAGCTGCTGGCTCGCAAGCAAACGGACGAATACGGATTCTTCCGCTTCGCACTGCAGCCAGGCCAAACACATTGGGTTTTTGCGGACCATAAAGGTTATATGGCCGACTCCACTCGTCTTGCGCCAATGGATAACCTGCGCGATACCAGTGTCCACGTCGCGCTGTACCTCGCACCATTGAATAAGGTCGGGGATAAAATTGTGCTGGAGAACCTCTATTATGATTTTGACAAACATGATATCAGGCCCGACGCAGCTTTGGTATTGAACCAAGTGGTACGTGTCATGCGAGACAATCCGGGCTTGCGAATCGAGCTGTCCAGCCATACCGATAGCCGCGGTAGCGACGATTACAACATGAAGCTCTCCCAACGAAGAGCACAGGCAGCAGTAGATTATGTGGTGGGTCGCGGCATAGCCGCCGACAGATTGCAAGCTCGTGGCTACGGCGAAAGCCGGCTCGTAAACCTCTGTACTGAAATAGCCAACTGCAGCGAAGCAGAACACCAAGCCAATAGGCGTACCGAGCTCGAAGTGATCCAATAAGGTGGTGTCCCTCGCCGGGACTGGGCGTCCCTAAGCCCGGGACAGGGGCGTTACTTTTGTAGGGCAAAAGTAACCAAAACCCCGTCGCTGATTTTTGTTGCATCCTTATGGGGCAGTGCATAGGCAAGTTTCTACAGACGCAACAAAAATGATGCGACATCGCTGTTAATAAAAGGCAGAAGCGATAGTGAGCGTGCTGCTGATTTTCGCGTTATGCTAAAGCTATTGTGCCTTGAGTGATGAAGTGATAAGGTGAGAAGGTGATAAAGTGACGTGCGATAACTGGGGTATCTTCTTAAGATCGCATTACTGTAAGATAGCGAACGATTGCCGCTGATAAGGAAAAGCGTATAACGGAACTTTTAGGTCTCCTTGCAAGTGCTGGCTGGTAAAGAGCATGTTTGGGGGTCTCGAGGGCAGGGCAAGCATGGAATCATGTCGACATCGCATCCAAAGCGATGGCGGCATGATTCCGGCTTCGGCCAAACAGGTTGCTTTGCGCAGGGCGGACCCGTGCGACAGAGCACCTCAAGGAGACAAAGGCTTTTGATCACTTTTGGCCTTCAAAAGTGATGCCCTGCCGCGGCGAGCGGCGAAAGGGTCAAGGGAGGGGAAGCTGCCGAAGGATTGAGCAGCAACCCCGCGGAAGCGACATGCATCCTTATGGGGCAGTGCATAGGCAAGTTTCTATAGACGCAACAAAAATGATGCGACATTGCTGTTAATGATGGGCAGAAGCGATAGTGAGGGTACTGCTGATTTTCGCGTTATGCTGAGGCTATTGTGCCTTGAGTGAAGAAGTGAGAGGGTGATAAGGTTAAGATGTGATAAGGTGATAAAGTGACGTGCCAGCTCTTAAATATTGAGCAGAAGCGATAGCGAGCGTATCGCTGATTATCGCATTGCTGTAGATAGCGAACGATTGCCGTTGATAAGGAAAAGCGTATAACGGAACTTTTAGGTCTCCTTGCAAGTGCTGGCTGGCAAAGAGCATGTTTGGGGGAAGAGGGCAGGGCAAGCATGGAATCATGTCGACATCGCATCCAAAGCGATGGCGGCGTTATTCCGGCTTCGGCCAAACAGGGTGCTTTGCGCAGGAAGGGCCTGTGCGACAGAGCACCTCAAGGAGACAAAGGCTTTTGATCACTTTTGGCCTTCAAAAGTGATGCCCTGCCGCGGCGAGCGGCGAAAGGATTTGTGAGGGGGGTAGCCTCCAGCATGCATGGGCAGCAACCGCCCGCCGGCAAATAGCGCGATGCCTCGCACTACATATTACTTACTACTGCTCAGTGCCTCGATATCAGCAAGGGAAAGACCCGTATAGATAGCAATATCTTCGGCAGATAGGCCATTTTTTTGCATGGTGGTTGCAATCGCAATCGTCTTTCTGTGTGCACCTTGCTCTAAGCCTTGTTTTAATCCTTTCTCCAAACCCTCTTCCATCCCTTGTTCGATCCCTTTCTCCATCCCTTGCTCTAAACCTTTCTCCAAACCCTGTTCTAAACCCTTTTCTAAACCCTTTTCCAATCCTTCGATCAAGCCTTTATCCATGGCTTCTTTCAGGCCTGTTACGAGGGCTTCTTCGGCAGCCTCGGCAGCTTTTAGGGCGGTTTCCGCAGCTTTCAGGGCCTCCCTGGTTTTTGCCTGCTCCTGTTCCTGGTATTTCCGCACGACTGCGGCATCCCACTTGCGTTTCAAACTTACATCGTACATATGGCGTTCCTCCTTGTTCAGTTGCGTGTAGGCAGCTATCTCGAACAGCTGCTCAAAGATGGGCTGCCGCAGGTGCACCGGAAGACCGGCCAGCTTGGACATGTTCTTCAGCACGTACAGCCAACGGTCCAGATCGCTCTGCAGATCAGCCCCTTGCTTCACAAATTTAACCAATTCCACGTACAGGTACGCCATCTCCTCGTAAAAAACTTCGCCCGTACGGCGGTTGCACAGGCAGATCTCCTGCAGGTAATCCGCGCCGCCCCCACCGCCGGGGATCGGGAAGCCGTCCAGCAGCACGACCACGTATACCGCGCTGATCGCATAGTCCCAGTCCCGGCGCTGCCCGCGGGGTGCCGAGTCGGCGATCAGCTTGCTGCCATAGTACAGCATCCGCCGCTTCAGGTTCAGGTGCGTGCTGCGCTGCACCTCGATCAGGAAATGCTCGCCCGCCTCCGTGCTGCACAGCAGGTCGAAGATCACCGTACCCATCTCCACCGTATCGCCCACGTGCTCGTTCCTGCCGTACTGCAGGTCCGCGATCTGCAGGCGGCCCTGGAACAGCTCGTTCAAGAAGGCCTTTAAAAAAGGTTTGTTGCCCTCCGACCCGAAGATCCGCTTGAAGCCGAAATCCGTCGTCAAATCGATGTACCTGTGCGCATCCATGTATGTATAAATTGGTTTCAGGGGCTAAGGTAAAGAGGTTGCTCGGTAATAGTCGGTTGTCAAATGTTTATATACGATTATAAATGTTTACCATCGGTAGTTATATTGCCATGACCCATACGCTTTTGTCCCTCGCCGGGACTGGGCGTCCCTAAGCCCGGGACAGGGGCGTTACTTTTGAAAGGCAAAAGTAACCAAAACCCCGTCGCTGATTTTTGTTGCATCCTTATGGGGCAGTGCATAGGCAAGTTTCTACAGACGCAACAAAAATGATGCGACATTGCTGTTAATAAAAGGCAGAAGCGATAGTGAGCGTGCTGCTGAAGATCGCAATACTGTAAGATAGCGAACGATAACTTTTTGATAAGGAAAAGCATGTAACGGAACTTTTGGGTCTCCTTAACAGTGCTGGCTGGCAAAGAGCATGTTTGGGGGATGAGGGCAGGGCAAGCATGGAATCATGTCGACATCGCATCCAAAGCGATGGCGGCGTTATTCCGGCTTCGGCCAAACAGGCTGCTTTGCGCAGGGCGGACTCGTGCGACAGAGCACCTCAAGGAGACAAAGGCTTTTGATCACTTTTGGCCTTCAAAAGTGATGCCCTGCCGCGGCGAGCGGCGAAAGGGTTTGTGGGAAGGGCACATCTCGAAGGCACGAGCGGCGACCTTGTGCCGGCGAAAAGGCAAGTTTCTACAGACGCAACAAAAATGATGCGACATCCCGGTTAATTAGGGGTAGAAGCGATAGTGAGCGTACTGCTGATGATCGTAATCTGCAGTGCTACACAATAGCGAACGATTGCCGCTGATAAGGAAAAGCGTATAACGGAACTTTTGGGTCTCCTTAAAAGTGCTGGCTGGCAAAGAGCATGTTTGGGGGTTTCGAGGGCAGGGCAAGCATGGAATCATGTCGACATCGCATCCAAAGCGATGGCGGCGTTATTCCGGCTTCGCCAAACATGGTGCTTTGCGCAGGGCGGACTCGTGCGACAGAGCACCTCAAGGAGACAAAGGCTTTTGATCACTTTTGGCCTTCAAAAGTGATGCCCTGCCGCGGCGAGCGGCGAAAGGGTTTGTGGGAAGGGCACATTTCGAAGGTATGAGCGGCAACCTCGTGCCAGCGATAAGTGCGCTGCGTCGCACGACGCTACAAGCAAGACCTTTTGGCCTTCAAAAGCGATGCCCTGCCGCGGCGAGCGGCGAAATGGGAAAGCTTACCTTCCCCATTTTTCGGCCAACATTTTCATGTAGAACCCTCCCACCACGCTCCGTGCCTTAAAATTCTCCCGGATACCATTTGTTGTGTCATAGAAATCGTTCAGCGGCACGCGCGACGGTGTTTCTAGCGCATGTCGATACACGGGGTCTACAAACTTTTCAAAAGTCGGTTGGTCATCTGCCAAAACTGCTGTCCACAGTATCCAATCATTTTTCGTATAGTTTTTGCGGCTATCCAATGGCAAGCCAAAACGATTCATTCGCGGCAGATAATACGCAATTTCCTTGGTTGCCACCTCTTTCGGGAACAAGCCAAAGTCCAAAACCTTATCCCACACCAAATTGTATTTTTGGCTCCACGTGTTTGTATCATCGAACGTCAGCGCGTAATGGTCTCCGGCGTCAGCCATCTTCATCCATTTGGGCACCATCTCCTCGGCAATTTTCCGGTACTGGCCAGCAACATCCTGTTTGCCCAACATGTCTGCAAGGCGGGCATAACTCGCTATGCCCATGATTGCTTTTAGCGAGAGGTTGGCGTTACGCGCAAGGTGTCCGGCGAAATCATCCGTACACAGCTGCGTCTTCGGATCCAGGCCTTCTTTGACAAGGTAATCTGTCCATTTGGTCAGTACGTCCCAATGTTTGGCGGCATAGGCCGCATTGCCCTGCGCTTGGGCTATCGCCGCCGTCATAATCAGCATATTGCCAGATTCTTCCACGGGCATCGGCTCCCCATAGGTTTGTCCGTTGGCGCGTGGGTACGTTCCTAGGTCGTGTGCCGCCCACGGATGCGGATACAGGCCACTTTCGCTGAAGTGGAAAATGCCGTTCAGCATGCCTTCCAGCAACACCGGGTTGTACAGCAAATAGAGTGGGGATGAAGGATAGGTAACATCCACCGTATTGATAAACCCACCGCTATTGTTCTCTTTCGAGAGCCACAATACTTCTTTCGCTGGACTTTCCACTAAGGTATGCGCAGCGATACTTTGTCTATACGCCAAAGCGCAGAGGTGGGCATATTCTGCTCCGCCAGCCTCATTCGCCTGCTGCAGGAGCTCTTTGTCAAAAGCTGTACAGCGCTGCATCAATTCCGTATAGTCTGCCACCGCCGCCTGCAACTGCGATTCGAAGGCACGGCCCCCATCTCGGTTCCACCAGGGGCGCAGGTCTTGCTTAAAATATTGAATAGCCACCACCTCGTCATAACCGATGGTCAGGAAACGTTGTACCGGCGTAGCGGCAACAGTTCCTAACGATATTTCTGTATGCAGCGATAGCGATTTCCCCCGAAAAGGAGCGTCTTTTCCTTTGGCTGTTTGTCCAGCTAGGTATTGCTTGACATCTTTGCCCGTTGGGGCCGCAACATACAGGTAGCCCCAGTCGATACGCATATCGTCGGCACCCTTCTGTAATATCGGCTGCTCTACCGTACCCACCTTGAGGATGGAAAGACCGCCATCTTCATAAGCCCGTCCCTCCACTTCCTGTTGGTCGGCCATATACACCGCAATATCGGATGATACTTCTTGGTGAACCTTCACTTGGTGCTGCTTGCCATCATTAGCGACGGCCTTATAGGAAATATACGAAACAGGCCGCGCCAAGAGGTCAAGATTATCCATCAAGAGGGGCGACGTAAATGTGACCTGCAGGGATACGCCGCCACAGGCAAACGTATAGAACGTCTGGGTCGCATGCACCTGCACCCCCGTTTGCTGGGCCACAGCCACATCCCCTTTATCAGCAGGCAATTTGTTGACCAAATCGATATCCAAAAACCGACCGCCGGCTGTATTTTTTAACGCGATGGCAAGCACATTCTTGCCCCTCTGCAGCAATCCTTTTGCCTTGTCGGAAATATCAAAATATTCAAAACGGTTATTCCAACCATCTTTTTCAAATATAAGTTTTCCATTCAGATACACCTCCACGTTATCATCATGATGCAATTTCAGGAACAAGGGGTTCTGCTGGTTCACCCTGTCCAGCGAAAATTCCCTTCTCACCCATATTTCATCCGATTCCCAAAATGTACCCGATACCGATTTATTATCTGAAATCGGCAAGGGACCTTCCTTCCAGGCGGACGCTTGGAAGGCTACCGCATTCCATCCTTTGGAAGGAGCCTGCTCGCTATAGCGTACCTTTATTTTCGCCGTATTCCCCGCTTCCGGGATCACGCTTTGGTAGCGCGGCGCATCCATACCCATGAAGCGGTACATCTGGCCATCCACTTCCAAGTAACCGGTCAGTCCATGCGCCACCCCCGTCCAATGCTCCGTCGCCTTATCGGTCAGCACATCACTTGTGGACCAAATGCTGAAGTTCGGGTTATGGGTCACCAAAGGATAAGCCGGCGCTTTCCGGGTATTGTAGTCTTGGCCAAAGGCCGACCATACACTAATAACCGACGCGAAAAGCCAAAGGGCAATATGCATTGCTTTCTTCCTAAAATTCATTGTTGCTATCATATGTTATGTTAACGCAGTGTAGAAACGGTTGGGTCAAAGATACGATAAGCTACCAAGCCCCAACCGTCCAAAATATTTTTAAAAACGACGCAAATCGTTCCTCTTGCCATGCCCTTGCTGGCGGCACGGTTTTGCTAATTTTCCGCTGTGTATTCCTTGGAAAACGAATACGGTTTATCCGATGCTGCAGTACCGCGCGACAAGTTTGGTTGCGCAGACATGCTGAAGTTCAGCTTCGCGCCTTTGCGCAAATCGTCGATACGCAAAAAATTATGCGCATACTTTTTCCCATTGACGCGTAGCTGGTCGACATAGACATTTTCTTTGGATTGATTTGCTGCGGCAATAACTATTTTTTTGCCGTGCTCTAAGTTTACGATCACCTCATCAAACTGCGGCGATCCTAACACATATTCGCCAGCGCCGGGTGCCACCGGATAGAAACCGAGCGATGAAAACACATACCAAGCCGATGTCTGTCCGTTGTCTTCGTCTCCGCAATAGCCATCAGGGCCTGCAGCATACAATTTATCCATGATTTCACGAACCCGGTATTGGGCCTTCCATGGTGCAGCCGAGTAGTTATACAGATAGGGCATGTGCTGTATGGGCTGGTTACCATGCGCATATTGCCCCATGTTCATGATCTGCATTTCGCGCATTTCATGAATCATGCCGCGGCTTTTCATTCCCTCTTGGCTGGGCACCAAAAACACGGTGTCCAACATGGCCGTAAAAGCATTGTCGCCACCCATCAGATCGCTCAGCCCTTGAGGGTCATGGAATACGCAGAAGCTCCAGTGCCAGGAGTTGCCCTCTGTAAATTCGTCCGACCAAGCGCTTGGGTCAAAATTTTTGACGAAGGTCCCATCCTTCCGCTTTCCACGCATCAACTTTGTCGACGGATCATACAGATTTTTGTAGTTAAGCGCCCTTTTCGCATAGGGAGCCGTTTCCGCATCGGGGCGTCCCAGCGCTTTGCCAAACTGGTATATGCACCAATCGTTATAGGCATACTCCAATGTCCGCGCGGCATTCTGCGAGATTCCTGCATCCGCCGGGATGTATCCTAAGGTGTTATAGAGCTCATGGCCATAGCGCCCTGTAGACGTGTTCGTAGGGTGCACATGGTGCGCGCCCCATTGTACAGCTTCCCACAGCACCATCGGGTCGTAGCCCTTCCGGCCGGTAAGATAGGCATCCGCCACAACAGAAGCCGAATTGTTCCCGATCATGGATGCCCGGTGCCCCGGCGAAGCCCATTCCGGTAAAAATCCACTTTCTTTATAGGCATTCACCAAGCCCTCCTGCATCCGGTCATTCATCGACGGATAGAGCAGATTCAATAAGGGAAACAGGCTGCGAAAAGTATCCCAGAAACCGGTGTCGGTAAACATTTCACCAGGCAATACCTTCCCATTGTAGGGGCTATAGTGCACCCGGTTTCCGGCAGCATCTATTTCGGAGAGATCGCGCGGAAAAAGCGTAGACCGATATAGGCAAGAATAAAAAGTTTGCAATCTGTCCAGGTTCTTGTCTTTGATCTGTATCCGTCCAAGGACATCGTTCCATGCCGCCCTTCCCGCATTGGCCACTTCCTGCAGCGATTTTCCATGCACCTCCTTCAGGTTTAGATCTGCTTGCTCAAAACTGATGAACGAGGATGCGACACGAGCGGTTACCTGCTGTCCTTTTTTCAAGCCTTTGAACCCCACAATGGCCCCCGCGTGATCGGTGGTTACCTCCAGGCGCTGTTTGGCCTGCAGACGTCCATTATCCACGACCATATGGCTATCCATCGGTTGGTCAAACTCAATCACAAAATAATTCTTGAAGTTATCGGGCACGCCTCCGCTATTACGCGTATTATATCCGATGATTTTGTTCTCTTCGGGTATAAGCTTCACGAAAGACCCCTTGTCAAAAGCATCGATGACCACATACGCGCTATCGGTCTCGGGAAAGGTAAATTGGAAGATCACGGCCCGTTGCGAAGGGCTAAACTCGGTCGTTATGCCGTGGTCTGCCAAAAATACGCTATAGTAGTAAGGCTTGGCAATCTCTGCTTTATGCGAATACCAACTTGCTCGCGCATCTTGGTCGAAAACTGGCTTTCCGGTTATCGGCATCAAGGCAAACTGCCCATAGTCGTTGTTCCAGGGACTAGGTTGGTGGGTTTGCTTGAAACCGTTGATCTTGTCTGCCGTGTAGGTATACACCCATCCGTCTCCCATTTTTCCCGTCTGCGGTGTCCAAAAGTTCATGCCCCAAGGGCGCGCAATAGCGGGGTAGGTATTCCCTGTCGAAAGCTCGTATTTGGATAGCGTGCCCACCAAGGTGCTCACGTAATCGACCGGTTCTGTCGATTGCGCAGCGATTTTCTGGAAGGACAGCATTCCCATTAATGCAAACAGGAAAAAAGAATTATATTTCATAGGTATGTTATTATCATTTTATACGTTGCCTTGCAACATTTCTGTTCTGTAGAACGCAAAACAGGGACATTCCATTTTTTTACTAAGTTGATTGCCTGCGGTATGCCCCCCAGCCGGGCCATTTACCATAAAAATTTAACCGCTACCCCATCCGGATTGTTCTCAAAACCTAGGCGGTAGGTGCTAGATGCCTTATCCCACTGCTGCGCGTCAAACACCTCGCGGCCATCTACCGTCACACTTTTCGGGCGTTTGGGCAGCAACACCCGCGAAATATTTGTTGTTTCTATCGGGCTTTTCGCGACATAGGCATAGCCGGAAGCTGTTGTCTGCTCTTGATACACCCGACTTGCCGCAGCCAGCACTTGTGGCTTTTTCTTGTCTTTCACCAAATCTACATTAAAAAAGTAAGCTTGCTTGCCTGGCGCGATAGCCTGTGCACGATATACCGGAAGTTCCGGATCAAACAGGTCGATCAACGTTCCCTGTATGCGGTAGGCTTCCGTATCGACGCTTTCATCCAATACAGCAATCAGCTCAAAAGGGCCGCGTTGCAGGTGAAAATGGTTTTTGAATGCCAATGTACCGCCCGCAGCGGCTTTATAGCGTGCTTCAGCCATTTTTACCAGCTGCTCGCTGTTGTCTGTTTTTAAAATAAAATCTTTCGGATCTATCCGTACAATCTGTACAGATCCTTTACCAAAGGGGTGTACGCCCTCTTTGGCGGCAGCTTGTATCCCCATTTTTTCAAACAGGTGGTCGGCAGGCGCCCGGTACGTATTCCCTTCGGTATTCCACCATTCCTGCACCGTCTGAAACGGATCCTTATCGGTTCCGCAATAGATCAATTGCCCGCCCGATTTCACCCAATCCGCCAATTGCTGGTGCGCTATCGGATCTAATGGCTTCATATTGGCGTAGGTCATCAGCAAGACCTTGGTATCGGCCAGTGCTTTTTCGAATCCCAAGTTTTCGATGTGCACCGTCTTTATGGGCACACCGCGTTTCAGGAAAGGAAGCGCCAGTCCGTAAAAATTTGCCAGTTGCGGATCATCGTAGCCGGCATGCGTGGGAAACCGCTGGAACATCAACGAATTGGCCATCAATACCGATATGCCCTCACTGCCCGAAAGCTTGTTGTCGCTCAACGGCATCTGGTTCAGCGAGTTAATCATGACCTGCATCTGCGTCGCATAAGCACGCGGAATACGCTGTTTTTCATCGCTGTTCGAAGCGGTCCGGTAAAGGCCCTCGTAGATACGCTCCGGCCAGGGCATCACCTCGTAATCAGCAATCTGCGGATACAGCAACTGCGCCACAAATGTCGCCTGGTAGTTGGTTTTATAGTCTACCCAGTCTTTCGCGCGGTCTTCGATAGGATCGGTTAGGAAGAACATCTTTCTACCCGTTGGCGCGGTCATGGATGCCATCGAACCATATTCCAGGTACGCTGTTTCAAACACGCGCTCCTTTTCCTTTCCATTAAAGTAGTTTGGTTCGCGGGAGGTTCCCGTCCACACCTGTGCGATATAGCCATCCACCACCGGCAGCGAGGCCAAGCTGGCTTCGGGCGATACGATCATCCATTGGGCGTAGTTAACGAGCGAATGCGTGGGAACATAGCATTTGACATCCATGCCCTTGGTCTTTCCGTAGGCTTTGGCAAAGGTAAACACCTCTTCCAAAGCCTTGTAATAGAGTTGGTACTTTAGCTTGTTCGACAGATAGGTGTTTTCCGGCGATTCGTGCTGCGGGCGCCAGTCAAAGCCATAGTACTTTTTCCATTCCCGTTTGAATGAAGCGCTGTATCCTGCCCGCGCCCAAAATTCCGGTTCCTCCATAAATATGGCGTCTATTCCAGCGTCGATCACCGGCTTGATGTGGCGTTCCTTTAGGTAACTCAGAAAGTTGTCGGTGGGCACGATATACGGCACGAGGTGTCCGTGCCATATCGTGTCCTGTGCCTGCGTTACCTGTCCTTCATCCAAATGCCATTTCCCGTCCCACTGTCCCGTGAAATAATCCTGGTACTCGCCCCACGCAATACCGGTCATGAAATGAATGGTATAACCACGGTCTTTCCAGGATTTTACCCGCTCGGCAAAAGGCAACCGTTTATGCTTGTCGGAGGGATTGCCCCCTACGCCGTAGATCATCACCGCATCGGCGCGATTATCGATCGTAGGACGCCATTCCCGCGATGTCTGAAAGGTTGTTTTTACCTGATCGGTTTGCTGTTGTGCACAAACCGTTCCGCTTCCCAGCACACAGGCAATTCCTATATATAAGTTCCAATATGTCATACCATTCTTTCTTATAACCTTTTTTATTTGACAAATACTTCTTTCGCATCGGTATAGTTATACCGTCTTGTACCGCTTCCTACGGGCGTATCATAGTTGATGCGCGCTGCCGCGCGGATAAAAACAATCCGACCGGACGGGATCGTGCCGTTTGACTCGATGGTCACCGTTTGACCCAGCAAGCTGTTGAACGATGATCCCGTATAGTTGATGGCATTGGTCCATCGCTCATCCCGGGCGCGGTAGCCTACTGTTGATGAATAGCTCACAAAAAGCTGTATATCCGTTACGTTTTGAAAGCTGCTGCTGTAGCCACCCATGGGCTCGATTTTTTCACGGAATTCATTTTCCGTTACCCCGCGGCTCACCCGAACCTGCGCCTGTATCTTGCCATTCACCACTTGCGGCTCCCCTACCCATTCCACGTTTAGGAAGGGCTGCACCTCAAACTTAACTTCCGTAACGCCCTCGATGTCGATGTCCTTTGTTTCATCTGCAATCGGCACCCCACGTTCATCCTCGCGCAGCAAAGGAATGAATGGCCCGTCCAACTGGACGTTGTAACGCCCCTTAAACACTTTCGTGTTTTGGAACTTGCCGTCCGGCATACAGAAAAAGTCCGGATTGGGCGTCACGTTATCGCCCCAACTGGTTTCTATGAGGCGCACCCGAATACCTTCACTTCCTTGGTCGGTCAGTACCGGCGCACCGGTAGCGACATCCACCACTTCCCCCTTCAGTGTTTCAGCCGGAGCCGGATAGTTATCCAGCTCAAACAAACTGCAGGAAGCCATCAAGAAAAGCGACGTCAACGAGATAAATATGCTTGTCTTTTTCATCTGATTATTTTTAGATTTTCTTTGTTCAATTATGTTTACTTCAACCGCTGTCACACGCATCCCTAGCGGTTTGGTTGTTGGTCTATCACCCCACTCTTGGCAACTTCTCCGCCCGGAATCGCAAAGTAATAGTCGATGACGTTGTATTCAAAGGTTTTTAAACTTACCCATTGGAATCGTGCATCGAAAAAGTATTTCCCGCTCGCGGTTGATAAGAATGGATACAGCCCACGGAAACGATAGCGGATGTTATTGCTGAAAGCATCCTTGTTTTTGTTCTCTCCCCAAAAACCATTACGCCCCTCGTAATGTTGCACCCGCCACCGGCGGATATCCCATTTGGACTTGTGTTCCAGCGCCAGCTCTTTTCTTCTTTCCTTGCGCACGGTGTTGCGGCCGCTTTCTGTTGCTGTCAGTACACCCGGGAGCAAGGATGCTCCGGCACGCTCGCGAATATCGTTCACCGCTTGCGTCGCTACCTGCATCAGGTCTGACCCGTCTGGCGAGCCCTCCCCAGCGAGCGATAGCTCGACAGCGGCTTCCGCTGCATTCAGCAGCACTTCGGCATACCGCATCAAGACAAAATGCTGGTCCGATCGTCCTTCTGCCGCTGTAAAAGCTGGATCAGGATTCAGCCATTTTCTGCCGTAAAGCCCGGTCAAGTTTCCTTCGCCGTTGTCAAAGAATGGACCGTTTGCGCCGGCAGCCGTTATTTGCGTCCCGTTATAATCCACAACTTCTTGGGCAGCGCCTTCTCTGGGGCTCAAGAACAACGTTTTTGGCGTGCCCCGGTAGGCATTGAGGTTTTGGTAACGATTTTCGGCAGCTTGATAGGAATAATCACTGAACAGCGGCTTCACCGGCACCGCACCGGTATACACACCCGCACGCACTTCGATATCCCTGCCTTTGAACCGGTCTCCAGGGAAAATAACATATGCCCGTAACCTCGGTTCGGCATTGCTGAAGAAGTCCATAGGGTTATCATACAGCAAATAATCGCCTTGCGTATTGGAGTTACCGGTCGTCACCTTGATCGTCCCATCGGGATAGCGGTCAAATCCTTCAAAGAGCTCCATAAAATCGAGCGTAGGACAGGTGCCTGATGCCAACGGTGCTTTAAAAATAAAAGGCGCGCTGTATGCATCATAACCATGCGTGGAAATTGGGAACGTGTATTCCTTGATGTAAATATTTTCCGGGCTCTCCACATCGCTGAACATATCGACCATATTTTGGTACTGGGCTTCCGGGTTGCCTGCGGCCCACCTTTTTTTGTATAGGGCATATTTGCCTGCGCTCATAATCTCTCTGGCTGCAAGGTAGGCCTCCCTGAAATACTTTTTCGATGCTGCCTGCCAGGTGTTTTCGGCGAAGCCGATAACGCGAACGCCCGTTTTTTCACCTAAGCCGGTCAGGCGCCCCGGTACCGTTTCATTGTATTTTGCCACGCTTCCGGCGTATAGCATCGCCTCTGATTTGAAAGCCAGCGCGACATACTTGTTGGCATAACCTCTTTTGATGCTTGCCGGCGATAGCAATGCTGCGGCCTGATCAAAATCGGCCAGCACCTGGTTCCAGGTTTCCTCCTCGCTTGCGCGCGGCACTTCCAGCTCGGCCTGCTCTGCCGGATAGGGGATCACCTTCGTCACCAAGGGCACGCCCCCAAATCGTCTGGCCATCGCATTGAATACGAATGCCCGAACGAAATAGGCTTCGCCTAGGTAGTGGTTGTAGGTAATCTCCGGAAAAGCATCCTTATACTTTGGAAAATTTTCGATGAGATAGTTTGCATCCCGCAAGAGCGTCATGCCCTTACCCCAATAGGGGGTTCGCTCGCCGGTAAAGGCCGAGCTGATTCCGTCGCGGTTCAAGGCTTCTCCCGTCCCTTCAATACCCATAGCGGCCAACCATCCGT
Source organism: Sphingobacterium griseoflavum (assembly GCF_014653155.1). GTDB lineage: Bacteria > Bacteroidota > Bacteroidia > Sphingobacteriales > Sphingobacteriaceae > Sphingobacterium > Sphingobacterium griseoflavum. The sequence continues at coordinate 85,837 of NZ_BNAF01000008.1, read as the reverse complement.
TGAATTCCACACCCCATTGGGCCATGTACTTGAAATCTTCGAATGGCATATTGCTGTACATTCTTGCCAAGTACACTTCCACGCCCGACTCGCTGGTAAACAAGTCGTTATCGCCGATAATGCTCTTGGGCGGGATATCCAGAAAATTGGAGCAGGAGGCAAATAAAACACAGATGGCCAGCGTCAGCTGATATATTTTTTTCATACGATTGTTTTTTATCTTCATATTGTCCATAACACAAAGGGATTAAAAGGCGAGCGAAAGACCCGCTGTAATGGTTTTGTTCAACGGATAGAGGCGTCCCAGTTCATCCTCGGGATGTTCCGGATCCACAAATTTTACACCCGTTATGGTAAACAAGTTATAGGCATTCGCAAATACCCGAAGGTTCATCGTGGACGAAGGTCTAAATTTCGGTAATGTATAGCCCAGCTCGACGCTTTTCAGCCGCAGATAAGCTGTACTCACCCGGTTGAAGGTCGAGGTCTCAATCGGGTAGTTGCCCGTGAAGCCGTAATACCCACTTACCCATTCCTGAGCCGGATCCCAAGGGTCGGCCTGCGGATCAACGGTATGCCAACGGTCTGTATATTGCTCCAATATCCCGCCGCCATTGGTGCCCCAGATTGCGCGAAGGGGTTCCAAATACTGCATCGAGCCCATGGCCGTTCCTTGCAAGAGGAAGTTCATATCAAAGTTCTTGTAATTGGCATCAAAGCTGAAACTAAAGTTCAACCAAGGCGTGCTGTCAAAAAACAGGGGACGCATATCCAAGCCGTTGATCTCGCCATCACCGTTCCAATCTTCATATTTATAGTCGCCCGGCAAGGTCTGGTTACCTTTGTAGATCGGAAAACTTCGGATATCGTCCCAATCAAGGTAGCGTCCTGCCCCCTGATACCCAAATTGCATACCTTGGTTCCGGTTGTTCAGGTTGTCGTTACGCCACCTGTCGTAAGAATTTCCCCAAGGCCCTTTCTCGGAGCCCACGAGGTGCTTTTGCCGGGTAATCGTTCCGATGGCTTTCATCCGGTAGGAAAACTCGCCGATGCTGTTGCGGTGTGAAAGCTCGAGATCCATCCCGAAATGCTTGTCGCTATCCAGGTTTTCCCGCGGTGCGGTAGCCCCCACTACGGTAGGAAGGTCGCCCGAACGCCGTGCGAAAAGCCCTTTACGCTCCCGCTCAAAATAATCGACGGCAAAGCCGAAAAGCCCATTCCATCCTTCAAAATCGACACCGACGTTTAAGGTATTGGAGGTGAACCAAGTGATCATTCGGTTCGGTAAAGGCAAGGTAGACACGCCGTAGATAAACTGGTTCCCAAACATATACCCAGGAGAATATTGATTGTAGTAACCTTTTTCTTCGTTTCCGGAGGTTGCCGGATAGTCATAGCCGGTAGCCCAGTCATATTGCAGGCTGCCGTCGTCTCCCAAGACACCATAACTTCCACGTAGCTTCAGTTGGTTCACGAAAGACATCGCCGACCAATCTTTAAAGAAAGGCTCTTCCGAGATACGCCATGCCACGGATGCCGAAGGGAAAAGCCCCCACTGACGGCCCGGAAGAAACTTCGACGAACCGTCATAACGGAATTGAGCCTCCGCGATATAGCGGTTGTCAAACGTATAGTTGGCCCTTCCAAAAAGCGCGGCGTTGGATGTTTCGTAAAGATCGTTCAGCGCTCTGCTCATGCCTCCTTGTTGACCTAGCGTCACACCGGCAAAGAGATAATCCATGGCAAAAGCAAGGTCACGTTGGGCAAAGAAGTTATCCCCCGTTTGCTTTTGCACTTCCGCGCCCAAAAGACCGCTCACTTGGTGCCGGCCATTGAATTCCCGGTTGTAGTTTGCAATGAACTGTCCGAGCACCTGCTGTTTGTCAAACATCGTCCGACGTATCTGGTTAGGCGAACTGAGATCAAATAACTTCGATACGTACAACTCACTTATTTGATCGAATGCATATTGATAGTACTCTCTGCGATTGATGTTAATATTATCCATTCGGTAGTCGTAACTGATCAACGCCTTGGCAGAAAGGCCTTTCAGCGCATCGCTCACCACACCAAAATCGTAATTCAGGCTTGCAGACGATTGGAACTGTTTCTGTGCCCTTTTGCGATAGCCAGAGATATCGGCGGTCATCTTTGCTACGGTATTTTCTTCCAGATCCAGGCCGTCATAATTGAGCATGGTATTATCGGGATCGGCATAGGCAGGCGCCAGTACACCCTGACGCCAATAGTTCCGGATAATATCGGCCGAACTCGAGTAAGGACTATTGGTTTGGTCCGAAACGCCGGCCAAATTTAGGTCGAAGCTCAGTCCCTTTGTTACCTCCGCACTGACATTGGATCGCAGATTGATCTTCCTATAGTTCAAATCGCCCGATTTAAAAAATCCTTCCTGATAGAGATGGCCTGCGCCAATGTAATATTGCGATTTCTCGCCTCCTCCCGTGATACTCATATCCTGCTGCGTTTGCGGCGAGTAGTCCGAAAAGATCAAGGACGTCCAATCGGTTGTGCGGCGCTTTCCTGTTCTAAAATCTTCAAACGTGCTCTCCGGAAAAACAGTGTTATAAGGCGATGCGATATTGTTCCGAACGCGCTCGTTTTCGATCGTCATGGCTTGGTAAGCATCGGCCAGTGTGGGCAATCCTGATGGGCGTTGAAACGTATAGGAGCTGTTCAGCGTAACACTCGTTTTCCCAGTTTTCGTTCCCTTTTTGGTGGTCACGAGTACCACGCCATTCGCTGCCCGCACCCCGTAAATCGCGGCAGAGGCATCTTTCAGCACCGAAATATCTTCGATATCCGTGGGATTAAGGCGCTGGAAGTCTGCCGTTGTGCGCGGTATTCCATCGATTACGATCAACGGGCTACCCAAGCCGCGGATGTCAAAACTATTGTTGAACGATCCCGGCTCTGCGCTGCGCTGCCACACGCGCACACCCGGAACGCGCCCTGTCAGCATATTCTGTGGGTTTTCGTTTTTGGTACGCCGCATTTCATCTCCTTTGATATTGGAAACGGCGCCCGTCAGGCTCACTTTGCGTTGCACGCCGTAGCCCACTACCACCACTTCTTCTAACGAAGATTCGTCGGGTTGCAAGACGACGTCTATGCGACCCTGTGCGCCCACCGTTTTCTCGGCATCGGCAAAACCGACAAAGGAAAAGCGCAAAACTGCCCCTTGGGGTGCCTGCAGGCTATATTGTCCGTCTGTATTGGTGCTGGTCGCGATTTGCGGTGTGGCACCTTTCACCATTATGGATACGCCGGCCAATGGCAGCCCGTCGGCGCTGGTGACGCTGCCCGACACGTTTATGTTCTGTGCCAACGACAGGCCAGGAATAAGGAGCAGTACCATGCACACTGTGTGCATCCATACGCTCATTTCCATCTTAAAATTCTTGATCATACAGGTTTTCTTTAACGCTATTGATGAGCTATTTTGTTTGTTCATATCTGGACAAAACCGCATATTCCGCGGCAAAGGCAAAGGTAAACATGCCTTCCGTGTCGTTCTTGCCGCGATCGCGGTTCCAGCCTACCAATAAGTTTGTCGGCAGAAGTCCGTTATGGTAGAAATTATCATAGGCATAATCCAGGTTATGCTGAAATGCCGCGATATAGTCTTCCGAAGCTTGATGAGCCGGATAAAGATCGACATACCCGCGCATCAGCACCCCATTGAACCAATTTCTGAAACCGCTGATATCGAAGGTATAGTGGTCGGCCACATTCACGCCCTTCTTCGCGAAGTACGCGAAGGATGCATTGGCCAATGCCGCACCATCTTCCCGGTATTTGCTGTCGCCCGTCACCCGCAGCAGATCAGCTGCTCCAGATAACATCGTGCCGCTGTTGTAAGTGATGGCCGGTCCCACGCGGTCGCGGCAGGTAATCCCCCTGCGGTAGCTCACGCCGTTGATCTGCTCCAATTGTGGCGAGCCCGGTGTGCAGCCACCCATCATATCGTCATAGACGCCATCGGCGCGAAGCAACGCACTTTTCTGCCAGTCGTAGATTTTTTTGGCAAACATAAGGTAATAGTCGGCCTTGTTCATCTGCGCCTGTCTCCGCGTTCTCCGGTCGGTTCCGTCAATATAATGATGTGTTGTCTGGTCATTTTTCCCGTTATACAGCTCGTACAGCCACACCAACGGGCTCACCATTGGCCCGTTGCTACAGGCATGTTTCGTCACATAGCCCGGCCCCCAGGAGATGCCGCCTACCTCGTTGCCGTTTGCATCGATCGTGCAGTCCCAGCCATCCAGCACATATTCCGTTAGGTATTCTGCCTTGGTTAAAAATTCCGCTTTTCCCGTTACCTTATAGGCTTCCAAAAATTCACGGATCAGCCACATCTGGTCATCATACACGTTTTCAATGCCTTCCACGCGCGCACCGCCTTTCGAGCTGCCACGATTGACGCCATACACGGTCCACTCGTTGGTGCCGGTATAGGACGTCAGGGTAAACGTGCCCAAATAGAACTCGGCACCGTCATAGAGCTTCATCAGCTCTTGTTCATACCGGCTAAAATGTGCGTCATAGCGCGTTGCGTCCCCGTTTTCTTTCTCGGTTTCCAAGGCGTGCAAAATAGCGGTAACGGCCTCGATCGCGCTCGTATACATCCATACACTGCCTACCTCATCCGATCGCCTGTCCGTATAGGGGTTATAATACCGGGCCATGGTCATTCCGCTTCCGGTGAAGTAGGCGCTCAGTGCATTATCCGTAATCTCCATAGCGCGGGTCAACGATCTGCTCGCCACATTGGTATCCTCCGGTGGCATATTCCCCTCATCGCTCTTTGCCTTGTCACAGGCATAGATGAAGAAGCACAGTAGGCTTCCCATCGCGATCATCATACTTTTTCTCATCAGTTAGTTTATTTTAATGTTATGTATCACCAGTTTATTCTCTCCGGTATTTGCTTCCCCGTTGTACACGCCAAGCGCAACGGTGACATCGGTACCGTTAAAGGCCGATAGGTCGTAGGTAAACAGGGCGTATGCTTCCGGATTGCCGGCGCCGCCGTCGCCATGTTTGAACCGCCAACATCCATCATCTGCAGCCGACGCTTGCTGTGCCGTGTTGGACGCAGGCGACAGGTGGGTCACCGTGCCATCGTTCCCAATTGCTGTCAGTTTGAAATAGGTAAAGTTGTTACCAAAATTTCGCGTGCTCAGCGTCAGCTGGTTGCTTCCCGCTGCGATCGAGAATTTGGCATAGAGATAAGACTCGGGCACTTTGGTATCGACATCTGCTGTATTGCGTGTTTTAATGATATACCCTTCAGAAGGGAATACCTCTGGATCTTTCCGCAACGGCATGAACATCCACTCGGCGCCAACATGGGCCACATTGCGCCAGGCGCGGTAGGCGTCCACATAGTTGTCGCGGTTGCCACTGATCGGGCTCAAACCGGTGAACGTCTTTTTGGTATGCGGCATGGTCGATCTTGCGGTTTCCTGCGAAAGCTTCCATCCCGGTACGACTTCGGTGCCCGGCAGCCAATCCCAGTTTTCCACTTTTCTATCCGCAAACCGGATCGCCCGCAACACCAGTTGCTTCCAATAATCGCCTGTAGATTGTCTGTAGATACCAACGGCAATGATCACTTCTTTACCGACATAGGCACTTAGATCAAAGTCAAAATCGGTATAGCCGCCCGCGTGGGTCCGGTTGTTGCCCACTTTTTGGGCTTTCGGCTGGGCGGCACTCAGGTCGATCACCTGTACGCCAAAGTAGGCCGGTGCCGCTGCGTCCGCGTTGTGGGTCTGCACGCGTAAGGAAAGGATCTTATTGTCTTCGGTAATGGTCTTGCTACCGTAAACAAACGAATCGAAAACATCCAGGTCTGCAGGATTGTTGCGGTCGTCGCCGCTGTTGCGGATCTGCAAGGTTGTTCCTTCGTTCTGCTCTTGCCACGCACCTCTGAAGTTCAGCGTGCTCATGTAGTTACAGGCCCAATCCCAATGTGGATAAGCATCTGCATTTCTTCCTCCGCGGTATTCGTTGTAATACCATTTTTCAGCCCCTTGTAGATCGATGGTGGTTAATCCCGGAAGAAGTTCTTCACTGCCCATCTGTAGGGTCAGGGTGGCCACACCGTCCACAAAGTCGGCTGGCGAAATGCTGCGTACGACGCTGATGTATCCTGCTTTGGTGAACGAGACGCTGTAGGTATTTTCAATCAGGTTAGGGATGGCAAATGTACCGTTGTTATCGCTGGTCACTGTTCCGCCCACCGTACCGATAGAGACGGTAACACCGGCGAGTGGCTGCCCCGCGTTGAGCGCATCCGTTACGGTTCCGACAATGCGCGCCGAGGCACTGATCATCGCCACGTCTACCGTGGCTATGCCTGCATCTCCAAAGCCGGCTGCTGTTACCGTAAGGCCTACAGCCATCCATCCGTCTTTCTCGAAGGTTACGGCATGTGTGCGGTAGGTTACATCCGCAAAGGCATATTTGCCGTCACTCCCACTCGTAGTCGTCTGATCTTCTTCTTTGATCCCCGAAAGGGTAACTTTTACCCCCGCAATAGGCTGCCCATCGGCACTGGTCACGGTTCCGACAACTTGCCCGCGTCGGTTGTCCGGCGAATCGTGCTCCTTTTTGCAGCAGACATGCAACACGACCGTGAACACGATCAATGCCACCTGCACTAATTTTTTTAGGTTTTTCATCCGATTAATTTTTAAAGGTCAGTGATTTTTTAAGGTTATCTGTTTTTTGGTTTATTTGGATTCTTTGGATTGTACATTGTTGCTATCGATACATTCATTTTTTAGGTGGTTTAGTTACTTGGTGTGAGCGGTCGGTTAATGGGCCGTCTCCAGTTGGTGTTTGGCCAAGACCGCATACTGTGCGGCATAGGAAAACATAAACATGCCCTCCACGCCTTGGCGTTCTTTTTCCGCAGCCCAACCCTTCAACAGGTCGGTCGGCAGAAAGCCTTCGCGATGAAAATGGTCGAAACCATAATCCAGGTTGCGCTGGAAGGCCGTCAGGTAATTGCCGATGCCGGCGTCCAAGGCTGTAGCCTCTGCATAGCCGCGCAGCAGCACGCCATTAAACCAGTTGCTAAAGCCCCTGCTGTCAAAACTATAAAACGACTCGACATCCTTTCCCAAGGACGCAAAGGCCTGAAAGCTGTTTGTTGCAAGCTGCCGCCCGTCTTGGGCATAGGCTGCTTCGCCCGTTGCGCGGTATAGATCTGCAGCAGCGGATAGCATCGTCCCGCTGTTATAGGTATAGGCTTTTCCAACGGCTTTGGTTAGCGCCGTGTGGGCACGGTACCGCTGCCCTTCCACCTCTTCGTAGCGGATTCCGCAATCGGGCACGCAGCCGCCCATCATATCGGTATATACGCCAGCTCCGTCTAGCAGGTGCTGCTTTTGCCAGGCATAGATGGCCCGCGCATAGCGCAGGTAGTATTGTTGTTTCTCCATGCGCTCCGTGCGGCGCGTCTTCCGGTCGGCCGCATCGATAAAGCGGTGTTCGATCGGGTCGTTTTTGCCTTTATACAGCTCGTGCAGCCAAACCAACGGGCTGATCAGCGGCCCGTTGCTACAGGCATGTTTGGTGGTGTAGCCCGGCCCCCAGGGGATGCCGCCATTTTCTTTACCTAGGCTATCGCGGGTCACGTCCCACCCGTCCAGCACATAGGCTGTCAGGTATTCGGCTTTCTCCAAAAACGCTTGCTTCCCGGTCAGCTTGTACGAATCCAGCAATTCGCGGATCAGCCACATCTGATCGTCATACACATTCAGCACACCGGTAACATTTGCCTGCCCTTTCTGATTGACGCGATCGACGGCATACACCGACCATCTCTTCGTTTGCGTATACGAAACGAGCTCCATGGTCCCCAAGTAGTAATCTGCCTCGGCATACAGTTTATCCAGCAACTGCACGTAGCGTGCATAGTGCTGATCGTAGAGGCGTTGGCCGCCTTGCTGCTGCCCGGCCTTCAGCCCATACAGCACCGCATTTACGGCTTCGATCCCAGCTGTATACATCCATACCGAAGCGCGCTCATCCGATTTCTTTTTGGTGACTGGGTTATAGAAGCGGCGCATCTCGAAGGTCTGCGGATCGAAGTAGGATGCCAAGGCTACATCAACCAGTCCAATAGCGCGTTGCAGGTTTTGGTTGGCCAGCGCCTGCGGGTCTGCCTGCTGGCGATCTTGTTTGCCATAGGCCGTCGCAGGACTGCCCACGTCGCCTGATCGAACAACTGCTGCCGAGACCAAACCGTTGAGTATGGTGCAAGTAATGGCCATGAAAAAAAACTTCATTCCGTAACTGATAGGGTTTATAACACAATTTTAAATTGGTGAAATGGTCTTCCCACACATTTCGAAAGCAAAATAGGAGCGACGGGATTAAAACTAGGGTTAAAAACGGCAATTAACCGGTAAAAAAAACATTAACCCCCCACACAAATGTATTTTTACCGCCCGCATCGAATCCTGAACAGGTGCCCATTTTATCCCTACGGCACTTAATTTTTTCGTATAATATTAGCTACCTTTGCAACAAGTCATACCTAGTATACGGGAGTGATGATGACGATGATGACAAGTCTAGTGATGCACAGCAACCTTACACGATATAACACCTATTGTCTTTTTCTGTTGATGACCCTGCTGGTCGTGCCGGCTGCTATATTTGGACAAGGCATCCGCTTTACCGGCAGCAGCCAGCCCATTGAAAAGCGCACCTCGGCGACGTTCTTCTCGGAGGCCGCCTTTACCTTTCACGACCGGTTTGCGATAGATTTTGACCTGCAGCTGCCCAACAACGGTAGCATGGGCTATATTGTCCGCATCAAAGAGGACGACCAACGGTCCATTATCAACCTGCACTACGAGAAGGAGGAGGAGCAGGCTGTATTTCGGCTGAATGAAGAGGGAAAAGCCAATCTGATTACCTTACGGATTCCGCTGGCCCACTTGGTCGAGCAGCACTGGTTTCCTGTGCACATCGCCTATGATCTGCGCAAAGGGCAAATCGAACTGCAGATTGCTCGTAAAGCGGCACAGTATGCCAAAGTGCCGATCAAGTCGCCCTATGTGCCCAACGTCACGTTCGGCCGTAGCGACTATATGATCGACGTGCCATCGTTCTCCCTTCGAAATTTCCGAATCGGCAATGACAATCGGGAAATTGTGTTTCCACTGCGCGAGAGCAAAGGGGATAAACTGCATAGTGCCACCGGCGAGGCCATGGGCAAGGTAACCAACGGCACTTGGCTGCTGAACGATGCCTACCACTGGCACAAACACATCCAAATGCAGTCTTCTACTCCTTCGGGTGCTACTTATGATACCAAGACTAAAACGATATACTACGTCAACCAGGACTCTTTATTGATTTACGAAGTGCAAACTGGCCAGCAACGCCAGATTCGCTTTGCCAACCCTTGCCCGGTGCAAATCAAGCTCGGAAATAGCTTTATCGCGCCCGAAGAGCATCGGCTGTATGTGTATGAAACGCATTACACCACGCCATACAGCGGCCCTACCGTGGCTAGTTTGGACTTGACGGATTTTAGCTGGCGCATGGAAAGCGACGACTACCTGCAACGCGAACTTAATCACCATGCAGCCACCTACTTGCCCGAGAGCCGCCAGCTGATGCTGTTTGGCGGCTATGGGGATATGGTTTATAGCAATGACCTGCTATTTTACAGCCTAACGGATAAAAACTGGTCGAAAGGACAGATGCGCGGAGACTCTATCCTGCCGCGTTACTTCACTTCTGCCGGGCAATCTGCCGTAGACCACCAGATCTACATCTTTGGCGGCATGGGCAACGAGTCTGGTCAACATATCGTTGGCAGGCAATATTTCTACGACCTCTATAGCGTGGATCCGGCAAGCGGCACCAGCAAGAAACTGTGGAACGTGGATCGCAAGGATGGTCCTTTCGTTCCGGCCCGCGGCTTGGTGATCCCGGATTCCAACTGGATCTACATGCTCGGCTACCCAGAGCACTTGACGCATTCGTTTATCAAACTGCGCCGCTTCGCCATAGCCGACGGCGAATATGAAGTGCTCGGCGACTCGATCCCAATTTATTCGGATCGGATCAGCACGCATGCCAACCTTTATTTTGACCCCAACCTAAATAAGCTGGTGGCTCTCGTGCAGGAGTCTGACGATGATGTACGATCGTCCCTCACCGTTTACAGCTTGGACTTCCCGGCAATCAGCGCATCCGAACTGGATGCATTCCCGAGTTCGGTCAGCAAGACGAACATAGGGTTCTACCTGTGGGGGTTCGGCCTGCTTTGCCTCGCCCTGTTGTTCTATTTCAGATACCGACGTAAGCAGCATCCCGCCACTGCAGCGGTGCTGCCCGATGCACCCAAGCTACCGGTGCAGCCGGCCGTCAACCGCATCAATCTTTTCGGAGATTTTACAGTGCTGGATCGCCGTGGCGTGGATATTTCGCATCTGTTCAGCACGCGTCTGCAACAGGTTTTTTGTCTGGTGCTTTTCCATAGCGCCCATACGGGTATCAGCTCCAATCTGCTGACGCACCTGCTGTGGCCCGATAAACCGAAAGATAAAGCCAAGACTTCGCGGGGCGTCGCTATCAATAACCTCCGGAAGGTGCTGAGCGAACTGGATGGGATAGAGATTATCTATGAAGAAGGGCATTACCGGGTGGTGTTCGAGTCTAGCTGCTACTGCGACTATTGGCGCCTGCAGGAACTTCTCGCCCAAGATGCGGATATCCTCTCTCCAGAAATTTTACACGTCATGGAGCGTGGCGAGTTCCTACTAGGCCTGGACGACCCTATTTTTGATAAAGCTAAGCAGGATATTGAAAGTAGGCTGATCGATAGCCTGCAAAATCGCATCTCGAAAAGCCGGGCAGAAAAAGATTGGCCTTCGCTATTTCGCGCTGCTGATGCATTGACCATGGTGGATGCAACCAACGAGCTGGCCTTTGAACAGGGGCTATACGCCCTGCACAAGGAAAAACTGGAGTCTCGCGCTCGCGCGTTCTACAAACGTTTTACCGATAACTACCTCCGCCTAATGGGTGAAACTTATGACTATACCTTCGAAGAGGTGTGGCTGCGCATCGCCTAATATCTTTTTGTCCCGCACCGGGACTAGGTTGTCCCTAAGCCCGGGACAGGGGCGTTACTTTTGTAGGGCAAAAGTTGAGCTGCCGCCGCAAATAATAGGTTGCCGTACCACCATGACCAATACGCTTATGTCCCTCGCCGGGACTGGGCGTCCCTAAGCCCGGGACAGGGGCGTTACTTTTGAAAGGCAAAAGTAACCAAAACCTCGTCGCTGATTTTTGTTGCATCCTTGTGGGGCAGTGCATAGGCAAGTTTCTACAGACGCAACAAAAATGATGCGACATTCCTGTTAATAAAAGGCAGAAGCGATAGTGAGCGTATCGCTGATTATCGCAATACTGTAAGATAGCGAACGATAACTGAAATATAAAGAATACCGTGTGACGGAACTTTTGGGTCTCCTTGTTCGTGCTGGCTGGCAAAGAGCATGTTTGGGGGAATGAGGGCAGGGCAAGCATGGAATCATGTCGACATCGCATACAAAGCGATGGCGGCGTTATTCCGGCTTCGGCCAAACAGGGTGCTTTGCGCAGGGCGGACTCGTGCGACAGAGCACCTCAAGGAGACAAAGGCTTTTGATCACTTTTGGCCTTCAAAAGTGATGCCCTGCCGCGGCGAGCGGCGGAAAGGGTTTGTGGGAAGGGCACATCTCGAAGGCACGAGCGGCGACCTTGTGCCGGCGAAAAGGCAAGTTTCTACAGACGCAACAAAAATGATGCGACATTGCTGTTAATAAAAGGCAGAAGCGATAGGGAGCGTACCGCTGATTTTCGCGTTATGTTAAAGATATTGCACGTTGAGTGAAGAAGTGAGAGGGTGATAAAGTGACATGCGATAACTGGCGTATCTTCTTAAGATCGCATTACTGTAAGATAGCGAACGATTGCCGTTGATAAGGAAAAGCGTTTAACGGAACTTTTAGGTCTCCTTGCAAGTGCTGGCTGGCAAAGAGCATGTTTGGGGGTTTCGAGGATAGGGCAAGCATGGAATCATGTCGACATCGCATCCAAAGCGATGGCGGCGTTATTCCGGCTTCGGCCAAACAGGCTGCTTTGCGCAGGAGGGGCCTGTGCGACGAAGCACCTCAAGGAGACAAAGGCTTTTGATCACTTTTGGCCTTCAAAAGTGATGCCTTGCCGCGGCGAGCGGCGGAAAGGGATTATGGGAGGGGAAGCTGCCGAAGGATTGAGCAGCAGGCGCACCAGCGATAAGTGCGCTGCGTCGCACGACGAATAAAGAAACCGGTCACCCCTCCCTATTGGGAATACTGGAATGCATACACCATACTTGCCAATCAGAAAAAAAAGATTTAGATTTATAAAAGCTAAAGTATAAATCGTTTGCTTCGGTGGACTGATCGGTGCCATACAGGCACATGGCTATCTGCTCCATAATGGAGGCGACCGGTACAGACAATTTTTAAACCCTGCTGGGTGAACGCGCTATTTGGTGTGTAGAATTTGAGCGACGTCCATATGGGATGGACGCCAACGCGCCACTTGAAGGTCTGTCTGTTTTTTACCGATTCCCCGGTTATGCCGATGGATGCTTTACGTTCTTATACAGGCTGCTTGCAGATAAACCCTTAGGCTATCTGAAAACTGGTATCCGCATCCTTGATCGTGATTGTTTACAGTGATTGTTATCATATATCGTTTACTTGGTTTTAATCTGCATCTGCGCGCTATACCTAGGGGACATTTTTTAATGAAGCTAGATACCATTTTTAAAATGTCATAGGTATCAGCAGCACAATACAAATATAAAAGTTTGATTTCAAACGTCAAACTTTTTGTAAGAAAATTTTTGAATGGTTAAAATAAATAGACTGGAGCAAGTTTTTATAGAACACAACGTGTACAACCGTCGGATTGCGGAACTATTGGACGTTTCCGAATCAACCGTATCGCGGTGGGTACATAATAAGCAGCAGCCCGACGTTCATAAACTATATAAAATAGCCGAATTTCTTAAAATAGACATTAGGGATTTGTTTTATCCAACGGAATGGCCGGATAGTAAATAATGTGCGTAGGGATCCTTTAGTATCCCTACATCTAAGTCTCGCATTGCCACCCCTCTTCGAAGCAACCGTTTTTACCATCGCGACAGCCAGAAAAACCAACCTGCGCTCAAATTTATCTACGGCAGTACAGAATACAAAAAGAGCAAAGTAGAAAATTACTTTGCTCTTAGGGATTAAATATATGTGTATATGTGTTGTATGCAGATTAATTGCTGGCAGCTGCCTCTTCCTGCTCGGAAGGCTCCTCCAAGATAGCCATCAATAGACGGTAATATCCTTGATCCAATCCTAATTTCGCGGCGTTAAGTGCTATATTTTCCATATTGATTTTATTTTACGTTTTTAATTTTTTGCTTATTTACAGAGATACTTTCAAACGGCGTACCAGTTTGCCAAAAAAAATCGCAACGCGCATTTATTTAATCGCAAACAGGTATTTCGCAAATAATAAAACGGGAAATGTGTGATTTTTTGCGGAAAATACGGGGTTATGCTTTCGTTAGTTAATTGTACTCGAAATGGCGACTACTAAAAATTTAAGTTTAATAGCTACCGATAATACGTATACAACATTCTCCAGTCACCTTTTTCTTTTAACATTGTTACTATGTGATTGTATACATGGAGATGCTGTGGATTTTTATAAACGGTATAAGCGTTTCGCCATATTGAAAAACTAGTATCATCAACATTTTTACCACCGTTATTATAAGGCCACGCATTTTTATCAAGCATGTAGGGGGCAAGAAAGCTGAATGCTCGTTCTAACCCACTGTGATTTGGAGCTTTATATGTCCATAAGGAATATCCTGCGAAAGAAAGCGCCTTCGCTAATGTTGCAAAAGATCTAAGTCCATAAACGGAATAAGAAAATGATGAAACACGCTCAATTTCTGCGGGTAGCCGACCGTCCGGTTCAATTTGGGCAGATACATGCTTCTTCGCTTCATCAAAAATCTTGTCAAACCCTTCGAAGTTACCTGAAAATAATTTATATGATGCGACTTGGGCATAAAACCAAGATCCGTGATTGTTATCCGCCTTACTAATTTGCCTACCAAATTTGCTTGACTCCAGCCACTTTGTATATTGGGCAACCCACTGTTGCATTTTTTTGTGTTTGTTTAAACTCCAGTAACGCGATGTGCGTAATAATTGAATATGATCTAAGGTCTCAATAAGTGAAACGGTAAAAATTATGCCTATTGCCATGCCGTCATTCACGCCTTTTTGTACCGATGCGTTATTCATATTTGGATTCATACGCGTGGTGTTATTGAGGAACCAAACATCTATTATATTACTTGCTTTAGACGCGTAACGATTATCCGATGTAAAAAAAAATGCTAGACTTAATATGTTGATACGTCGAAGCACCCTCTCAAATCTCTTTAAATCGTACTTATCACTAAAAGCTTCGGGATTTGATTCACCGTCTCGTCTAACGTAATGATTATTGTTTTCTTCTGGGTTCATCCAAGATAGTTTACCTATAGAATAAAAATCATGCAGGTCACCGCTTGGAGGAAGATCGCCATCGACAACTGAGAAAGGTGGAGCTGTCAATAGTTTATTCGCTTCTTCTACTAATACATTTAGTGATAATGTAAATAATTTCCCGCCCGAATTTACATAGGCAAGATTAGATTTCAGCAAACTGTAATCGAAACTGATGATTTTGTAGTTCGAATTTCCAAAATCATCAGTTATTCTCACATTCTTTTCAAAACATGAAAAACCAAGGGTGCTATTGACTAATACTGGAATACATATAAACGCCAACGTAACCTTTAGTCTTAAAAAACCGCTATAAACCAAATTAGAAGTTAAAAATAAATTTTTGATAGATACAGAAATTAACGATATGAAGTAATAACAATAAAAAATAAAACTTACTCCCCAATAGCATAATATGCAAAACCAAACTCTTCCAAATCTCTTCTGTTTAGCAACTTACGTCCGTCAAAGACGAACGATGGTCTTTTCATGCCTTCTTTTATTTTTGCCCAATCATACGCTTTAAACTCGTCCCATTCAGTCAATACCGCCGCGGCATGTGCACCTTCCAAAGCTTCATATGGATCGTCCACGACTTTCACCAAGCGTCGATTATCTTCCGGCGAACGCGTACCCAAGTAATCCAAGTCTTTGTAAATCTGTTCAGCCGTTACTTTGGGGTCATATACAATCACATTAGCCTCTTCGTCTAGCAAATGATCGGCGACGTAAATCGCAGCCGACTCCCGTGTATCGTTGGTGTCTTTTTTAAAGGCCCAGCCTAAAAAAGCGATATGCTTGCCGTTTACCGTATTGTACATGGTCTTGATAATTTTTTCGGCAAAGCGGGTTTTCTGGTGGTCATTTAATAGAATAACTTGTTCCCAATAATCGGCCACCTCATACAAATTATAGGATCGCGCGATATAGACCAAGTTTAGGATATCTTTTTGGAAGCATGATCCGCCAAAACCGACGGATGCTTTTAAAAATTTTGAACCAATGCGGGTATCTTGTCCAATTGCACGTGAAACCTCATCCACATTCGCTCCCGTTACTTCGCAAAGCTCGGAAATGGAATTAATGGATGATACACGTTGTGCCAAAAAGGCATTAGCGACGAGCTTCGATAGCTCCGAAGACCAGAGGTTGGTCGTCAAGATGCGCTCACGGGGCACCCAAGCTTCGTAAACTTGCACGAGGGCTTCAATCGCTTCTGCATCTTCTCCACCAATCAATACGCGATCGGGATTATGTAAATCCGTTACGGCGGTGCCCTCTGCCAAAAACTCGGGGTTGGACAGGATATGGAAGTTTACGCCATTTCCTGTATTATCCAAAATACTCTTTAAGGCTTCCGCTGTGCGCACTGGTAGTGTTGATTTCTCGACCACGATCTTATCCGACTTGGCGACGGCAGCAATCTGCCGGGCGCATAGTTCGATAAATTTTAGATCGGCCGCCTGTCCTTTTCCCTTTCCATAGGTCTTGGTCGGGGTATTCACCGAGATAAAAATCATATCGGCTTCGTCAATCGCCTTGTCTACATCGGTGGAAAAAAAGAGATTCCTCCCTCGGGCTTCTCCAACCACAGCGTCTAGACCTGGCTCGTAAACAGGTAAGTTACTTAAATCAGCGTCATTCCAAGCGGCGATACGCACTAGGTTTAAATCCACTACTGTTACATCTACATTGGGATTCTTCTGTGCAATAACGGACATTGTAGGGCCTCCTACATATCCTGCACCTATACATGCTATTTTTTTAATATTTTTCATATCTAATACAATTCCGTTTAAAACCTTTTTTAAAATTTTCGACTAATACGCACAAAACCGCCAACTGTATTTTCTAGAAGCCGTCCATAGTCGCCTGCAAGTGTTGCAGAAATATCAAAATGCTCCATCAAACTTCTCCCCCCTTCCACAAAGAAGGAAAACTGGTTAACAGGAGTAAATTTACCATAAGAGAAATCTTGTTGTATACGCTGGCCATTGAACCATTGCTCGGCCGGTCCGCTTGTATGATAGTCTCCAAAATGCCTTGCGAAAGTAACCTTACTACTCATGTGCCAACTGTCAATGCCTCCAATAAAACCCAAGTGAAAAGCAGAAACACGCGTACTAATAAAATAATCCTTCGGATTCCGAGGCAATCCTTCTCGTGCGAACCTAGCTTCGGTAATCAAAGGGTTCCCTAACCCGATCCCCTTGTATGAAAATCCTTCTGCATAGACCCCATGGTTGTAATAGTACTCGGGGCCAGAGGGCGTTTTAGGCGCATTTGGTTGGCCAGCTTGGTCTTTACTAAAGAAATGCTCCAACAATATTTTATCCCAATAAAAACCAACGTGATTAGTACCTTTATTTTGAAACCGAAGGCCGGTAATGCCGTCCCTTATGTTTGCAGCATAGCGCAATGCACCTTTTTCATAAAAAAATTGGCGGTAACCCTTCACTTCCAACTCTTCGAAATCATATGTAAAACCAAGGTCGATCGTTCCAAGATGATTACCTATCTTGGATATATCAACGCGACCATCGTACCCTCCGGCCCCTTTATATGCTTTACCTGTCACAACATACCAAAACGCTTCCAAATTAGTCAAATCATACTGCTCACCAAAAATAAAATTGTCCGATCCCCATTGCACATCGTGGTTGATTGCTGCATCCAATTTTAGACGCCATGTAGGTTTACCTATTCGTCCAAAAACGGATACGTGATGGAGATATGTTGTGACCTCTGCACCGCGGTTATCCCCGTAATGAATAGGAGTCTTTCCCATCCATCCATGAGATAAATTTCCCTTAAAGGATACTACCTGCGAAGTAAAAGGTATGTATACATAGTTTGGAATTCTTAGTTCGATTTTCGGAACGCCAAGACTATTGCCGGATAAGGAGAAAGATCCGGTTGATAGGGTACTATCAACCAAACCAGAATACTCTTTTTCCCGACCAGCTATCAATTCGAAAAAACCATATTTTAACGAGACCTTGCCTTCAATCAGTTGTCCATTCAAACGATTACCAATATTGCCACGACCATCAAAAACCACGGAATAGTCAGGCTTCCAGACTATCGTGTCGAAACTGCTAACGTATATTCTTTCAATCTTTGCAAAAACTGATCCTGAGGCACCATCTATTGGTATTGATCCGAATTGTCGCGCCCGCATCCACAACGGCACTGAACTGCCTGAAGTATACCCTCCTTGCAACGCAGCTTCCCCTGTCCAGACCTGAGAAAAGGCGCTGCTACAACCACACACTAACAGCAAGGCTCCTACAGTTTTGAGATATTTGTCTAAAAATCGTTTACGCATGTCCAGCATTTTAAATCCTTAATAAATACTCTCCATAACCGCTTTTTCGTAGAGGTTGAGCAATTTCCAGCAATTGCTCTTTGGTTATCCAGCCCATTCGGTAGGCGACCTCTTCGATAGCGCCAACTTTAAGCCCTTGACGCTCTTCAATAACCTGTACAAACTGTCCGGCCTGCATCAGCGATTGTATGGTTCCAGTATCCAACCAAGCAGTACCCCGATCAAATATCCCTACGCTCAATTTACCGCGTTTCAAATATTCTTTGTTAACGTCGGTTATTTCCAGTTCACCGCGTGGGGATGGCTGAATATTCTTAGCGATGTCCACTACCTCGTTGTCGTAAAAATATAGTCCCGGTACGGCATAGCTTGATTTCGGCTCGCTCGGCTTTTCCTCAATCGACACCACCTTGTTCTCCTGATCGAATTCAACCACACCATAACGCTCCGGATCATGCACCGGATAGGCAAAAACGCATCCACCGTCAGGATTAGCACAGGATTGCAACAACTTCGACATACCGGAACCATAAAAAATGTTATCACCCAAAATCAAAGCTACCTTATCAGCACCGATGAATTCCTCTCCCAAGACAAAAGCCTGTGCAAGACCATCTGGCGAAGGCTGTATTTTATACGTAAATTTACAGCCTATACGCGAACCATCACCTAACAATTTCTCGAAGTTAGGCAAATCCTCTGGTGTGGAAATGATTAAAATTTCATTGATCCCGGCCAACATCAGGGTTGATAGTGGATAGTAGATCATCGGCTTGTCGTACACCGGCATCAATTGTTTGGAAACGGCAAGTGTTAAGGGGTGCAAACGTGTGCCGGATCCGCCGGCTAGTATAATTCCTTTCATATTTTTTATCGATTGGTAGTTTCTTTATATGTAAAGCGGTATGTGCAGAAAATCAATTATCCCAACTTCTCTAACATCCGCTTTAAGCTTTCCTTCCATTCCGGTACGGCAACACCAAACTGTGCCTTGATCTTTGTTTTGTCCAAAAGCGAAAACTTAGGACGTTTGGCCGGTGTCGGATACTGCGCGGTTGGGATTGCATTAATCTTACAGTTCAAGCCTTTCAGGTCACGTATCGCCACAGCAAAATCATACCAGGAGATTTCGCCCTCATTAGAGAAATGGTAGATACCTGCTTGCCACTTATCGGTATAGATAATATCCAAAATAGCTTTCGCTAAGTCATGCGCATAGGTGGGTGATCCGACCTGATCCGCAATGACCGATATCTCCTCCCGCTCGCCCATCAACCGAATCATCGTCTTCACAAAATTGGCACCATAGGCCGAATACACCCATGCCGTGCGGATGATGACTGCATCGGCCCCCGAGTCCGTGATGGCCACTTCACCTTTTTGCTTTGTCAAGCCATAAACATTAATCGGATGGGTAGGCTCATCTTCTTTGAGTGGTGCTGCGCTCGTACCTTGAAAAACGTAATCGGTCGAGATATGGATCAATTTCCTATCATTGGCATTTGCCCACTGCGCCATGGCCTCCACAGCCAGGTGGTTGATCACATCGACCAGGTCCGGTTCGGATTCTGCACGGTCCACCGCCGTGTAGGCGCCGCCACTGATAATAATATCTGGCTGAACATCCGCCAAGACAGTCCTTACCCTATCCAACTTATCCAATGGCATTTCATCCCTATCCACAAACACAAAACTATCTGTGCTATACTGGGCAGCGAGATCTTTCAGTTCAGAGCCCAGCTGTCCGCCTGCCCCTGTTACGAGTATTTTCATTCTTTTTTATTCTTATTTGCTAACTGATTCTATTAAGTGCCTTCAGCGTAATTCTGCGCTCGAACTATCCTCCAAAGACCTCCCGAAAGCTCGGAAGTACCTGGTCCTTATCCGAAATGATTAAATCTTCCGCTGCGATGCCCCAATCGATACCCAAGGCCGGATCATCAAACTTGACCCCACATTCCGACTCCTTGTTGTAAAAATTATCGCATTTGTAAAAGAAGGTTGCCGTTTCGCTTAGCACCACAAAACCGTGCAGAAAGCCACGCGGTACAAAAAGCTGCAGGTTGTTATCTGCGGACAGTTCCACGGCCACGTGCTGCCCAAAGGTTGCTGAACCGGGGCGGGCGTCTACGGCTACATCGACCACCCTTCCTTCCAGGACACGAACCAGCTTTGCCTGCGCAAATTCGCCGGCCTGTGCGTGTAAGCCACGTAGCACGCCCCTAGTCGAGTACGACTGGTTGTCCTGCACAAACTGCGTCGTGGTACCGGTCACCCGATTAAAGGTCTGCTCGCTAAAACTCTCAAAGAAATAACCCCGGCTATCCCCAAATTTGGCTGGCTCCAAAATAAAGCAGCCTTTTAATTTTGTTTCTGTGGCTTTCATCAATCTTCGTATTGTTTTTCGTAATATTTCTGGTAGTCCCCAGAGGTTACATTGTTCAACCAATCTTCATTGCTCAAGAACCAATCGATCGTAATCGACAAACCTTGCTCAAAGGTGACAGAAGGTTCGTATCCCAGTTCTCTATTGATCTTGCTTGCATCGATGGCGTAACGCAGATCATGACCCGGGCGATCTTTCACAAAGGTGATCAACTGGGCAGCGGTGCCCTCAGGGCGTCCCAGCTTTTCATCCATTTGCTTGCAAAGCTCTTTTACCAAATCGATATTCTGCCACTCGTTGAATCCTCCAACGTTATAGGATGATCCGTTCACACCGCTATGGTACACCAAATCGATCGCCTTGGCATGGTCGATCACGAACAGCCAGTCGCGGGTATATTTCCCGTCGCCATAGATCGGCAGTGGCTTGCCGTTCAAGATATTGTGGACGCACAGGGGTATCAGTTTTTCCGGAAAATGGTTCGGCCCATAATTGTTGGAGCAGTTGGTCAATACGATGGGCAATGCGTAGGTATCGTGGTAGGCACGTACAAAATGGTCCGAAGAAGCCTTCGAGGCAGAGTAGGGCGAATGTGGATCGTACTTCGTTTCTTCCGTAAATAGACCTGTCTCGCCCAATGCACCGAACACTTCGTCCGTGGAAACATGGTGGAAGCGCTTCCCTTCATAATTGTCCTTCCAAATCTCTCTTGCGGCATTTAGAAGATTTACCGTACCGATGACATTGGTCATCACAAAGGCCGTGGGATCGGCAATGGAGCGGTCAACATGCGACTCGGCTGCCAAATGGATGACGCCGTCAGGCCGATATTGCTTAAAGATCTCAAGTATCAGACCTGCGTCGGTAATGTCCGCTTTTACAAAGCTGTAATTTGGGGCATCTTTGATATCCGATAGGTTCTCAAGGTTTCCAGCATAGGTCAACGCATCGAGATTGATGATCTGATAGTTCGGATACTTATTAACAAACTCCCGAACGACATGGGAGCCGATAAATCCAGCTCCGCCGGTGATTAGGATAGTACTTTCCATTATTTTTTTATTTTACACATTAAAAAATTTGTTACCACTACTGCCACGCTCTTCAGCTGATCTTGCATAATCCCCTAAACTAATTCCATGTTTCCGCCAAAAAGTAAACAAACTCTCAAAGTGGTATCTCATACTCTTACCGATTTTTTTGCTGGAACGCATATGATTATGTATCAACGTTGCTTGCGGATGATAAACGACAGGCCTATTTCTTTTCCAACTTCGGAGACATAAATCCTCATCTTCCATATAAAGGAAATAGTCCTGATCAAACCCATTCAAATCATCGTAAAAATCTTTCGAAATAAAATAAGCTGCCCCCACGGCCCAATTTATAAATTGCGTTTTATCGATGTCTATATCTTTGGATAAATAATAAGCATTACCTTTAAATTTACCGGCATCGTCCCCTTTGGAAATAGCCCTCGATAAAAATAACCAAGGTGTAATAAACCGTCTCACAGAATACTGGTAGCTTTCGTCACGATTTAACAATTTTGGCGCAACAATACCCACATTCGGGTAAGATTCTGCAAAAGCGAGCAAAAGGTCCAGACTGTTCTCAAAAAGAATTATATCAGGGTTTATTATCGCTAAATACTTTCCTGCCGCTACCTCGGCGCCTACGTTATTATTTTCTCCAAATCCTTTTGGTGATGTATTCTGGATAATCCGAACCTGTGGGAAGGCTTCAGAGATATATTCCACGGATCCATCCGATGAACAGTTGTCCACATAAATTACTTCAAAGGAAGCCTCAATAGCACCTTTTGTATAAATAGATGAAAGGAGGTCTTTCAAATATTTAAGGTGGTTCATTCCAACGGTAACAATAGATATTTGCATTCTTTTAGTTTATTATAGCCTCTAGATAGTCTGCCGCTACTTTCTCATCAGAGAATTTATGTGCTGTATCAATTGCATTCTTCGACAGAGTTGCCTTCTCTCCAGAAGAGAGGGTATTTATTCGATCAATTACTTCCGCCAACTGTATGTGATCTCCTGGTTCACAAAAAAAACCGTTTACACCATCTTCAATAATTCCCTCCATCCCTTCTCCCCGAGACGCAATGACGATTAAACCTCTTGACATGGCTTCAAGATAGACCAATCCAAACGTTTCACCACGACTTATCATAATAAAGCATTCGGCGGCATCTAACTTATCCAGCACATCTTCCCTACGCAAATTACCCCATAATTTTACGTTTGCTTTCTCCGTCGAACTGGACAGAAACTTCTCAATTTTTAATCGTTCAGCCCCTTCCCCAACATAATCTAAACTGAAATTATTCACTGATTTCGCGCCTAAAATACCTCTTAAAACCGCGAGCGGGTATTTGCGAGTTATCAAAGAACCAACGTAAACGTATCTTGAAAGTTTATCACGGAAAGATCTAGGATTATCCAAAATAAATTCCTTTGGAACTCCCGAATAACAGATAAAAGATCTGTTCTGCGTGCCAAATTGGGTCTCAAAATCTTTTTTGATGCTCTCTGATCGGTAACCCCAGACATCTATGGCTTTGAAATAATCTTTATAATTTCTTCCAACATATCTATGTAAAGGCAAAGATTGGATATGGTTTACTATAGTCGTTCTTGCATTGTAAAACTTGCCCAATTTAGCGACTATCTCCAGATGTGGATAACAAAAATGAGCTACAATAAAATCTGGCCTAAATTGATTTTGATCTAGCTCAGTCTTTATCAACTCGATCTGATTATACAAAATTGGCTTCTTTACAGCAACTTTCGGTAACCATTTATATAGGGGTATTCTAAGTACAGAAACACCATCCATTATATAATGCTTTTTTTCACTAATCCTTTTTGTTATAAAGTAACTTTGACCGATTGAAGCTGCACGCCGTCCAAAAAAATCAGCTACTTTATGGACGACCTTTGAATAAACTGGATAATTAAATATCACACGGACTTCATACCCTTGCTTGACCCATTCCTTTGCGAAGTAGTGGCAAACATTCGTCCCGTTTAATAACGTCATATCCGGAGAGGGATAAATCGTTGTGAGCAATAGAATTTTCTTTTTCATACTGAACTGCTAACGTAGTTAATGAAAAATATGCCTAACAACTTTTTTTGAGAGGTCTGCGTATTGCAATTCTTTGCTTTCGAGGTTCCTCAAATGGGTTGCTAAGTTAGCGACTAAGTTATTGACAGAATTTGTGAGTATTGTTTGACTAGTATTTACGTCGAGAAGCAAAGAAGATGCTTCTGCATGTTCAAAAATGCCTTTTATTTTCTGATGCTTATTGATATCCGACAAAATTATGGGAAGAGCACCATATTGATAGCCTAATAACGCTACATGTAACCGGTTCGTTAATACCACACTATATTTAGAGAAACGCTCAGCTGATTCAAGTAAAATTTGAGTATCGTCAAATTCTACATCTCTATGCGATTTAATTACATTGTATAACGATCTACAAAATTCACGATCCTCTTGAACCTGATAACCAATAACAATTTTGTACCTCGAAAATGAGCTGATAACAATGTCACAAATCTTATGAACAAGTTCGCTAGCATATCTACTACCATCCATTCCGGTGACCACTTGATTTCTAAAAGAAATAAAGATTGCGTCCGTGGGTACCTCCGTAGGATTCGCGTTATATGTCCATGCAAGATCAGGAAAAAGCGAAGCGTGCTTAATGCCTATACGATGGACCAGTGCCAATGATAGCGGATCTCTCACAAAATAATAAGGCACAAAACAACTTTTACATCTTTCCAAAAATTCAGCTCCTTTGTCGATAGGACCAATGGAAAAACCTATTTTAATTATCTTTACCCTTAAGAGAGAGAGTAGTAAATATAGGACCAGCAACAAACAGTGTTTAATAAAATTCTTTGCACCGCCGCCAAATTGATGTCCGGGGGGGGTTGCTAAATAATATATTCGAGTTTTTTTACGCGACAAATTGATAAACGCCGTCCTTATTAGTAGCGAGATAAAACCAATGCCACCTTCGCCTGATAACTCCGTTTGCTTCAAATTCAGCTCTTTTAGATAAGAGGAAGGCATACCTTTGTCATTTATTAGAATATTTGCGTAAGGTCGAAAATGTTCTACTAAACTTTTATTAATTAAAGCATCGCCAGTATTAGAATATTGTGTTTTTCCTTGATAAAATAAGATATTCATCCTTAGTATATTACGCTATTTTTTCATTTAAAATGTCACCAAACTTATCCCAAGTATTTTCTTCGATAGAACTTTCAAGCGTTGCCATCCTTTTTTTGTTATCGGAACTCTGTTTTGCTAGAGAAATAATATCGTCGAAATTAGTAAAGGTCTTAATTAGTCCTAATTCTTCATAGTCTACAAAAGCTCCTCTATGCGGTCCGATAATGTCCCGACCGGTTGAAAGAGACTTGATTAACGCTCCTGAATTCAAAACACTGGGACCATTGTAGATGAACACTATTTTCTTTGCTACGGCATGTAAATCCAAAAACTCTTCATCTTTAATAAATCGATTCTCAATAACTATATTGCTGCTAGTTGAGCACATTTCTAATACGTTGTTATAGTAAACGTCATCTTGAAATCTACCCACTATTAAAACCTTCAATTTAGCGTCATGGTCTTTCAGATAGGTAACAAATTCTAGGATACCTTTACTTTTTCTCACAGTGCCCCAAATCAAAATATCAAACCTTTCTTTAGCTCCGACCGCTAAACTTGTGCTAAAATACGGGTGCAATAGGTAGATGCAGCGACCATGACAGGACGGATTTAAATAGTTGTAACTTTGCTTCGTATGTATAATTATTTTAGACGAAAACCGCTCTAAGGCATGGATAATTGCCCTGGAAGAAAACGTCTTCCCTCCGTGTGGTTCAATATTATGATGGATCCAAATAATACGCCTTTTTAGTACCTTAGACAAGAGCAAAAAAAGATAAAAAAAAGGCAAATGATACCATGATAAACCCTCTACCCAATTTAGAAAAAAAACATCGGCCTTTGAGACGTGTTTAATAGCGGATAACATGCCGACGGATTTCTTACCTAAGTTAACAACGGGAAAATTTCGATCCACAGCCTTGACAAATCGGCTTAGGTAGGGATTTTCCATTTCAAGTGAATCTAAACTTTTCATCGGGTATACAAATGCTTTCATGCTATTTCGATTTAAACAACTCGTATTTTAGTAGCATCAGAAAGGATAAGGGTAAGAGCGACTTTATCCGCAGGTTATTATGATATGAAACAAGATAATTCACCAGAACAGTGAATGGCAAAACGCGTCTGTACATATACAGTTCATAGCTAAAACGTTTACACATATAATATCCTAATTTGCTACTAAAATTTAAATTGTTTTCTTTCATAAAATGGTATAACCAAGATGCGAATTCAACGCTGGCTTTGACCTTTTGCAAAACAACGTCTTTATTTTTCGCATTAGGAGTGATATTGTATGGACTTGAACGCCAATTGACGCGAGCTCCATTTATTGTTTTAATCTCACCTTTTCTAGCGGCATACATTACCGTTGCCTCGTCACTATGCCAAGCGGTAGGAAAATCCACGAACCCACCTAAATCTGTCAGAATTTCTTTCTTAAAAATATACTCAACGACATACGATTTAATTACTCCCGAACTTCTTTGTAATATAAATGATTCAACATCCAGTAGCTCGGGAAAAGGTTTTTCAGCGGATTTAACGGTACCAGCATCATCAATTATATTGATGTTATAGTGAAAAATATCGATATGATCATTTTCGCTATTCAATTCCTCGTAAAAAGATTGAACGCAATTTTCATCTAAAGTATCGTCATCCGAAAACAACCAAACCCATTCCTCATCCTGAACCATCTCCAAGCAGCGATTCCATTGTCCTACCAGATTTGAACCGCCCATATTAGAATCGAATCGAACATAAAATAACTTGAGATCGGATCTGTAACGATCGCATATAATCTTAATCTCGCTCGGGCCAAAGTCGTCCCCGACATAAACAACAAATTCAGTATTGGTTTGTGCTTTCAGAGATTCCAAAGCCTCTTCCAAAAAATCCGGCTTATAAGCCGGAATTACAACTGCTAGTTTAGACATCACTACCTTTTAAATACTTTTGCAAAATAAGTCCCCATTTGATTGCTATTGCACTCTTGTCATATTGCAATGATGCTAAAACGGCATTTTGCTTAATGTCGGTTATTAAAGTTGGCTCCGCATTCTGTAAAAACAAAATTTTCTCATACATCTCAGATTCAAGTTTCTTTTCGTCAATCAGATATCCATCAAAACCATCTGTTATAATCTCATTTGGGCCAAAGTGGTTACTTGCTAAGGGAATCAAACCCATAGACATAGCCTCAATTAGCGCAATACCGAAAAGTTCTTGCCATGCACCATATCCTTTTTTAGATGGTAAAAGTAAAATATCATATTTTCTCATGATATCAGCGACTTTAGA
Organism: Sphingobacterium griseoflavum; assembly: GCF_014653155.1. Classification (GTDB taxonomy): domain Bacteria; phylum Bacteroidota; class Bacteroidia; order Sphingobacteriales; family Sphingobacteriaceae; genus Sphingobacterium; species Sphingobacterium griseoflavum. The sequence continues at coordinate 58,956 of NZ_BNAF01000008.1, read as the reverse complement.
TTTGACCTGATGACCGTAAATTTTTATGTTGCTTAACCCTTTACTGTTGATCTTCAAATACTCGAGCTTATCCCCATTACCGACAAATCCAAATTCAATGTGAGGAAGCCTTGATGCTAAAGATAGAATTTCTGCAATCCCCTTCTTTTCAACTATTCGTCCGACATAAAGACATTTTAATAAATCTCCAGAATGATTAACCCTTGATTCACGTCCAAAAATATTTCTATCCAGAGAATGGTTCACGACTGATGTAGGTGAATTAACATGATATGCTTTTAAAATCTCACTTTGCGTCCTTTTACTAACACAAAACACTCCCTTAACGCCACACTCAAGAAAAGATCGCCACGACGCTTTAACTCTCTTGGAAAGAAAATGGTCAGCCGACTTAGGAACACAGCTCCCATCCCAGTTAACCCAAGAACTATGATAAAAAAACATGTGTTTTGAGGACATTGGATAAAATATAAGCATAGACCAGTCATAAGGTGCCGCGCCTAAAACCACAATTTTATTTTTCGAAATTAACAGAGAAATCAAAAAACCAACATTTACAAATAACTTGAGTAAAAGACTTAATTTTCCAGTTTTTACAATCATCTTTATTTGGTAAAAAAGTGCAAATTCTCTGTAACAGCAGTAGATTTCGTTAGCATCACAGTATGCTTCTAATCCGATATAATGATTTTTATTACCGGTTTCGTGACAGACGTAAATTTTTTTCTTTGACATCATAAATAGGATTTATTAGAAAAAGGATATACATTAATACCATTATTTTCTAAACGTTTATATTTCAGAAGTATAGCAGAACAAGAGGCCCAAAGAATTAAAATAATTGTGTAGAATTCTAAATCGAAAGATAGACCAATCAAAGACATGATGAGATAAAGAAAAAAGTGCGCTTTAAAGTAATTGCTATTAACACCATAAAATTTGTAAGATTTAAATAGGTAAAAGTAGAAGAAGCTAAAGTGTATTATCGCCAAGATTCCATAACTCGCAAGGTGTGTAATAAAAAAATTGTCTAAGGTTCCAAAGTCAGTCCAAAGCCCTATCGCATTCAATTTTTTAACTTTTATCTTATTCATCAGATCTTCCACACCTAGTCCAAAAAAGTTTGAAGAAAACACATTCCAACCTGTCTCATAACCCGCAAATCGGTGACTTTGATTATCAACTTGCTGAAATCTCGCAAGATTGCCTTCAATAAAGTCATCTAGATATAAATTTCCGAGAAACCAGAATATCGAAAGTAGTAATACTATTCCGATAAGAGAATAAATATTCTTATACATTTTGGTTAAAACTACAAACACTATAAATCCTACGATAAATAGAAGAACTGTTGTCCTTGACATTGAAAAGATTCCAGTACACACACAAAGTAATAGCATAAAAACTGGAAGGCGCCTGACCAAGAAATATCTTACTAAGATTAATGTATAATAAAAGAGTGTATATGCACTAAGCAATAGGGGGTGCATAAACAGGCCTTTGGCTCTTATTTGATATGCTTCGATATTAGAATTAACGTTCTGTTCGCCAGCACTAGAGAGTTTATAGGGTGCGAAATTTAGAAATGTCTCTAAAATAACATATGCGCTTATTCCAATAAAACCGACTGACATAAGGTAGAAGAACTTATTGATACCGATGTCGCTCTTGTAAATCAAGATGAAAACTAATACAAACTCGATCATTCTAAAGATACTGTGCCTCAGTGGAAAATCTGATTCGTTCAGTCCAATAGCATAGTAGCAAAACTCGACAAAGATCACTGCTCCACCTAAATACCAAATGGGAGAAAATCCAAGCATTTTCGACTTTCCATGAGTTTTATGATGAACCAGAAGCAATAGAATAACGGAAAAATAAATAAAATATGATATTCGTCTAGTGATTTGTCCATCGACACCCTGAATTTGGAAGCAAGGAGTACACATCACTATAAAAAATAATATGGCTACTGCTACGCTCTGTCTGTTTTTGAGATAAAAATATATCGAAAGAACGCAAAAAAATGGGACAATTAATAAATACTTACTTATCATAAGTGGCACTGTCAAAAATATCGCTAGCCCCATGATCGCAATAATTATCTTTTCTCTATTCTTATCGGAAATCGTCACTAGCAATATCCTCCATTTCTATAACTTATTAATCGAAAGACTACCATTTATTTCAATTTCAGCTTTAATTGAATGTAGTTTAGAACAATTCCTCTTTCATTGCGGGATGCTGCTATAAAATAGAAGCTCAAAACAGATGCTAATATTGAAATAGAAAAAACTATGCATAAAGAGAAAAAACCTCGAGGTAGAACGTTGTGAATAACAAAGCCTATCGAAGCCGATATCGAACTAGCAAGAAGACTTGGCCATATGACTGACTTCACATACCGTGATGCTGCAAATTTAGTCAGTCTTTCAACTATGATCAGCCGACTGAGCACTATTAAAAAACTGATTGCAATAGACACAAAAAATGTGGACTCTGGTGGATAGCCAATTCTCAATAGTAGCCAAGAAATAGGCAAATTAAGAAACATAATCAGCCCACCTATTAATTGGTAAATTTTAATTTTGCCAGTAGCTTGTGCTAAGATGTTTGTTGTCCCACAAAAGCTGTCGACCAAAGAATTAATTAACATTAGGCGAGTAAAAGAGATTGTCTTTGCCGGAACCTCAACCAACCACCAACTTATTAATTGATCAATTTCGAGAAACAACGGTAAGGTAAGCGTAAATAACATAAAGAACGTTAATCTAGAGCTTTGAAAATAAAGCTTTCTGAGATCATCAAATTTTTCAGAAGCATACAATTTAGTTAATTGCGGGGCGGTAGCTAGTTGAAGATTTCCTACAAGAGAAACCACTTGTGAATTAACTTGTACAGCTACACTTCTAGAAGCATTGACTACCGTACCAAAAAAAATATTTAGAAGTACATTAACGCCCTGATTTTTGCTAATATTTGCTATACTGTCAATAGTAGACCAAGCGGAATAGCTCGCGATTTCAGAGAAAAGTTGTCTATTAAAATTTAGGACGAATTTGATCCGTTTAAATTTAATAAAACAAAATGAAACAAAGCAAAAGGTGATTAATACTAATACAAAGAACGATAGAATACTGTAAACAATTAATTTATCCCTACTAGATCCAACTAATATATACACACACAAAAGTTTTAAGATGACTTCTAAAACACTTATAGCAGCGTAAAAATTCATTCTTTCATAAGAGATTATTATCGAATTAAAAGGTATTCTAATTATAGTAACTACGAAAGACAACAAAGAAAACTGATAAACATATTGAGCCGCTTCAAGTCTGGAAGGTTCGATCACCAATTTGTTTTTCAGAAACCATAATCCAATTGTCTCGCCTAGCAACAGAACCACAATAGACAATAATATATATATAGACATCGTGACACTGAAAACCTCATTAAATCTCTTTATATTATTACTTCCCAAAGCAAAAGAAAAAAAACGTTGCGATGTCGATGCCATGCTATTTGTAAAAATTCCAAACATCAAAACAAACCCACCAACAACATTATAAATACCAAAATCTGATATTCCCAACATTTGCAGAACAACTCTGGATGTATACAATGTCACTACAACTGTAGCAATCATTCTGACATACAAATAGAATGTATTCTTTAGTATTCTCTTATTTGCCATATCAACTCAACGACCGCCTATCTTTTAAAGAAAGGCAAAAACTTCTTTTTATTATTAATGTCTCCGTAATTTCCATAACCGTAACCATAACCGTAACCGTAATTGCTATAAAATCCCCCCGGAGCCTTCACATCGTTTACAATAAACTGAATGTTGCCAATCTTACCGCTTTGAACTAAATCTTTTGGAATACTCAATTGCTCTTTGAAGGTATAATTTTGCCTAATAATGTATAAGCAGGTATCCGAATATCTTGACAGGATTTGAGCATCCGTTACCATGCCGACGGGCGGAGCATCAATTAGAATAAAATCATATTTATCTTCTAAAATCTTCATCAGTTCGTTCGTTCGTTCGCTTAGCAGCAATTCTGCTGGGTTTGGAGGAATCGCTCCCGCCTGTATTAAATCTACATCTTCGTGAGCTTGAGAAGGCATGATAATTTCCTCTAAAATCATATCAGGCCTAACGATGTAATGAGAAAACCCCTTTCCCGCAGGCAAACCTAATTTAGAAGTGATTGAAGGCTTACGTAAATCCAATTCCATAAGTAAAACCTTTTTTTGGAGCAATGCTAATGAAACTGCTAGATTTAATGCAACGTAAGATTTGCCCTCCCCCGACATCGACGATGTGAAGAGGATTTTCTTTCCGCCATTTAAACTAAATTCTAAGTTAGTTCTGAGAGCTCGAAATTGTTCAGCTATTGGAGATCTTGAACTCTTATTGATGACGACATGACCATCCTCATTAGAGTGTGAAATAAATCCAAGAATAGGAACATTGCTAATATTTTTCAGTTCTTCAATATCAGATATCCGGAAACTGAACATCTCCTTGACATACAAAACAGCAGCCGGAATAAGTACTCCAATAAACAATGCCATAAAGTAAATTAGTTTCCTTTTGGGAGAGAAGGGATATTTTTCAGATTTGGGAGTATCGATAACCTTCGAATTGGACACATTTGCAGTCCGACTAATTGCGGTTTCTTCCCACTTCTCTTGTAAAAAGATGTACTGGGCCTGTTTAATCTGCTGCAAGCGAGCGAGATCAATATACCCACGTTCAATCGACGGAACTTGCTGTATTTGATTAGTAATGTTGTTAGAAGTATTTAATTGATTGGCTTTAAGCAATTGCAAATTTCGTTTGGTAGATTCCAAATTCGTCACCATATCAGTACGAACTCCTGAGATCTGTAAATTTATATTTTCTACCAGAGGATTATTTTCAGTATTCGCCAAAAGCAGTCGTTCCCTTTGCAAGACAAGTTCGTTATACCTTGAAATTAAGCTATTAAATGCGACATCCTGAGGAATGATTGACGAGGGTACGACACGGGGGTTTTTATCATCTTTCAAATACGCAGCCATGCTCTCTATTGCAGCGAGCTGTACTTCAACTTCCGCTAAGCTTTTGGTATTGGATGCTGACGTCTCCAACAGAATTCTACTTTGCTCCGAAATGTCGGATAATTTAGTTGATTGTTTGTATCCTGAAATCTTATCTTCAACACCGGCCAATTCATTAGTGATTCGTTTAAGTCTGCTATTAATAAATGACAAAGTGGAATCAGCAATTACATTTTTATCATGAAGATTACGTTCTACGTATTTATCAATAAATGTACGCAAATATTGCTCGCCCTGTTTTTGGATTGAACTGACAAAGGTTAAATCAATTGTCGAAACATTTTTATTGGTTATTTCGACGTTTAACGCCCCTGTATAAGAATCGATTACATCAGCAATTGGAGTTATACTGAATGAATAAGATGCGGGAAGCTGCTCTTCATTATCTAATATCTTCGAAATTTGAACATTTCCTACATTATGAATATAGAAAGGCTCTCCTGCTTTAACTTTAAATAGAGTATCTGTATCTGTCAGCTCGAGCAATCCTGCCGCTTTTTCACTTATTGAAAAGCGTCTAGTTTCAATAACAGAATCTGGAGAACTAATTAGTTCAATATTATATGGAGTCTTATAAGTTGGTATATCGTGAACTGCTCCTTTTATATAAAAAGTGATAAATGCTTTTTCTGTCAGCACCATTTCTCGCATTAAATCAGCAGTCTTTAATATTTCGACTTCATTATCTACAGAACTTGTAGCCCCCATTAATCCACTCAACTCGACCAATGCTGTGGAAGACATCATACCACCACCTTTTTTATCATCAGATACAAGCAATTTAGCATGAACTTTGTATTGCGGCACAGTATATCGCAAATAGAAGAATGCAAGAGCAATGCACACTATAGATGATAGAAGAAACCAGTACCAATTTAGGATAGCTTTGTTTAATCCCTTGAGAAGTTCTTTATTATTTATAACCTTTTTTTCCAAAACAATTTCAGAATCCCATTCATTTTTTGCGTTCATAACTTTCATTATTGAAATTAAAATCTACGTAAAGACACCAAGCTGCTACTGCCTATTTTACAGTCGAGTGACAGCAACGATTAATAATGACAAAACTGACCCAATAATTGCGAAAGTTTGCGTCCGAGCAGCATTGTTCGCAGCTGCTTTGGCTTTACCTGGCTCTACATATAACACATCATTCTGGCGGAGATAAAAATGAGGTGACTGAAACAGTTTACTATCATTTAGATTAAGACGAATCAACTCTTTTGCACCATTCTGCTCACGTACTAATAAAACATTCTCTCGTTTTCCATAGATCGTCAAATCGCCCGCCATACCCAAAGCATCCAATATCGATACTTTTTCGTTCGGCACCGTGTAAGTTGCCGGGCGTGCAACTTCGCCTAATACGGTGATTTTATAGTTAGCAAAACGAACCTGTACCGTAGGATCTTTATAATACTGTGTCGCTAAGCTAGTAATACGTTCACGAGCTTGGTAAGTAGTTAAACCCTTGACATCAACTTTACCAATAAGCGCCATGTGGATATAGCCATCTCTATCGACTAGAAACCCTGAAATTAGTTGATTTCCCAAACTAGTTGCAGAACTTGCGCCGACGGCCTGTACAGCTACAGCCTGATTGGCCACTGCTGCTGTTGTTGGATCAATGGTTTGAATCGTGACGCTCAGAATATCATCAGCCTGAATAACAGGCTCAGTAAATGCGGCGGCCTCTTTGACAACACGCACAGAATCTATGGGTAGATCCTGAAAGTAAACAGTATTTTTTACCGAGGCGCAACTCGCCATAAAAAACAAGGCGATAAGCGCCAGCCATGTGAGGCGTACTTGTGGTGGGTTAGGGATTGTTTCTTTCATGTGATTAAACTTGTATTGTAGTTGTAGTTGTAGTTTTTGCTTCTTTATGTTGTACAGTGCAGCAAGGACTGGTTTTTTAGGTTGCATTTTTTAAAGTAAGGTTTGATATCCTCCTTTTTCAGTCCGCGTTCCAGCATCTGGACGTGCCGATCATGGTGTGCATCCGTTCCGACAAAGTCAATGAGCCCCCTATCCAAAAGATATTTGGCTACTTTTTTTTCGCGCGAACCGTAGTAACCGAAGACGGAAAGGATATTGAGCTGCAGGAGGCAACCCAGATCTTTAAACCGCTCGATGGCTTTGGGGTTTTCGTGATAAAACACATAACGCTCCGGATGCGCCAAGATGGGCTGGTAACCTTTGATCTGTAAATCGAAAATGTTCTTTTCCACGCTTTTGCTTTCCTGGATGTAGGACATCTCGATAAGCACATGCTTGCCGGGAAGACTGGCCAAAGGCTGATCGTCCTTCTCCATGCGCTGGTCAAAATGCCCATCTACCATATATTCTGCTGCATAGCCCCCCAATAGCAAGGGTGTGGCAGCAGCCTGTAGGCTTTGAAAGGCCTGGCCGATGCGCTCGGGCGTATTGGGGTACATATCCTGAAAGATATGGGGCGTAAAATAAAAGGTATCTAAGCCCAATGCCGATAAGCGCTGCAGTAAATCCACGCTGTCTTCAACCGTCTTGCAGCCGTCGTCTATGCCGGGCAGGATATGCGAATGCATATCGACCTGTAGCCATTCGAGGGTATTGTTGCGTTTTTTGTTGAAGATATGGAACATGTGTTGTTACAAGTTGCAAAATGACAGCATGTTGAGGTGACGTTGTTCTGACCGCACGCTAAACCTGCCGGTTGATGTATTTAATACTGACAAGGTGATGAAAACAACGTGACATTGTTCGCATTTCCCTGATAATGCACAGGTCAAGGTAAACACAGGTGACGCTGTTTACATTTCCTTTCGATCTGCGGTGGACTTGATGTTTGTAAGAAATATCCGGCAGGAGCGACCTGCCGGGATATTCCCCTACAATTACAAGCTTAACACTTGAGATCTTGCATGCTCGGCTACGAGCGTTTTGTTTTTCTTTATTCGTATTCGTTACAGATTACCACATTCCTCGGTCAAGATGGCCAAGTTGGTGGCACCTGCTTTTTCGCCGATGATATCACCCGGCTGGATGCCCACCGTTGCGCTGTTGTCTGCCTGGATTGTTTTGGCACCTACCGTTTTCACGTGGCTTTTCCAAATAGCGCGGAAATCATACTGTGTACCGTCTGTTTTCAACAAGGTGGTGCGCAAGAACCCGTTATCCACCGCACCGAGGTACTTGAATTCGGATGTTCCCGTCACGCGGTAGTACAGTTGGAATGTTGGCAACAGGGTGATGGTGGATGTGGCATCTGGACAGCGTACATACAGCTGCAAGGTAGAAACCGTACCGGTTGCATCGCCTGGATTTGGCAAACGCATGTTGGTCACGGCACCACAAGCGCCCAGCGGAGCCTGCTCCAAAATATTACCGGCACCGCTTTTCACCACAATGGATGTTCCGACGGCCGGCACATTGTTGATCGCAATCGTTGCGTTGCTTGCACTGATGGAATAGTCCGTTGTAGTCAGCACACGGCCGCCCCACCAGGTTTCCACGATGATCGGATAGGTGGAGCCATTCGCCATCCAGTCGCCCGAGAACACCACGCTGCGCGCGGCCTCACAGGCTTCGCCAAACTCGCCCGCCATATAGAACGTCAAGTGGTCGATGCTGAAATTGGCACGGAAGCCGGTAGCGGCAGTTCCAACCACGGCATTGTTTTCTTCGAATGTCCAAACACGGTCGCTATCGCTATTGCTGAAGATCTGCAGCACATGTCCCGTGGTAAGGGCCTGGCCGGTAGCGGGGCTCACATAATTTGGATTCAACGGCATGGAAAGACCAATAGGCTGGCTAAACGATTTGACCGCAACGCCATTAACCAACATTTTCACGTCCACGACGCCTGCCGAAGCAAAGGCTCCTGATGTGGTGCTGCCATCTTCGGCGACCACCTCATCCGCTACGAGGTTGCCCCCTGGCAATAGGTCTACGGCTTCGTCGTTGTTGGCATCCACACTAGTGATGGTGATGCGCACGGAAGAACCAACCAAGGTGTTGCCCTGCGCATCTAAGAACTGTGTACCGGCAGGAATGGTGAGCTGTACGTTTCCGGCTGTCCCTTCGGTAGCCGAAGCAACGGCAACGGTGGTGGCTGCTGTCGTAGCACCGGTGCTGGTCAACGGTACATTTTCCACGATCTGTTCGGCACCTTCCGGCAAGTTGGCCGGCTGTGTCAAGACGATGGTTTCAATACCCGCCGAAGCGTCGGTAATTGCTACGGGAACGATTTGTGTGGTGTAGCCGGGAGCGCTGATCTCGACGCGGAAACGCACCGGATTTGCTGCGGTAGGCATACGCGCCGGATCCAAACCGAAGGATACCAAGTCGCCCGTTATTTTGAAGTCCTTGCGGCCGTCCAAATTGTAAATATCTTGGGTATCGCCCGATACCAACGTCACGGTTGCGTTGGCAACGGATGCATTGTTGCTGTTCACCACACGGAGGGTAGCGTAATGCTGGATGACCTCGGTACTGATCTGCAGGTTGAAGTCCTTCAACGGACTTTCGCATGACGCCGCACTGCCTGCGAGCGCCAGGGCCAAGCTGTATATCGCTAATTTTCTGAATTTCATGATCACAATAATTTTAACGTTTACCTATTTCCAAAACCTGTAGCTAAAACCAACTTCTACACGCGGCAAATAGCGGTAATTCTGGATGTTGTTCTCGATCGTCGGTGCATTGTTGACGTTTTCTTCCAACAGGCCGGTTGCTTCCATGCTGACACTTGGTTTGGACAGGTAGTAGGCACCCAGGTCTATACTTACCGAAAAGCGGCTATCCAGCACAATGTTGCTCCAGCCGATTCCGGCATAGGGGTTTACGGTCTCTTTCCAGTTGACATGCGTGGTGATGGTTCCGACGCGATCGGGATGCACATTGATGTCGCCATACTGATAGCCATCCACCAAGCGCGACTCCAATTTGCCGCTTAGGTCAAAGAAATAAGCGCCCCCCACCTGGATGTTGAACGTGCGGAAAAACCCGCGCTGCTGCGCAAATGGCGCCCAGCCGACAAGCAGGGACACGTTGTTGGCTTTGGCCGATACGTCCGAGCGGACATCGCGGTTGCCATAGTTGCCCACGATGCTGGTGCGGAACGGCATAAAGGATCCACCAAGGCGCAGACCAAAGTGGTTGCCCAACGGTTGGTAAATGTGCAGCCCCACACCGGTGGTACCCACATGCACGCCCAGTGCGAAAGGATTGGGGTAGCCGTACTCATAGGCCGACTCCGGAATGCTGTCGCGCTCCCCGTCCCCTGCTACTGCCTCGGTGGTGGCAGCGAAGGTCAGTAAGCTTATCAGCATCGCTAAATAAGTAAATCTAATGTTCATAATTACTTCTGAATAGGTGTTAAAATTTATCTGGATTTCTACTATACGCGTTTGTTAATAGGCGTTCTTTTCTCCCCGAACCATGTTGATGGCAGTCATGCAGACGATCTTAAAATCCAGCATGGCCGACCAGTTGCTCATGTACTCGATATCAAATTCGACGCGCTTGGCCATCAGTTCCGGTTCTTTTGTTTCGCCGCGGTAGCCATTGACCTGCGCCCATCCGGTAATGCCGGGTTTCACGAACTGACGCACCATGTAGTGCTGGATGAGCTGGCTGTAATGCTCGGTGTGCGAAAGCATGTGCGGACGCGGCCCGACGACGCTCATCTGCCCCAAGAAGACATTAATAAACTGCGGAAACTCGTCGAGGTTGGTCTTGCGCAGAAAGGCACCGATCGGTGTGATACGTTTATCGCCTTTTGTTGCCTGCTTGTTGCCAGACTCATTATTGATTACCATGCTGCGGAACTTGTAACAGCCGAAGGATTTGTTGTTGCGTCCGGAGCGCGGCTGCTTGAAGAAAATTGGGCCGGGGCTCTGTATCTTGATGATCAGCCCAATGATGGGCACCAACCAGCTTAGGATAAAGACGATCACCATACTGGAGATAAACAGATCCACCAAGCGCTTCTTAATGCGGTTTTCCATGGTGGACAGGGATTCCTCGTGCGAGCGCAATACCGGCAGCTGCATCGTGACGCGCTCAGTGGCTTCGTTGCCATAGTTGATGCTGGCTGTCACAGCCGGCACAAAGTTGAGCTGCACACATTCGTGGTCGGCAGCCATGATCAGCTCTTTGCTGTAGCTGGTCATATCTGGCGTGCTGACCAGAAAAACATCGTGGATACCCAGTTTGGATACCTGCTCGAAGTAACGCTTGAACTGCGCGACCTTCTCGTCTTTGCTGGCTTTCTCCATAGCGTCGTGATATTGGATGGTATCCACGCTGTAGAAAGGGTTGTTGGGCGAAAAGCTTCCAACAAGAGGCCCCAGGTGATCGTTGTGCCCGATCAAAGCCACGCGCTTGCTCCATTTCAGGCGGCGCGGCAGCACGGTGTATACATAGGTAAGCAGAAAGCGCGACACCGCCGTGTAGAAGAGCACCGTAGCGAAAACGGCCCCTAAGAAATAAGGCATGCCGGAGAACGTGTGGCCGATAAATGTACAGCCGCCGAAGATCAGCAGCAGCGTGGCAACGGTACGCGCCGTCATGCGGAAAACATTTTCCAAACGCTCGATGGTGTTGTCCGCATACAGCTTGAAAAACATCGCCGAAACGACAGCAATAAGGTTGAACATCATCCATAGCGAGAAGTAATTGCTACTTTTTACCTCTGTGGCGTCTACAAGGCCATAGGCTGTCACCAACGAGAAGGCAACAACGAAGGCAATATTCAAACATACGATGTCGGTCATGACAAGGAGTATCTTTAAAAATGCCAGCACGCGGTTTTGGACATATCTATGCATAGTTCTACAAGATTAATTCGTTTTCATATTTACCTATTCAGACTAAAAAGAACGCTATAGGAAATGACATTCCTATAAGTGAATCTTCATTCGTATTGATTAAACAATAAGCAAAAGAGGTACAGCCATGCATGTTTTTTCATGCATAAGATGGGATCTTCCAAAACCTGATGTTAGGTTAATATGAAATTAACACGAACAAGCTGTTTTTTCTTGATTTCTTCTTCAAAAAGACTATTTAATTCTAATGCTTTCTGTTTTTTTCAATTTTTAGTCTTCGTAAACACTAATTTTGTTCAAAATTTTCATAAGTACAGCCTTTTTACAAGTTTTTAGCTTAGATTGATGTATTTTGCCGTACAATATCCGCGGGTTTTGCCCCACTCGGTGTTAATCTGTAAATTGTAGACCCAAATATAGCTATTAATTGTAAACATTATGCTACATTATCGCTAATTTTATATTAATTGACTACAAATCTTATAAAAACCGTATTTTTCACAGTTAAAATGTAACGAAAATCATATTTTTCATGGTATCTATTGTAACAAATCGAACTAAACTATTTATTGATGATCAGTGTCGTCCGATCCGCATGTTTTTCCTTTTCTTAAACGGCCGCTCAGCAGTAGCATTGACCGTGTAGGTTAATGGCCACAAAAATAGTATTTTTATCTTAGCTGTCAACTCCAAACAAAAAATATTTTTTACTGCTGGAATTACCCTCATCAAACGACCCGCGGTCAGAAGGGGTTAAATAACCGCGACACCCAACAACTACAAGCCTTTGAGGGGTACAGAAAGGCCAAAGACTTTAAAAAAACTGATTTCCAGCACTTTCTGCAGAACTAGACTTAAGTCTAGGTACGCTTGCTGTCAAGTTTAGAAGGGCTCGAGGCAATTTTGCCGAAATGGCACCTCAAAAAAGGTCGATGGAATAGCCTTGACTACCTGAGTCAGGATAAAAGGTGAAAAAGACACAAAAAAGAACAATCGATTGTGTTGTAGGAAAAACGCCACAACTATTATAAATGTTACAACATTTTTCTTATTGGATAACAGGTTGATCAAATTTTATTTGTAATTTTGACTTATCGTTTCTCTCCCCGGGAAACATAATTTTCATAAGCAGTGAAAGGGTCGCCTCGGCGGCCCTTTTATATTAAATAGCCGCTCGCCGCGGCAGGGCATCACTTTTGAAGGCCAAAAGTGATCAAAAGCCTTTGTCTCCTTGAGGTGCTCTGTCGCACAGGCCCCTCCTGCGCAAAGCAGCCTGTTTGGCCGAAGCCGGAATAACGCCGCCATCGCTTTGGATGCGATGTCGACATGATTCCATGCTAGCCCTTCCCTCAAAACCCCCAAACATCCTCTTTGCCACCCAGCACAGGCAAGGAGACCTAAAAGTTCCGTTATACGCTTTTCCTTATCAACGGCAATCGTTCGCTATCTTACAGTAATGCAGATTACGATGATCAGCAGCAAACTATTATCCCTTCTGCCGACTATTTAATAGCCAGCACGTCACTTTATCACCATATCACATCTTAACCTTATGACATCTTAACCTTTTCACCTCTTCACCTTATCACTTCTTCACCTTATCACATTTAAACCTTTTCACTTCTTCACATTTTCACTTCTCCACTCAAGGCACAATAGCTTTAGCATAACGCGAAAATCAGCAGTACGCTCACTATCGCTTCTGCCCATAATTAACAGCAATGTCGCATCATTTTTGTTGCGTCTGTAGAGACTTGCCCATGCACTGCCCCACAAGGATGCATGTCGCTTCCGCGGGGTTGCTGTTCAATCCTTTGGTAGCTTCCCTTAATCCCTTTCGCCGCTCGTCGCGGCAGGGCATCACTTTTGAAGGCCAAAAGTGATCAAAAGCCTTGGTCTCCTTGAGGTGCTCTGTCGCACAGGCCCTTCCTGCGCAAAGCACCCTGTTTGGCCGAAGCCGGAATAACGCCGCCATCGCTTTGGATGCGATGGCGACATGATTCCATGCTTGCCCTGCCCTCAAAACCGCCAAACATGCTCTTTGCCAGCCAGCACTTGCAAGGAGACCCAAAAGTTCCGTTGCATGCTCTCCCTTATCAAAAAGTTGTCGTTCGCTATCTACAGTATTGCGATCTTCAGGCACACGCTCACTATCGCTTCTGCTCACTATTTAAGAGCTGGCACGTCACTTCATCACCTTATCACATCTTAACCTTATGACATCTTAACCTTTTCACTTCTTCACGTAATACACAACAGCTTTAGCGTAACGCGATCATCAGCAGCACGCTCACTATCGCTTCTGCCCATCATTAACAGCAATGTCGCATCATTTTTGTTGCGTCTGTAGGAACTTGCCCATGCACTGCCCAATAAGGATGCAACAAAAATCAGCGACGGGGTTTTGGTTACTTTTGCCCTTCAAAAGTAACGCCCCTGTCCCGGCGAGGGACAACCTGGTCACGGCGAGGGACAAAAAAAAGCACAAGCGTTCTCTCTTGCGAGCAGAAACATCTTGTGCTAAAAAAAAGGCAGTCCTGCAGATGGAGCGGTCTCCCACCACAGACACCGAAGCTCCGAAAGGAAACTACCTGTATATGAGGATTGGTTTTGCAAAGGTTTGGGCATGCGATCGCATGGGCGGCATGCTAGGCATCGATACCCTGATTGGCCAAGAACAACGTTTTGTTCTTGATTTTGGCAGCGAAGTAGGTAGAAAGATCCTGTTTTCCGACGAAGTGTTCAATAGCCTTCACATGCCGTTCGTAGTGTATATCAGTGGCCAGCAGGTCAATCAGACCCTGGTCCAGCAAACTTTTTACCACCTGCTTCTCTTTAGAGCCGTAATAGCCGTAGCAGGACAGCAGCCCCACTTGCAGCAAGCAGCCGAGGTCCTTAAATTTTTTCAGCGGACTCATATCCTGGTGATAATACACATAACGCTCGACATTGGCCAACATCGGGGTGTAGCCCTTCTGCGTCAAGGCATTGATCACCGCAACTATGTCCGGACTCTCGCTGACGTAGGACATGCCAATTAGGATGTAGCGGCCAGCGAGCGGCAAGAGACTGTCCGCTGTATGGGAAATCTGTTGCAGGAAGGCCTGCTCTACCGTGTATTCCGCCGCATAGTCGATATAGATATTTTTAAGGACAGGAACATCCTCCAATTGCCGGTAGGCAGATAAGATCGCCTCATTATCATTCGGGTAGATATCCTGCTGCACATGGGGCGTACCATAAAACTGCACAATACCCAATTGGTGCATGCGGGTAATCATCGCTGTGCTATCGGCCACCGAGGTGCTGCCATCATCCAGACCGGGCAGCACATGCGTATGCATATCTACGGCCATCCAACTTAAATCATTATAGCGTCTTTTACGATTAAAAATAGAGAACATGGCGTGAAAAAAATAAATGGTTTAGGCTGCTATTTATGGTGCTGGTAGATCGGCTCAACTGACTGGACAAAGGGACAGCGCCCTTTCCTTTCGATGTATGAGATGCAGTTTGTAAAAAATACCCCCAACAAGGGACCTGATCTGGTTCTCTTCATGCTTATGCGCTTCGGCGACCTTTTGCAGACAGGCTCCTTCGCCAACAAGCAAGAGCAAGGCATGCTCCGCTTCGGTTAACGGATGCAGGATGCCGGAGGTACAGACATACTGCTGCTCGAAGTAATGCAGCATCTGCCGGGCAAGCTCGGCATGGAGCCAGTAGTTGTCTTGCAGGTGGAAAAGCAGCCGCTGCTCCATAATCGGTAGCGGCAGGCGTTCCGGCAGAAATGCCGTGGCACCAAAACAGATGCCCCGAAAAATGTCGGCTTTTTGTTCCAACGGCGCAAGCAGCACCGTTTTGTTGGCGGTAGACCGGCTCTGCAAATCACGGAACAGAGCCTGCACAGGTTGCAGAGCCGGCGTTATGCCACAGAGTACGATATCGAATTCTTGCCTCCCCAGGTGATCGTAAAACTCGTCAATGCTACCCACGGCAATTATGGAATGGAATGCCGTTGACTCTTGGAAATAGTCGCGCAATTTCTGTAAATAAGCCGGTCGGCTATCGATTACCGCCATGCTGTACGTATTTAGATTAACCATTGCTTTTCGTAGGTAGATGATAATCCAAAAATACCGCAGCAGGGCGTAAACTTTCCCACCCAAAAGGGTGGGATTTAAAAAATAATGTTGTAACAGAGATTTGCCCTGAAACGATAAACAAGCTCTATTCGAACGGATAGCGCGCTATGTTCGTGCTATTGTTCCAAATACAAGGCAGCATCCACCCGTTTGTCTGCCGCATATAACGTATGGGGATACGTCTGTAAGGCTACGAGCTGACGTATGCTGTCGCGCACTTGTTCTTTATCTTCTTTATAGGTCACCCCGAACCAAGGCGATGACGTGGGGATAACCTTAAACCGTGCCAAGCCCATTTTCGCCATGTAATCCGGAATGGACGGGATAAAGAATTCCGCTTTGGGATTACTTTTGTTTTTCTGCACAAAATCGGGAAACAGGGAACGCGCCACATCAATAATCTTGGGCGTGAAGCCCCAGAAATTCATCGACACCAGCGTTTCCGCCGACAAAGGGTGCTCCTGCTCGCCCTCTTTATAGACAATGCTGTCGGCGCAGGCATCCGCACCGCGGTAGATATTCGTGCGCTCTGTCACACTTTGCATGTAGCCCTTATCGTCGATCGCGCAGACACCGCGCGACACATAGCCGTGATCGGACAGCGTATTGCCGATTTCGAAACCCACCATGGCCATCTCCTCATCGTGCGCCTCGTTGACGAGGAAGTCGTGCATTTTTTGAAAGGCATCGAAACCGTAGAAATCGTCAGCATTGATGACACAGAAAGGGCGATCAATCGCCTGCTCGGCACTCATCACAGCGTGCGCCGTTCCCCACGGCTTCTCGCGCTCCACGACCGTATCCACACCGAATTTCTTCAAGTTGAAATCTTGGAACGCATAGGCTACCTCGATCTTGCCCCGTAGTTTGGCATCAAAGTTAGCCTGCATGGTTGTTAAAAACTCTTCGCGAATCACGAAGACCACCTTGCCAAAGCCTGCTTTGATCGCATCGTAAATCGAGTAGTCGATAATCGTTTCATTGTTTGGCCCGAAGCCATCCACCTGCTTTGCCGATCCGTAACGGCTGGCCATGCCTGCGGCCAAAATCACCAATATAGGCTTCATCGCCTGATCTGTTGTATGCATATCTTCTTTTTATGTACTATGGGCCAACCGTATGCCATCACCCAACAAGGAGGGAACAAAACATGGAAGTAGGTTGACGGCAATCCTTAAAGCAAGTTTAATGCCAAGCGAACTGCCGGATTGCCTATAAAAAAAGTTTTATAGGGTGTTGCGCATATCGAGCAATCGCGCTGCTTGCCGAGTGAATAAAGCTAAAGCCCTGTCCGAAAAAAAATCCCGATAGGGATAATCTATCGGGATTTTCGAAACAGGCGAGCGAGTCTAAAGCTTATCCTTCTTTTTGTTGAAGGGATCTTTCAAAAACTTGCTGATCCGTTTGCGAAGGGATACCTCTTTCGTGCCTTCGCCATAGCCATAGCCGTAGCCATAGCCATAGCCGTAACCGCGTTTGAAATCCACATCGTTGATGACAACGGCCATATTTTTCAGCTTGCCATCTTCATACAGTTCCTTAGGCACATTAAGCAAACGCTTATCTAAGTAGTTCGAACGCGCTACGTAGATGGTCATATCCGCATGTTCGGCAATCAACAGCGTATCCGTCACCAAACTCACTGGCGCCGTATCCACGATCACATAGTCATACTGCATACGCCCATAGGCAATGACATCCGCAAAGTACCCATTCATCAACAGCTCAGCCGGATTGGGTGCAATATAGCCCGAATAGATAATATCGAAATTATAGGGTTCTGGCTTCTTGATCACAATATTAGACACTGACATCTCGGGATTGATCAGGTATTGCGTAATCCCGATATTCGTATGCTGTAGGTGCGATAGTCCCAAATAATCCAATACCTTCGGCGAGCGGATATCGGCACCAATCAACAGTACTTTCTTTCCCGACATCGCAAGTATCTTCGCGAGATTGGTGGCAATAAACGATTTTCCTTCGCCGGATGTCGTGGACGTTACATAAAGTACTGAAGACTGATCTTTCTTATGCCCCAACATAAAGGAAATATTGGTGCGCAATATCCGAATAGCTTCAGCTAAAGATGATCGATCATTTTCTTCGATAATTGGATGGTCCGAAGAGGGTACTTCGCCAAGAATAGGCGCACCGAAGGCTTCTTCAATATCTTTTCGAGAATGGATCTTGTTGTCGAGAAGGAATTTCAGATAAAGAATTCCTAACGGGATAAGTAATCCAACTAGAAAGGAACCCAGCAAAACTATTGATTTTTTTGGAGCCACAGGTATATTCGACCCATATGCTTCATCCACAATTTTCAAATTAGCAGGTGTTGCTGAAGCCTTAATCTCTGTTTCTTCTCGCTTTTGTAGCAAGAAAAGATAAAGTGATTCCACAATTTGTTGTTGCCGCGAAATATCTTTAAATCCGCGCTCCTGGTTGGGCAATTGTCCGAGTTTTCCTTCAAACTTATTTTTCTGAGCTTGAAGAGAGCTAACGTTGCTTTGTAAAACTCGTCTGTAATTATCCAACGATGAATTCAGACTCTTATTTATTTCTGCTATATTTTTATTTAAATTCTGTATAACCGGGTTATCAGGAGTAGCAGACTTTAACAAATCATCCCGCTCTAATATCAAATCATTATAGCCTTGTATATTTCCCTGAATAGAAGGGTCATTTAATCCTATATTAGAAGGCAAAAGAGAGATATCTTTATCACTTATCGCAGACCTCATCATATCTGCAAGACGCAATTGTGTTTGATATTCAACCAATTTCTGTTCATTGGTGGTTGCGTTCTGCATATATAATTGTGCCTCTGCCGCCATATCGACCATATTGTTGCGATCTTTAAAATCTGCAACGCGCGTGTCTGCTGACGCAAGATCTTTAGAAATCAATCCCAATCTTGAATCAATAAATGCTGACGTCGCTTTTGTAACCATGGCTTTATCTTCCGTAACATCTGCATTGTATTGACGAATTAACGAATTCAAAACGAGCCGAGCTTTGTCTTTAGATGTATGACTCATCGAGAAATTAATCAAAAATGATTGTCGTTCCTTATTAGGGGATATTTCGACGGACGATCTAAGACCGTCTATAACAACATCAGTGGGCTGATAAGCGATTGTCAAATCGCCTTCCCATTGTGTATTTCTCTGAGGAACAAGCGAAATATTTCCGATCGGTGATGAAATCGGACTTCCCAATTTATAATCACGAATTCCGTTTACCTCATCTTTGATTTTAACGGATTTTCCAACTTTACTAATTGTGAAAGAATAGCTTATAGAATCTAAACGAATTGTATTAGACTCATTTAAAATCAGTTTTAAAGGAGACTCACTTTCTAAAATTTCAGATGATATTATACTCCCCTTAGAGTAATAAGATATATTTAAACGATTCGCTTCGACTACCTTTCGCATTATTCGTCGCGATTTAATTACTTCCATTTGATCGTTGACGAATGCGCCTGAAGTACCTCCAATTCCAGACATATTCGATAATTCCGATAACCCTGCCATATCGCCAGAAGCCTGCTTTTCATCTTGCAGCAAGATCTTAGCGTTTACGTTGTAAATGCGCTGCGCGTAACGAAGGTAAAGAAATGCTCCGAAGAGGCAGACAAAAATTGATAAAACAAACCATTTCCAGTAAAACGCGTATTGCTCTACTAATTGTTTCAGATTAATGTCCTGATCATCCATATCTCGCGACTTTTGGTAGACTTTATCTTTCATCATACTAAACATTAAAGATTAACGCGTGAGAACAGAGATCACTGTAATAATTAAACCGACAACCGAGACAAAAACTGATGTAGTTTGAGTATATCTAGAAGTCTGTATACGAGCACCATTTGGTTCAACATACACCACATCATTCTGCGATAAATAATAAGCGGGTGAGTTGAAAGTCTCTCTTTTTGTCAGATCTAATCTGTATTCCTTTTTCTTTCCATTTTGTTCGCGGACTACAAGTATATCTTGTCGTTTACCATATATAGTTAGATCGCCGGCGAGGCCGAGTGCTTCGAGAATTGTTATCCTATCGTTATCTATAGGAAATGTACCTGGACGAGAAACTTCTCCAAGCACAGTTACCCGGAAATTTCTAACGGTTACACTGACTCCTGGATTAACAATATATTTGCTGACTTCGTCTCGTATCATGTCCAAGGCTTCCACTCTCGTCTTCCCTGTTAACTTTATCTTACCGAGCTTTGGGAAATCGATTTCACCATTACTGTCGATCGTATAGGTTGGAATAAACGGGTTTGCGGCTTGTATAGATCCGCCTGTTCCTTGGTAGGAAGAAATTTGGTTAAACGGTTGCGTTGCTCTCACATCATCTGCCGTTACAGAAATAGCTAAAATATCGCCTGGTTGTAATTTGGGGGCATTAATAGAATAGCTAGCATTTAATTCCACCGAGTCAGGCTGCAGATAGACTATATCTTTTCTGCTGGCACAGGAGGTGCAGAATAACGCTAAGGCTATGATAAGCGAAACACCTACACCTATGATACGTTTACACATATATTTTCTTTAAATTAATTCGATTCCTGAAAGCAAAAAGCTCTCCAATTTTCTCCGACATTGCTACAAAAATAGCTTTTTATTTGGAATACACCTTGCGTGTTTACCAATTGTTGCTCATACTCTATTTATAAAGTGCGTTGTGCTCCAAGTATAATCGTCAAATGACGCATGCTCGACTCCGTAATCAGCGAAAACCAACAGCTCTGAATTTTCTTCGTTTGCTTGTACAGCAGTGGCATAACCATCCGGCACGTGTAGTAATTGCTGCTCGGTACTATTTAATAATTTTCTATCAACAGGTAAATCCCTCGAAGCCATATCCCAATCATCTATTTTTACTAAATCGATAGTGAAAGACCCAGACAATACGTAGAACCAACGCTGCTCTATGCGATGTCCCCGCCAGCCGCGCACAAGTTTAGTATCGGTGTTTTTTATAATATAAAATCGTTTCACATTCGACATATCAAAATCATTGACAAATCTTATTTGTCCTCTATGATCCTGAGCCTTTCCTCCGTGTAGAATCTCAACCATACTGTCTGTGTTAATTTAATTTGATGTTTCTACCTTATTGATCCGTTAACATATTCCTTAATGACCCTTTGCTTGAAAAATAAATACGCTATACTAGTGATGGATAATAAGGAAATGGAAAATAATAACTGCGACTGTGTGTCAGTGTCGGCCATATTAATTACGAGCCAACCAATAATAAGCTGCAATACACCGTAAGCAAATGAAACCACAAGCTTATTGACTCCAGCTTCATTACCCAAATATTGGTACAAGTGTGACCGATGCGCTTCAAATATATTTTCCCGTCTGTAAATACGGCGGAGGATAGTCCAAACAGTATCAACGCCGTATACAGTTAAGAATAAAAAATATATCATGTTACCAGTTTTGATAATTAGCGCACCTAAAGCGAATAATAGGATATATGCAATGGCAACCGATCCCACATCTCCCGCAAAACACTTTGCTTTTGTTCGAAAATTAAAAAATGTAAAGACCAATAAACCAAGCATACTATAAGCGAGGAGATCTTGCTCCACGAAGTTGATCTGCCGATTTACAACCATCAATAGTCCGCCAACTGCCAGGCTATAGCATGCTGTTATACCGTTAATACCATCCATAAAGTTATAAGCATTGATAACCCCCACTACTACAATAAAAGTTATAAGCAAAAAATACCAAGGCATTTCAAAAACATCTAATTGGTAAGCCATCAATAAGACTGATCCAAAATGGAATAGTAACCGTATCTTATTCGACAAGGTGAAAACATCATCTAAAAAAGAAACGATGGTCATCGATGTTAACCCCAAGTAAAACCACGGATATTGGAAACCAGAAAAGAAAAAATAGATAACGGCTCCGAAATAAAAAATAATACCTCCTCCCCGCAGAGTAACATTTGTGTGCGACGACCGCAGATTGGGTTTGTCTATAATATTGAACTTTTTCGCAACTTTAAAATAAAAAAGCTCAATGATAAATAGGGTTAAAAATACTGCAAAATATGCTATCATGTCAATTATGCTCACGTTTTTAATATGGTAGATTCTTCAGCTACCTATCAGCTTGGTTTAACAAACGAAAGGATCGTTTTTTTCAGACCATCTTCTACCGTTAAAGGCAACTTATCTAAATTCAATTCACGCTTAATTTTCGCATTAGATACAACATAAGATTCCGTCAACTTTTTAAGTCGCTCTGAATTTAGTGGAAAAGGTATAGCATCGCCAATGCTTGCTATACTTTTAACAATAGTCTTTGGAAAATGCCATAACTTTGTCGACTTGCCTATACAATTTCCGATAAGCCCCACTAACGCGTTAGTAGATATAGGACTATCATCCGCGAAGTTGTAGACGCCAGAGGATAAGGTCTCATCCCGCATCATTCTTCCCAGCAAAAAGCATAAGTTATCTACACTTAAAAATGAACGTTCATTTTGGAAATCTGCTAGCGGCCACGGAATTCCTTTTCGCACAACATTATAAAGTAGATTTAGATTCCCTTTATTGTAGGGACCATGGATCATACAGGGTCGAATGATGAACAAACGCTTTCCTTCAGGCAACTGTTGATTTAATAAATACTCCTCCGCTTCGCGTTTTGACTTTCCATACGGAGTGAGGGGAGATCCTGCTATCTCTTCGGTCAATGGGGAAACGAGAGTGTCCGCTACAGCCTTTACAGAGCTTATGAAAAAGAAATCACGTATTTCGGATGCCAAAAATCTATCAAATATCCTGATTGTCAAATCTCTATTAACCTCAAAATAAACTCGTTGATCTGTAGTGTTCGATGTATCGTGAGCTTTGCCAGCTAGATGAATTAAAGCTGACCCTACCATCGGCATCATCTCTTCCCACTTCCGATCTCGGACTGAAAGCGGAAAAAAATTGATATCTTCCTTCAGAAAAAATCGTGCGAGGTTTTGTCCAACAAATCCCGACGCACCTGTTACGGTCACATTCACGTTTTCAAAGCTGAGTTATAAATTTGCAGGTGTTTATCGATCACACCAACTACATCAAATTCCTTTTCCGCTTTTTCACGACCAGCGCTTCCCATTCTTATCATCAATTCCCGATTATTAATCATTTCTTCGAGGGCTGTAGCTAACGCCGAACTATCTTTAACAGGAACTTTAATGCCATTTACTCCCTGATCGACACAATCCTTACAACCTACAGCATCTGTAGTTACTATTGGCCGTCCAATCGCACAGGCCTCGATCAACGTCTTTGGTAAACCTTCGCGATATGAAGGCAATACAACAATATGACACGCCCTATAGAATTTAACCATATCTGACTGTTGTCCCATCCAAACAACATATTTTCCATCATCCCAATCCCTAAGATATGTCTCGGGGACACCTGCTTTATTTTTATCATCGGCCATCCCTACCAAAACAAATTGTATTTTATCACTATAACGCGCTTTGAGCAACTCACTTGCTTCCCGTAACTCCTTTACACCCTTATCCCACAACATACGACACGGTAATAATATTTTGATCAAGCCAGTATCTGGTAGCGGAGAAAAACCAAATTTCTTTAAATCGACACCGGAACCTTTAATTATCTCAACCCTGTTCGCTTGATTTAAAACATTAAACCGGGTCAAAATAGACCTATCATCATCGTTTTGAAAAATGAACGATACACCTCTTCGATTTGCACCTATTTTCATTAATCTCAAAATAAATCGCTGAAATACACCCACTTCCCCATGCGCAAACATATAACCTAAACCGCTTATTGCGTTAACGATTCCAGGTATCCCTTCTAATCGAGCAGCAAGGCTTCCATAAACCACGGGCTTAATCGTGATTTGATGCACAACATCGGGTCGAAGCCTTTTATATAATTCTTTAAACCGAAAAAATAACCTCGCTTCTTGTATTATATTGGTTCCAGACCTAGAAAACGTAAAAGGTATAAATTCTGCCCCACTAGCCCTTATCTCATCACTTCGCCCTGAATCTTCGCATGCAACGTAAACTCTCCAACCCGCCTTTAATGCTGCTTCAGCCAATACAAGGCGGTGAGAAATAAGAAACCAATCGACGTTTGTTACAATCAAAATTGATCTTGATTCTTCCATTTATTTATTAATATAACTCGGTTTTCCTCGCCTTGATTTTAAAATGAGTTTTGAATTCGAAAAAGAATTCGAAACATTGTTGATTACTATCTCGACTTCTCCGCCGCTATGCGTACTGATATCTCCATTGTTTACTCTCCCATTCGTTATCAACGACAAATTTTCATTTTTATCATAGAATATCTTTGAGTTAGAATATATGAATTTTGGTTTCGATCCAACTCTAGTCTTACTTAATGTTGAAGATGGGCTTTCCCACATAAAAGCTATGCTGTTAGCTGCATTTGCTGCCAACTTTTTCATGTACACTTCACATTGGTTAAATTCAAACTTATCTCTATCTGTTCTAGCTGTAGCAACAAAACCTCGATCAACATCATAGGCCTTACATTTGATCGCATTTACGAAAACGGCTGTTTTTCCTTTCGATGAAAAGGAAAAACCGATCGGACATTTTTGACTTACGCAGCTTTCGAACAGAAAATTTGCATCGGTATTAATTCCCTTCCCATTCGAAGCTACAAACCCTCTATGGGTATTATTCCTTGCTATGCAATTCTTCGTCGTGATGTTCGAAGAGTTTTCGTACCAAAATCCCGCATTATATTCTGTACCGCCGGTTAGTTTCGAGGCGCTATGCCCGTACGATGCCAAACAATTCTCAAAAACAATGTTTGAAGAACCTTCCTCAACTACGAAGCCGATTCTTGTATAATCATTCGCTTTAGAGTCTGAAAAATTGATTTGATTACTTTTGGCTATGTAATAACCATCTCCAAAATTGCCTCGAGTTCCTTCAGTGCTACAGCTATTGACCTTGATATGCGAAGAGTTTTCAATTCTTAATCCGCTTCGGCTTGAGTTTTTAAATGCACAATTTTTTATCTCAATATACTTACAGGAAACCACAAAGAGCGGTATACCTTTTGATCTTACATTAGAGCTTTTGCTAGCTACGACATTCGCATCAAAAATTATATTTTGGATGACTAAGTTTTGTTGATTTTGGGCTTTACAAAAATTGTAATGATCCGCGGAGGCAAAATTTCCCCGGACTATTCTAACAGTTCCAATCCCTCTGAGACTAGCTTTAATATTAATTGTAGAAACCTTGTATACTCCTGCTGGAAATAAAACTTCTACATCTCTATTAGAGGCTTCATCTATTGCCTTTTGTATACTAGGCGTATCATCGTTTTTACCATCTCCTTTAGCACCATAAAGTTTAACGTCTATCTGGCCTATCGCCTCATAGCTCTGGACACAAAAAAGAAAAATGATTTGAAGAATTACTAAATTTCTCATTGCTTTTTGTTTACATAATTTAAAACGCTATTGATAAAGCTATCTATCGAACGTAATTTCAACTCTTCATCAAAAATCATGCGGTTATTGGTTCCATCCGTCTTTAGCGCTAAAGAGATAGCGTTTGTTAGGGATGTAACGTTCTCCTTCTCGGCCATAAATAAACCTGGAATATCCTCGATGCCATGCGCACAGTTAGTTGAAATTACTTTCTTATTTTGTGACATCATCTGAAGAAGCACATTTGGAAATCCTTCTATTCGAGAAGATACGATACACAATTCTGCGCCCCTAAAAAAAGGAAAAACATTTTTTACGAAGCCCGCTAAGACTACAGAATCACTTAATCGGTATTCAGAGATTAAATCTTCCAATCTTCCCTTAAGAGGGCCATCGCCCAAAATAACAAGTTTATAGTTTCTATCGATTGTTTTGATTTCTGCAAAAGCTCGGATCAAAAGATCAAAGCCCTTCTCTGGAATCAATCTTCCAGCGGCCACAAAATATTTCCCGAATGACTGGACAAGATCGTTTGATTGTTCCGCAGACTGGATAGCCTTCAAATCAACCGGATTGTGAATTACTTTTACATCAACTTTCTTTTCAATAAATGGTAATGCCTCCACAAGGGAACACTTCATTCCTTCTGTTTGGCAGATAAGAAGATCAATTGCAGAATACCCCATATAATAGTAAGCTGAAAAATAAGCTTTTTTTAAACCTGAATATCGTTCAAATATGGAAGTCGATTCGCGAGCTACAAAAAATTCCGTTCTAACAACATTACATTTCCGCAACAAACCAAAAAAACCGTTTAAATGAACATGCGAGGTAAACGTATAATCAAAAGTTATACTTTTAAATTTTCGGAGGTTCCAAAAAAATTGAATTAGGCCTTTCTTTTCCGAAGCAGCATTCGTGTAGTGTAAATTTAAGTCGCCATCTAGACTCTCCCATGCACCTGTGCTTCGCTTCTTTAGGAAGAAAATATGAACACATGCATGCTGTTCTAACCAGTATTTCGCAATCATTTTTAGTACTTGCTCCGCTCCACCTAATACATCATTAGGCAGCGCGATGAGAATTTGCTTTTTTTTCATATCTAAAAATCTGCTTAGAAAATCTTAAGAATAAAATATATTGTAATAATAATAACTACACCAATCGCTACTAAGAAATTCATAACCCCATAGCGGGATAACGGAAAATCTTGCTTTAAAAGTGCAAAGGATATAAAAGCGAGCGGGTAGAAGGATATAAGGTGCCTAGAATCTGCTGACGTCAGTGCTATCATAGCCGACACTAAAGCAATATAGATTAACAACTTACTGATAACTCTCCTTTTCTCAGTGTTGGAACTTCTTTTATAAAAACTACTTATATAAAATGGCATTTTGAGGCATGATAAGTACCAAAATATCACCCCGACCGAAATAATTAGATTATAGGCATTCTGCTTTAAAAAAAATGGAGGTGGGAATGGGCTTAGCCACATATATAACATTATTATCGGAGTAAATATAGGGCCGCCGCTTTTCAGCTTTGCTCCCAATGAACCTTCAGAACTTTCGCTAGTTCGACTTGCCTGATATGATTCAGATAATTCACTGACTTCATTTGCTTCTCGTCCACTCAACCCAATTATGATATTGTAGCTGAACAACAGAACAACACCTGCAATTAAGGCTAGAAAAATAGCTTTATATCTTTGGTTACTGTAATACAAATCACAAAACTTGTCTACCCCAACATATCCCACCATGTAAAGAATAAATTCTCCGCGAACTTTCAGACAAATCAACGCAATAACTGCCATAAAACATATACGAACGATTATCTTTAGCCGCGAAGTGTACAGAAGTAAAAAAGACATTAATAAAAGACCCGAGAAAATATCTCTTAAAATTTTCACCTCATAAAACACAAAAAAGGGATAAATGGATAGTAATATTGCCACCATTTTTGATCTTGCAGAATCTAGTCCGAATCTCTTGGCTAAAAAGAAGGTTGCTACGCAGACATTCGCACCAATAAACCAATTTAGCGGATAAACAGATAAAGGCGTGATTTGAACGAGGCCGAAGATTTTCAACAAAGAAACAAAACCTGAACCAAGAGCGAGGTAGTTGCCGTATCTGAATTGGTACAACGAGGTATTGCCGTCACTTGCTTCAAGAAAATACCTAAAAAACTTACTATCATCCCCACCGAGATCGAAAAAAGACCCAGACTCTTGAAAGACTCCTATCATAATTGCACCCATGGTAACACAACTGAACAAGGCAGTTAAGTAGATCTGTCTTAATTCTGGTTTATAAATTAAGCTCAACAAAGCCATTATTACAATTACTATTACAAAAGTAGGATCCTTATATAGAATACCTGTATAAATTGTAAAATAGATCCCAAGAAGTACCGAGAAGTAAGAAATAGCCTTTGTATTCATTTACAGTTCTGAATAAACGTACATAATCTTGCCGGTCGACGTCAAATCGATTTTTTCACAGAAAACCGTGTCCAAAACGACATCCGGAAGTTCAGTTTTAACCCGTTGAATTATCTCATCTAACTCTTTTGAATCAAATATTTCCGATTTAACAATATTAAGTTTTAAAAACAAGATATCTTTTTGAATCAATTGGAAATTTTTTATACCCTTTTTATTGAAAAACAATGTTGTAAAAAACTGTCCGTCGATGGAGCTCCCATCTTTTCTTTTAATACTCCCAAGTGTCCGGCCAACTACTTTCTTTAAGATTAATGTGCCAAAATTATGATGATCTCCTTTAATGGCACGATCGCCAATACGATATCTAATCAATGGCATATAAAAATTATTTAACGTAGTAACTACAACTTCGCCTTCTTCCCCATACTTTACAGGCTCCCCTTCGTCATTTAGTATTTCTACGAAAACGTTATCATATAAAACGTACATACCATCTTTCGTCGGTGTTTCAGTGGCGATTGCAGACACCTCTCTTGAACCATAAAAGCTATAGACATGGCAATTGTTGAAAGCTTTTCGTATCTCAATCTCCATTTCTGGATAAAGAGGTCCTGTTGTGCAATGGATGACAGGGGTAAAAAGAATCTTCAAGTTATTACTGTTTATAAATTTTGCTATATCATATATGGAGTGAACATAAGCCTTAATAAATTTTGGCTTTACATCGTTAAGCTTATGAATATACCGTTTTATTATTTCATCACTTAAAACAAAAGTGTTTAATGTAGTTTTGTTATAAATAAGCTTTTTGTAATCGAAGAATTTCTTTGGATTATGCATGTCTCTTTCTGCTCCCCAAAGATCAACTGAGCGATCAAAAATATTTACTTCGTTAGAATGAACCGCATAATAAAAGTTTGCTAACCCTTGGTTTGTTTGATCCTTAGTTCTAAAAAAACGTACTGGCGATCCTGTCGATCCTCCTGAGGTATGCGGAAAAACTTCTTTTGGCTTGCTATAATTGGCATTCAGTAAATCAGCAGAATTTTTCCTAATAATTTCCTTACTTATAATAGGCAATTTTTGAAACTCAGAATAATCAAAATCATCTGATCGCACATTCAAATCCACATCTTTGTAAAGCGGGATATTAGACAGAGTTTGTGTTAGCAATAGCTGTAATTTGAACCTTTGATGTTTAAAATTACCATATGTATCGGTAAGTTCATTCTTTTTCAACAGATTAAATGTCACTAAAATCTTGGGAGTTGCCAAAATCCTATAAATGTAGGCGAATAATTTATACATCACTTGAAAACATAATAAATATATCAAAAATCCGAAATTTCAGAAATAATTGCTACGAGTAGCGTCGAAGTACAATCTTCTACTATGGATAAATAACCTCATGCACACAAAAAAGCAGACTCGCGGTTGTAAGATTAATTCCCCATATTATCTAACCGTTATCCTACTTAGCTTTATCTACCGAGGAGTTTGCACTAGCTCCTAATAGCTCATTGTACATCATTTCCCATTTATCGATAACTTTACTTTTGCTAAATCTCAATGATTCGATTACAGCGTTTCTTTGAAGCTGGGTTCTAAATCTAGAATTTGACATAACCTCGATCAATTTATTTTTCATTTCGTCCAAATTTTGGTTTTCAATCAAAACACCACTAACTCGATCTTCAATAATCTCTCGAGGACCTGATATACAATCAAAACTTATGCAAGCACATCCTTGCGACATCGCCTCTATTAAAACCATAGGCAAACCTTCGTACCTCGAAGATAACACGAATACCTCAGATTCCTGAAAAACAGACTGCATATCCGATTGAAATCCCATAAAAACGACCGATTCAGATAACCCCATTTGCGATACGAGATTTTTAAGGTAGTTCAATTTTTCTTCACTACCTTGACCCGCGATTTTCAATGTCCAATCAGGATAACTACTGTAAATTTCCGACCAAACCCTTAACAGATTATCAAACCCTTTTTGAAACCACCGGTTTATACTACCGGCAGCTAAAATGGTACGTTGTCGGACCATATCTTCCAAAACTGGTTCGTAATTTATAGGGTTTGGTATAACGATTTTATTTGGAAGTCTTTTACCCAAAAATTCATAGTCATAATTAGTCAATAACACGACTTTTGATGCAAGTCTATTGATATAGAATCGACTTACATAACGAAAAAAAGAATGCTTACTATCAAATGAATAGTGCTCCGAAGCGACAATCGGAACCTTCGAGAGCATATTGGCTAATATAATATGAATATTAAGGTCAACCATGAAGCTTGTGACAATGTCTGGCCTTATCTCCTTTACTGTTTTTCTTATATGTCTATATAATGAAAAGTATCTTTTAACAACGTTATGCTTTAGATGAGGCACAGGAAAAAGCTCAATAGTTTTTATCCTAGGGTCTATGTCGTAAGCAAAATTGATTCGCAAGTTTGTTACCAAAAAAACATCATGACCTCGATCCACCAGCTCATTACAAACAGTAGATAAAACTCTTTCAGCACCACCACCTCTCAAAGAAGAAATAAAAAATAGAAGTTTCATATAACAGACAATTTACCTAAGGTTGGTTATAAAAGTCTCACAAGTACTCTTCAATTTTTCTGCATAACTAGTATGACTGGACGGGTTCGTTATGTTATCCCAATCAATTGTCTTTGGATCCAAAGTTCTAGCAACAGTTGCAATCGATTTATCAAGAACTAATGGTTCCGTAGAAACAACGTTTAAATGCTCAATGATGCCCTGCAACCTCGACATCTCACTTTTATTGAACAATCCACCACCTGTTATAAACAAAACAGGGGTTCCCATCGCTAGACAAGGTAATGCACAATGAATTCTTGAGGTTATCACCAGCTTAGCTCGAGCGTACTTTTTCAAGAGATCTTCAGCCAAGGCAAATCTCTCCGCTTCGTTATAATCATCATTTCTGTAGGAGTGAGTTATATATTGTGCTTTGGCTAAAATAGATTTAGGAAAAATATTCTTTATTTGTCTGCCTCTTTTAAACAACTTTAAAATTCTTCCTGATTTTATATCTGAAAGAATTCTTCTTGGTGATGCTTTATACTGCGAAAACATATCGTCTTTATATAATACATCAACCATATATATATCTTCCCCTCTTTCATTTGACTTATATTTCTTGTCGAGCGTAGTAGTCAGACACGAACTATAAAATGCATCGATCCCTCTTTCCTTCAGGAATTTAACAGTTCCTGTATCTCGGCAGCCTATTGGAGAATGCTTTTTGAAGTATTTTACATTTTCTTCTTTATTTAAGACTTTCGCGGCATGTGCAGAGTTCAGGTGAAATGACACAAATAATGGCACAATATTAGGCACCGGAGGCCAATTCTCTGGATGATGAGTAAACCAGCCATTCATAATTACAGCTATCTTATCCTCCAATTTTAAAAGACTCAAAGAATCACGTTCAATGAGTTTATCAACCTGCGGTAGATACTGTTTTGCTGCTAAACTTTGAATGTGATCACCTACATTAAAGCTATTATTCCGATTTTTGTATGTAAAAAGTCCGAATTTCATACTTTTATTTTTTAGATTTTATTTTTTTTAGAAAAACCGCGTAACCCTTATAAATCATCGTTTTATTTAATAAAAACACAGATAAAGAAGCTATAAGCACATTTATAATAATAAAATATATATTTTCGATATACCCTAATAAGGTTATAACCAAATAAATTAGTAAGTATCCGATGAAGTCCTTAATCGGGAATTCTAAACGGAAAAATTTTCGTGAATCAATTATTCGAATTATTAATAAGGCAAAATAGCCTATAACGATTGAAAATGCAGCGCCGAAAAGTCCAATTAGCGGAATCAACAGAAATGAAAACAATATCGTTACGACTCCACCGATTATACTACTGATCAAAAGACCTCTAGTTTTTTTTGCCCCTAGAAAACCCGTCCCATAAAAGCCACAGATAGAACTCAAAATTGTTGAAAGGATCAGTATGGGGGTGTATTGATAAGATTCGAAAAAAGAATCTGAGACGGAATATTTAATAAAAGGTTGATTGACTGCAACTATTAAAAACGATATTGAAAAAACTATTTTCAAATATTTTTTGAATACCGAAGAATAGTAATTATCTCTTTCATCATCCTCGTAAGATAGTATGGACTTTTCTTGCCAAGCAAGCGAAAATATGCCTAATAGCATAGTCATTATTGTTGGTATTTTATATGATATTGCAAAAATTCCATTTCCCACGGCGCCAACATACGACAATATTAGATAACGGTTGGAGGAAGATATGGCCCACCAACTCAAAGAATTAGGCATCAATGGTATCGAGTAGCTAAGAAAAGATCGCAGCTGACTGACAGAAGAATACTTGAATTTTATATAGCTATATAATCTGGCCCTTAAAACCAATTGTGAGGCCGTTACAGCCAATGCTACAATATTTGATATTAATAGGGCCTCTAACCTTAAATCAGAATTTTTTAAAAGACCTATTACTAACGAACAATAAATAATCGCGTTAATGACGCTGTTGGATGCATAAAGCTTATTCAACCCCATCCCTCTGATTGTTTGTTGCAAAAAGATATAGAAAACCTGCAATATCAAAAGGATATTAAGGTACGAAGAATAAGGCGACGGATTATAATGATTGTAAATTTGATACCCGAAAGAGAAAACCGTTAAGGAGAATATGAGGAAAAAAAATATAGTTGAAACGGCGCCTCGCTTCCTCTCAATATCGATCTTAGCATCTAGGAGCCAGCGCAAACTAGCATCTGATAACTGAAAGGAAACGATAGGGAGCAAGAGATTTACCGTGATTAAAATCAAATCAAATTGTCCAACCTCTTCCCTACTTAGAAAGTATGTAGTAAAAAATACAAGAAGGAAACTTATCAATTTCGACGACAAGTTTCCTATAGTGTAAATTACAGTTAACGAGAGAAGGCTCTTCCTATTATTTACCACCTAATTTTGTTTTAATGTTGGCGAAAGTAAAACGACTACAATCTAGAATCTGCTTTATCCGAAATAATACCTTTCACATCGTATATGATAGCGTTTCCCTTCTTCAAACTGTTCAAATCAATCCCTAAAAACTCCTTATGAGCAACACCCAAAACGATCGCATCATATTTAGTCCCCTCAGATAAGTTGTTGTGGCATTTAAGTCCATACTCATGATCTACTTCCGCTGGATTTGCCCAAGGATCAAACGTTGTTACCTTCACGCCATAATCTTCCAACGCTGCAATGACATCCACAATTTTCGTGTTACGTACATCTGGGCAATTCTCCTTGAAGGTAACGCCGAGCATCAAAATTTCCGCACCATTTACATTGATTCCTTTCTTAATCATGCATTTGATCACTTGCGATGCTACATACTCCCCCATGGAGTCGTTTAAGCGACGTCCTGCCAAAATAATTTCGGGGTGATACCCATGTTCTTGTGCCTTTTGTGCTAAATAATATGGGTCTACTCCAATACAATGCCCGCCAACTAGCCCTGGTTTAAAGGGCAAAAAATTCCACTTCGTTCCTGCGGCTTCCAAGACTGCATGCGTATCAATGTCCAAAATATTAAAGATCTTAGCTAGCTCGTTGACAAATGCGATATTGATATCACGTTGGGAATTCTCAATTACTTTCGCGGCTTCAGCAACTTTTATACAAGGTGCCAAATGCGTGCCAGCGGTGATAACCGATTTGTAGACCTCGTCGACTTCCTTACCTATCTCTGGTGTTGAGCCCGCTGTTACTTTTAAAATCTTTTCCACGGTATGCTCCTTATCCCCTGGATTGATCCGTTCAGGAGAGTAGCCCGCAAAAAAATCTTCATTGAACTTCAATCCAGAAACACGTTCTAACACAGGGATACATTCCTCCTCGGTAACTCCTGGATAGACAGTAGATTCGTAAACGACGATATCGCCTTTTTTCAGTACCTTACCTACAGTTTCGGAAGCCTTATACAGCGGTGTGAGATCGGGACGGTTGTTTTTATCTACCGGAGTAGGGACGGTAACCACATAAAAATTCGCAGCATCAATATCAGTAAGTTGGTTAGAACAATACAATCCTGTTTCTTCCGTAGCAAAAGGATTTTCTTTAACCAACACCTCCTGTAAAATATCGTCTTCAACCTCTAAGGTCAGGTCTTTTCCTGATCGAAGTTCGTCTATACGCTTTTGATTGATATCAAAGCCAATAACGGGATATTTTGTGGCAAATAAACGTGCCAAAGGCAATCCAACATACCCTAAACCGATAACTGCTATTTTTTTCATTTTATTAATTTTCTGTTTATTTTATTCGATGAACGAAATCACTTTTTGTTCTAATGGCAATGGTATTATGGCTACCTAAGATTGTTCCAATACCATTTTACAGCTTCCTCCAAACCCTCGCGGATAACATGCGTTGGCTCATAGCCTAATAACCTCTTAGCCTTCTCTACCGAAGCCAAAGAATGCGGTATATCACCCTGCCGATTGGGGCCATGGATAACATCGACTTGCGCTATCGCTGGATCATACTCGGTTAAGAACTCTTTCAAATAGCCTATCAATTCATTTAACGTCGTACGATCGCCGACCGCCGTATTGTACACCGTATTAACCGCTTCCGGGTTTTCCGTTAACATTGCGCGCTCGTTCATTTGAATGACATTATCTATGTAGGTAAAGTCCCGCGAGTAGTCCCCGGTACCGTTTATAACCGGACTCTCGTGGTTCATAAATTTCTTGACAAACAAGGGGATCACCGCTGCATAAGCGCCGTTGGGATCTTGACGTCTACCGAAGACGTTAAAGTAACGCAAGCCAATTGTTTCAAATCCATATGTTTTCGCAAAAATATCAGCATACAACTCGTTTACATACTTCGTAATGGCGTAAGGGGAAAGCGGTTTTCCGATTTTATCTTCAACTTTAGGTAAGGCTTCAGAATCACCGTATGTAGATGAGGAAGCTGCGTAAACCAAACGCTTAACGCCAGCGTCGCGCGCTGCAACCAACATATTTAAGAATCCAGATACGTTAACCTCATTGGAAGTTTGTGGATCTTTAATCGAACGGGGCACGGAGCCCAAAGCAGCCTGATGTAAGACATAGTCTACCCCCTGTACCGCACGTTCGCAATCTGCCATATTTCGAATGTCGCCTTCGATCAACTCAAAATCAGGGTTAGCATCATGTTGACTCAGGTTGTGCCTGTGGCCGGTCGCAAAATTGTCTAAAACAACAACTTGATGACCTTTCGAAAGAAAATACTCGGTAAGATTGGATCCTATAAAACCGGCGCCTCCCGTGATTAATATTTTACTCATGATTGTTTTATTGATATGTACACTGATTATTTTTTTGGATAAACTACTGGATTTTGCATTTCTCCACCTCTTTCTCGGCTACAATCTTTCGTAAGCCCGAGCTCGAAAAGCGGTGATCGCGGCTATTGTAATACAGCTCAATACCTTTCGCCTCGCAATAGCTGCGTCCGGTAAAATCTTTATCCTTGTATTCATCGCCCACGATGCGTACATCGAGTTTGAAGGAACGTAGGATATCCTCCAGATCCTGCTCGGTGGAGTAGGGCACGATTTCATCGACATACTGGCAGCCGCGCAATTGTATATAGCGTTCTACTACCGTTTGCGTAGGCTTGTTTTTCTCTGGACGATCCAACTTAGGATCCATCTGCAAGCCGCAGATCAGATAATCACATTGCCGCTTTGCTTCCGCCAACATCATGATATGCCCGGCATGCAACAGATCAAAAGTAGAAAACGTGATACCGACACGAGTGTCTGCATGGTTATCCATAGGTGTTTGTTTTCGATGTTCTTCCTTCATGTAAGATTAACTTGCTTTTTGATACAGGATAATATGGCCTGCCTCTTGGGGCATTGCAAAGGACACGGTTACCTTTTTTTTGATCAATGGCGAAGTTTTCTCCGCTAACTGCAATAAATATGCCGAGTTTAGGTTTTCGCCCAAAATAACGATATCCACACATTCCGCTTCCTGTCCCTTAGCATAGGCGCCAATCAACACCACACGATCCACGTCTCCCGCCCGCTCCAATACCTGATCAATGACCTGATCAATACCCAAGAAAGAGTGTACCAGACGCTGCAGCGGACTGAATAGCGGATGCTGCGTATTCGCCTGATACAGAATTTTGCGCTGTGCCTGCGCTTTTTCTAGAAAGCCAGCTTCTGTCAACAGGTTCAACTCCTTGCGCACGGCATTGGTCGATTCACCAAATTCTTCGGCAATACCACGCAGATAGCCCGTATTTTTGGCCGACACAAAAAACTTGATCAGTAATTTTAAACGTGTTTTTGACGTTATCAATGCATCTAACATAGCGCTGGGTATAATCGAGTAACAAAAGTACTCTTTCTTTTCCGTTTATGCAAGTTATGGGTGACATCCACTATGGGCTTCCACCAAGCACGCTTAGCACGATGGCCATTAATGGGCATCAGGCATGGCTTCTTCAAGTGGTATGCCGACTGCGATAGTCGCCTTCACCCAGCGCTGGCCACCATCTTTAAAATGGAGGCGCCCTTTCACCCGAATCGATACCCGCTTGCCGCGAAGCGGTCGCAGATCATGCCGCCGTATTCGAAAACCGACAGAAAGATACGGCATACTGTCTGCTTTAAAATACAGCTTGTCGGCTGTGGGAATAGAAAAGGCATCGTGGCGAAACGAAAGCGACAGCACCGCAAGGCCTTTGACGCCTGGCTCGGCTTGCGACATCGTTAAGCCCAAACTACCCGTAACGACGTGCTGCCCCTGTTTTTGTGCAGGGTGCAACCGTATATCGGCAACCAAACGGATATAGCGCTTAAAGCGTCGGTATTTCGCCCATTCGCTTAGACCTAAAAACAAGAAGCCTACGACAGCAAGCGTACCAATAATTTCGTAGCTAAAATCATCCATCGGTTAAACATATAATGGTAGTGGGGAAAAACGTACGCTATGGCATGCGAAGCCAATCGGCGAATAAAAAACGGAGGTATATAGGTTAGGCATATGTAACAATTTGCATACAAATAAAGTAAAATTAGCATTCACTTTTATTTGCATGCAAATTATTTTGGATGCTGCCGTAAAAAAGATGACGGGAAGCGCGGTACTTAAGCGGGCCTACGCGTCGACCAAGCGGCTCAAATACAAGCCATAGCCCGATTTGATCAACGGGCGGGCGAGCGACAGCAATTGATCTTTGTCGATGTAGCCCATGCGGTAGGCCACCTCCTCCAACGCGCCGATCTTCATGCCCTGGCGCTCCTCGATAACTTGGATAAACTGGCCCGCCTGCATCAGCGACTGTATCGTTCCGGTATCCAACCAAGCAGTTCCCCGATCAAAGACACCCACCTTCAGCTTCCCTTTTGCCAAGTAGGCCTTATTGATATCCGTAATTTCCAGCTCGCCACGCTCGGAAGGCTGCATGGCTTTTGCGATCTCCACCACCTCGTTGTCGTAAAAATAAAGCCCCGGAACGGCATAGTTAGACTTCGGCTCTTTGGGCTTTTCTTCGATAGATACGACACGTTTGTCGCCATCAAACGCAACTACCCCGTAGCGTTCTGGATCGTGTACCGGATAAGCGAATACGACCCCCCCATCGGGATCGGCACAGGACTGCAGCAATTTGGACATACCCGATCCGTAGAAAATATTATCCCCTAGGATCAAAGCCACCTTATCATCGCCAATAAACTCTTCGCCCAAGATAAAAGCTTGGGCCAAACCATCCGGCGAAGGCTGTTCCTTATAGGAAAAGCGACAGCCCAATTGCGTCCCATCACCCAGTAACTTTTGGAAGTTAGGCAAGTCCTGCGGTGTCGAGATAATCAATATATCCTTGATCCCCGCCAACATTAACGTCGACAAGGGGTAATAGATCATCGGCTTGTCGTAAACAGGCATCAGCTGCTTGGAGACAGCTAAGGTTAGTGGGTGCAAACGCGTGCCGGAACCGCCGGCTAGTATAATTCCTTTCATCGTTGTTTTATTTTTAAAATAGTGACGAGGTCACATAGTGATGAAAGTGACGAAGTCTTAATCGACAACCTATTTGTCACTTTATAACCATATCACTTCTTCACCTTATCACTTTTTCACCTTATCACCTTATCACTTCCTCACCATATCACTTCTTCACCTTATCACTTCCTCACCTTATCACCTTTTCACTTCCTCACCATATCACTTCTTCACCTCCTCACCTCCTCACCTTATCACTTCCTCACCTTATCACCACCTCACATCCGCCCCAACATCGCTACCAAGCTATCTTTCCACTGGGGCACCTCCACCCCAAAACTATCTTTAATTTTTGTTTTATCAAGCAGGGAATATTTTGGTCTTTTGGCAGGTGTTGGATATTGCTCCGTAGGGATGGCGTTGATTTTACACTGCAATCCTTTTATGTCGCGAATGGCGACGGCCAAATCGTACCAAGATATCTCCCCTTCATTGCTAAAGTTGAAGATACCATTTTTCCAGTTACCCGTTTCTATAATATGAATAATAGCTTCGGCGAGATCTCGGGCATAGGTCGGCGAACCAATTTGATCGGCGATAACCGAGATCTCCTCCCGCTCGGTCATCAATCGCATCATCGTCTTTACAAAATTGCTGCCATAGGTAGAATAGACCCAAGATGTTCGGATAATGATATACTGTGGCGCCCATTTTTGGATGGCCTGCTCGCCCGCCAGTTTTGTTTCGCCGTAAACATTGATTGGCGCCGCTGCTGCATCTTCTGTCAGCGGACTGGCTGAAGAGCCATCAAACACGTAATCTGTCGATATAGCGATCAGTTTCACATCGTGCAATCGACAATATTGCGCAATTTCTTCGGATGCCAGGTGATTCACCTGATCGGCAACAAGGCCTTCGGACTCCGCTTTGTCCACCGCGGTATACGCAGCAGCATGGATAATCAGCTCTGGCTGATATATGCCCAAAATACCCTGTATGATCATCGTCTGCTCTAAAGGCAGCTGCTTGCTGTCCATAAAATAGAGCTCATGCCCAGATGATTCTCCAAACAGCTCGCGCAATTCCGACCCCAACTGCCCTGAAGATCCTGTAATAAGTATTTTCATGTAATTTTTTTGTGATAGGGTGATCCGGTAACACAGTGACAAATAACTTGATGTTTTATATTATGTAACCTCTTCACTTTATAACCACTTCACTTTACAACCTCTTCACTTTATATCCTCTTCACTTTATAACCTCTTCACTTTATATCCTCTTCACGCCATTAATCAACAAACAGCGCTTTAAAGCTCGGAAGCACTTGATCCTTATCCGAAATAATTAATTCGTCAGCAGCAATGCCCCAATCAATGGCTAACTCCGGATCGTCAAACTTCACACCACATTCCGCTGCCTTGTTATAGAAGTTATCACACTTATAAAAGAAAGTTGCTGTCTCGCTTAAAACCACGAAGCCATGCAAAAATCCCCGAGGCACAAATAGCTGTAGATTATTTTCCACAGAAAGCTCCACGGCCACATGCTGCCCGAAGGTTTGCGAACCGGGTCTTACATCCACCGCAACGTCAATTACTTTGCCCTCCAATACACGTACAAGTTTAGCCTGCGCATGCTCTCCAGCCTGGGCATGTAATCCGCGTAAAACACCTCGCGTGGAATAGGATTGATTATCTTGCACAAAATGCGTTTCCGTGCCCGTAAGTTTATTAAAAGTCTGTTCATTAAAACTCTCGAAAAAATAACCGCGGCTATCGCCAAACTTTGTTGGCTC
This sequence comes from Sphingobacterium griseoflavum, assembly GCF_014653155.1. Lineage (GTDB taxonomy): Bacteria > Bacteroidota > Bacteroidia > Sphingobacteriales > Sphingobacteriaceae > Sphingobacterium > Sphingobacterium griseoflavum. Next base: position 19,110 of record NZ_BNAF01000008.1, on the reverse strand, counting down.
TACAATAAAGCAACCTTTTATTTTTGTTTCTGTTACGTTCATGCTTAACTTTTTGTTGATAAAGTTATAATGGTTAATGGATATAAGCATGTTTATTATTTAAACTCTTGATCAGTTTAGTTATCATATTTTTAACAAAATACACTCGCTTAAAGATCTCTTCATTCTTCTGCATAAAGCCCAACCGAACAGAAATTTCCAATTGTGTTTCGAGTTCACTTGTCGATCCCAATGCAATATAAAGAAACCTAATAAATTCGGCCTTTCCTCTTCTTCCAGCCCCTTCCGCAATATTAGAAGGAATTGAAACGGCTGATCTTTTAATCTGACTGGTTAGACCAAACATTTCTTCTTTTGGAAAGTCTACAGCAATTTTATAGACATCCTCAACAAGTATCATGCTTTCTTGCCACAGCTTTAAATCCTTATGCGAAGTAACCATAGACTTACCCCCTCTAACTTTTTAACCTTATATCCTGATCTATATATAACACCCTAACTATATCACCTTCTAACCATATCACCCTCTAACTTTATCACCTTCTAACTATATCACCTTCTAACCCTATCACCCTCTAACTATCTATACTGTTCCTCATAATACTTCCGGTAATCCCCCGAAGTGACATGATTCAACCATTCTTCATTATTCAAGAACCAATCAATAGTGATCGACAAGCCCTGCTCAAAAGTTACAGATGGTTTATAACCTAACTCCTCGTTGATTTTGCTGGCATCAATCGCATAACGGAGATCATGTCCGGGACGATCTTTCACGTACGTAATTAACTGATCAGCAGTACCCGCTGGCCGTCCCAGTTTTTCATCCATCTGTTTGCACAATTCTTTTACCAAATCGATGTTCTGCCATTCGTTGAAGCCGCCCACATTGTAGGAATCGCCATTTTTCCCTTGGTGGAATACCAAATCGATGGCTTTAGCATGATCAATGACAAATAGCCAATCGCGGGTGTACTTGCCATCTCCGTAGATAGGCAGCGGCTTTCCATGAAGGATATTATGGATGCAAAGCGGAATCAATTTCTCGGGGAAGTGGTTTGGCCCGTAATTATTCGAGCAGTTCGTTAATACGATCGGAAGCCCATAAGTATCATGATACGCCCGTACAAAATGATCTGACGAAGCCTTTGATGCCGAATAGGGTGAATGCGGATCGTACTTGGTATCTTCTGCAAATAGACCGGTATCGCCCAAGGCGCCAAATACCTCATCGGTAGATACATGGTGGAAGCGCTTTCCTTCGTAGTTATCCTTCCATATCTCTTTCGCTGCATTCAACAGGTTGACCGTCCCGATAACGTTGGTCATCACAAACGCCGTAGGATTGGTAATGGATCGATCTACATGGGATTCGGCAGCAAGGTGTATCACCCCATCGGGCTGGTATTCCTGAAAAATGGACAAGATGTGCGCTGCATCGGTAATATCGGCTTTGACAAAGAAATAGTTCGCTTCCCGTTCAATATCGCGTAGATTCTCGAGATTGCCCGCGTAGGTCAATGCATCGATGTTGATAATACGATAATGTGGGTATTTTTTAACAAACTCACGAACCACGTGCGATCCGATAAATCCAGCGCCGCCGGTAATGATGATGGTCTTTTGCATAGACCAAAGATAACCGAAAGAAAGTATATTCTAAATAGCGAGCTTTTGGCTATTGTCGAAAATGGTCGCGTTTTTTATGGGGTTATCTTTTAACAAGGCATAGCTATCATATTTCACCGCAACTTGGCGCAAGGCATGGAGATGGCGTTCGTGGTGCATATCGGTGCCGACCAAGTCATACATACCCGATTTAATCAGCATCAGCGCAGCCGATTTGACATGCTCTCCGTAATACCGAGATATAGAAAGCAGGTTAAGCTGCAGCAGACAGCCTGCATCTTTGATTTCTTTGTAGATCTTGAAATTTTGGTGGTAGTAATTGTAACGTTCGGGATGTGCCAATATTGGTTGGTAGCCCTTATCTTGGATATCTTTGATTGTTTTGAACAGCGCTTTGGATTCGGCGAGGTAGGACATCTCAATGAGCATATGCTGGTTTGGCAACAGACAAACTTGGTCTTGGTTGATAATGGTCTGCAGTTGATCATCGATCATGTACTCGGCTGAGTATTGTATATCGAACTTCATTCCCGCATCCTCTATGCCTGCTTTCAGCGCTTTATGCGCTGCAGCTATCGTTGCGGGCGTATTGTTATGCACCTCTTGCATGACGTGCGGCGTTGACACACACCTATTAATTCCCAAATCCTTTAAGCCTTGCAGCAGCAGCAATGATTCCTCCACTGTTTTACTGCCGTCATCAATGCCTGGCAGAATGTGGTTGTGCATATCGCAGCCCACCCAAGCTAACCTACCGTCAGACTCATTGCTTCTTTCTTTACGCCCAAATAATCTATTCCAAAATGACATGTTTCTATCTTACTTTATTAACAATTCAAATTAGGTTGAACTGCAATTATACATTCTTTATCTCTTTTTATGAAACGAAAAATGTAACCAATATGCTACAATTTAAGACATAAACGCAGAAACCGAGTTTTTTGATCGTTAGAAAGTACAATTAACTTGCTGCACCTAAGCCGTATGCATATATTGTGCCATTCCTACATCTGGTTTTTATTTTTAACAAAAAAGGATGCGATTTGTTTTGGAACAAAATCAAAAAGCTTGGACATAAGGCCCTGGGTCAGCAAGAAATTACTCATTTCAAGATGTGAAGAACTGCGTTTCTGCAGGTTGATCTGCAAAAATAAAAAAGAGAAAAACCGGAAAGTAGCTGCGAAAGGCGAAACAGATGTTAACCTATCCAGTCTCTTGCTCGTCGTCTGGAAAATGCTGCGCGATGAGCGCACTGCTGACCGTATCCTGCAGAAGAAACAATTGTGCACTCGCCTTCGCGTCCGAAAGTGGATCGTGATGACTGAGATCGATGCCCATAATGCGGCAGCAAATGCTAAGCTTGGTCTTTTTGAATCCCTTGGCCCGATAAATAACGCTGGTGCACGCCCAGGTAGGCGATAGCGCAAGCGCTTTGTAATTGAGCCCGTAGAGCGCCATGGTCTTCATCAGCACCTCCCGATCAAACTTCTCGTTGTGCGCGACCATGAAGGCACCTTGCAGGTAATGCTCAATCTGTGGGAAAAGCTCCAAGAAGGTAGGGGCGGAAGCTGTATCGCGCGGCTTGATGCCGTGCACACGGGTGGTTTGCCACATGTACTTGTTGTCGGGCGGACGCACTAAACTATGGAATTGCTCCACGATCTCGCCATCGACCACCTTTACGATACCTACCGCACACACACTCGTATAAACGGCCGTCGCCAGTTCAAAATCTATCGCTGTAAAGGTCATTGTGTGATATTTGTACAAAGATAGTGAATTTTATGGGATATGTGGTTTGGCCCGATTAACTAGAACAACCGATCAATAACCATACTTATCTTTCCACTTGCTTTTGAGGGATTCCCGCAGCTTGCTTTCCGCCGGATTGGATCCCGGATCATACAGCAAACTGCCCCGCAGTTTGTCCGGAAGGAATTCCTGCAAGACAAAATTACCGGGAAACGCATGGGCATACTTATACTGGGATCCATAGTCCAGATCCTTCATCAGCTTGGTGGGCGCGTTCCGCAGGTGCAGGGGAACCGAGAGATCGCCCGTTTGACGGACGAGCGCCTGTGCTTTGTTGATCGCTTCATACGAAGCATTGCTCTTGGCTGATGAAGCAAGATAGGTCACTGTTTGCGACAAGATAATACGGGATTCTGGCCAACCAATGACGTTGACGGCCTGGAAGCAGTTGTTGGCCAGCAAAAGCGCATTCGGGTTTGCATTGCCGATATCTTCGGAAGCCAAGATCAGCAGGCGCCGTGCAATAAATGAAGGATCTTCGCCACCTTCGATCATGCGCGCCAGCCAGTAGACCGCGGCATTGGGATCGCTCCCGCGAATAGACTTGATAAAAGCGGAAATAATATCATAGTGCTGCTCGCCGGTTTTGTCGTACCGCGCCATGTTCTGTTGCACCTGTTTCAGGACAAAATCATTGGTGATCACCTGCTGTTGGCTCACCGCGGCGTGTACGACCAGCTCGAACACATTAAGGAGCTTACGCGCATCACCGCCAGACAAACGGAACAAGGCTTCGTATTCATCAATCTGTACCGGATGCTGCTGCAGATAGCTGTCGCGCTCGATGGCCTGCGCAAGAATGTGATGTAAATCCTGCTCGGAGAGGTGTTCCAGCACATAGACCTGGCAGCGCGAAAGCAAAGCGGATATCACTTCAAAAGAAGGGTTTTCTGTCGTTGCTCCAATCAGCGTGACCAGCCCGCGCTCAACTGCCCCCAAGAGGGAATCTTGCTGGGACTTGGAGAAACGATGGATCTCATCGATAAACAAGATAGGCTGCTCCTGGTTAAAATTACGCAGCTTCTCTGCCTTATCGATAACCTCCCGAATATCCTTCACCCCCGACTGGATCGCACTCAATGAAAAAAAAGGCCGATTTAGCTCGCCTGCCATCAGAAAAGCCAAACTCGTCTTTCCCACGCCCGGCGGACCCCAAAAAATCATGGAAGGAATTGTCTGCTGCTGCAAGGCATTGCGCAATACCGCCCCCTCGCCGATAATGTGCGCCTGCCCAATATAATCGTCGATGCGCTTCGGCCGCATCCGCTCTGCTAAAGGTATTGCTGTTGCCATCTTACAAAGATAAGCAATTTCGACCTGTACTTTTCTTTGCAGAAGCCTGCAACCGCCGACGCCGGCTGGCAAAAGCAGCACTTTTCTTGCCCAAAGCAGCCTACACATCGCGCAATAGCGTAAAAAAATTTGTAATTTTAACAACGTGAACCTGGCGAGCCGCCGGGAGAACATTAAAAGAGAGAACAACATGAAAAAGAGATTTTTAGCCTTGCTTACCGCAGGCATTATTTTCGTTAGCTTGGCAGAAACACAGGCGCAAGTAAAACTCCCGCAAGCAAGCAGCAGCACCAAGATCGAACAAGGATTGGGCATTAAGAAGGTAACCTTGATTTACCAGCGCCCCAACACCAACGGACGAGCCATTTTTGGTGCATTGGAGCCTTATGACCAAGTGTGGCGCACCGGAGCCAATAATATTCCAAGCATCACATTCGAAGAGGAAGTAAGCATTGCAGGAAACAAAGTTCCCGCTGGTACCTACGGCATCTTTACTATCCCAAAAAAAACTGGTGACTGGACCATTATCTTGAGTAAAAATGCGAACCAATGGGGCGCCTATCAGTACAAGCAGGAAGAGGATTTCCTACGCTTTGCGGCCAAAGCCAAGAAATTGAACGATAAGGTGGAAACCTTTACCATGACATTCGAAAATGTAACCCCAAAGGGTGCGGATCTATCCCTCGCTTGGGAAAACACCAAAGTTACCTTCCCGATCGCGGTTGATCAGTCAAAAGAGATCTTGGCGTCTATTGATGAAGCAATGAAAGGGGAAAAGAAACCTTATTTTCAGGCTGCACAGTATTATTTCAACAACAACTTGGACATCAACCAAGCCCTTGCCTGGGCCAATGAAGCAGACAAAGGTAACACCAAAGCACCGCATATCAAATACTGGAAGGCACAGATCCAATTGAAGGCAGGCGATAAAGCAGGCGCGATCAAGACGGCTACCGAGGGTATGGAAATGGCGAAAGCAGCCAACAACGCGGAGTATGTTAAGCTGAATACACAGGTTATCACGGCCGCAAAAAAATAAATGACGCCGGCGTATTACGGGTAACGATTCGACGATGTAGCTGTTAACGGCTGCCATCGCCGGGCTTTAGCGCCGCAAACAATATTTCGACCGGATGAAGGGCTTGCACGGCAAGCCCTTCCTTTATCTGCTGCCTGCAGGATGTTCCGGGCGCTGCAACGACAGCGTTTGCTGGTTTCTCCCGCAATTTGGGAAACAGCAACAACTCGCCTATTTGTTGGGAAAGCACATAATGTTCCTGCTCATAGCCGAAGGATCCGGCCATGCCACAACAGCCCGATGGCAAAACATCTACCGTATAGTTTTTAGGCACACGCAACAGTTGCGCGACTTTATCTTGCAGTCCCCAAGCCTTTTGCTGACAATGGGCATGCAATAGCATATGCTTCGGCTCCTCATGAAAGCGATCGGCAGCGAAGGCGCCGTCAACCAACTCTTGATAGAGAAACTCTTCTACGGTCAAGGCCCGTCTGGCCAATGCCTTTGCATCGCCCAGGCGATCTTCTTCCACCAGATCGATATATTCGTCCCGAAAGCTGAGGATAGCGGATGGCTCCACCCCAACCAAATAATGATCCTTTTGCAGAAGCGACGAAAAGAGGGCTACTTGCCTATTGGCAAGACGCTTTGCTTCGCGCAAAAACCCTTTGGAAAGCAGCGCCCGTCCGCTGGCCGGATGCTTGATGGCCTCTACACCATAACCCAAACCTTCCAACAACAAAATGGCTTTTTTGCCGATTTCCACATCATGTAGATTGGTAAACTCATCAAAAAAGAAATAGATTTTTTTTCGCTGTAGCGCTTGCTTGCGCGGACGACTTTTAAACCAATTGGCAAGGGATTGCCCTGCCAGCAGCGGAAGATTTCGCGCTGTCGCAAAACCCAGCAGTTGCTTGGCCCAACGGCCTACGACGGGATGGCTAACAGCCCAATTGTACAACGGCGATATCGGCACGAGAAAACGCATGATCCGATCGACATGTCCAATCAACCAACTGCGCAAAGGCACGCCGTTAGCATCATAATATGCTTGCTGAAAATCGGCCTTTAGCTTTGCCATATCCACATTTGACGGGCACTCGGACTTACAACCTTTACAGCTCAAGCAGAGATCCATGACCTCTTTGATCTCTTCGTGATCAAATGGATTGGCTTTTGTGGAAGTAGACAGCATTTCCCGCAGGATGTTGGCGCGCGCACGCGTGGTATCTTCCTCCCTTCGAGTAGCCATGTAAGAGGGGCACATCGTGCCTCCCGAGAGCTCGGTTTTGCGGCAGTCGCCAGAGCCATTGCACTGTTCTGCATGCTGCAGGATATGCTGCCCCTCGTAACGGAAGACCGACGGGATTGCTTGCCGAAAGGGCTTGACCTCGTCGTAGCGTAACGCGCTGTCCATGGCTGCCGTATCGACAATCTTGCCCGGGTTAAAAATCCCATGTGGATCCCACTGTTTTTTTATGGCCTGTAGCAACCTATAGTTATGCTGGCCAATCATGAGCGGAATGAATTCGCCGCGTAGGCGTCCGTCGCCATGTTCACCGCTCAACGATCCTTTGTACTTCTTCACAAGCTTGGCAATCGCTGTGGCTACCCGCCGAAACTGGCTACGCCCCTCTTCGGTCTTCAGGTTGAGGATGGGCCGCAGATGCAGCTCGCCCGTGGCTGCGTGCGCATAATGCACCGCATAAAGCCCATAAGACGCTAGTAAGCGATTGAACTCCGCAATATAGGCGGGCAGATCTTCCACCGCAACAGCCGTATCTTCAATAACGGCAACAGGCTTCTCATCGCCTGGCGTATTGCTCAGCAAACCCAAACCGGCTTTACGCAAATTCCAAACCCGCTTTTTATCCGACCCCGATACCACCGGAAAATGATAGCCCAAACCAGCCTGACGCATAGCTTGCTCTACGTCCGCTATCGTCGCGTAGGCCTCTTCCACTGTTCGCCCAGCATACTCCACCACCAAGATTGCTCCGGGATCGCCTTGCACAAAAAATCGGTTTTCCCGTTGTTCTATATTGTTTTTTGTGCAATCTAGTATGTAACGATCCATCAGCTCACTGACCAAGGGCTTGTACCGAAGCGCAATCAGGTTGGCCGATAGCGCATCTTCGACCTGACTGAAATGGGCACATAGCAGCACAGAAGGTTCTGTGGGCAAATCCACAAGCCGCAATGTCACCGAGGTGATAAAGGCTAGCGTCCCTTCCGACCCACAAATCAATTTGCAGAAATTAAACGGATCTGCCCCTGCGGTGAATGGATCGGAATCCAACAATAAATCGATCGCATAGCCTGTATTGCGCCGGGTAACCTCTTTCTTAGGAAACTGTTTTCGTATTTCTTCCTGATTGCCGTAATCGCTTAAAAGCGATCGCATATGCCGATACAAATTGCCTTCTAGGCTGGGCAATGTGCATTTAGCACAGAGATCCGCAAAGGATAGCGCCTTAAACGACACCGCGGAACCGTCACTCAGCAGCGCTTCGATCTCCAGTGTATACTCGCGTGTGCTTTGATAAATCAACGAATTGGAACCGCAGGAATTGTTGCCCACCATACCGCCGATCATGGCTCGGTTTGCGGTTGATGTTTCGGGACCAAAAAAAAGTCCGTAAGGCCGGAGCAAGAGATTCAGCTCGTCGCGCACCACACCAGGCTGCACCCGCACCCACTTTTCTACGCTGTTGATTTCCTGTATCTCGGTAAAATAGCGAGACACATCAACGACAATACCGTTGCCGACTACCTGACCGGCCAAAGAGGTGCCTGCAGTGCGTGGTATTAAGGAGGTGCATTGCTGGCGCGCAAAGGCGATGAGCAATTGGAGGTCGTGCACATCCCGTGGAAAAGCGACCGCCAGGGGCAATGCTCGATATGCAGAGGCATCCGTCGCGTAGAGGATACGCATTTTGGCATCCCAATGCAGTTCCCCGGCCATTTCGGCCGCCAATTCGCGCAATTGTTCGTCCATAGGCTTGCTGCTACTTATCGCCCTTTATCTGTTGCGTATACGTGCTTTCAAAGATTTTATCCGCATTGTTGTTTTCGAAGCCGTCTCGCCGGTGCTCGGGCTTCAATTCCTCTTTCGGAAGATGCCGAAAGGATGGCAAGGGGCTACGCTCCGCGAATTCCACATAGCTTCCAGCAATAGCCAACGACCTCCCATCTGAAAAAGTGGCCTCGTACAGCGCTGAAACCGTACTGCTTTGCCGTAGCAGGCCATCTGCACTCGTCTTTATCTTGCCTCCAGCGCTATTAAGCTTGATGCCGATACCTTCCAAAAAGCGGTTAAATGCTTCCAAAGTATGGTAGCCATCTTTCAGTTCGTGAATGCTAATGGTGTAATGGTTTAAGTAATATCGGTTATAGATCACCCAAGCGGCATACTCGCTTTCTTCCAAGAGCCGTTGATAATGGGCTGAAGTAGGCAAGGGCCATAAGGGCTGCTGCAAAAAAGCGGCAACGGCAGCACCATCCGAAAAATCCAGACCGTCTACAGGATCTGCCTGAATCGGATCAGTATAGTGACGTATAATAGATTGTGCTTCGGCGCTTAAGGCATGTACCTGCAACTCGGACACAAAAATCCTCGGGTAGTGGGCGGCTGGTGGAGCATACCAATAGGCATCCAGTTTCTTCGCTTCGAAAACATAGTGGTCTCGCCGCTGGTAGCCATAGGCCAAAAAGATCTTTTCAAAGGAAGCGATACCTAGATGTGGAACGCCCAATGTCCGGAAAGCAATGTGATCGTTTACGAGATCATCCTGTGAGGCGACCACCCCTTCTGCCAGCAACGCATCCGTAATTTTATTGACATCGGCCACATGGGCACGGTAATGTGCAAATAGATCGTTCAGCACAATATCCAAAGGTTTTTGCTCGTCGAAATACATAATGCCGTTATTTAAGGTTTACCGATCCTAAAGATAGGAAAAAAATCACAGCTCTTCCCGCAGCAGCTTTTCCAGTTCTTCCGGACTGAGGTTCATGTTGACATTGCCATCTTTGGCCAATGAGATCTCGCCGGTTTCTTCCGACACGATAACCGCAATAGCTTCGGACACCTCGGTGACCCCAATCGCCGCCCGATGCCGCAATCCGAACTGCGGAGGAAGATCCTCACTGTCGGAGAGGGGCAGCACACTGCTCGCTGTCATAATCCTGAAATCGACAATCACCACGGCTCCATCATGCAGGGGGCTATTTTTAAAAAAAATGCTCTCAAGCAGACGCTTTGATACCGGCGCATCGATATACTCGCCACTCGATTGGTAATACTCTTCATCAAAATACCGGGAAAACACCAATAGTGCACCCGTACGTGATTTGGACATGCTCCGGCAAGCATCTACAATAGGTTTCACCCGCTCGCTGTTATCAACCTGATTGGTTTTTTTGGCTGTCAGGAATGACCAAAAGAACTTCTTCCGCCGTAACGAAATATTCTTCCCGATATGGATCAAAAAGCGACGGATCTCCTGCTGAAACACCACAATGAGTGCAATCGAGCCCACCGAAATAAAACCGCCGAAGATCTCGGTCAGCAACCGCATCTCCATCTGCTTAACGACCAAATAAATACCATAGAACAGGGCTATTCCGAGCAAGATATTAACGGCAATCGTGCCTTTGATCAAACTGTAGACATAGTAAATAATGATAGCTACCAAAAAGATATCTATGATGTCGAGCAAGCGAAAGCCACTAAATATATTCAGATCGAAATTTTCCATGTACGTAGTGCAATTTAAGAAATATAAAGTACTTTTTTGCTTTTAGCAGGGTTTGGAAACGCTCCAAATTAAATTTTATATAAACGTAAATTTCGATAAGTTTGTAGGAAAGACAAAAAAACCGATGACGAAGCTATCTGTAAACATCAATAAAATTGCGACGCTGCGCAATTCGCGTGGAGGCAATATCCCCAATGTATTGACCACGGCGCTCGCCTGCGAGCGATATGGTGCCGAGGGCATTACGGTGCACCCACGTCCCGACGAGCGGCATATCCGCTACCAAGATGTATACGATTTAAAAGCAGAGATCCGCACGGAATTCAACATTGAAGGCAATTGCCAAGAACAGAAATTTATCGACTTGGTATTGGCAAATAGGCCGACACAGGTAACCTTGGTGCCGGACACATTGGGGCAGCTAACATCAAACCATGGTTGGGATACCATCAAACATCAGTCTTACCTCCAGGAAATGGTACAGCTGTTTCAGGAACAGGGTATCCGGGTATCCATTTTTGTGGATCCGGAGGAGGAGATGGTGGAGGCGGCTGCAGAAACCGGAACCGACCGAGTGGAGTTGTATACGGAGGCTTATGCCGCAAAATTTGGCTTCGACAAGGAAGCGGCTATCGCGCCCTACTTTAAAGCTGCGAAAAAAGCGCAGGAAGTAGGCCTTGGGTTAAATGCGGGCCATGATTTGGACTGCAATAACCTGCGCTACTTTAACGAACATATACCTGGCTTGCTGGAAGTGAGTATCGGGCACGCCTTGATCGCCGATGCTCTTTTTTGGGGACTAGAGGAAACGATAAAACGCTATTTAGCCGAACTAAAAGCTTAATAACAAACGCGAGCGGTAGCACAACACGCTATACTTGCGCTAGTGCTACCGCTCGAACATATCGAAAACCTGCATCAGTGTCGCCGTCTTATGACGCAGATGACAGGAATGTGTGCAGTGAGATCCGACCTGCTATTTAATTCCCTTAAATATCCGGCTCCAACGGATTTTACTCAAAAAGCTTCCTTGTTCATCATAGCTCATCCAAGTAAATAAAGCCTTACCAACGATGTGGTCTTCCGGCACAAAACCCCAAGCCCTCGAGTCTAGGGAATTATGGCGGTTATCCCCCATCATCCAGTAGTAATTTTGCTTGAACGTATAGCTCGTTACCTTTTGGTCGTTGATATAATATCCATCGTTTCTTTTCTCCAAGGAGTTTCCTTCGTAATCTCGGATCACTCGTGCATACATCGGTGTAGAAAGAGAATCCAAGGTCACGGTCCAGCCTGCAGCAGGAATGGTAATAGGACCAAAATTATCGAAATTCCATCTGTAATGTTTATCGTGCGGATAGGTATCGCCCATCATCTGCGACTTGTCCAACACCCCCATCACAACATCCTTCACATTTCCCCAGCCTTTTACCACAGCAGCTTCATCGGCGGTCATAAAAACCCGAAAGATTTCGGGATTGTCGGTTCCGCCATACTCCAAACGTAGATCTTTCATCCGTTCTGGGTTTAGCCCATTTTGGTCGGTATACACCAAATAATCCATTTGCATTTCCGGTGGCACAAATCCAGGTGCACCGTTCACGATGAGCTGCGCGTTTTCCATAGACACCACATCTCCTGGCAGTCCAACACAGCGCTTGATATAATTCTCCCGCTTATCTATAGGACGCGTCACGACGGTAAATTGGTTGTGCACCACGTCTTTCCCCATATAGCGAACCATATCGGCATAGGTTTGGTCTTGGTGTTCTAGCACGACGGTGTCTCCCGCAGGAAAGTTGAAGACAACCACGTCATTCCGCTCAATCTTTTGGAAGCCCGGTAGTCTTTTGTAGGGTAGCTGGATAAGCTCTGAATATGCCTTGCCTCCCGTAACCGGCATGGTATGGTGTGCGAATGGAAAGGCCAAGGGCGTCATCGGTACGCGTGGTCCATAGTTTAACTTACTTACAAAAAGAAAATCCCCAATCAGCAAACTACGTTCCATGGATCCCGTCGGGATCATGTACGCTTCCAATAGAAAGCCACGGATCAACGTAGCGGCCACGGTAGCGAAAATAATGGCATCCGCCCATTCCCTACCGACCGATTTGTGGTACGGATATTTTTTATGGAACTCATCGGTGTTCGACGGCCCTAAATATACCACCTTGGGGTCACGTCCCCATAGGGGGAGAAAGATAAAGGGAAGCAATATTGCTACAGCTGTCTCCCAAAAGCGGCGCTTCCCGAAGCTTTTCAAGAGGTCGAGGTACAGTCCGTAGAAAATAAAAATATTTACGATGGGCACCAACAGTAGTACAACCCACCAGGTAGGTCTTGCGGTAAGCTGCGCCATGACATATTCCCGGTAAAAGGGGACAACAGCCTCCCAGCCTTGTTTACCTGCCTTTTTGTAGAGCAACCAAAGGCCGTAGATCGCAGCAACGGTGCATACTGTAAAAATGATATACCACATGTCTTAAAATTATAAAGTCAAAAATTAAAGTAAAAGTCGCACGAGCATGGTGCTACCGACTAAAAGTTAAACATTTCAGTAACTTGGTAGAACCCCTTTTTGCCCCGCAGCCACTCGGCCGCAACTACCGCGCCCAAGGCAAATCCTGCACGACTATGTGCCGTATGTTTGAACTCGATCTGATCGACCTCCGAACTATAAAGCACGGTGTGTGTACCCGGAACTTCGTCGATCCGATGGCTCTCGATCAGTAGTTCATCTGCTTTGGGCACCAGCTCTTCCCCTTCACCGACGAGGTTGTTTATCCACTTAGACTTGTCCTCCACCCCATCCAATATGCCTTCGGCAATGGTGATGGCGGTGCCGCTGGGCGAATCCAACTTATGGATATGATGGATTTCCTCCACCTGCACATCATATTGTTTATAGGGGGCCATAGCCTTTGCTAACAGCCGGTTTACATGAAAGAATACATTGACACCGATACTGAAATTGGATCCATAAAGCAAGGATTGATCTGCTTCTTCGCAGACCGATTTTATCTCATCCAAATGATCGTACCAGCCCGTCGTTCCGACAACGATAGGCAGATTCGCTTCAAAACACAGGCTGATATTGTGTATAGCGGCAGCCGGTTCGCTAAAATCGATTGCCACATCGGCTTCCGACAGATCGGCCGCCATGATCGATGCTCGATTGTCTTTGTCCACAATGAGTTGGATTTCATGGCCCCGTTTCAGCGCAAACTGTTCGATTTGCTGCCCCATTTTTCCATACCCTAATAGTACTATCTTCATTTAACTATCTTTTTGGTTATTTACGGAAGACCATGGGAGGACTTGACGTCTCCTACCGTGCAACCGATGTTGTTTATTTAATATTCATGGTTAGCTTTATGCCCGGCGCCATGCCATAGCCGCCCAACACGCTATTTCCGGAAAATCCATAGGAGGGCACAAATGTCGGGCCGACCTTCATCGTGATGGCCGAACCGATGTTCCAACGGTTCTTCAACATGGAATCTACATAGGCTTCTATCGCGTTAAGGCCCCAAAACCCGACGGTTATCAAAATCGTTAGATCGCGGTTTCGCCGTGCATAGTCTTTCTGTGTGACCAATCCCTGTGTGCTATAAAATTGTAAGTCGGGATCGCGCGAGCCTTCCTGTCCATTGGTTTCCACCCGAAACGCCAGCTCGTCGAGAAATTTTTTATAATACCACTGCCAGTAGTCGAAAACGAGATACCCCGTAACTAAGCCCCCGTAGATAATCGGTACTTTGACCCACCATAGCCCGCCGTTGGTGTACTGCCCCCAACCGGGCACCATCAACGAGCGTTTCCATGCTACGCGGGAGACGTGCTCGATCGCCAAACGGGCCGAATCCTTTTTGATGCCTTTGTAGTAATACTTATCACGTTCTTTCTGCGCCCTTTCCCGCTCTCTCCGCTCTTTTCTCGTCTCCTCCTTCTTCGTCGTATCCTTCTTCGTCGTATCCTGCGCGGTGGCTATAGAATCGGCGGTCTGCAGTTTCTCCTTTAAGGTAGCCGCCTTCGTCGAATCCTGTTGCGCCTGGACTACAAAGAACGAAAAAAACAAAAATAACGCTGTAACTATATATCGCATTACCAATCCAATAACTCCAAGATACGGCTTAAATCATCTTCACTATCAAAGGGGATTTCTATAGCCCCTTTACCTTTGCTATTTTTTAGATTCACCCGTACGCGGGTAGAAAAACGAGACGCCAGATCGTCTTCGATCTTTTGATACTGGAAATCCAGCTGTTTGCCCACCGGGGCTTTTGCCGGTTTGCTCTGCTGCTGAATGTTGCGCACCAATATCTCTGTCATTCGCACGGAAAGGCCTTTATCGACAATTTCTTGAAAAACAAAAAGCTGTTTATCCACCTCGCCCACATTGATCAACGCGCGGGCGTGGCCCATTGAAATTTCACCGTCCCGAATGCCTGCCTGTATCGCTGGCGGCAACTTTAACAAACGTAGGTAGTTGGTTACGGTCGAGCGATTTTTACTGACACGCTCACCAAGTTGCTCCTGTTTCAGGTTACACTCTTCAATCATTCGCTGGAAGCTTAAAGCCACTTCGATAGCGTTCAGGTTTTCCCGTTGAATATTTTCGATCAATGCCATTTCCAACATTTGCTGATCATTGGCGGTGCGGACGTAAGCGGGTATCTCTTCGATACCGGCAAGCTTGGAAGCCCGTAACCGTCGCTCACCGCTGATCAGTTGGTACTCATTCTTGCTTCGCTGCCGAACGGTAATGGGCTGAATCAATCCCTGTGTTTCTATGGAATCTGCAAGTTCACGTAAGGCTTGTTCGTCAAAATCGGTACGCGGCTGAAAAGGGTTGACAGCAATCTGTTCAATCTTTATAAAATTAATGCTGCCGGCGGCGCCGCCGCTCCCCTCCTTAGCCCCAGCATCGTTCGCCTCCGCACGTTGCGGCATCTGAACATCCTCATTCTGCAATAAGGCGCCAAGCCCTTTTCCTAGCCCTGTTTTTCTCTGTAATGCCATACTTTATACTGTCGCTGTTTGCGTATTTTCTGTAACTAAACCATTCTTTTGAAGGATCTCCCGCGCCAAGTTCAGGTAATTCACCGCACCTTTACAGGACGCATCATGCATGATCACAGAGATTCCAAAGCTCGGCGCCTCACTCAATCGGGTGTTCCGCTGGATAATCGTATCGAAAACCAACTCGCTAAAATGGGTACGCACTTCGTCTACCACCTGATTGGAAAGACGTAGACGCACATCATACATCGTCAGCAAAATGCCCTCGATTTCCAAATTGGTATTTAAACGGGTCTGGACGATCTTTATGGTATTCAACAATTTCCCCAATCCCTCCAAGGCAAAATACTCACATTGCACCGGGATAATAACCGAGTTGGACGCCGTTAGCGCGTTGATTGTAATAAGCCCCAATGATGGCGAACAGTCGACGATGATAAAATCATAATCGTCCTTGATCACTTCTAGCATTTTGAGCATCTTGAACTCGCGCTCGTGCATGTTGATCATTTCAATCTCGGCACCTACCAAATCAATATGTGCGGGAAGCAAGTCCAAGTTAGGTGTCTCGGTATGCTGGATCGCTTCACGTGGATCAAGGTCATTGACCAAGCATTCGTATACGCTGGCCTTTATGCCCCGCGGATCAAAGCCAATACCCGACGTGGAATTCGCTTGCGGATCGGCATCAACCAGCAACGTCTTGTGCTCCAAAACAGCCAAACTAGCCGCTAAATTGATCGAAGTTGTTGTCTTCCCTACGCCACCTTTTTGATTAGCAATTGCTATAATTTTTCCCATGAGATTGAAATCCTTTCTAAAAACCTAAATGCCGATGATATCGATCTTGCCCAAAATTAACGCAAATTTACATTGTCCACATGAAGGAAATGCTTAAATGATGTTAAAATTAGTATTTTTGGCAAAAGCCCTTAATCAAAGGCTAAGGCTGCTAAGATACGAAAAATAGCGTTATCACTTTACAAAGATTTTGGGCCTTTTTGTTAGTGCACTTATCACATGAATGTAATCATATCAGGAACAAACAGAGAACGGAGCAACTCCTTGAAAGTAGCTCATTATTACCAAGATGAGCTGCAACGTCGCGGCGAATCATGGCGCGTTTTCTCGCTATCAGACCTACCCGCCGACATCAGCAGCACCGACCTGTATGGCAAACGTAGCGCTGCCTTTGAACCTATACAGGCGATGGTCTCCGCAGCGCAAAAATTTATCTTCATCATCCCCGAATACAACGGCAGCTTTCCCGGCATCTTGAAGGTTTTTATCGACGCATGTGCTTTCCCGGCATCTTTTTACCACAAAAAGGTGGCCTTAGTGGGGCTGTCTACTGGCAAATTCGGGAACGTCCGCGGTGTGGACCACTTCACTGGTGTATGCAATTACTTGCGTATGCACGTATTACCGCTAAAAATCCACCTGCCAAAAATCCAAGATGAGCTCGACACAGCGGGACAATTGAAAGACGAGCTGACGCAGAAATTTGTATGGGAGCAAATGGCTGAAATCAGCAAGTTTTAAAGGGTACCCTTGATGATATTTTCCAGCAGCTCCTCCAAATTGCTGCGAAACTGCATAGCCTCGGCCGGATAATCCAAAAGAACGTCTTTCTTCTCGTCGTAGCTAAACATCTCCCAGACACCTTGGTTGTACTCCAATGACGTAAGGTTTTCAATCCAGTCGCCGGAATTCATGTATATGCAGCTTCCTTTTTTTGTATCTATACGACGAATTTGCGGTTGATGGATGTGGCCGCAGATCACGTAGTCATACTTGTTTTCTATGGCCAGGTGCGAGGCGGTTTCTTCAAAATCGGATATAAACTTGATGGCCTTCTTGACCGAATTTTTAATCTGCTTAGACAGCGAATACTTCTCTCTTCCAAATTTGGTCAGCACCCAATTCACCACGTTGTTCAGCTGGATCAAACGATCATATCCCCAGCCGCCGAGTTTCGCCAACCACTTGGTATGCTGGATCGAAGCGTCAAAAACATCGCCATGGAAAATCCAGCTTTTCTTCCCGTCTAGATCCAAGAGCAGGCGATTGGTCAGGGTGATATGCCCAAACTGCATCTTCCCAAATTTACGCAGCATCTCGTCGTGATTGCCGGTAATGTAGGTTACTTCGCAACCTTGATAAGCCAGATCCAGGATATATTTCAAAACCCGTAAATGGGACTCTGGGAAATAGCTTTTCCGGAACTGCCAAATATCGATGATGTCACCATTAAGAATAAGCTTCTTGGGATTGATGGATGACAGGTACCGTAATAATTCCTCCGATCGACATCCATAGGTTCCGAGGTGTACATCGGAAATAACGACTAATTCAACTTCTCGCTTCATATGCGTTTTTTCAAAGTAACCATTCTTATATGAATAGATGATTGTCAATACGTTAAATAATTATCAATTTTTTTTCAGTAATTACTTCGTGACCGTATCAGCCTTGCCACTCCTCCCAACAAACGCTATATTCGTATATACTAAAATAAGTAACATGAGATTTCTACCCCTACTACTTTTCTCCATACTCCTGACCTGCACAAATTGTACCGCTAAGAAAGAAGAGCACAACCGGCTTAGCCAGGAAGAACAGGCCGCGGGCTGGCACCTTCTTTTTGACGGCAATTCCCTCCATGGCTGGCATCTTTACAATAAAGGTGATACGGCTTCCAAGTGGACGGCAAACGGAGGCGAACTCGTTTGCGACCCGAAGAAAAAGGAAGGTATTTTTGGCGATTTAGTGACCGATAGCCTGTATCGCGATTTTGAGCTGGCCTTAGAATGGAAAGTAGCCAAAGGCGGGAATAGCGGCGTATTTTTAAACGTACAGGAAGACAGCCGTTTTGCAGCGACATTTGCCACAGGACTGGAAATGCAGCTTTTGGACAACGAAAATGCGGAGCACCGCCATCAAATTGATTCGACACACTGGGCAGGATGTCTATATGCTGTTGCGTGCAGCGGGCAACGTTCAAAACCACATGCATACAACAACTGGAATAAAAGTCGTATCGTGCAAAAGAACGGGAAAGTTAGCTTTTGGCTCAATGATATGTTAACGTTTGAGGACGATGTACAAAGCGAAGCTTTTCAGCAAGGCATACAGCAAAGCGGCATGAAAGCCTATCCGCAATTCGGAAAATATGCATCGGGCCATATCGCTTTGCAGAACCATACCGACTCCGTTGCATTCAGAAATATCAAGATAAGGAGACTGTAGCCCGTAGACGGAGGCTCACGGCGCATACCAAATTAAATCCTGGATTGGTCAAAAAAAAAGCATGGCGAGTAGATGAACCTACTCGCCATGCCTGCGTAGACTTCGATGTCCCATTATCTATTTTTGAACAAATCGATCCCTTGTTGAAGATATGCTTTGTAGGCATCCACATCGTAGTTTGCCCCAGTGGGAGGTAGCAGCACCTTTCCTTCGGTATCCACGATCACATACAGCGGCTGTGAATTGCTGTTGAAGGTGGCAGCCTGGAAATCACTGTTCTTTTTCCCGATGGTGTTGATGTTCTTGCCGGAATAAGTCGATTGGTAC
>NZ_BNAF01000007.1 GCF_014653155.1 Sphingobacterium griseoflavum | reverse complement strand
AGCCAGGATCAAACTCTCCATTGTAAAAATGAATTGTTCGATACCGGGCTATTTACTAATAAATAACCGGAATCGTTTTTTGTTGTATCTTACGTTCCGTAATTGACAGGTTGATTTTTTGTTATTGTATAACTTTCATCTTCCGACTACTCGTTACGCTACATGATCATCTTTCTTAAAGAACTTCTATCGCCGCCGCGTCGCGCTTTGGCTTTTTATATATCGTGGCATCGCTGCCCGAACTATCTTGTTTGTTTCCCTCCTTCTCGTTGGGACTGCAAAGGTAGAAGATTTTTCCGGTCCCGCAAAATAAATCTGAACTTTTTTTTGCTGCCCCAGCGGGGCCCGAAACCGTGGAAACGCCCTTCGTTAAAGGCCTTTTCCCATCTCCTGTTTTTCGCTTTTCAACCGTCCCTCCCTTGCGGAGTGGTGCAAAGATAGAAACTTTGGCATATATCCTGCAAATTATTCCAGCTTATTCATTCGCCATAGACCGCAACAAGCTGGTGTAGTGAAGGATAATTTAAAAAAAGATCCCTCACGATAAAAAGTCCACCCTAACCTTTAGTACTTGTGTATAGCTAACCATTAGGACACACATCCCGAAAGCAACGATGCTAAGAAAGGCTTTTTATTAAATAAAATTCACTATATTCACCATTAGTTAGAATAAAGAACCTTACTTTATGATAAAAAAAGAATTAACATCACTTAACATCTCTCCTATCGAGCGAGGAACTTCCACCGGTGAGCAATGGTTTAGCGCAGGAGAGATTCTTGTATCCACTTCGCCCGTTGACGGGAACGATATCGGACATGTATGCGCCAGTAGCAGGGAAGATTATGAACGGGTACTAAACATCGCCTTCGAGGCGAAGCGTTCGTGGGCCGACATACCGGCGCCAAGACGTGGAGAAATTGTTCGCCAGTTCGGAGAAAAATTGCGGGCACGAAAATCCGAACTGGGCAAACTCGTTTCCTATGAAATGGGCAAGTCGTACCAAGAAGGGCTGGGCGAAGTGCAAGAAATGATAGATATCTGTGATTTCGCAGTTGGCCAATCAAGACAACTCTACGGCTTCACTATGCATTCCGAGCGTCCTGCACATCGCATGTACGAACAATACCATCCGTTAGGAATCGTAGGCATTATATCTGCATTTAATTTTCCCGTTGCAGTTTGGGCTTGGAATGCAGCGCTAGCGCTCGTTTGCGGAAATGTTATTATATGGAAGGGTAGCGAAAAAACACCTGTATGTACCATTGCCTGCCAAAAGATTTTGGCTGAGGTATTGGCAGACAATGAACTACCCGAAGGGATATCGTCGATCTGCACTGGAGGTGCAGACTTGGGCCGTTGGATGGCAGCAGACCCTCGTATCGATCTGGTTTCTGCTACGGGCTCTACACGCATGGGAAAAGAAGTTGCCACAATGGTGGCTGCTAGACTAGGCAAATCCCTTTTGGAACTTGGCGGCAACAACGCCATCATCGTAACAGCCCACGCAGACTTGAAGCTGACGGTTAGCGCTGCTGTTTTCGGCGCTGTTGGCACTGCAGGGCAGCGCTGCACCAGCACACGCAGGCTCATTGTGCATAAAGACATATACAATAAGGTTCGGGCTGCCCTCGTTGATGCCTACACGCAATTAAAAATTGGCAATCCGCTTGAATCCCAGAACCATGTGGGACCATTAATCGATCACCAAGCTGTAGAAAGCTACCTAGCTGCGTTAAAAGAGATTGAAGACGAGGGCGGACACCTGCTAACTGAAGGCGGCATTATACAGGGCGAGGGATATGGGAGCAAATGCTATGTCAAACCCGTTATCGCCGAAGTAGCGAACCATTACCGCATCGTACAAAAAGAAACATTCGCCCCCATCCTTTATCTGATACGTTATGAAGGCTCCTTGGAAAATGCCGTGACCATCCAGAATAGTGTTGCTCAAGGGTTATCATCTGCCATCATGACAACTAATCTCCATGAGGCCGAATATTTCCTGAGCCACAAAGGATCCGATTGCGGCATCGCGAATGTAAACATTGGCACCTCCGGTGCCGAAATCGGGGGCGCTTTTGGCGGCGAAAAGGAGACTGGTGGCGGACGCGAATCAGGCTCGGACGCCTGGAAAGTATACATGCGCAGACAAACCAATACCATTAACTACAGCGGAACTATGCCGCTCGCACAAGGTATAACATTCAACCTATAAAACCTGACACGTTTATTTATAACATGAAAACAGCATGAGAGCGTTACACAACATACTATCTAAACATATCTTGGCCGATGGCTTACCGATTGTTCTTGATTTGGCCAAATCCGAGAAATCCTTTATAAAAGATACAAATGGCGACACCTATCTAGATATGTTCTCGATGTTTGCGTCGTCTGCCGTAGGCTACAACCATCCGCACATCGTTGCTCAACAATCGTTTCTCGGTCGCATGGCGATAAACAAGCCGGCGCTATCTGACGTCTATCCAGAAGAATATGCAGACATCGTCGAAACGTTCGCCCGCGTTGCTATACCGCAAGAGCTTCCTTACTGTTTTTTCATCTGCGGAGGCGCACTGGCCGTAGAGAATGCTTTGAAAGCCGCTTTCGACTGGAAAACGAGACTTAACCTCGCCCAAGGCAAAACCAGTGAAGCCTCACAAATCATCCATTTCAAGCAGGCTTTCCATGGCCGATCAGGATATACGCTGTCGTTGACGAACACCAAGGATCCCAGAAAATATATGTACTTCCCAAAATTTGACTGGCCGCGCATCACGAATCCTAAACTCCATTTCCCGCTAACTGAAGACTCAATAAACAAGACGATCCGCGAGGAAAAGATGGCGATAAAGGAAATCGAAGCCGCCATCCTGCAAAATCCAGACAGTATTGCAGCTATCATTATCGAACCCATACAGGCCGAAGGCGGAGACAACCATTTCAGAAAGGAATTTTTCCAAAGCTTACGGCGCGTCTGCGACCAGCACGACATCTTACTGATACTGGATGAAGTACAAACGGGACTTGGAATGACAGGAAAGATGTGGGCGTATCAGCATTTCGGCATCGTCCCCGATATCCTGGCGTTCGGTAAGAAAACGCAAGTATGCGGCATATTGGCTAACAAGGAAAAATTCGATCGGGTGCAGGACCATGTATTTATCCAATCCAGCCGCATCAATTCTACGTTCGGCGGGAACTTTGTAGATATGTTGCGCTTTCAATTGATCTTGGAAATTATAGAAAAAGAGGCGCTTGTTGAACAAGCAGCACATATGGGGGATTACCTACTTGCCCAGATAAAAGATCTCGTAAATCGGAAGGAATTTCTATCGAATGCGCGTGGCCTCGGACTTATTGTAGCCTTTGACTTTGACAGTACAGCAGGTCGGGATTCGTTTTTAGAAAAAACGATGGAAAACAAACTTCTTTTATTGGGTTGTGGAGAAAAAAGCATTCGCTTTAGACCACACTTGACCGTAACAATGGATGAGATAGATCAAGCCATGCAAATTGTCGAAGGGTCGCTTAACTAAGATCATACCTGCGGCTATAAATGTAAAATGGCCACAACAAGTAATACGAAAGACTTAATTTGATTGCTCTAGCAGTGCCGTGATCGACTGCTTAAATCGGGTTCGAACACCTTGACCATCCTTTTTGGCAGGGGTCCATTTTGGGGACTTCTTCATAACACGTAATGCCTCCTCAGCAAAGGCTGGGCTAATCTTATTTTTGTTCGCTATCTCCACGTCGCAGACACGGCCATCTTCACACACCGTAAACTCCATGACGGCTGTCTGCCGCAAACCATAATCTACATAAGATGTGCTATCCAAATCGTTAAGTAGATCTCGCACATTTAGATTCTGCTGGACAAACCTATGCCAACCCCGAACGCCCCCCCTGAATTGAGGGTAGGTATCCACGGTGGTGACGATGGATGTATCAGGTACAGGTTGTGCATATAAATCGCCCAATCCAACTAACAAAAAAAGAAATACAAACCACTTTTTCATCCTAACCTCCTAATATGTCTATCAAATTTAAGCAAGATCTATGCCTTTGCCAAATCCACGTGTTCCCGAAATCGACCGTTTTCATCGAGGATGTAGCTCATTGGGTTCTCTGGATCTTTTATTATCTCGAATAAAGTAAATCCCCAAGGCTTCCAAAAGTTCTCTAAGACCTGTCCATAGGTTTTCACCTGCCAATGATCAAATATAGGCTTCATGGTCCAATCGTTGAGCGGCATAGGCTCGACGTAAACCTTGTCTGGCGTTTCCATATAGGTATATTCTGGTAAGCGGTTGAAGAGGTAGGCCGAATAGAAATAACGCGCGCAGATCTCTTCAAACTGTATCGGATGTAAGCACCGGCCAGCGATAGCCCTCAGCACGTCTTCGTGATATATAGCATGCGTACCATTGTCCTGCAAGGTTGCAATGAGGGCAAAGTCATTCATACGGAAAGAAAACACAAGCGTATTTATTTCGTCCCGGTAATTGAAATCAGTCGACGCATTGTCTACCGGAAGGACTAAAATTGAAAATGGATTACGGTTTTCGAACTCCATAACCGTTCGGATGGACTGCAACATGAAATGCAAGTTGCGGAATTTCTGAACCAAAACCTGCGAAAAATTCATTGGCTCTCCACTTAATTGGGCTTGTCGTATACCAGACTGGATTTCATTAAACACCACACCGTAGAGTATTTTAGCAACCCACTGAAAAAGGGATAACTGCGGAAGATCTTTTACCGCATCATACCCCTGTTGCATCGCGCTTCCTACTTCCTCCTCCAACTTTTCAAATAATGCTGCCGCATTTGCTGAGCACGGCAGTTTGAGCTTCTTGTAGGTCACCATATTTTCATCCAACATTTTGAAAGGTTTATCTTCCAGGTCGAATGTTCTCATCATCCATACTGGAAATACCTGAATTTGTTCGTCGGGCGATTCGAGCGGCTTGCCTGAGAGAAAGCATGTATTATTGTCGAATTTAAAATCCGAAAACGGATTATACAGTATTGCTGCCATAAGGGGCAAATATATTGCTTTTAGAAGGTGTTATTGTTTGTTTGCGGTCAATTTTCCGGCAGAAGCCCGCTTTCACAATCCCACATTTACTTTAAAATCCTGTAACAGCAAGCAGGCATCCATGATTTGTCCATCGTTGGCACGAATCCCTTTCAAGGTTGATGTTTTACCTTTCTCCAACAGATTTTTCATTTCCTTCTCGTCCAAAAAAACACCGTTCAGCGTACGCCAAAGCTTAAAATCACAGCCTCGCGCATAGTGGTCGCACTGCGCGACCTTATCGTAGAGTTGCACTTGCCCGGCTACACATTTAGGGCATTTGATTTTACCTTTCTGCAATGGTTTCAGCTCTTCGTGCTGTATGGCGATTCGTAGCTGTAGCAATTCGTTGGTTATTTTGACTGTGTAGTCTTTGATATGTTTCATGAAAACATCATAGGACACCTTGTTAGCGCGCATCTCTTCGAGTTTTTGCTCCCATTTTCCGGTCAGCGTCACCTTCGCTATCGATCGGTCTTTTACCAATTGATAAACTGCCAGCCCTTTCTCGGTCGGAATCAGCTTTTTCTTTTCGCGTTTGATATAGTCGCGCTGAAACAAGGTCTCAATTGTTGCCGCGCGGGTTGCAGGGGTACCCAAGCCGCAATCTTTCATTGCTTGGCGCATTTCGTCGTCTTCTATTTCTTTTCCGGAGGTTTCCATTGCTTTTAAAAGCGATGCCTCGGTATGGATCGGCCGCGCCTTGGTAAAACGCTCCGTAAGATCCAGCGAAAGTATTTCCAACCGCTCTTCCGGAGTTAGTTTGGGCAGCTGTGCATTTTCGTTATCCTGATCATCCGTATTTTTATCTTCATCGGGAAGCTCCACTTGGTCAGCAGACAACCTCCATCCATATTGTTTAATTACCGTACCTTTCGCTATCAGCTCCACGCCATTGGCGTCAATGTTCACCGTGGTTATATCTTTCAGACATACGTCCGAAAAACTTTCTACCATGCGCTTGGCAATCATATTGTAGATGTGCTTCTGTTCTTTCAGCAAATGTCCAGGCTTTTCGTCGGTAACCAATAAAGCATGGTGGTCCGTTACCTTCTTGTCGTCAACAGATCTTTTGTTCAATTTGGCACCTATTAGGTTACGACTGATGGCAGCGATGCCTTCCTCTGCAGTAGCGGCGAGATGTTGAAATAGGTCTTCGATGTGCTCGAAGACATCTTCACCGATATAACGAGATCCTGTCCGCGGATACGTAATGACCTTTTTTTCGTACAGGGTTTGCGCGATGCTCAATGTTTGGTCGGCCGAGTAGCCATATTTCTTGTTGGCATCTTGCTGCAGCGATGTCAAATCAAACAACAAGGGAGGCTGTTCTTTTGTTTCTTTTGCTTCCACTTTAACAACCTTCGCCTGCGAACCAATAGATACCTTTGCGACAGCACCTTCTGCATCTTCCTTTTTATCGATTTTATTAGAGGTAGCTTTAAACTTGATGTTATCTTTTTCAAACCCAGCCTGGATTTTATAGAATGTCTGCGGCTTGAAGTCTTTATTTTCCAAGTAGCGGGAACAGATCATAGCTAAGGTAGGGGTTTGAACACGACCAAGCGACAACAAACCTCTATTGCCGGCTGCCAACGTGAGCGCTTGCGTTGCGTTGATCCCGATCAGCCAATCGGATTCCGATCGGGAGCGCGCAGACATATACAAGCTATCATACTCCGTGCCCTCTTTGAGGTTTGCAAAGCCCTCTTTAATGGCCTTGTCGGTCTGCGAAGATATCCAAAGGCGCCTGAACGGAACCTTGGCGTTAAGGAAATAATAAATATTACGAAAAATCAATTCGCCCTCTCGTCCTGCGTCCGTAGCCACAATGATTTCTTCCGCCTGGTCTAAAAGACGTTTGATGGTATTGAGCTGCTTAACAGCGCCAATGTCGTCCATCTGTTTCCCATCTTTTTTCACCTTCTTGGCTTCCAATCGAAATGCCTCTGGAATAATGGGCAGGTTAGAAACGGACCATGTCGCAAAGCCGTAGGCTTGGGGTGTACATAATTGCACCAAATGACCAAATGCGTAAGTAAACGCATATCCGTTTCCGGTGATATAACCATCTTTCACCTCCTTCGCTCCCATCACGCGAGCTAAATCCCTCGCCACCGACGGCTTTTCCGCTATAACGACTTTCATTTGGTCAATTAAAAAGTAAAAATATCATGTAAATGTCGCGTCTCCACCCGAACTGTCAAAACCTTAATGGCTAAACCAAAAATAGGCTATCAGCCGTAACAACAAATTCACGCTGTACCTCATTAATCTAGCGAAGGAATGGATATACCCTTAATCTTTCGGTAGAGGTCAACAGCGTACACATCCGTCATACCCGACACAAAATCGAGCACAGCTCGAATCTTCGCATAGGCCTGATTGCTGTCCGTATGAAATTGCTCTGGAATCATCGCAACCAATTTCTTATCGAACATCGTTTTGTTGGTCTTCAAATAGGCGGGTACAAATTCCTCCAAAAGTGCATTCATCACTTTATAACCTGCAATTTCGATTTGCACCACGGTAGGCGCATTGTAAATCTGCGCCACCGACACCTTCGAGATCTTCTTCATCTGTTCGACGATGGGCGGCTCTAACGCATCAATCAATGCACTTTCGAAAGTTCCTGCTAAAAACTTGTCTTGATTATTGGCAAATACCGACGCACAGCCTTGAATAAGTGTATTGATCGCCTTCGCGCGGAGCAGCTCGACCTTGCTCCCTGTATCGCTTAACCCATCCAGTCGCGAACGGAGGTCTTCACCACCACACAAAGGGAGCAAGAGTTCTTCCACTTCCCTATAGGAAAGTATCTTTAGATGATGCGCATCTTCCAGATCGATTATATTGTAGCAGATATCGTCCGCAGCTTCCACAAGATATACTAGTGGATGTCGGAGGTATCCATTCTTATTTGTTGGATCTCTCTCTAGGCCAAGCTCCTCGGCTATTTGTTTAAAACTTTCAGCTTCGCCTTCAAAAAAGCCATATTTCTTGCGATGATGGTTTGTACGGATATGGCCATCTATTGCCGCACAGGGGTATTTGACGATAGATGCTAACGTTGCATAAGTTAATGCGTAGCCCTTTTTATCTTTTCCGTTAAACGGGTGTGTCAAGATGCGTAGCGCATTAGCATTTCCTTCAAAGTGCGTTAAGTCTGCCCACTCCTTTGGCGTCACGTGCTCTTGATACTTACGTCCGCCTCCTTCTGTAAAATAAGACGAGATGGCAGCTTCACCGGAGTGTCCAAAAGCCGGATTACCCAAGTCATGCGATAAGCAAGCGGAAGAAATGATGTTTCCCACCTCTTGCAAAAACGGATATTCCGTATCGATGGCCGGATTCTCTTTCTTCATGAGGTTGTAAAACAGCCTGCCCAACGAGCGCCCAACACTGGCCACTTCCAAGCTATGCGTCAATCTGTTATGGACAAAAACCGCTCCCGGCAATGGAAAGACTTGTGTTTTATTTTGTAGTCGCCGGAAAGGTGACGAGAAAATCAGCCGATCATAATCCCGCTGAAATTCAGAGCGAGCATCCAAGTGGTCGCTCACCTCCCGATGTTCGTAACCCCATCGCTTTGCAGACAGCAACTGTTTCCAATTCATGTAAACTGTAGATTTTGTGAGACAGCAAATATAAGATTTCTAAACTGGACACAGGAAAATCTCTTTCGCATAAAGCGCCTAGCGGTAGTCGTGCCATGCGACTACCCCACCTTTTTCATACAAAAAAAGCTGATAGTGAACTGCTAACGACATGAAGTTTATACACAGGTAACGACTTTTAACACTTTGTTTTTCATTATCAGCTGTATTGCGTATTTTTAAAAAAAACTACCTGAAAAGTACCATGATATACCAACTTCCTCATCCAGCAGATTTCGAACATAAAATCGATGGCAAAAACACGCACTTAATTATCCTGAAAAACCGATCGGGTATGCAAGTTGCGTTTACCGACTACGGCGCGCGTATCGTCAGCGTCTTAGTGCCCGACAAGTTTGGAGACTTGCGAGATGTCGTGCTTGGATTTAATAGTATCGAGGAATACCTCGCGGCAGATGAACCTTATCATGGCGCAACGATTGGGCGTTATGCAAACCGCATTGCCAACGGTCAATTCGAGCTGGATGGCAAAACCTATGTGCTGCAACAAAACAATGGGAGAAACTGCCTGCATGGCGGACCTAACGGCTTTCATTCCAAAGTTTGGGATAGACAAGTGTCTTTAGAAAAAAAAGTGGATTTTTACTATGTTTCTGCTGACGGCGAAGAAGGTTTTCCTGGCAACCTCAAAGTTCGGGTTTCTTATGAGCTAAGCGATGCAAACGAAATCTTGATCCGTTACAAGGCCGAGACTGACAGCGCTACGCCTGTCAACCTCACCAATCATGCTTACTTTAACTTGAACGGGGAAGGACATAGCGATATCCTGCAGCACGTCGTTCATATCCCATCCGATCATTTTATCGCGATTGATGAACAGCAAATCCCGCTTGGAGCAGCGATGCCAGTTGATCATAGTGCTTTTGATTTCCGGGCACCGAAAAAAATTGCGGAAGATATCAATGATGAAGAGGAACAGCTGCGAATGGGCAATGGCTACGACCACAGCTTTGTTAACACCCAAACATTCGCTACCCCTGCGGCGTCAGCTTATTCGGACCTATCGGGCATCCGATTGGACGTGTTGACGACGGAACCCGGTGTACAACTATATACCGGGAATTTCCTGACCGGAAATGACCGCGGAAAATCCGGTGGGGTCTATTTTCCTCGAACCGCATTTTGTTTTGAAACACAACACTATCCGGATAGTCCGAACCAAGAGCGTTTGCCGTCTACCATCCTACACCCAGGAGAGGTATTGGAATCGCAGACCATCTATCGGTTTTCAATAAAAAAGGAGGTGTAAACATCTCCTTTTTTATTGAATCAAGGTATCGAGTGCTTGTCGCACTTTCTCAAAGCCAAAAGAGGCTTTGACCTCGTTGAACATGCGCACGATCTGGTCGTTGCCCAAGTTGCCGATACTGCCTTCATGCGTGTGGTGAACCTCTTTTGCTGGCTTGAACGTTCCATTTTCGATGGCCAGCCCAATGTTCCGGTAGGCTTCTCGAAAGGGAATTCCCTGCAACACTTCATTATTGACAACCTCTACACTAAAAAGGTAATCATACTTCGGATCGTCTAAGATGTTTTCTTTAACATCAATATGTCCCAACATAAATGTTGCAATTTCCAAACATTCGTTCAACGATTGAAACGATGGAAACAGGTTCTCCTTCAACAATTGCAGATCGCGGTGATAGCCGGACGGTAGATTTGTCGTCATCAACGCAATTTCATTGGGTAGAGCCTGGATTTTGTTGCATCGGGCACGGATCAATTCGAAGACATCTGGATTTTTCTTGTGCGGCATAATACTTGATCCCGTTGTCAGGTGGGCGGGAAATGATATAAATCCGAAATTCTGGTTGATGAACAGACACACATCCATGGCAAATTTAGCTAATGTTGCAGCGATCGAACTCATGGCCTGCGCCAGAGTACGTTCGGTTTTTCCACGTCCCATTTGTGCATAGACTACGTTGTAGTTTAAATCGTCGAACCCCAATAGTTCGGTGGTCAGTGTCCGATTCAGCGGAAACGAAGAACCGTATCCCGCGGCGGACCCCAATGGGTTTTTGTTGCATATTTTCCACGCTGCTCTAAGCAGCTCCAGATCATCGACCAAGCTTTCCGCATAGGCACCAAACCACAGACCAAATGATGATGGCATAGCGATCTGCAGATGCGTATAGCCCGGAATAAGAATAGATTGATGTTCTTCGCTCAATGCAATGAGCTTCTCAAACAGTGATTCGACCGATAGTACGAGATGTTCGATTTCTGCCCGGAAGTAAAGTTTGAGATCCACCAATACCTGATCGTTGCGGGAGCGTCCTGAATGGATCTTTTTGCCCGCTTCCCCGATCCTTTCCGTTAATAGCATCTCGACTTGGGAATGCACATCTTCGACCGAATCCTCGACCGCAAATCTGCCTGCCGTAATGTCGGCATAAATATGCTTAAGTTCAGTCTGCACGGCCGCCAGATCAGCTGTTGGCAAAAGCCCTACAGCATTCAACATTTTCGTATGCGCAAGCGAGCCCAACACATCCGCTGCGGCAAGCTGCAGATCCATTGCGCGATCGTTGCCGACAGTAAATGCTTCCACAAATTTATCTACCTGTATATTCTTTTGCCAAATCTTCATTGCTATATGGTTTAATGCTAATTTATTCGAAGGGAAAGCTATTGCTCACGTTCTTTCCAAGCCCAAATTTAATATTCTTTACCAAATAAACAGATAGCCGTTTCCGAATCACGCATTTTTTGCATCGGGAGCGTAACCGGCTTTCGACAATTTGAACAGCTTCGTCTTCCAAAGACGCATAGGAGCATCATGATTTAAAATATCCCAAAAATGAATAAACCGGCTTAAATTGCCTTAAACACAATAAAAAAGTGACTACTCACTTTTTTTTAAAAAAACTCTTTGCGTGAATCTATTATATACCTATGTTTGTAGAAGTAAGGGGAAAATGGAAGAAAGAAAATAAAGGCAGTGAGTTTATACTTACACTTTATTTACCAAAGCTAAACGAACTAAAATGTGATAGACGAAGGTCTTAAATCTTGAAAAAATACAGCTAACCATTTATAAACTAATTTTGTTCTGAAAGCGTATCTCGACCTGTGATACGCTTTTTCTTTTAGTGTGTAGTCCGCATTAATTTATATCTTTGTAATAGATAGCAGGCCACTTTATTCATTTTTTTAAGCCTAAAACAAAAAAGCTATGGGAACAGAAAGTAAGCGACAACAACGATTTGCCGGGGTAATACAACAGGATCTTGCAGAACTTTTCCAGCGCGAAGGCAACGCGTGGGCTCCTGGTGCCTTTATTACTGTGACGCGTGTCCGGATGACTCCGGACTTGGCTATAGCGCGGGCATACCTTAGTTTCTTGAACACCAAGACAGCCAAGGAAGACCTTGCCAACATTCAGAGCAAGACCAACGAGATTCGCTACAAATTGGGAACGCGGATAAAAAACCAGGCACGAATTGTGCCCCAACTCGAATTTTTCTTGGACGACACCAATGAGTATGTCGAACATATGGATAAGTTGTTTGATGAAATCAGTAAGGAACCAAGACAACCAGATTAGCATCTGGTTTTTTTACTTTTTGAACGATGCCTTACCGACTAGACGACCGATTGGCTTTTCCACATCCTGCACAAGCGGATGAGGACGGATTATTAGCGATCGGTGGTGATCTCTCTCCGCAGCGATTGTTATTGGCTTATGCGCACGGTATATTTCCGTGGTATACAGCAGATAGTCCTGTCCTTTGGTATGCGCCGCACGAACGCTTCGTCTTATACCCAACGGAAATCAATGTTAAAAAAAGTATGCGCCAGTTTATGCGGAACACCGCACTGCACGTCACCGTAGACCGCTGCTTTCCAGAGGTCATTGCCCAATGCGCAAGCAAGGCGCGTGTTGGGCAAGAGGGAACCTGGATTACAGAGGATATGGAAAAAGCGTATATAAATCTGCACGACTTGGGCTTTGCACACAGTATCGAAACGTATGACGCGCACGGCACCTTAGTCGGGGGATTATATGGCATACAAGTAGGTGAAGTGTTTTGTGGGGAAAGCATGTTTTCCCATGTAGCCAATGCCTCCAAACTTGCCTTGGTTTATCTCTGCCAACAGATGGACTTTAAACTGATAGACTGCCAAGTATACACCGATCACTTGGCATCTATGGGCGCCAAGCTTATACCAGCCGATACGTATTATCAAATTTTGCAACAACAAGACCTTATACGCCATGCCTTTTAAAGAATATTTCGATATCCCATCTGATGTTACGTACCTAAATACACCGGGTAATGGCATCTTACCAAGGCAAACCAAGCAGTGGCGGGCTGAACGGGAACGCCAATTTTTTGACCTGAACAGCACGTTACGCGATCAGCAAGCCGATACGATCAATAGCGTTCGCGCCCAGCTTGCCGAGGTGTTTGGAGCCCACGTGCAACAGGTGTTCTGTACCCCCAACTTTTCGTTCGGTTACAATACGTTGCTTGATCGACTACCTAAAGAAACAAAGTTCTTACTACTAGCGGATGACTATCCGTCACTCAATTACCCAGTCATTAGTCGTAAATTTGCTTACCAAACCGTTGATGTCAGTGCCCAATTGGAGATGAACATCCGTACGGCAATTACGCAATTCAAGCCAGACATATTGGCGCTAAGCATAGTGCAATATATCTCCGGGATAAAAGTAGATTTAAATTTCATACAGGAACTTAAGCGGGAATTTCCGGGGTTACTGATTATCGGAGATGGCACGCAGCTTCTTGGAACCGAAGCATTCTCTTTCATCGAATCCGGATTTGACGCAGTCGGGTGCAGTGGTTACAAATGGCTTTTATCTGGATTTGGCAATGGTTTTTTGTTATTGAGCGAGCAATTCATCTCATTTCTGATCGATACGGCGGGCGAAATAGCGCCTCCCAAGGAGAGCATGTGGGCGGGCAAGTCATTGCTACAGACCTTTTTTGAACCCGGACATCAGGACACGTTAAGCCATGGTACGCTCGGGCAGTCCTTGGCCTTTCTGCATGGACTTGGCTTCGACAGGATTGAGAAACACATCGCGGCGATCGCGCAGATGGCCCATCAAGAACTGGCTAACCGAAAATTGCTTCTCCCGGAAGTGACAGCCAGGACAGTTCGATCGAACTTAATCAATATACAGGTTTCGCCAACCCACTACCCACGGCTCATGGAGGCCGGCATCAAGTGTTTTCCGCGCGGAAGCGGGATCCGAATAGGTATACATCTGTATAACACAGTCGATGACCTGCACCGCTTATTACAGCTCATTGACCGTTTTTAATTAATTAAAAGAAAATACGATATATGAAATATAAAATTGGCGACTTGGTTCGTTTTGTGGATGAACCAATCGAAGGGCATATCACCTCGTTCCAACAAAACGAAATTGTTGGCGTAACGGACGAATCCGGCTTTGAAATACCCGTTCTGATCAGTAAAATCACCCTTGTCCACGGGAATATGCGTCGCGCAGACGACGACGAGTCGCCCCGTAGTTCGTCGGCAAGCAATCAAAGGTTTGTGGAACGAGGCATCTATCTAGGTGTGGATGGTGAGCAGCGTGATGGATTAGCGAAGTTTTTTATAATCAACCATAGCTCATTCGAACTGTTGGTCAGCATTGGCGAGCGCAGTGGAAATAAAACAACAGGCTTATTTGCCGAAAAAATATCGTCGCAAGATTTCATACAATTCTACACGGCGAATTTCAGCAGTATGGGCAAATGGCCAAACTTTGACATACAGATCTTGCGCCATAGCACACAAGCAAACCTTTCTACCGAACCGATCAGCAAGGCGTTTCGCGTGAAACCCTTGGACTTGATCCAATCGAAAGAGCATGACCCTATCATGGAAGCAAAAGTATGGCGTTTCGAACTTGATAAACCTGAGGAGAACATTGGAGTGGATAAATTGAAGGACCACTTCATCAGCCATCGTCCCAACAGGCGATAAGGTAGCTGCAAGTAGAAAAGACATATGCCCGCCGGAAACTCATTCGCACGGGCATACGTCCTGTTGGCGCGCAAAGCGTATAGTTAACCTACCTCTTTCACATTTTTTTCCAAATCAACGGTAGACTTCTTTACCGACAGCACCAGCACAAACGCACCCGCGAAAAGGAAAAACCAGCCCCACTTAAGGTGTAGGGTTACCGACAACAGATTATCGACAAACTTCATCCCAAAATAATTGTTGATCTTAAAGTAGACGGCCACAAAGCCTAATGCACACCATAGTAAATAAATCTTTGTACTAAGCTGGTATAACGATACCTTTCGCAGAAAATACGCAAAAACACAGAGCCCCAACAAGCCGTATGTGATGTAAAATAAACTAGCATCAGTTTGATACAGGTTCCAATTTCCCTTGATCGGCACCTTCAAAAATGGAAGAAATAGCGGCGCAAGCGCTGAGATAAAGATGCCTAACAAGGCCATAGGTTTTCGGAGAATGTACATCGTTGCAATATTTTCTATGCAAAGATTTAGAAATCTTTGCCCATTTTACAACACTTTATTGAAAATATGATGGAAAAATATGTTGTCTACCTCGTTTTGCATTTGCCCAATAGATGATTTAGGTTACCTTAACTAAACAGCGCTTTTGTAATAACCAATAAATGAGCTAATTAACATTTTTTTAACATTATTTAAAATGATTCTAAATTCACCGTATTGACAGATTTTTGACAGAAAAACCTTTGCTTTCATCTACATTTGCAGGGAGAAATTATTGAGCAAGATAAGCTTTGAAGAATTTAAAAGTTATAGCATTTACCCACAAGCATGTCGAATTAAAAGACTTGGGCAATTTGGTCATCTGCAACGAAGAGTTGGAAGAACGCTTAATTAACCTAAAGAATACGTTGGATATTCCGGAGATTTTTTACATCGCGACGTGCAACCGTGTGGAGTTTGTTTTTTCTGGTGCCCATGAACTGAACGATGAATTCATCGCAAATTTCATGCATCGGATGAACTTTTGTGTTCCGAGCGAGCGCTTGCAATGTTACTTGGGACAAGTAACCAGATACGCGGGAATGGATGCGCTTACGCATCTTTTCCGAATGTCATGCTCACTGGAAAGTTTGGTGGTAGGCGAGAAAGAAATACTGTCGCAGGTGCGTAGAGCTTATGAGCGCTGCAGAGAGGCTGGGTTTACAGGAGACTATCTTCGATTGGTCATGGATCGCTTAGTCAAAACGGCAAAAGAAGTATACACCCACACAAACATTTCCCGCAATCCGATATCCGTTGTTTCCTTGGCTTATCGAAAGCTTAAAGAAACAAAACTCCCTCAAAACGCTCGTATATTGGTAATCGGATCCGGAGAGACCAATCAACATTTAGCGAAATACTTGAAAAAACATCAACATTCCAATTTTGTAGTGTTCAACCGAACGCTGGCAAATGCCGAAAAATTGGCTGCGGAACTGCATGCGGAAGCGTATCCGCTTTCTGCTTTAGGGAGCTACAAAAAAGGGTTTGATGTGATGATCGTCTGTACCGGATCTCCGGAAGCGATTATCGATGTGCATCTTTACAAGATGCTGCTCCATGGCGAGACCGACCGAAAAGTGGTCGTTGACCTCGCTGTGCCAAATGATGTAGACGTTGATGTAGTCGCTAATTTCCCCATGCATTACATTGAAGTGAGCAGCCTACAGGCCATTGCGGAAAAGAACAAGCAAGACCGTTACAACGAGCTCGAGAGCGCAGATGCTATCATACAGCAGAATATACAGGAGTTTCTTCCGCTAATAAAGCAACGTCGTGTGGAAGTTGCCATGCGCGAGGTGCCCGAGAAGATCAAAGAGATTCGGTCTTTTGCGCTTAATGAAGTCTTCGCGCAAGACGTTCAAAAGCTTGATCCCCAGGCACGCGAAATTTTGGAGAAGGTGATCAACTACATGGAGAAGAAATACATCAAAGTTCCTATGTTGATGGCAAAAGAAATTCTCGTAAAAAATTCCCAATCGGAAATCAATTAATCGCTTTCTTCGTTCAAATTGTAGCCTAATTCTGACAATGTAAGTCGGGATTGTACGACTATTTGGTTAAATTTGCACGTATTTCAACACAAAAATATCAGGAGTGAACAGAAAACTAATTATTGGGACCCGAGGTAGTCAACTCGCGCTATGGCAAGCCAATCATGTCAAAGCACGTCTTGCAGAAATTGGTATAGAATCCGAATTAAAAATAATCAAAACCCAAGGAGATATCATACAGCATCTGCGGCTAGACAAGCTCGAAGGGAAGGGTTTTTTCACCAAAGAGCTGGAAGAAGAGTTGCTATCTGCTCAAATAGATCTTGCTGTTCATTCACATAAAGACTTACCTACAGTAAATCCTCCGGGACTCATTATCGCAGCCGTTTCGGAGCGGGAAGATCCCGCCGAGCTCATCATCATCCATAAGGATTGTGTAGACATCAAGAAACGTTTATCGCTGAAGCACAACGCTTCGGTGGGCACCTCCTCAAACCGACGTAAAGCCCAATTGCTATCATTGCGACCTGACCTAGAATTCACCGATTTGCGGGGCAACCTTCAAACTAGGATCCAAAAGCTGCGCGACGAACAGTATGATGCGATCGTGTTGGCTAAGGCAGGTGTCGCGCGAATCGACATGGATCTTTCTGATTTCCACATCGAGGAGATCGCACCTATCGAAGTGATTCCAGCTCCTGCACAAGGCGTGCTTGCTATTCAAATCCGTGAATCGGATGAAGAGCTTTTCCATAGCCTGCAGGCCATACATAACCAAGATGTAGCGGCCACCATAGGTGTAGAACGCAAGGTGCTAAACATGTTCGATGGAGGATGCCATGCCCCGTTGGGCTGCTATTGTCGCCAAGCAGAACACGGAGGTTTTGAAGCTTGGACATCCATAGCTGAAGATAACGAAGATTTTCCTGACCGACTCTATGTACATTCCGACAGTACAGCCGGTATGGCAGAGCAAATATTTTCTAAATTCCAAAAGGGGCGTAAGATGCCATCTAGTGTGTTTATTACGCGCGATCTAGATGATAACTCTTACTTAGGTCGATACCTTGCCAAACACGGGGTGCAAATTGATGCACGCTCCTTGATCAAAATATATCCCACAATCAATAAGTTGGATTCCTTTATACTAAAACGCGCTGACTGGATATTTTTCAACAGCAAAAATGCCATCGACCACTTCTTCAAATTAAATCCGCTAATCCTGAAACGCACAAAACTCGCTGTGTTAGGAAGAGGCTCCGAAGATGCATTGCGCAAGTATGACCGCGTCGCCGACTTTTCCGGAGACAATTTGGGGATAAAAACTACAGACATCGCGAAAGAATTCGCAAAGCTCGTAGATGGTCAGACCGTTTTCATCCCGCGAGCAAAAGATTCGCTACTTTCTATACAGCAGGCGTTGACCCCGGAAACCAAGGTAATAGATATGCCGATTTACGAAACGGTACTGGAAGAGAATGTGGATAAGTCGAATGCTGATGTATTGATCTTTACAAGTCCAAGTAATGTGGAGGCCTATTTTAGAGATAATCTTGTAGAGCCAGGGCAACAAATCATTTGTATAGGCCATTCTACGGCCAAAAGTATCGAAGCTATGGGGTTACGTTACAGGCTACCATTCACTCCAGATGAAATCGGACTGTCCGAAGCAGTGTTCGGACTAAACTATTAATTTCAATGAGAGAGCAGAGGTTGCTCTCTTTCCTATTTATAAAAGCTTATCATACGATGTTACAACGTCCAAGAAGAAACAGAAAATCCACGGTTATTCGAGATATGGTTCAGGAAAGCCACCTATCGGCATCGAACTTGATCTTTCCACTTTTTATCGTGGATGGGGAACGGCAGAAAACCGAAGTATCGTCCATGCCTGGGATTTTCCGCTATTCGATCGATAACTTACTGCGCGAAGTTGAAAGTTGCCTAAAGCTCGGACTACGTGCTTTCGATCTATTCCCAAATATCGATGATTCCTTAAAAGACAAATACGCCAGCATAAGCTACAAAAAAGGAAGCCTCTACCTACGGGCTATCGAGGCGGTAAAGAAAAATTTTCCGGAAGCCTGTGTCGTCACGGATGTTGCGATGGACCCCTATAGCGCTGACGGCCATGACGGGATTGTCGAAAATGGCGAGATCCTGAACGATGAAACGTTGGAGATACTGGGAAAAATGTCTTTGGCCCATGCGGAAGCAGGCGCAGATATTATCGCTCCGTCAGATATGATGGACGGGCGGATCGGTTATATACGACAACTGTTGGACGCACATGGCTTTAAACACGTTTCGTTGATGTCGTATACGGCGAAATATGCGTCAGCTTTTTATGGCCCTTTCCGAGATGCACTGAACTCGGCCCCGAAAGCCGGCGACAAAAAGAGCTACCAAATGAATCCGGCCAACTCCCGGGAGGCACTGATTGAGGCGCAGTTAGATATGGAGGAAGGAGCCGATTTCCTGATGGTAAAACCCGGACTCCCCTATTTGGACATCGTGAAATTGCTCCATGACAACTTTGATCTACCGATAGCGGTATATAATGTTTCTGGAGAGTATGCCATGCTTAAAGCAGCCGTAAAGAATGGTTGGCTGGATGAAGAAAGAGCAATTATGGAAACATTGTTGAGCTTTCGACGAGCCGGTGCGACATCCATCTTAACCTACCACGCGAAAGAAGTTTTGGAAAAGGAATGGCTGAAGGCATAAACTGAGCATTTGCATTTCGTACTTTTTTCATGCTTGGTTCGGGCTTTCATGCATGGATCGGGCGTAGACACGCTAATCCGTTTTCAAGTTATTAAAAAAGCCCATATCTATTTAAAGCAAATACTGACTAAAAAATGAAGGTCTGTTTGTCAAAAATAGATAACTTAGCCGCTTACATTTCAGACTATGACAACAGCACACCAAGATATATCAAGGGTTACATCCGCAAAGCTATTTGAAAAGGCAAAAAAATTTTTCCCGGGAGGGGTAAACTCCCCTGTACGGGCTTTCAAATCCGTATATGGAACGCCGTTGTTTATCGAGCGTGGCGACCAAGCTTACGTTTGGGACGCTGACGGCAACAAGTTCATCGATTTTTGTTGTTCTTGGGGTCCGCTTATCCTAGGACATAACAACGGTGCAATCCGCGAGGCGGTGGCTGCCCAGTTGGATAAAGGGTTAAGCTTTGGCGCACCCACGCGCTTGGAGAACGAACTTGCCGAACTAATCCTGAGCAACAACAGCTATATCGAAAAAATCCGCTTTGTTAGTTCTGGTACCGAGGCGGTGATGTCGGCGATTCGACTGGCTAGAGGATATACAAAGCGCGATAAAATTGTAAAGTTTGAAGGTTGTTACCATGGGCACTCTGATTCGCTGTTGGTTAAGGCCGGATCGGGGTTAGTCACGTTCGGCGAGACATCTTCCGCAGGCGTTCCCCAATCTTTCGCCGAGGAAACAATCGTCATTGCACTCGACGACAAAAAGGCCGTGGAAGAAGTGTTCCTTCGTTTTCCGAATCAGATTGCCGCGGTTATTATCGAAGGTATCCCCGCCAACAATGGGCTACTTCTTCAAGATAAGGCGTATATGGCGTTCTTACGAACGATGACCGAAAAGCATGGCTCTCTTTTAATTTTTGATGAGGTTATCACCGGATTTAGGGTAGGGTTTCAAGGCGCTGCGCACCATTACGGCATTAAGCCTGATATCATTACCTACGGAAAGATTATCGGTGGCGGCATGCCTGTCGGCGCATATGGCGCTTCGAAAGAAATCATGGCACACATCTCCCCGGACGGCGGCGTTTATCAAGCGGGCACGCTATCCGGAAATCCGATTGCCATGGTTGCCGGCATAGCTACCCTATCACAGCTTGCATCACCGGGATTTTACGAGAAACAAGAACAGACGACAAAAGCATTTGTCCAAACGTTGAAAAGCTATATAGCCGATAAACATTACGATGTGCAAATATTCACGGTGGGCTCCATTTTTTGGTTTGCTTTTACCACACAGCAACGTATAAGCCGTGCCGACCAAATTGACCCGCAATCGATGGAGAAATATAAAGTTATGCACCGCGCCTTATTAAATCAAGGCGTATATTTCGGCCCTTCAGGCTACGAAGTGGGCTTTATCTCCAGTGCACATACCAATGAAGACTTGGAAACTACCATTCAAGCAATCAAGCAGGCATTGGATATCGTTTTTCAATAAATAAAACTTTTTGGACGCAGCTTTGTTATTTAGCAGGTGAATACATAAAATCATTCAAATCAAAAGATATGAAAATGAAGACATTGACAACTGCTCTAGCAGTTCTTGCAGTATCCGCAACGATTGTATCCTGTAATCAGACGACGAAGAATAGCGAAGGAGAAACCACAGATTCTACAGCTTTGGCTGATTCAGCTGGCGCTATTGCCGTAAACCCCTTACAGCATTCGAAAGATTTTCCAGGAGCAACACTGAAGATCGCTTCGATCACTTCGGAAAAGGTAGGCGCTGACTCGGCGAAGATTACGGTTAAATATGATGTGAGCAACTTTACGCTCACCGAACAAACAGAGCATGACCACCATATGGCCAACTCGCATGAAGGACAACATATCCATTTTATATTAGACAACAAACCGTACGCTGCGTTGTACAAGCCGGAACATACGGCTATGGTGCCGTTGAATTCCGAGCACTACTTAATGTCCTTCTTATCGCGTTCCTATCATGAAGCGATCAAGACCCCAGAAGCACACAAATTAATCAAATTTAAGATCGATGCAGACGGGAAATTAATGGAGGAGGCCGCTCCCAAGGATATTGCGCTCTTCTACAGTCGCCCGAAAGGTGATTATAAAGGTGAAGATACCAAAGCGCTGTTGTTGGACTTCTTTGTTGCCAACGGCACGTTGTCTGCCGACGGACATAAAGTCAAAGCATCTATCAATGGACAAGATTTTACACTCGATCAGTGGGTGCCTTACGAAATTTTAAACCTTCCTATGGGCGAGACTACCGTTAAATTGTCATTGGTAGATAAAGATGGTAATGCCGTAACAGGTGATAACGTTTCGGTAGAGCGTAAAATTAATCTTAGCGCCGAATAAAGCAAGATTATTGCTATAAAAAAGGAGATCCACGCCATGCGTGGATCTCCTTTTTTATTTTCAAACATGGATTAAAAGCCGACGCTTTTCAGATTTAATCCCGCACGCTCATTGAGACCAAACAACAGGTTCATATTTTGCACCGCCTGTCCCGAGGCACCCTTGAGCAGGTTGTCCGTGGCGTTTAAAATCAACAGCTGGTTGCCGTGCTTCTCTAGGTGTATAATACTTTTATTGGTGTTGACCACCTGCTTTAGATCAATATTTGCCCTGCTTATCCAGGTAAAAGGATGTTGCTGATAGTAGCTTTCATACAGGTGGTAAGCCTCGTCTTCACGCAGCGGAGATTCAACATAGATCGCCGAGAAGATGCCACGTGTAAAGTCACCGCGCTGCGGCACAAAATGAATTTTCTCTGCAGCACGTGTCAGAAGCGATTTTTCCGACAACGGTAAAAAACCGGCTTGCAGCTGATCCAAAGATTCGGAAATTTCCTGAAGATGTTGATGTTCGAAAGACTTGTAGGCGGACAAGTTGTTGTTGCGCCACGAAAAATGCGTTGTCGCGCCCGGCTTTTGCCCTGCTCCTGTCGAGCCTGTAGTGGCATTGACATGTACTGCGTCGGGCAGCAAATTCTCTTGCGCTAAAGGTAGCAAAGCCAACTGTATATTCGTAGCGAAACAACCGGGATTGGCAATGTACTGTGCTTCGCGGATCGCTTCCCTATTTAGTTCCGGTAAACCGTAAATGAAATGTTTATCCTGATACGCTGTATTCGCTTTCAACCGATAATCTTGCGAAAGATCGATAATCTTTACCCGTTCCGCGACGGGATTTGCCTGCAAAAACTTACGTGCATCACCGTGCCCCACGCACAAAAATAACACGTCAATTTCGTTATGGAAGTCTGCAGAAAAAGTGATTTCTGTCTCTCCAAGCAAATCGTTGTGCACCTCGTACACTTTATTCCCCGCGTTTGAGGCTGAATTGGCAAATACAATATCCACATTAGGATGATAGATTAAGAGTCGGAGTAACTCTCCTCCCGTGTAACCTGCCGAACCGATGATACCTACTTTAATTTTACTCATTATCCATGTGTTTATATAGCCCAAAGAAGAAAAGATAGAACCTCTGCTTAGCCCGCTCCGGCTACCGCCCTTACGGCCTATTATAACGCTGTCCTTTTATATGTCAGAAACTCCGTATCCGGATCTTCTATCCCAAACCCCGTTTTTACATAAAGACTTTGCGCCGTTGTATTTTGTATTTGCGTCGAGAGCCTCAAAAAAGTAGCACCTTCCTCCTTTGCAAATTGCGCCGCAGCTTCAATTAGCTGTGCACCTATACCCTGCCTACGTTGAGGCAGGTCTACGTAAAGGTCGTTCAGTATCCAGTTTTTTGCTGTCCGCATCGACGAGTACGTCGGATAAAGCTGCGTGAATCCAATGGCTCTGCCATTCTGGTAGGCCGCAAACAACACCGATTCCTCCTTTGACAAGCGTGCCTGCAAAAACTGTCGCGCGCGTCGTAAATCAGAATCTTGTTTATAGAACACCCGATAAGCGTCAAATAGAGGAACGACGTCTTCCAGCTCGCCCAAGGA
The DNA here is from genome assembly GCF_014653155.1 of Sphingobacterium griseoflavum. GTDB lineage: Bacteria > Bacteroidota > Bacteroidia > Sphingobacteriales > Sphingobacteriaceae > Sphingobacterium > Sphingobacterium griseoflavum. The sequence continues at coordinate 267,847 of NZ_BNAF01000007.1, read as the reverse complement.
TATACGTACGATCATGCTTATTTTTCGTTGACTTTATGCCAAATTATTGTTTGGTTACCAAATATTTTGGCAAATCCTTTTACATCATCACCTGTGTAGCCTTCGTTCATTTCCCCATAGCTTCCGAATTTATTAGACATCAGGTCGTGATCCGACTCAATGCCAATAACAACAAATCGGTAAGGGTGTAGCTCTACCGTGACACGACCGGTTACTACCTGCTGGGAAGAACTCAAGAAAGCCTCAATATCGCGCATGACCGGATCGTGCATTTGACCTTCATGCATGTAGTTACCGTAGAAACCAGCGATTTGGTCTTTCCACGATAATTGCCATTTGGTCAAGGTATGCTTCTCTAAGGTATGGTGCGCTTTAATAAGGATTAGCGGTCCTGCCGCCTCAAATCCTACACGGCCTTTGATACCGATAATCGTATCGCCGACATGGATATCCCTACCGATGCCATAAGGTTGTGCCAAGTCTTGAAGCTGTTGAATGACTTTCACCGCGCCTAGCTCTTTGCCGTTCAACGCAATAGGTTCACCTTGCACAAAATCAATCGTTACCTGCTGCGGCTCGGTGGAAGAAACTTGCGTGGGCCACGCTGACTCTGGGAGATATTGATTGGAGGTAAGTGTTTCCGCCCCGCCCACAGACGTTCCCCAAAGCCCTTTGTTAATGGAATACTTAGCTTTTTCGGCATTTATTTCCACACCGTGTTTCGCCAAATATTCGATTTCCTCCTCCCGGGAGAGTTTAAGGTCACGAATCGGCGTGATGATCTCCACACCAGGAATCAACGTATTGAAGATCATATCGAAACGTACTTGGTCGTTTCCGGCGCCGGTAGATCCATGAGCCACACATGCGGCTCCGATTTGCTTAGCATAATTTGCGATGGCCGTCGCTTGGCAAACCCGCTCAGCAGACACCGAAAGCGGATAAGTCGCATTTTTTAATACATTACCGAAAATTAAGTATTTAATCGTATCGCGGTAGTAATCTTCCGTTTCATCGATCACTTGGTGTGACTTGACGCCCAAATCGTAGGCACGCTTTTCAATGGCTTGCAATTCCTCTTCGGAAAAACCACCGGTGTTTACCACGACCGAATGCACTTCAAGACCTAAATCTTTAGTCAGATAGATACAACAAAAGGATGTATCCAAACCACCGCTAAACGCTAATACTACTTTTTTCATTTTATTAAATATGGATTATGAAAGCTAATGACTAGCTTCAAATTTACAAAATTATATTCCCTTTATGATTCCTGTCCCTACCGGAAAGACGGCTGCAACAATTTTCCTTGATGATTTCCACAATTTTGCTTCAATCCTTTTAAGTAATGACTGTTTCTTCACGATACGATCCAGTCTTTCTTTCGCCTCCGCACGCCTTTGGATTTTTTCTTTCAATTCCCGTTCTTTTTCAACCGGATCCCAAAGCATGGCGGTACACATACAGTTCTTACGTTCTTTGCTAACGAGAATATCGTAATTCACGCAAGACTGGCATCCTTTCCAAAACTCTTCGTCCTGTGTAAGTTCCGAATAGGTAACCGGCTCGTAGCCGAGGTCCGAATTGATTTTCATCACGGCTAATCCCGTGGTTAATCCAAAAATCTTGGCCTGAGGATATTTTTCCCTGGACAGTTCGAAAATACGCTTTTTTATAGCTTTCGCTAACCCGACTTTTCGAAACTCCGGATTGACAATTAGCCCAGAATTGGCGACATAGTCACCATGGCTCCACGTTTCTATATAACAGAAACCAGCCCACCGTCCGTCTTTGTGTAAAGCAATGACCGCCTTCCCATCTTCCATTTTACGGGCTACATATTCCGGCTTACGACGTGCAATTCCTGTTCCCCTAGCTTTCGCAGATTCGAACATTTCGTCGCAAATTGCATCCGCGTAATCCGTGTGTGCAGCCGTAGCTGGAATAATTAAAAAATCTGAAAGTGTCATCTGAAATGTTGACCTATTATTTTGCACCGAGATGCTTTACTAAACGCTTAATATTTAACGATCGAGGGGACCACCGAGCTGGGCGATCATCATTGTGGAAGTAGCCTGCCTCCAGATCAAGCTCGAGGCAGAATAGGTCGTCGTAGCCTTAAAACCGGACAACTGAACATGTTTTTGCCATATAGAAATTCCATTACACGCTTCTTGTGAAGCTGTACCAGACAAGTCCCATGTGCATTAACTCGTTTCATTTAGCTGTCTTTCAATCCTTAGACTGCGCAAAAGTAAAAAATAATTTTTTTCTTTTCTGCAATTAGTGCATAGTTTTTTTATTAAAAAACCATTAACCTTTGCCACTCATCACCAATATACTAATAAGACGCATTATCGAATGAAAGGTTCAAAAGCGACCAAATTGCTTGCCTTTGACGGTTGTAGTTTTATAAGTCTATCTATTTGTGTAATATTGTACCAAATTTTAAGTCATATAGCATGGTCGGTCCTAGCATTATCTTTTATATTTTCTTCGCTGTGCCCTACATTTTTGTCATGTACTGGCTTGTTAAGCAGGACAAGAAAAAATACATTTGGGGGTTGTCTATCGTAACCATCATTGCGATTATTGGCATTATTGTTTCCCAAAAGGCCAGTAAGGTAGCCTTACAAAACTACCAACAACATCAAATCGATGCTCGTGAGATCGAAAGGGAAAATAAATCGGATTCGCTTCAGCTCGATTGACCTATGCAGTAGAACAGAACGCCACGTTGTGCTTGAAGGACAACATGACGTTCGATCCGCTTATCTGTGGTTTCTTAGTCAGTGATTCCTTCTAATTTGAAAAGGAAAGCATAAATCAGCGCTACATCTTTCAAATAATCAAAACGACCCGACGCGCCTCCGTGTCCGTAATCCATATCCGTTTTCAATAAAACCACCTTGTCACCCTTTTTGGTTGCACGAAGTTTCGCCACCCATTTTGCCGGTTCAAAATATTGCACTTGGCTATCGTGCAGGCCGGTGGTCACCAAGAGGTTTGGGTATTCCTTTTCTTCGACATTTTCATAGGGAGAATAAGACTTCATATAGTCGTATGCGGATTTACTATTGGGGTTACCCCACTCGTCATATTCGTTGGTTGTCAATGGAATCGATTCATCCAGCATGGTATTGACGACATCGACAAAAGGAACCTGAGCAACAACACCATTCCAAAGCGAAGGCGAAAGATTGATAACCGCCCCCATCAGTAAGCCGCCAGCGCTACCCCCTTGGGCATAAAGGTGCGACGAGCTGGTGAAGCGTTCCTTCTGCAGAAATCGCGCACAGTCCACAAAATCGGTAAATGTATTTTTCTTGTGCATCATCTTTCCATCCTCGTACCACTGTCTACCCATTTCTTCTCCTCCACGGATATGGGCGATGGCATACGCGAAACCTCTATCCAGCAAACTTAAGCGCGAAGAACTAAAGGTAGGATCCATGGACATACCATAAGAGCCGTACGCATAAAGCAATAACGGAGCTTCTCCATTTTTTTTGAAGCCTTTCCTGTACACCAATGATATCGGAATTTTAGTTCCATCAGCAGCCGTAGCAAACTGCCGTTCCGTAACATAATTTTGCGCATGGTAACCCCCGACCACTTCTTGCTGTTTTTTCAAGGTTTTTTCCCGCGTAGACATATTATAATCAAATGTCGATGAAGGTGTCACAAGGGAGGTGTAACCGTAGCGAACCACTTGGCTATCGTAGTCTTCATTGACACTGGGATAAACTGTATACGCAGGCTCCCCGAAATCCAAATAATGTTGGCTATTGTCCTTTAACGAACGTACGGCCATTTGTGTAAGTCCATTTTTACGTTCTGATACCACGACAAAATCCTTAAATTCATCCAGTCCTGCTACCAGAACATCTGCACGATGCGGGATGACATCCTTCCAATGATCTTTTGTAGTCTTATCCAAAGGGCTTTCGACTACCTTAAAATTTTTCGCGCCATCATTGGTCAAAATCAAGAAACGATCTGCGAGCGCTGTTACCGAATATAACACGTCTTTTCGTCGAGGCTGAAAAGATTTAAAGGCCGCCTCCGGCGTATTAGCATCCAATATAAAGACTTCCGAAGATAGTGTACCACCTGAATAGATCATAATATACCGGCCGTTTTTGGACTTATCCACGCCGATATAGTTTGTATTGTCTTTCTCATCATACACCACTGCATCCCCCTTCGTGGCTGTACCGAGCCGATGCCGCTTTATCTTTTCACTCAACAGCGTAACGGGATTCTTGGACGTATAAAAAAAGGTCTTACTGTCGTTGGCCCAAGTGGCCTCTCCTTCCGTCCGGTCAATCCGATCCGATAATAACGCACCTGTCTCCAAATCTTTAATATATATCGTATATTCCCTCCGGGAGACTGTATCTACGCCGAAAGCGAGCAACTTGTTATCGGGGCTCACCGAAAAGCCGGTTGCTGCATAGTAGGGGTGACCTTCGGATAGCACATCAACATCGAGCAGAATCTCCTCTTGCGCTTCAAGATGACCTTTTTTACGACAGAATTTAAAATATTGCTTTCCCTCCTCTGTTCGAGTATAGTAATAATACCCATTCTTTAAATACGGTACAGATTCGTCTTTTTCTTTGACGCGTCCTTTCATCTCCTGAAATAGTCGCTCCTGCAGTCCTTCCGTGTCTTTCAGCATGGCAGCCGTGTAGGCATTCTCCGCCTCTAGATACTCGAGCACCATGGTAGAGTCGGGGCCCTTCTTGAAATAATCATTCATCCAGTAATAAGGATCAGGAACGGTATCTCCATGCATCACTCGGACATACGGTTTCTTTGCTGCTACAGGAGCAGTAGCATCTGGCCAAGACGCCAAATGATTGATGTTGTTATCGGAACATGCTATTGCCATAGCGCCAATAATAATCATATACTTCCATTTTTTATACATCAGCACGTATTTTAAAGCTAAAGTTAATGTAAAAAGAATATGGATTTATGTTTTTTTAACAACATCTGCATGGTAGTTGCATTATATTTGTTATTGACTAAACAGAAACATATGATAGAGACAATGAAATTTTACGCCATACTGGGCTTGAGCCTACTTTCTTTTTTTGGCAATGCACAAACAAAAAAAACAAATCCGGCCAATTGGTACAACTTGGATTATCAAACAGACGGTGTCCGTGGTATCAGCACGGAAAAAGCCTACGAGCTCCTGCAAGGTCGTACATCCACACCGGTAATCGTTGGGGTTCTAGATGGAGGTGTTGACTACCAGCATGAAGATCTAAAGGATGTTATGTGGACCAATGCAAAAGAGAAAGCAGGAAACGGCAAGGATGATGACGGAAACGGCTACATCGACGACCTGCACGGATGGAACTTCATCGGCAATGCGAACGGTGAAAACGTACATTACGATAATTTGGAGGTAACACGATTGATTCGCGTCTATGAACCAAAATATATCTCTGTACTACCTTCAACACCATTGAGCGAGGCAGAACGTCGCGAGTTTGTGGCCTACCAAAAAATGATTGGGGACTATACCAGCAAACTGGATCAAGCAAATTTTGGCAACATCAACTATGGACGCCTGAAAGAAGAAGTCGATGCCATGGTTAAAAAGATGGGTAAAGACGTGAAAGATGTCACGAAAGAGGATTTCGACAATTTTACCGCTACATCCGACCGGCAGAAGATGGCTCTTCGCATGGCGAAGCGTGAACTTTCCAATACCCCTTTCGACAAGTTTTACAAAGACCTGGAGGATGGCGTTAAATATTTCAGTGCACAAACCGAGTATCATTTGAACAAGTCGTATGACCCGCGCCACATTGTAGGCGACAACTACGACGATGCGAGCGAACGATATTATGGAAATGCCGATATAAAAGGACCGGATGCGGATCATGGGACACACGTCGCAGGTATTATCGCCGCGAAGCGTAAAAACGGCATTGGCATAGACGGCGTAGCCGATAATGTGCAGATCATGGGCGTACGCTTAGTGCCCGACGGTGACGAGCGAGACAAAGACGTGGCCAATGGCATTCGCTATGCGGTTGACAACGGAGCGAAAGTTATTAACATGAGCTTTGGAAAAGGGTATGTATACAACAAAAAGACAGTCGATGAAGCGGTTAAATATGCCGAAGAAAATGACGTTTTGCTGGTACACGCCGCGGGCAATGACTCGAAAGACAATGATATCGTGAACAACTATCCAATGAAGTACTACACGGATAGTCTGGGCGCAATTGTGGGTGAAGCCACAAATTGGATCACGGTTGGTGCAACATCATCGGGCTTGGATGACGACTTATTGGCGAGTTTCTCCAACTACGGCTACAAGTCGGTCGATGTATTCGCCCCCGGCGTGAAGATAAACTCCACGATGCCTGAATCAACTTACAAAGAACAGGATGGAACGAGCATGGCTGCCCCTGTGGTGGCGGGATTAGCTGCCTTACTGCGCTCGTATTACCCCCAGCTTTCGGCCAAGGAAGTGAAAGATATTATTTTAAAATCAGTCACCAAGGTGGATGAAAAAGTAAAGGTGCAAGCAGAAGGTGCTCCAAAAAAAGTATTTTTAGCTGAAATAAGCGTCAGTGGAGGTATTGTAAACGCGAAAAATGCAGTTGAAGAGGCTGAAAAACGCGTCCAATCAGAAAAGTAAAAAAATGTTAAAATCTATATAATATATATTTCTATCTTGCGTTCTATATATAACTTAATTAAATAAAAGGCTTATGGTAGAACACTTTACACAAGATGAGCATGATACGAAATTAAGCGAAACGACGGTGGTTATGGTGGATCAGAGCGATGAAATCTTTGAAGAACATTTACGGTCCAGTTTTTCAAAACTGGAAAAATCACCAAGCGCGCACACGATCGACAAGATCTTGCATTACTCGAAAAGCTTAAAAAAGTAACATGGCAAAGTCTCTAAACAAAATTAGAGACTTTGTTTTTTGTAAGGAGTTTTGAATATCTTTGTTCATGTTAAAAAAGGAGCGATACAGGGAATTTGTCAAGTACTTTTCTACGCATAACCCCGATGCACAAACCGAGTTAAATTACAGTAATCCGTACGAACTGTTGGTGGCAGTTATTCTCTCTGCACAATGCACAGATAAACGAATCAATCAGATAACGCCGGCGCTTTTTGAAAGGTTTCCCGTGGTCGAGGCATTGGCAGCAAGTAGTGTGGAAGAGATCTTTTCGTACATTAAGTCTGTGAGCTATCCGAATAATAAAGCCAAACACCTTTTGGGCATGGCACAAAAGCTTTTGTTGGAATTTCGAGGTGAAGTGCCAGAGAAAGTCGAAGATTTGGTAAAACTCCCCGGGGTAGGACGCAAAACGGCTAATGTGATTTCATCGGTGGTATTCCACCGGCCAGCGATGGCCGTAGATACCCATGTATTTCGCGTAAGCAATAGACTAGGACTAACCAGCCGAGCCACCACGCCCCTAGCGGTAGAGAAACAGTTGATTAAATACTTACCTGAAGATACGATTGCTATTGCGCATCATTGGCTGATATTGCACGGGCGGTATATCTGTCTGGCACGCAAACCGAAATGTGAAATTTGCCCCATTACCTATTTCTGCAAATACTATGCAACCCTGTCAGCAAAACACGAACAAAAAAAAGACTAACATTATTAGTAAAATAAATTGTTGATCTCAAATATAAATTGTAATTTTGATATGTAAGTACTAAAAATATGAGTAACTCAGACAAATTAAAAGCTTTACAGCTTACTTTAGATAAATTAGAAAAATCATATGGTAAAGGTACCATTATGAAATTAGGGGATTCAGCGGTAGAACCTATCGAGGCTATTTCCACGGGATCGTTGGGTTTGGATATTGCATTGGGGATCGGCGGTGTACCGAAAGGACGTGTCATTGAAATCTACGGACCGGAATCCTCGGGAAAGACAACCTTGGCAACCCATATTGTGGCAGAAGCGCAGAAAAAAGGTGGTATTGCTGCTGTTATCGATGCGGAGCATGCCTTTGATAAATACTACGCACAGAAATTGGGTGTGGATGTGGAAAATCTGCTTATTTCGCAGCCGGACAATGGTGAACAGGCATTAGAAATCGCGGACAATTTGATTCGGTCTGGAGCAATTGACGTTATCGTTATTGACTCTGTTGCCGCACTGGTACCCAAAGGAGAGATCGAAGGAGAAATGGGGGACTCAAAAATGGGTCTACAGGCGCGTTTAATGTCACAAGCGTTACGTAAACTAACGGGTACGATATCGAAAACAAATTGCTGCTGTATTTTCATCAATCAGCTACGTGAGAAAATTGGTGTGATGTTCGGAAATCCCGAAACGACAACAGGTGGTAATGCACTTAAATTTTATGCATCGGTTCGTTTAGATATTCGCCGAACATCACAGATCAAAGATGCAGATGAGGTTTCTGGAAACCGTGTGAAGGTAAAAATCGTCAAAAATAAGGTGGCTCCGCCTTTCCGTATTGCCGAATTCGATATTATGTTCGGACAAGGCATTTCTAAGGTCGGCGAGATTATTGACCTTGGGGTAGAGTACGGCATCGTTAAAAAATCCGGCTCGTGGTTCAGCTATGGCGACACCAAATTAGGGCAAGGTCGTGATGCGGTTAAATCATTGCTTTTGGACAATCCCGATTTAAGCGATGAGCTGGAAGCAAAAATACGGGCTGAAGTAAGCGGTGTTGATCTGGATCAACACGCCGCACTAGAAGATTAGTTTTAAGACTTAAATAGGCTATGGAAGGGTTGTCGAAATTTCGACAACCCTTTTTTAACGGCTCGTTTTCAACTTATCCTTAAAGACCTTGCGAAATTTCTCCATCTTGGGCTTGATCACATAAACGCAATAGGCTTCTCCCCCATTCTTCTCGTAATATTGCTGATGATAATCTTCTGCCTTGTAAAATGCGGCAAATGGCTCTACCGCGGTCACAATAGGATCTTTATAAACCGCTGCTTTATTCAGCTGATCGATATAATATTGGCTCTTTTTAAATTGTTCCTGCGTATGCGCAAAAATTACGGATCGATATTGCGGCCCTACGTCGTTTCCCTGACGATCAAGCTGTGTCGGGTCATGCGATAGAAAAAAGGCTTCCAGCAGTTCATCATAAGAAATCGTGGCTGTATCAAACAACACTTGAATCACTTCTGCATGCCCGCTCCGACCGGAAGATACCTGACTATAAGTGGGGTTAGCTTTTTTGCCGCCCGAGTAGCCCGACAGCACCGATTTGACACCTTTTAACGTCGCAAATTGTGCTTCTACGCACCAAAAACAGCCCGCACCAAATGTAGCCGTATCCAAAGTTCCGGTGCTATGTGCCGGCAACTGCGCAAGAGCCGCGGTTTTATCGGCACCTTCATTCCGCTTTCCACTCGACTGCGCACATGCAGTTAGGAACGCAAACCCTAACAATATCGTCAGGAAATTATGTAGTCTATTGCTCATTTTTAAATAAGATAAGTATAAAAAAAAACGTCATTACTAAGTTTTTGACCGTACAGCGGAGATTTAGTTTAATATCCACCGGATCAGCTACAAAGTAATGACGTTCCTATAACAATAGGCCACAACCGACCTATTGACTAACTATTTTGCTTCTTGAAAACGCTTCGCGACAGCATCCCAATTGATCACGCTAAAAACGGCATCAAGATAGGCTGGGCGCTTATTTTGATATTTTAGGTAATACGCGTGTTCCCACACGTCAATACCCAAAATTGGCGTACCCTGTACTTCGGCCACGTCCATCAACGGGTTATCTTGGTTCGGGGTAGAGGTAACGGCTAACTGCCCATCTGTCTTAACGATCAACCAAGCCCATCCAGAGCCGAAACGAGTAGCTCCTGCATTCTGCAACTGCGTTTTCAACTCCTCAAAAGAACCGAAAGTTGACTTAATCGCATCGGCCAATTCTCCAGTGGGTTCGCCACCTGCGTTTGGCCCTAAAACAGACCAAAACAATTTGTGGTTGAAATGTCCACCGCCGTTGTTACGGACTGCTGCAGGATATTTAGAAATGTTTTTGTTGATATCTTCTAAGGATAAATTCTCAGCATCTGTTCCTGCGATAGCTTTGTTTAAGTTATCTACATAAGCTTGGTGGTGACGATCATGGTGAATTTCCATGGTGTCCTTATCGATGTGTGGTTCCAACGCATCGTTCGCGTACGGTAATGCTTCTAATTCAAATGCCATAATATTTCTGTTTTTAATTATTATAAAATTAATAGCACGAATATAACAAATTCACGGCAGGTTATGTTTTAAGAAAGTATGAATTTGTGGCCTTCCCTACCTTTTATTACGAAAAAATGATCGAATCAAATCGGCACACTTTTCCTCCAATACCCCGGAAACGATTTCGGTTTTCGGATGATAAAGATGTCCGTGTTTAGAGGCTCCTCTTTTCTCATCTTTTGCACCATATACAATACGCGAAATCTGCGTCCAATACGACGCACCTGCGCACATCACACAAGGCTCTATCGTTACATACATGGTACAGTTTTGCAGGTATTTCCCGCCCATAAAATTTGACGCAGCCGTAAAAGCCTGCATCTCTGCGTGGGCCGTCACATCGTGCAATCGTTCCGTGAGGTTATAACCTTTACCAATAATTTTTCCCTGGCTAACAATAATGGCGCCTATGGGCACTTCGTCCTCTTTGAACGCAACCTCCGCTAATCTCAGCGCCTCCTGCATGTAACGCTCATCTAAATGAATGTCATCTTCTGCCGCACCGTCAAAATGAAATACCCGCATGCTTACATCAATTTAGAACCGTTGGGCACGATACGCTCAACGGTAGTCAACACAATATCTCCTTGTTCATCCGCGAAACCTGTGACCAAGCATTCCGACATAAAATCAGCGATCTGCTTCTTCGGAAAGTTAACCACAGCAACGACCTGACGTCCTACAAGCTCTTGTCGCCTGTAGTGTGCCGTAATCTGAGCGCTGGACTTTAACACGCCAATTTCCGGCCCAAAATCAATCTGCAATTTATAGGCTGGCCTGTGTGCCTTTTCAAATTCAGCAACTTCCACAACGGTACCCACGCGAAGATCCACCTGTTCGAAATCCCGCCACGAAATCAATCCCGACATATATTAAAGCCGATTGGATTCCAAATTTGATAATTCCTTTGCCAAGGTGAACAGCACATAGTCCTTGGTTCGACGCAACCGCCGCGCTAACTTGTCAAGCAAAATATCCTCCTGACCAGCTTGATAAACAAGGTCCTCTTGCGTTAAATGATTATATTTTCTACTCAGTTTTACCTTAAGCACGTCCCATTCGGGATCAGATATTTTTAATGTAGCCATAACTATTCTTGAAAAAATACGTTATTATTGTAACGTAATAAAATAAACAAATATTTTTCACATGAAAAAATCTCTACTTACTTTAATTTGTTTGATTTTTGCTGTAGGCATGAGCAACGCGCAATTATTGCCAACATTCAAACTGGGTGTTAAGGGTGCATTAGGCTTTTCCAGCCTAAGCTCCGAAGGACGGTTTTTCAATTCCGACACCAAAACAGGATTTCAATTAGGGGCTTGGGGACGCGTCGGCATCGCAGGCTTCCATGTACAACCGGAAGCGTATTATGCCAGTAAAAAGGTCGGCGCGCAATTCGAACAATCCGGTGAAAAAGGCGAGGCAACTTTTCAAAGTTTCGACGTGCCAATTTTGTTAGGAACTCGCATCGGCTTGGGCCCAATAGGTGTTAGGGTTCAGGCAGGCCCGGTGTTTTCGTTCGCACAAGACGGAAAGGTAAACTTCACTACCGCGACAGATTGGGATCGATACAAGAAAACATCGACAGGTATTGTTGGAGGCATTGGCGCAGACATTAGCAAATTTACCGTCGACCTTCGCTATGAGCATGGTCTAACGGACTTGAACGAAAGTCCCGACTATAACCAGAAAATCAGAATGTGGACAATTGGTGTGGGATTTGCATTCTTATAGACCGAAAAAAGGCACGTGATAAAGAGGGGCTATGTCAACAGAAAAGACATAGCCCCTTTTGCTTAGAATTGTTCTAAATTATTCGATTTTATTGCCTATTGTCAGATTTCTGTTAACAAATAAATAGATTTGCGAATCAATATATAAAATCAAGGATAATGAGTAATTCAAAGCCAGTTTTAAGTTCTTCGCTGGGAAGAAAACTGATCATGAGCTTGACGGGAATTTTTTTATGTACGTTCCTAATAGTTCACCTGATTGGTAACCTGCAGTTATTTAAAAACGACGAGGGGTATGCCTTTAATAACTATGCGTATTTTATGACGCATTTCACCCCTATTAAAGTAGTTTCCTATCTTCTTTATGCATCTATTGTTATCCATGCTGTGTATGCTTTGATCTTGAGCATGCAAAACAAAGCTGCAAGGCCTGTCAACTACGCGCGGTATGATGGCAACGCGAACAGCACTTGGAGTTCTCGCAATATGGGAATTCTTGGTACAGTTCTTCTGGTATTTATTGCGACTCACATGCAAAATTTTTGGTGGAAATACCATAACGATCAAGTGCCTTATATCGAATACCAAACGGATCTATCAACCGGTGTAAGATCTTCGAGGGCATTGGAAGCCAATGAATTTATCGATTACCAAGTCAGCACGGATAATGGTGTAGAAATTGTCAAGGCGCGTGACCTTTACAAGCAAGTAGATTTCGCCTTTGAGAATCCATTTCTTGTATTCTTTTATGTACTAGCTATGGCCGCATTGTCTTTCCATTTGATTCATGGTTTTCAATCAGCTTTTCAGACCGTCGGTTTTTCACATAAAAAATATGTGCCGATTATCCGATTTATCGGAGTGTGGGGATTTGGCGTACTCATCCCAATTGGATTTGCGTTGATGCCGTTGTATTTCTATTTCGTTAAATAATATATAAGATATACTATTCATATCTCTTAAATATAAAGTATTTAAATATGTTAGATTCAAAAGTACCTGCCGGCCCATTAGCCGAGAAATGGTCAAAGCATAAATTTGAAATGAAGTTGGTCAATCCAGCCAACAAACGTAAGTTCACGATTTTAGTTGTGGGTACCGGATTGGCAGGCGCATCTGCAGCAGCTTCATTGGCGGAGTTGGGCTACAATGTGAAGACTTTCTGTTACCAAGACTCCCCACGTCGTGCACACTCTATCGCTGCACAAGGTGGGATCAATGCCGCTAAGAACTATCAAAATGATGGGGACTCCGTTTTCCGGTTGTTTTACGATACGATCAAAGGCGGAGACTATCGGGCACGCGAGGCTAACGTTTACCGTTTGGCCGAAGTGTCGGTAAACATCATCGATCAATGTGTAGCGCAAGGCGTTCCTTTCGCTCGCGAATATGGCGGTTTATTGGATAACCGTTCATTTGGTGGGGCGCAAGTATCCCGCACATTTTATGCGCGTGGCCAAACGGGACAACAATTGTTGTTAGGCGCCTATTCTGCATTAAACCGCCAAATAAAAAAGGGAAAAGTAAAATCGTACACCCGTCACGAAATGTTGGATTTAGTGAAGATCGATGGTCATGCACGTGGTATTATCACCCGCGACATGATTACCGGCAAAATAGAATCCCATGAAGGCCATGCTGTGCTACTGTGCACTGGTGGGTACGGTAACGTATTTTTCCTTTCCACAAATGCAATGGGCTGTAATGTTACGGCAGCTTGGAGAGCACACAAAAGAGGTGCATATTTCGCTAACCCTTGCTACACGCAAATACACCCCACCTGTATCCCCGTAACTGGCGATCACCAATCCAAGTTGACCTTGATGTCTGAATCGTTGCGTAACGATGGGCGGGTATGGGTACCGAAAACGAAAGAGCTTTCTGAAAAACTACGCACTGGAGCACTGAACCCGGCAGAGATCAAAGAAGAGGACCGCGATTACTTCTTGGAAAGAAAATATCCGTCCTTTGGTAACTTGGTTCCCCGTGACGTTGCATCCCGGAATGCGAAAGAAATGGTAGACGATGGGCGTGGTGTAGGAAAATCGGGCGTTGCCGTATTCTTAGACTTCGCGGATGCCATCAAACGTTTAGGCAAAGACACTGTAGAAGCGAAATACGGAAACTTGTTTGATATGTACTATCAAATCACCGACGAAAATCCATATGAACAACCGATGCGTATCTATCCAGCTGTGCACTATACCATGGGTGGTGTTTGGGTTGATTACAACTTGATGACGACCGTTCCAGGTCTTTACGCGTTGGGCGAATGTAATTTCTCGGATCACGGAGCTAACCGCTTAGGGGCATCTGCATTGATGCAAGGGTTATCCGACGGCTACTTCGTTATTCCATTCACTGTGGGCGATTACCTTGCCAAACTAGGCAGCTTTGCTCCAGTAGACAAAAACCATCCGGCTTTTGAAGAAACACGTAAAGAGGTAGAAGACAAAATCAACACCCTGTTGAGCCTGAAAGGTTCGAAAACCATCGATGACATCCATAAGGAATTGGGCAAAATCATGTGGGAGTATTGCGGTATGGCACGCACCGCAGAGGGACTGACAAAAGCGAAAGGATTGATCCAAGCATTGAAGAAAGAGTTTTGGACGGATGTAAAGGTATTGGGTGAAAACGATGAGCTTAATATGTCCTTGGAAAAAGCCGGGCGCGTAGCCGATTTTATCGAATTGGGAGAACTTATGGTTGACGATGCGCTAAACCGTAGCGAATCCTGCGGGGGCCACTTCCGGTTGGAGTCGCAGACAGAAGAGGGCGAGGCTATGCGTGACGACGAAAACTTCACCTATGTTGCTGCGTGGGCGTTTGCAGGTGAAAACCAACCTGAGGTTCTACACAAAGAAGAATTAGTCTTCGAAAATGTTAAATTAACACAAAGAAGTTATAAATAGTATATTGGGTGAGCGGGCTTGCTTGCTCAATCCTATTACATAACCATACTATCATGGCACAACATATGAATTTAACGCTGAAAGTTTGGCGTCAAAAAAATGATAAATCCAAAGGTCAGTTCGTCACGATCCAAGCGAAAGATATTGCTGAT
Source organism: Sphingobacterium griseoflavum (assembly GCF_014653155.1). Taxonomy (GTDB): domain Bacteria; phylum Bacteroidota; class Bacteroidia; order Sphingobacteriales; family Sphingobacteriaceae; genus Sphingobacterium; species Sphingobacterium griseoflavum. The sequence continues at coordinate 252,767 of NZ_BNAF01000007.1, read as the reverse complement.
GATATGTCCTTTCTTGAAATGCTTGACGTAGTCAACGAAGATCTCACGCGTTTAGGAGAAGATCCAATCTACTTTGACCACGATTGTCGCGAAGGGATTTGCGGCATGTGCTCATTGGTCATCAACGGACGTCCCCATGGCCCTAAATACGGCATTACAACTTGCCAATTGCACATGCGCACGTTTCATGATGGACAAACTATCGTTATTGAACCTTGGCGCGCAGCCGCTTTCCCGGTATTGAAGGATTTGGCAACAGACCGCACATCCTTTGACCGCATACAACAGGCCGGTGGCTATGTTAATGTCAATACGGGAGGTGTGCCTGACGCGAATACTATTCCTATACCAAAGCGTATCGCTGACGAGGCATTTGAGGCTGCTACATGTATCGGTTGTGGCGCCTGTGTCGCGGCGTGTAAAAATGCATCAGCTATGCTTTTCGTGTCAGCCAAGATCTCCCAGTTTGCATTGCTTCCACAAGGACAGACCGAGCGTTACGAACGCGCGCAAGCGATGGTCGACCAAATGGATGCGGAGGGATTTGGTAACTGCACCAATACCGGCGCCTGCGAGGCCGAGTGTCCGAAAGGTATTAAATTAACAAATATTGCACGCATGAACCGTGAATATTTTACAGCAAAATTCTTCCGCGAGGAGGATGTTCATACACATAGTTAGGCTACCCTATCTATTACGGATAAAGAGTCCTCGTTACAAACAATAACGAGGACTTTTGTTATATTTACATTTTACGAAAACGGACTTAAATGCTGACAAAGATTCGATTCCTGCTTTTGATCCTAACATTATCTTTATTAGGTACGGCCATAACCATACATTTCACTATTACGGATGAGGAGATGTTGCAGTTGGATGAGCGAAAACTTACAGCAAGTATCCATCGATTTGAAGACAAGATCAATGATGTTTTAAACGATAGCTTAACCGTCAAGACGTTCCAAAACGTGGACAAATATCCCATACAGTTAGCGAAAATAACGGATGACCTTGCAAAGGAATATATCTTCTTATATGTTTATCGCGACAATCAAATCGTGCATTGGTCAACCAATATTTACGTACCTGTTAGCGATGTCGGCATCCAAACTAAAACGGCTTATCTGCAATCGGAAAACCGATCGTTCCTTGTAAAGAAAAAAAATCTACAGCATGGTGTTTCCGTTTTGGCTCTCGTTCCAATCAAGCGGAATTTTGAAAACCCGAACAATTACTTGACCAATAATTTCCTGAGTGTAATCGGTGTAAAAAACATAGAAATCGCACAGTATAATGATAACAAAAATATACGCAATGTCTATAGTAAAGACAACAACTACCTCTTCTCCATTAAACTCATTGATGGAAAAAAAGACAATATCTATATAGATCTCCAATTTATCTGTTGGATTGCAGCAATCGTCTGCTTACTGATTCTTACCAATAGCATATGTCTACATTTTGCCAAGAATGGACGCGCTTGGCTAGCCGTACTGCTATTCTTTTCCGTGCTGGTTATCGTCCGCTACATTGATCTACGATCGAATTGGTTGGCCGTGCATTCCAGTCTAGAATTATTCGATCCGAAATTCTACGCGTATAATGAATTTTTACCCAATGTATGGGCTTACCTGATGACCACGATGAGTATCTTTTGGTTTATATGCTTTGTAAAGCATATACAGCGCTATCTCTCGGTACCGAAAATGCTCATGAAAAAAAAGGTCGCTATTATATTTTGTTTCCTCGCAATCATTTCGGTTTATTTTATTGCAGAGGTCATGTTCTATTTCTTAGGGACCTTGCTTACCCATTCACCGCTATATGAAAATGACTTCACCAAAATTCTGAACCTTGGGTTTTACGGTTGGCTATGTATTTTGCTGTTCTGTTTCAATGTGACCTCTTTGGTCTTGTATATAGATGGCATCATACAAATGATAAGGTACATACTCAAGGATATCACCGAGATTTTAAACTTGGAATTGGGCTGTCTGATCATTGCATTGTTCCTTACGTCGATCATCGGGCATCATTTGTATTTCTGCCTCCTTTTCGGCTGCCTCCTCTCTCTACGCACCTACAAAACTTTCAGTTTTTCTGCTCCTTACCAACTTTCCACTTTCATCACAACGATATTGTTTTTATCCGGCATATCGGTCCTTTCGTATAACCATTACAACCGCATCAAGAAGGAGGATGTCATGAAACAATCGATCTCCCATTTGCTAGCGGAGGACGATGTAAATGCCGTTTCGCTTTTTGTGGATATCGAGAAAAACATCAACAATGACTACAAACTCGAAAAGCTACTTAGTATAAATGATTCAGCGGCGGACATACCTTATATTGCAGATTATATTAAGACGCGCTATTTAAGCGGATATCTCTCCAAATTTGATTTTCAAGCTTTTTTTTACAATAACGAGGGGAGGCCCCTAGAGAAATATGCGACAGATGTCGCTGCCGCCTACAGAGAGAAAGTTATCAAAAGTGCAATAAAAATCCCCTTTACAACAAATTTCTACCGCTTGAAAAGCGAACTGGGCACCCATGAGTATTTCACCCACCTAACCATCCCCTACGAAAACAATCCAGACAAATCCTTTCACATCTATATCAACCTTAAAAATCTCGCCTATAGCACGCTTTTACCTTATCCAGAGATCCTGTCGGATAGCAAATCATCTGCTTGGCAATTCGATGCATTTGAAAATAACTCTTATGCTTTGTACAAAGGACATACGCTTGTTACGCAGTATGGAACATACAATTATGCAGAAAACGATTTCAACATCCCGAATAAATTGCGCGAATTCATAGACGTAAAGGAGCACGACAATTTTCTTCACTTGGCCTATAAACCCGATCAATACACGACAATTGTACTCAGCAAACAAAAAACAACAGCTTGGGAATATTTGGCCTTGGGGTCTATTATTTTTATATTGCTTCTGATTTTCTTCGGTCTCTTCAACTTTACAAACTATATCTTCAAAACTGTCAGTAGCAAGTCGTTCCATTGGAATAGAATCCGTTATCATTTTAGGCTACTTTTTAACAACATACAATACAGTACACGTATACAAACCTTGGTTATTATGTCTGTTCTTCTAGGTATCTTGATCTCGGGCGGAATCGCATTTATCAGTATAAACAAGCAACTAGAGGAAACAACATCCGCCAACCGACTAAAGGAAATAGCCGAAATCACCAAGAAAATAGAGAACAGTATTGCGGGCACGCGGGAAGATACGCGCCAAGTTATCGTGAAAATACTGAAGGATATGGCACCTTCCACCATGACAAACTTCAACCTTTACGACAAGGGCGGCAAACTTTTGTACTCCTCGCAACCCAGGATATTCGACCTCAAACTGATATCAGAATACATCAACCCTGCGGCCCTGAGTAAGCTTGCCGTTCTGCGCAAGTCAGAAGCATACGAACAAGAACAGATTTCCATCTTCAAGTTTGCAGCCGCTTATGCCACGATAAAAAATGAGGAATACAAAACGGTAGCCTACCTTAACATCCCCTATTATACGACCGAAAAGGATGCAACGGCAAACAAAAACCTGCTCTTGAACACCATCTTGAATATTTACACCTTTATCATCATCCTGTTTGGGTTTATTGCGGTAGCGGTATCCAGCAAGATCACAAAGCCTTTGGATATTGTGCGCCAGAAACTTGCCGAAACCCAATTATCCAATAAGATCAATGAGCCCCTTTATTGGGAAAGGAATGACGAGATTGGCATGTTGATCAAGGAATACAACTACATGCTGATTAAACTGGAGGAGAGTGCCAAACAATTACGGGATGCCGAGCGGGAAAAAGCGTGGCGAGAAATGGCGAAGCAGGTCGCCCATGAAATAAAAAATCCATTAACCCCGATGAAGCTCGGCATACAGCAATTGATGCGTTCCTATCATGAAAACGATGAGCGTTTTTCCGAGCGGTTTCTGCGGATTTCCAATTCCGTGATCGAGCAGATAGATAGCTTATCCAAAATAGCAACCGAGTTTTCTGCATTTGCGAAACTTCCTGAAACAAACTTGGTGAAGATCAATCTTATCGAGAAAATACTGAAGGTCATGAATTTATTTAACAGCACGTCGACGACACTAATCGTGCTGAACAACGAAACGGCAGATCGGGCAATCTATATATTGGGTGATCGGGACCAAATGCTTCGCTCGTTTAACAATTTGTTCAAAAATGCTATCGAAGCCAGTGTTGGCCGGAAAAAAACAAAAATTAATGTCGAAGTAAGTTATCCGGATAAAGATCATGTACAAATCTTGATTCAAGACTATGGTTATGGCATATCTGATGAAGTGATCCCAAATATATTTAAGCCTAACTTTACGACGAAAAGTTCTGGGACTGGCTTGGGACTTGCCTTCGTGAAACAAACCGTTACCGGTATAGGCGGCAAGATCGAATTTGTTACGAAAGCAAATGCAGGGACTACCTTTATCATCACCTTACCGATATACCGTGACTAGCCATCATGGGCTTTTTAAGAACTCGACAAGCACCTCATGGTATGTAGAGATATGAAGCTCAACTATGGCGTAGAACGATACATGTGTAGCACGCCCCGGTCCAGACAAGTTCAACAGTTGATATTGGTGAAACGTAAATAATGATCAAATGCATTGGTTTGAAGGCGAGTTTCCAACCGCAGAACTATTTTCCGGCATGTTACTATTCCGTAAATCGACGAATAACAGCGGAACTACAGGAAGGATCGAAGTTTTTTTGTCGACCAATGCTAAGCGTCAACATTGGGAAAGTTTGGTAACTTATTTCAATACAATTCCAGCACGTCCCATAATTGCATTGTCATTGTACAGCAGTACGGTATAAGCGCCTTTTTTGAATTTGTCTAACGACCAAAGGAATTGGTACTCTTCGCCTTTATTCGTGAAGTTAATCACATCTTTGAATGTGTATTGCAGTTTCTCTCCGTGTACGTAAAAGAAGTTGTTTGCATCCCCAAAGAGATTACCAGAAGGATCCACGACACGTACGAATATTTCCTTATTTCCGTTTTTAGCTAAAGCGTTATCCGCTATGGAAAACAAAATCTGCAAACGATCCACACGTCTTGCCCGGCTCTCGATTTCTATCGTTCCCTTTTTCGATACCGAGACGCCATTTACATGTATGTTAGAAACTTTCAATCCGGATGCGATCGTAACCTTATCCTTGAGTTGGATATTTTCCTTTGAGAGCGCCGTTATTTTTTTATCGGTGGATGCCACTTTATTAAAGAGATCCAGATTTTCCCGTTCTAAAAGCTCATTCCGAACCTTCAGTTCATTCAGGTTGACACGTAGATCGGATACGTCACCCTTGAGCCTAGTAACTTCCTGGCGGGCAAGGAGGATATCTTCTTCGGTAATAGTCTGTTCTTCCAATTTCACGCGTAAATCTGAGATTGCTTTTCGAGCTTTCGCTTCAGAATCTTCCAAACTGGCATCTACCATTTCTGCGTTTTTGAGATTGACCAAATTATCAAGTTCAGCTTCTATACGATCAATTTCTATCTGTAAATCCTGCTTTTGAATAGCCATCGTGTACAGCTTTTCACCCGAAGATTTGAATTTTACATAGAAATATAAATTGGTAGCCAAAAGCGCAGCAATTGCAATCAGGAAAAAATAAATCTTGGAATTACTTTTCTTGATCGGGTCGCCCTGAACATTCCTCTCCGAACTGTATGTCTCTACCTTCTCAATATCCGCTTTCTTGTGCATTTTTATCTAGACGTATGTGGAGCAAAGTAATCGAATTACTAGCAATGAATGTTAAAAACAAAAATTGTTCCAAATAGCGCATCACACGAACATTAATAGCTTATTCAAAATAATTCAAACTTTGAAATCCGCCCTTACGAAGATATTCTTCCTTTCGCATTAGTTGTAGATCGCTAGCGACCATATCTTCAACAAGCATAGGTAATGTAAATTTCGGCTCCCATCCTAATTGCGTCTTTGCTTTGGCAGGATCGCCAATCAATAGATCAACCTCCGTAGGCCTGAAATATGCCGGATCAACTTTGACTACCGTTTGCCCTAATTTGATATTCTCAACAGGGATTCCCAGACGATTTAATACCCCTTCATCCCGATCGATAATCACACCCTTCTCCAAAGCATCCTTACCGCTAAACTCAACCTCTATGCCTAATTCCGCAAAGGCCATGCGCACAAAATCTCGGACCGTAGTCGTCACCCCTGTCGCGATCACAAAGTCTTCCGGCTTTTCTTGTTGAAGAATCAACCACATGGCCTCTACATAGTCTTTTGCATGCCCCCAATCCCGTCTGGCAGACAGATTGCCTAGAAAAAGCTTGTCTTGCAGCCCCAGAGCAATTTTTGCTACTGCGCGTGTTATTTTTCGGGTCACAAAAGTTTCTCCACGAACCGGACTCTCATGGTTAAACAGTATCCCGTTACAAGCGAACATATTATAGGCCTCTCTATAATTGACTGTGATCCAATAACCGTAAAGCTTTGCTACAGCGTAAGGGCTTCTTGGATAAAACGGCGTTGTTTCGCTTTGTGGCACAGCTTGTACTAGTCCATAAAGCTCAGAAGTAGAAGCTTGGTAAATGCGTGTCTTGGCCCCGAGACCAAGCAGACGTACCGCATCCAAAATACGCAGTGTTCCTATACCATCGGCATTTGCCGTATACTCGGGCGTATCGAAACTCACTTTCACATGTGATTGCGCCGCCAAGTTATAGATTTCATCTGGTCGAATCTCTTGGATAATACGGATTATATTGGTGGAATCGGTGAGATCACCGTAATGCAGTATAAAGTTTCGTGAGCTTAAGTGCGGATCTTGGTAAAGATGGTCAATCCTATCGGTATTGAAAGAAGATGACCGTCTTTTCAGTCCGTGAACGATGTATCCCTTTTTAAGGAGAAACTCTGCGAGGTATGCGCCATCCTGCCCCGTAATCCCCGTTACAAAAGCTACCTTTGGTTTATTTGTATCCATAATTTCAAATAATACGCAAATTTAAAAACATTTACGTTTTTCCCTTACCTATCTTTAAAATAAGCGAAATAAATAAAGCCACGCAAATGCGTGGCTTTATTCCGTAACATTTTTATTGTTGCATACGCGTAAAATTGAACACGAGGTTGCCCGTTCCGCCGTTGTCCAACGGGATAGGCATACGCATAACCAAAGACTGTCCATCAGAGTAAGAGAGGTTTAATCGGTAACCAGAAGTTACGTTTGCAGCTTTCTCTCCAGCATATAGCTTCTTAAACTGGAACTGAGGATGTGTATTTTCTGCTTTCCCATCATACACTGACCAAACGATATTACGCACCGCCCCATCCGCACAAAGCGTTCCGGAGGCATTGAATGTAATGCTTCCGCGATAATTACCTCCAGGTAAATTCCAAACACTGCCGATAAAACAGTCTACTGGCGCCTCATCGAATATATTCTTTATGGTATATGCTGCAGGGATATCTTCCCTATCTACCGCGTTTAAAACCCACTTGCCTTTTAAACCGCTTCGCCACTGTGACGCTGAAGGACCATCAGCACCGACCGAGGTTGATGTCCCAGCACCACCAGAAGACTTTCTCTGCGCCCCACAAGAGCCCAACACCAACACCATAGCCACGACGGTAAATACAGATAAGATATGTTTTCGCATAATGTAAAATTTAGTTTTTTATTTTTTAAGTATATTCGCAAATATAAAAATTGCGCTGATGACTTCATCCAAAAATCATACCATAAGCAAAATTGCCGCCAAAGCGGTCCTTCGTATAGTGGTGATCCTTATTGCGCTCCCCGTTATCCTATACTTTACCCACCCCAAGTCGATGGCTTCGCAGGTATCCTTTACGAATGTGTGGTCCATCGTAGCCCCCATCTTGCTCTTGCTATCCTTCCTAGTACTCCTCATCACAGTTCTTCGCGAAAAATACGCTAAATTGGAATGGAACTGGCTATTGGCCCTATCCGGGATTTTCCTTTGTCTTTACCTGATTATGTTTTCCATAAAAGTACTGTCCATTTTTAATTAGTTGAACTTAATCCGCCATATCATACGAAGCAGCATTCATGAACAAAAAAAGCTATTGGTCCATCCTCAAAAATATAGGTAAAGTCCTCATTACCCTTAGCGCGCTTTATTGGGTTTCGAATAAAATCTCCTTCCAAGATTTGCGAGACGCACTCCAAAACTGTAATTACATCTATTTGTTTGCGGCTTTATTATGCTATACCTGCTCGCAAGTGGTAGCATCTTCTAGATTGAAAAGCTTTTTATCCGTCATCGGCCTGAACCTCAGCGAACGTTACAATTTCCGCCTTTACCAGTTGGGCTTGCTCTATAACTTCTTTCTCCCAGGAGGTATTGGTGGCGATGGCTACAAGATCTATTTCCTGAAAAAGAATTATCCCATAAAGGGGCGACAAGTATTGAGCGCAGTTTTCTTCGATCGACTGAGTGGACTATGGGCGCTCAGTATGATAACGGGATGCCTGGTTATTTTCATGCCACGTCTCGCCATTCCTAACAGCTTTACGATAAGCCTTTTATCCATAGGTACGGTTACTTATATATACTTCCTTAAGCTATTTTTCAAGCCATTCCTATCGAAGTTTGTCATTACGCATCTGAAAGCGCTGGCTGTGCAAGGCCTACAAACGCTGAGCGCCATCAGCATCTTATACGCCCTTAATTTTGGCGGCAAATTTTCGCCCTATCTGCTTTTATTTTTACTGTCATCACTTGTCGCAATTGTGCCTTCCATACTCGGCGGTGTAGGGCTACGCGAATCTTTAATGACGTTTGGTGCAGAATATTTTCAATTAGATGGGCACCTTGCCGTACTCATCAGCTTAATTTTTTACATGATTTCGCTCACGGTGGCATCCTCGGGCATTTATTATATCTTCCGGCCGCAGCGGCTCGGAGCCAACAAACTGCCTACGGCCAATGAGGTCGAGCAAGAATTAGAAAAAGAAGAATAAGAACCATGGCAAATATCGTTATCACCGGTGCCAGTAGCGGCATTGGTTTTGAAGCCGTACTGGATTTAACGGCAAACAAAGCAAACAAGGTAATCGCGCTGGCACGTTCGGCAGATAAGCTGAGAAAACTGCACGAGATAGCAACATCCCTCAACCACGATGGCGGCAAGCTGTATCCAGCACAATTTGATATCGCTTACGACAATTATCCCGATGCATTAATACCCTTCATCACCTCCAAGTTTGACAAAATAGACATCCTTATCAATAACGCGGGTTTACTGATCAATAAGCCTTTTCTGGAAACTAGTTTGCAGGATTTTGCACAGGTTTTTCAAACAAACTTATTGGGTCAGGTAAACATGATCCAGCACCTTGTTCCCTACATGCACGAAGGGAGCCATATCGTCAATATCGGCAGCATGGGGGGATACCAGGGATCTTCCAAGTTTAGTGGCTTGTCTGCCTATTCGGCCAGCAAAGGAGCATTGAGCATTCTGACCGAATGCTTAGCAGAAGAGCTCAAGCCGCAGGGAATAAAAGTAAACTGTTTAGCATTGGGCTCGGCACAAACGGAAATGTTTGAAGCCGCCTTTCCCGGTGCAGAAGCAGCTGTGCTAGCCTTTGAAATGGGCCGCTATGTGGCCGAATTTGCACAAAACGGACACAAATATTATAACGGAAAAATACTGCCCGTAGCCACAAACACGCCATAACACGGTGCATACGCCCCAATCCGTCTGATTGGATCATCGTTCATTGATCCAATCAGACAAATCATGGAGTACCTGCTCGTTGAAAGTTTCTTCAATTTCCGCATACTCCTGTGGCGACCCTGTCTTAGCCTGTTGGAAAAGATGGTTCAATCCCTCATAGGCTTTCAGAAAATGATCCTTTCGGTTGGGAAGGTGATCGGTCAGGCTTTCTAGATTTGGCGCAAAGGGTACCTGTAAATCTTTGGTACCAAAAGCTGCAAAGACCGGCACGTCTATTTTTTCGATAAACGGAACGGGATCAATACGCATAAAATAGCGGTAACTTGGCAGCAGCATCATTTTGAATTCGTCTTCTTGCGAAGCTGTCAAATGCCCCAAAATGAGCGAAACATTCGCTATAATTTCCGTATATGCCTGCTGGTCGGACAGCTGTCCTTTGACGATGGCAAAATTACGCCTGTTTATCGCTTTAGCCTGCTCTAGCTGTTTGTCATTCATTCCTTGTATGCGTCCCAACTCATAGGCTTGCAGTAGCATCAACGAATCGATAGGGATAGCCGGCGGGGCCAGCAAGGCGATGAAGTCAATGTTCTCCGCTCTTTGTCCAGCCAACAGAGCAGCGATCAGCCCGCCCTCGCTATGCCCAATGATCCCTACACGAGAGGAATCTACTTGCTTTTGCTTTTTTACAAAGCTTAATGCTCCTAGTGCGTCTCTGCTGAAATCGCCTATGGTACTCTGCACATAGTTGCCTGTCGACTTGCCAACGCCCCGCTCATCGTAACGTAACACAACGACACCTTTTTTGGTGAGGTAGTCTGCAATCAGCTTAAAGGGCTGGTGCCCCTCCATCGTTTCATTCCGGTCTTGTGGACCACTTCCGGTAATCAGCACTACTGCCGGATGTTTGCCGTGCGCTTTAGGGAACGATAGCGTACCCGCCAGCTGCACCGCGTCGAATCCGTTGCCGAAAGATACGTCCAAAGTATCATATGGGTAAGGCGGCTGCGGCAATTGGGGACGCCGTTGAATTGCTGGTTCAAAAGGCTCCAAAACCAGTGGCAACCGTTTATTTTGCTGTTGAACAACGCCTCGTAGTTTTCCAGCGGCAAGCTTTCCCCGAAAAAAGAACTCGATAGCGGAAGCCCTCACATATAACGAATCATGCTGCACAAGCACTTTGTCAAAAATCAATTTCGACGTCGGTTGTCTAGCACGCTGCATCTCACCTGACCATTCGCCCATGTCATTCTTCTTGATATGGAAAACGATCGGCAGTGTTGCTCCTTGAATGGACAACAATCCTTTCCAGCTGCCCTCCATGCCCTGAGCAAAACCTAAGCAGGATTGGAACATCAAAACTAACGATACTAAAAAATGCCTCATCAAAATCAAATCTATATTGCTTTAGATAGCAAAATGTCGACCAATTTTAGGAACATTCCGTAACAGGACATATTGAAGAGCCCTGCAGTTTCACCGTAATAATTGTATATTTGCAAAATTTTTAAGCATGAGAAAATTAATCGGATTTATACTTACCCCCATTTTTTATTTCAGTTTTTCGCTGTCGCTTATCTTATTTCATCCCATACAATGGTTATGTCTAAAACTGGGCGGTTACCAAGCGCATAAAAAAAGTGTAGATATGTTAAACGGTTTGCTTGTGGCTTGCAACTATACCTTATTTAACCGTACCTCTTTTATTGACAACGAAACTATTCCGACGGGCAGACCAGTTATATTTGTTGCAAACCATCAGAGCACCTTCGATATCCCCCCTTTGATTTTCTTTTTAAGGAGGTTTCATGGAAAGTTCATTTCTAAAATAGAATTGGCTCAGGCAGGCATCCCCAGCATATCGTTCAATCTGCTCCACGGCGGAGCTGCAAATATTGATCGCAAGGACCCGAAGCAATCTATATCGGAAATACTAAAATTAGCAATGAACATGAAAGCTAAGGGTTGGTCCACCTTCATATTTCCGGAGGGCACACGCACCAAAACGGGTAAGATGAAGCCTTTCTCTATAGGAGGCATTGCCACGTTGTTAAAAAAAGTTCCAGATGCATTGGTTGTCCCTATCGCCATCAACGGATCCTATCGAATGGTTGAATATGGAATGTTCCCCTTAAGACCATTTACATCCATGAGTTGGGAGGTACTAGATCCTATCGACACCACAGGTATGAATGCAGAAGAAGTCGTAAAAAAAGTGGAAGAGATTATCAAGAAAAAGGTGGAAGGCAACTAATTGACCTTTCTATCTTTCCAATTGTATTTTCCGACGTTACCGGCAATGCCAATATAAATGAGGTACAAGGAATGGACAAATGACAAAAAGGGCAGACTAAAGAGCAATGTCCGACGACGTGCGAATGCACAAAGCGGGTAAATAAAAGCCAATTCGGCTATGACCTTCAGCCCAAAAGCAACTAAAAACAGCACATGTAAGTTGGGTAGGTCTAGAAAAAAATGTATGGCACTTGCTAGCAACGCCAGGTTGAAGAGCCAAACACTTACACCAAGCAGAACCACCCGCTTGTCCCTATATTTGGTACTCTTGGAAGCCCAACGCCGACGCTGGCTAATAAATCCAGCCAAAGTCGGCTTTGCATCCGTATATACCACAACATCTGTCGACTTGCAAAAACGGATCTTATCGGCGTGGCGTTCCGCTACTTTGTGCAGGAAAAGCTCGTCATCCCCCGAAGCAAGATCATCAATACCACTGAAACCACCCATTGCATAAAAAACATCCCGTCGATAGGCTAAATTTGCCCCGTTGCAAGTTGTCGGTTTTCCATTGCCAATACCTGCCGCGCCTAGACCAATAAGATACAGAAACTCTAATGTCTGCAGCTTTTCAAAATAGCTTTTTTCTTCCGAATATACGACAGGGGAAGAGAGCATCATGGCATTCGTTCTTTCGAAATAGGCGATAACGGTCGAGAGCCAGTGCACCCCCATCCGGCAATCCGCGTCCGTTGTTACGATAATTTCTCCAGTCGCGGCCGCTATGGCGCGACTTATCGCCAATTTCTTATAGGAATTTAATGTATCACCTTCCTGCAGCCGGATCAATTTCACCCCTCGATCACGATAAGCATGGACGATATCCGCGGTAGCATCTGTAGAATGATCATCTACAATAATAATTTCCATGTACTCTTTGGGGAAATCTTGAGAGACCATACAATCAAGCGTACGTGCAATATTTTCTTCTTCATTCCGTGCCGCGATCAATACAGATACCTTACGCTTGAAGATATGTCCGGCAGACTCCGGTGTGAACGCAGGAATACGGTTCCAACCCCTTCGCATATACAGCACTAAAAACGTATACACGATGGTCATGACGATCAGGAACACATCAAGACTTGTTGCTATTGACATAATTAACATTAAAGACGAAAATAGATCCTACGATAGCAGGGAGGATCAGGTTGACGAACCAGATGCAGGAAACGATAGCCATAACGGCGATCTCCTGCGTGGTTATATAACTATATAGATTGCTGGCTACAAAGCTGCGTACACTGAAATCGAATATATCGAGTGAAGGAAGGGCAGATTGGATAAAGAACAAAATAAAGATCATTAGTATCATAGCCGTGTATGGCATCCCAGGAAGGAAGACGAGCATCAGCACGATATACTGTGAAGTAAAAATCGTAAACCTTGCCGATGACAACAATAAAACATGCCAAAGCTGACGCGAGCTGAAATCTTCCAAGATAGCGAAAACTGTCTTAATATTTTTCAGGAAACGAAAGCGCCCGATCAAGCTCTCTATCCAGTGCACATTGAAATAAAGCACAAGGAAGGCAGCAGCATATATGATCGCCAAGAGCCATACGCCAAACTGCACGGAATCAGGTGTTGGAAGGTAGGTAGCGACAAACCATGCGATACTCAAGGCTCCAAAAACGCTGGTAAGCACGAGCTGCGCGAATAAGCCAACGCCCATCGCCACTGCTCCCGAAGCCCTGTTTTCAGGTTTCAACAGCATAATTCGACCACCATACTCCCCGATTCTATTGGGCGTAAAGATCGCCCAGGTAAGTCCACAGAAAACAGATTGTGTAGCTTTCCACCAGCTTATTTCCTCGATGCTTCGACTCAGGTACTTCCACTTTACCACCTCAATGGCCCAATTCATTAACATCATTAGCACGATAACGAGGGCTGTCGTGCGAGCAGCCCATTGATCTACACCATCCAATAGTGCCTGAAATTCGCGAAGGTTTTTCTGGTTGTGAACCTTGGTGACAATAAACCAGCAAGCCATTGCCACGATGGCAAGCTTGATCAGGAGGTTTAAATATTTTTTCTGCTTTTTTGTCAACGAATCCAAATAAAAGCACAATGTTACTAAATTTTGATGACATGTTACGTTAACATAGTCGATTAAGACCAGCAAGAAAAGATGGGCACAGCATCGTTTTACAAGACAGCGGGATGAATTTTGCTTATAAAATTGTAATATTGCGGTTATGCAACGAGAAAAGGCAAAAGAGCGGATTATATTGGGAATTGACCCGGGAACGGTTGTACTAGGTTATGGGATTGTCAAGCAAGTGGGACAGCAAGTCAGCCTCATATCACTTGGGGTGATCAAATTGGGACATTTGGAGGACCATGGACTAAAACTGCAGCGCATCTTCAAAAAGACCGCAGCACTTGTTCAAGAATATAAACCAGATTGCGTAGCGTTGGAAGCTCCTTTTTACGGAAAAAATGTACAGGTTATGCTTAAACTAGGTCGCGCACAGGGAGTGGCCATGGCGGCAGCCTTGAATTTTGACATACCTATTTTTGAGTATTCCCCGAGAAAGATAAAGCAAGCAGTAACCGGGAGTGGCAACGCCAGCAAAGAACAGGTCGCGGCTATGCTGAAAACTATTCTCAAATTTGACGAGACGCCCGAATTTCTAGATGCTACCGATGGGCTAGCGGTGGCCGTGTGCCATGCTTTTCAACAAAATTTCGCCCCAGGGAGCAAAAGCTACAGCGGTTGGTCGGCCTTTGTCAAAGACAATGAGAAACGGATTCGCTAGAGTTTAACCTGCCGAATAACATTTTTGACATTCAGCTCAACAATATCGGTCATGCTTCTACATTTATAATACGCTTCATTTTCATAGAATAGCGCATATCCCTCCCGCAACTGCATAATATTCTCTTTCGTGGACAACTGTTGCAGCTGTGAGGCATCGCGTAAATCCTTGATACGGTGACGTTCGCTTCGTACGCGATGTACAATGGAAGATCGCTCTTCCTGCTGGTATTGCAGCACTGTCTTTTCGTTGAGGTGGTTCATCGCTAATTTGACATAAGGAAGATTCTCCTTGAAATACTGCGGCATATAGACTTTCGAATTACCTTCGTAAAATTGCTGATCGAAATCTATCGCACGGATACGAAACTGGAAGTCATCGAAATCCGGTGTTATCTGCATGACGAAGTTGTAGGCGCGCATATCTCCTAAAAGGGAGATGATACACCGCTCGTTGAATTTCACAAATTCTTTGGCGATGCGTGTTTGATTATAATCCGGATTTATTATATTGCTCTTGCTGAAGACATCGCCGGGAATCCCGACGATATGTTCCTCTACCAACGTTTCCCTATCGACAAGATAATTTACCTGGTTGGGCGATAGAATTTCTTCAAGTTCCAGGCCATAGATGCGCGATGCATCCGCTTGCTTGATATAAAAATAATCATATACATCGTTCAATCTATTAATAATGCGAATCCGGAACGGTCGCGTATTGCCAAATGCACAATACTCGATTCGATCGATAATTTTATGCTCTACGATACGGATATTGCCCGATGCTTTTAAAATTGCGTATACTACTTTAAGTCCTTCATACAACTGATCGACTGCATGCGGTGGGTACAGAGGTGTTTCCCAAAAGGTATCCTGACCATATTTATCCATTACCGGCACCGTTTCCGAAAAATTTAATAGATCTTTATAGGCCACTGGCAGCTTTGCATCTCGCTGATAGAGGCGCAGGTACTTTGCAAGTCCAGTCCCTACTGGATACATAGGTTTCTTCCTTGAGATTTTTACGTCGTCCATTTCCATCCCTAACTTTTTAGTAAAGATAACATTCCTTGTTAAAAGCATGTAGGTTTTTGGTTTACCGCGGAAAAGGGTTTTAGTTGGCTCTGGGAAAAAAACGCGAGGAATACTGCAGAAATAAAACATTTATAAAAAAAGAACGATTTGTTACAAAAAACAAAATAGTATTCCAATTATACTTACTATTTTTACAAAAAAAATAAATTTTCAGGGCATATTGGTATGTATCGGTCAGACCTTAAAAAAGGAAGAAGCTCCCCGGGCGAGGAGCTTCTACGCTAACCAATTATAAACCTATGTTATTTTGAGGGAAGTAACATGCCTTTTTAACAAAACTTCTGTTTTTTATTCCGTTTTGTTAATACAAATATAAAATATATGCTATTTCTCTGCAAATTTTATTTGATTTTTATTTATTTTACAAAAAGTATCAGGTATTTTTACAACAAACCACCATTTACATGGACAAAAAGTATTCAAATTACGATTTAGACAATTTAGACGTTCAAATTTTATCCATTTTAATGGAAAACGCCTCGATTCCATACACTGAAATAGCAAAAAAACTAATAGTTTCGGGAGGAACCATCCATGTGAGGATGAAAAAGATGGAAGAACTGGGGATAATTAAGGGATCAGAGCTAATAATTAACCCGCAAAAGGTCGGTTTCGACATCACCGCCTTTTTGGGTATATACTTGGAGAAGGGATCCCAATACTCCGATGCAGTGAAGCAGCTACAATCCATCAAGGAAGTGGTGGAACTTCACTATTGTACGGGTCAATATAGCATGTTTGCTAAAATAGTTTGCCGCGATACGGCACATTTACGGAAAGTTTTGAATGAGGATATACAAGCGCTGACTGGAATCCAGCGAACAGAAACGATAATCTCATTGGAAGAGAGCATTAAAAGGCAAATCTCGCTTTAAAAAAAACCTACAAACCGGTCGTGAAAGGCCGGTTTGTAGGTTTTTTAAAGGATATTACCAAGCAAATCAATGTAAAAACGTATTCCTTGGTCTATCTCCTTCAAAAAGATGAATTCGTCCGCCGCATGCGAGCGTGCAGAATCTCCGGGCCCTACTTTTAACGAAGGAACGGGCAACAAAGCTTGATCGCTCATAGTAGGGCTTCCATAAACAGTAGCGCCAAGCCTTAAACCGGACTGAACTAGTGGATGATCAAGCGGGATGATTGAGGGATTTAACCGCGTAGAACGCGGTGTTACGCTGACATCGACATGCTGCCGAATAATAGCTAAAACTTCCGCATTCGTATAAGCATCCGTTGTTCGGACGTCGACCACAAAAGAACAAGAAGCAGGTACCACATTATGCTGCGATCCCGCATGAATCATTGTGACCGACATTTTTACAGGACCTAGGTAGTCCGAAATTTTAGGAAAAGTAAATGTTCGGAACCACTCGATAGCTTGGACAGCTTTGTATAGTGCGTTTTCACCTTC
This sequence comes from Sphingobacterium griseoflavum, assembly GCF_014653155.1. Lineage (GTDB taxonomy): Bacteria > Bacteroidota > Bacteroidia > Sphingobacteriales > Sphingobacteriaceae > Sphingobacterium > Sphingobacterium griseoflavum. Next base: position 235,459 of record NZ_BNAF01000007.1, on the reverse strand, counting down.
TTCACGAGCTGCGTGTCCAGCGATTCCGGTTGCTTCACAATCCAACACCATCAATCCCTTTTCTGCTACCGCCAAGTTCAATAGCGTCGGTTCGCCCACAATGGCACAGGCGATAGACCGCAGCTGTGGAAAGGCTGCCTCCACACCACCTTTTCCCGAAACCTCTTCCTCGGCAGATGCCAATAGGCATAAGTTATACCGAAGATCAACACTATCGTAATAGTGTAAAAAAGCGGCGAAAAGTGATACCAAACAGCCGCCAGCATCATTACTGCCCAGTCCAAATAGTTTGCCTTCGGCTACGCTAGGCGTGAACGGATCTCTGCTATAACCCGGGTTAGGCTTTACGGTATCGTGATGCGAGTTTAGCAAAATGGTTGGCTTATCCTCATCGAAGTGACGGTTGTAAGCCCACAAATTGTTACCCAAACGGTCGTAGGCCACGGCATGCTCGTCAAGAAAACGACACAGCAGATCTGCTGTGTCGTTTTCCTCTCTACTGAAGGAAGGTATAGCGATAAGTTGCTCCAGTAGCGTCTTGCATCCTGCTGTTAATCCCGCTATAGACCTACTAGTCATTGTAAAGCCCTCCAGCTTTCTTTGCAGAGAGCTTGATGCCCTTTATAAAAGCGGAGCTGAAACCATGATGTTCCATCTCGTTTAGCCCTGCAATGGTGCAGCCCTTGGGCGAAGTAACTTTATCAATCTCCCCTTCCGGGTGATTTTGTGTTTGCAACAAAAGATCTGCGGCGCCCTTCGCCGTTTGCACGGCCATCTTGAGCGCATCATGGGCATGAAACCCGATTTCGACCCCTCCTTGGGAAGCTGCTCTGATCGCACGCAGGAAAAAGGCGATACCACAAGCGCATAGCGCAGTTGCGGAGGTCATCAAATCCTCCTGAATAACCACCACCGCACCGACCGCCTCAAACAAGGCTTCCACTTGTGCAACAACTTCATCCGTGGCATTGTCCGTCGCGATACAGGTCATGGATTGCCCGATGGCGATCGCTGTGTTGGGCATCGCACGAACGACAACGGAATGCCCCCCCAGCACAGTTTTAACGTCAGCGCAGCTCACGCCGGAAACGACGGAAACAATAATCTGATTCGTTCTAACAACCGGTTGAATTTCCTCCATCACCTTCCTTAACTGCTGAGGGAGGATAGCAAGGACAACAATATCGGCTTGGGAAACGGCTTCCGCATTTTGGTCGCTGGTACCGAATCCTAAATCGGCTTCTTGCTTTAAGGCCGCAATATTCCGTCTTGTCAACGTAATATCGGCAGCTTTGTATTGCCCCGATTTCACCAAACCCTTGGCGAGGGAAAAACCGATGTTCCCGCTGCCCACTATCGTTATCTTGCTCATGATATTATTTTGCTAATAAACAGGTACCGAATTCTCCCTGCTGGTACAGGTGGAGATTTAGCGCGTTGCCAATATAAACATTTTTCACTCCTTTCCCAATAGCATGAAATGCATTCTCCAGCTTGGGGATCATACCCTCATAAATGACGCCCGACGATTTAAGCAACTCAAAATCATCGGCTTTTATCGTTTTAATAATCGATTTATCATCGTTCACATCGCTCAGCACGCCATCTTTTTCAAAACAGTAAATCAGTCGTGTATCATATATCTTCGATAGAGATACCGCGAGCGAAGAGGCAATGGTATCGGCATTGGTATTAAGGAGCTGTCCCAACCCGTTATGGGTGATAGCCGAGAACACCGGTGTAAAACCTGCTTCCAAAAATTTTTTAATACTCAAGGTATTAACGCTGTCGACAAGGATATCGCCAACATAGCCATAGTCTACCTCCCGCACCGGTCGCTTGACCGCCTTGATCGTATCGCCATCGGCACCGCTTAGTCCAAGTGCATCACAGCCAAACTTTTGCAGCGAAGATACAATCTTCTTGTTGGTCAAACCGGCATAAACCATGGTCACAATATCTAGCATTGCTGCGTCCGTTACGCGGCGGCCATCGATCATTTTAGCTTCGATACCCAGGTCGGCTGCCGTGCGTGTAGCTACCTTACCTCCGCCATGAACGAGGATCTTCTTGCCCTGTAAAGCCGCAAATTTCTCCAAGAAACTCTGTAATTGATCTTCGTCATCAATTACGTTGCCCCCTATCTTTATAACATTCAACACACTACCCATCTAATTGAATATATACTTTTTTTTATTTCAAATTTTCCAACATTCGCTTCAGCACCACCTGCGCGGCCCAGACACGATTACTTGCCTCTTTGATAACCAGTGAATTTGGCCCATCTAAAATTTCGGAGGACAACTCCAGATCACGTCGCACCGGAAGACAGTGCATAACTTTAGCATTATTGGTCAGCGCCAATTTAGCATTGTCCATCATCCAATTTTGCGCCACCGGATGTACCTGACCATATTCCACGTAAGAAGACCAATTTTTGACATATACAAAATCTGCTCCTTTCAAGCTGTCCGAAAGATCATCCGAAATGGTGGCACCCTTGGTGAAATCTTCACAGAGATCGTATCCCATCGGATGCGCAATCGTAAAATCGACCAGCCCCTGTTGCTGCGCTTTGCACATCCACTCTGCAAAAGAGTTTGGAACCGCTTGCGGCAGCGCTTTAACATGGGGAGCCCATGCCAGTACAACCTTAGGCTTATCGACCTCCTTATGTTCAGCTATCGTAATTAAATCGGTCAAACTTTGCAAGGGGTGTCTCGTTGCACTCTCCAAGGACACGACAGGAACACCGCAAAATTTCACGAATTTATTAAACAAGTCTTCATTGTAGTCGGTTTCCCTATCTTTCAAACCGGGAAACGAACGCAAACCCAAGATATCGCAATATTCGCCCATAACGGCTGCTGCTTCCCGTATATGCTCTACGGTAGTGCCATTCATAACGACACCATCTTGCGTTTCTAGGGCCCAGCCATCCTTATCCATATTCATGACCATCACGTTCATACCCAAATTCATCGCTGCCTTTTGCGTACTCATGCGCGTACGCAAACTCGGATTGAGGAAAACCAAACCTAAGGTTCTGTTTTCGCCCAACGCCTTATTTTCGTAGGGGCTTGCTTTCAAAGCCAATGCATCTTGAACAACTTTGGACAGATCATCAATGTCTGCTACCGAGAAAAATTTATTCATTTTTATGTTTGATTACGCTTTCAATCGTTCGTCGAAAGCCGTTAAAAACCGATCAGCAATATCCTTATCAATATTTAATGCAGGCAATATCCGAATCACATTGGGTTTTGCCTCGCCGGTAAAGATGCGATTCTTTTGAAGCAGATCTTTCTTTACCTGACTAAGCTCTTCGGGCAGTTCGATACCAATCATTAATCCCCTACCGCGAACCTCCTTCACCTTATCAAATTTCTTAAGCTCATCCATCAGATAGCTACCGACCGTCCGCGCATTCTGCAACAACTGCTCGGATTTAATCACATCCAACACCGCCACTGCCGCAGCGCAGGCCAAATGGTTTCCACCAAAGGTGGTGCCCAACAAACCAAAAGAAGCTTGAAACTTGGGCGCAATGGCCACAGCCCCTATCGGAAAACCATTTCCCATCCCTTTGGCCATGGTGTAGATATCAGCGGAAATACCGGCATAGTCATGTGAGAAAAAGTCGCCCGTACGACCGTATCCGCATTGCACAGAGTCTGCGATAAAAACGGCATCATACTGATCGCACAAGCTACGGATCAACTTCAGAAAAGCAGTAGACGCTTCACGAATCCCCCCAACCCCTTGGATACCTTCAATGATAACGGATGAAACTTCCTCACCATAACGGTTGAAAGCATCCGCCAAAGCTTCTTCATCATTAAAAGGCAGGAAGATCACGTTATCGGTTTCGTTCACGGGAGCTACAATATTAGGGTTGTCCGTGACAGCGACAGCCAGCGAAGTACGTCCGTGAAAGGATCTGGTAAAAGCTATTATTTTCTTTTTCCTATTATGGAAGGAGGCTAGCTTCAGTGCATTCTCATTGGCCTCGGCACCGGAATTACAAAGAAACAAGGTATAATCTCCCTTACCGGAAAGTTCCCCCAACTGTTGGGCCAACTGCTTCTGCATGGGGATTTCAATTGAATTGGAATAAAACCCGATACGATTCAGCTGCGCTGTCAGGGATTCAACATAATGTGGATGCGTGTGACCGATCGAAATCACCGCATGCCCGCCATATAAATCGAGGTACTCATTACCTTCGGCATCCCAAATTGTAGAGCCATGTGCTTTTACAATATTGATGGGATTAATAGGATAAACATTAAATAAGTCCATTTAAGATACGATATTAGGGAGTAAAAATCTCCTGTAGGCAAATATAAGTAAGACCTATGTTAATAAGCCAAGAAAAAACATATAAATTCAACCTCACACAAAAACAAGAAAATCCCCAACTGTCGGCAGCTGGGGATTTTCTATACAAGTAAGAAGACAATCTTCTTCTAAAATTAATCTTCTTTTTTCTCTTCTGTTGTAGGAGTTTCCTCAGCAGGCGTCGTCTCTTCAGCAGGAGTTACCGCTTCAGCTTTAACCTCTTCGGTTGCTTCTACGGGAGCTTCTGCTTGCTCAGCGGCCTTCTTCTTTGACGAACCGCGACGACGTGTCGCTTTCTTCTCCGTTTTGGCAGTTTGGCCATAAACTTCGTTATAGTCAACCAATTCAACAAATGCCATTTCAGCATTATCACCCAAACGGTTTTCCAACTTAATGATACGCGTGTATCCGCCGGGACGAGTAGCCACTTTTTCAGAAATTTCGCGGAACAAAATTGTTACCGCTTCTTTGTCTTTTAAGTAAGCAAATACCGTACGGCGAGAGTGCGTCGTATCATTTTTAGATTTGGTGATCAATGGCTCCACGTAAGTACGCAATGCTTTAGCTTTCGCCAAGGTAGTGGTGATACGTTTGTGCTTGATCAATGAAGTCGCCATGTTAGCTAACATCGCCTTACGGTGACTGTCAGTGCGGCCTAAGTGGTTTACTTTTTTTCCGTGTCTCATTTTAATTGTGTTGTTTTGTGCGTACCGTCTACAGAAATTAAAAAGGCAAAAGTAAAAAAGTAAAAAACCTATACAGTCTTTCTAATTTTTACTTTTTTAATTTTTTAATTCTCTAGGGAATTACGCAACAGGTCGCTTTATTTATTAATTTATTCTTCGTCCAATTTGTATTTAGACAGGTTCATTCCAAATGATAAACCTTTCGATTTAACCAATTCTTGGATCTCGCTCAACGACTTTTTACCGAAGTTGCGGAACTTCAACATGTCCGCCACATCATAGGTAACCAGTTCAGCGAGCGTGCGGATATCCGCGGCTTTTAAGCAGTTCAGCGCACGTACAGAAAGATCTAAATCTACCAATTCTGTTTTCAAGATCTTACGCATGTGCAAGATTTCCTCATCAACAACTTTAGTTTCTTCTTTCGTTTGTGATTCCAAAAGCATATTCTCATCCGAGAACAGCATGAAGTGCTGAATCAAGATCTTGGCAGCTTCTTTTAAAGCTTCCTCTGGGTGAATAGAACCATCCGTTGAGATATCCAATAACAATTTCTCGTAGTCAGTTTTTTGCTCTACACGGTAGTTCTCGATTGTATATTTTACATTTTTAATTGGGGTGTAGATTGAATCGACAGCGATTACACCTACAGGACCATCCGTAACTTTATTTTCTTCAGCATTTACATAACCACGTCCCTTAGCTACTGACAGCTCCACTTCGATAGTAACCGCACTATCCATGTTGCAGATCACCAAATCAGGGTTTAGCACGGTAAAGTTATTGGAAAACTTCGTAATGTCACCGGCTTTAAACTGTTCCTGACCATTGATCACGACAAACACCTTCTCGTTATCTCCCTGTTCACCAGATTTCTTGAAACGCACTTGTTTCAAGTTCAAAATGATTTCGGTAACATCTTCAACGACACCTTTAATAGTAGAAAATTCGTGGGAAACGCCTGAAAACCTTACCGACGTAATTGCATATCCTTCTAGGGAGGACAATAAAATACGGCGCAAAGCATTACCAATAGTTACACCAAAACCTGGCTCTAATGGACGAAATTCGAAAGTACCATCAAAATCCGTTGATTTCTGCATGATAACTTTATCCGGTCTTTGAAATGCTAAAATTGCCATTTATTTCTTTTTAAAAGTTTTTATTAATAACGTAAAACGCAACAAAGTAAGCGCAATCCTATCAAGAACTCCGCTTACTTTAATTACTTATTATTTCGAGTACAACTCTACGATTAAGTTTTCTTTGATGTTCTCGGGAATATCTGCTCTTTCAGGGAAAGAGACAAATGTACCTTGTAGTTCGTTTGAGTTCCACTCTAACCAACTGAACTTGTTGATTTTTCTACCTTCTACAGCAGTTGAAATTGCTTCCAATGATTTAGAACGTTCGCGAACAGCGATTACGTCGCCAGGACGTAGGCTATATGATGGGATGTTAACAACTTCGCCGTTAACAGTAATATGCTTGTGGGATACCAACTGACGTGCTGCTGAACGTGTTGGCGCGATACCTAAACGGTAAACAACGTTATCCAAACGAGCTTCCAATAATCTTAAGAAGTTCTCACCGGTAATACCTTGTTTTGCAGAAGCTTTCCCGAATAATGTACGGAATTGACGCTCTAATACACCGTAAGTATATTTCGCTTTTTGTTTTTCTAACAACTGAATTGCGTATTCAGATTGTTTACCTCTTCTTTTTGAAGGACCATGTTGTCCTGGAGGATAATTTTTCTTTTCTAGTGCCTTATCAGGTCCAAATATTGGTTCTCTGAACTTACGAGCTATTTTGGACTTAGGTCCTGTATATCTTGCCATTTTTTTTTCTGTTTGAAGTATCTGTCAGCCTATAGCTGGAGAATCTTATCTTAAACAATCAACTAATTAAACTCTTCTGCGTTTTGGAGGACGACAACCGTTGTGCGGAAGCGGCGTGATATCCTTAATGGTAGTCACATCGATCCCAACAGTCTGTAATGTACGGATAGCCGACTCGCGTCCAGCACCCGGACCTTTTACGAAAACCTCTACTTTGCGCAAACCCAAATCGTGCGCTACTTTACCACAATCGTTTGCTGCTTGACCCGCTGCATAAGGAGTATTCTTTTTAGAACCTCTAAAGCCCATTTTACCAGCTGAAGACCATGAAATCGTTTGTCCCTGATTGTTTGTTAACGTAATGATGATGTTGTTAAAGGTAGCGTTGATATGAGCTTGACCAACAGGCTCGATAACGACGATACGCTTTTTAGTAACCTTTTTACTCTTAGCCATTTCTTAATTATTATTTAGTAGCTTTTTTCTTGTTTGCAACTGTCTTACGTTTACCTTTACGTGTACGTGAGTTGTTTTTTGTACGTTGGCCACGAACTGGTAAATGTTTACGGTGACGAAGACCACGGTAACAACCAATATCCATTAAGCGTTTGATGTTTAACTGGACTTCTGAACGCAACGCGCCTTCCACCTTGATCTCATCATTGATGATGGTACGGATGGCCGACAACTGATCGTCATTCCATTCTGAAACCTTAACGTCTTCACTGATACCTGCTTTTTCCAAGATGTATGCGGCAGTAGCACGACCAACACCGAATATGTAGGTAAGGCCTATTACGCCTCTTTTGTTTTTAGGTAAATCTATACCTGATATCCTTGCCATAGTATTCTTTAAGCGATTATGTGTTTTTAACTAGCCCTGACGTTGCTTAAACTTCGGGTTCTTTTTGTTGATTACAAAAACTTTTCCTTTGCGACGGATAATCTTACAGTCCGCGCTGCGTTTTTTTATAGATGCTCTTACTTTCATTGTAATAATATTTTAAAAGCTGAAAATAGTGACCAAAGACAATGCGTTTATTTATAACGATATGTGATTCGTCCCTTTGTTAAGTCGTAGGGCGACATCTCCAATTTCACTTTGTCTCCTGGAAGAATCTTGATGTAATGCATACGCATTTTACCCGAGATGTGCGCGATAATCTCGTGCCCGTTCTCCAATTCCACCCGAAACATCGCGTTTGAAAGTGCTTCCCTAATTATACCGTCTTGTTCTATTGAGGCTTGCTTAGCCATATGCTCTTACTTAATTTACATGTTAGCCTGCACAAACAGGAGTGCAAAGATAAATAAAAATATTGAAAACCAATTACTTTTTATCCAAAACTTTCTCTACGTGCTCGAAGGTAAGAAGCACGTCCGGTCGTCCTTTTCGAATTGCGACCATCTGTTCAAAGTGCGCAGATAGCTTTCCATCGATGGTACTCACGGTCCATCCATCATCCCAAAATTTAACGCCCGCTTTCCCCTGATTGATCATCGGCTCAATACAAATAACCAAACCAGCTTCCAGTTTCGGTCCAGCACCACGTTTTCCATAATTTGGAACTTCAGGCTTCTCATGCAAATGAAGTCCTACCCCATGCCCAACCAACTCGCGTACTATACCGTAGTTGAACGGTGCAACATGTTCTTGCACAGCTGCAGAAATATCACCCACCCTCTTGCCTACGACAGCCTGTTCAACCCCTTTAAATAAAGACGCTTTAGTAACATCAAGCAATTGCTGCGCTTCAGCGGATACCTCACCCACACCAAACGTGTAGGCAGAATCGCTTATAAAGCCATTCAAGTTGACGCCTCCATCCACGGAAACCAGGTCTCCATCCTGGATTACATAGTCACTCGGAAATCCATGCACAATCTGATCGTTCACAGAAATACAGAGTGAATACGGAAAACCATGATAATGCAAAAAAGCAGGTGTACCACCGTGATCATGAATATAATCGTAAGCGAGCTTGTCCAATGACAAGGTAGTAATACCAGGTTTAATTTCCTTTGCTATCTCGGCAAGCAATAACGAGAGTACGTTAGCCGACTCTCGTATTTGCTCGATTTGATCTTCTGTTTTATAATAAACCTTAGACATTTATTAAATTGCTGATTGATCGATTCCTTCAACCGTAGCCGTTGAGCGGCCTTTTACACGACCAGTCTTCATCAATCCGTCGTAATGACGCATCAACAAATGACTTTCGATCTGCTGAAGGGTATCCAACACCACCCCCACTAGAATCAACAGTGATGTGCCTCCGTAGAAGTGCGCAAACTGGTTGTTCACGCCAAACTTACCCGCCAATGCCGGCATGATCGCGATGAACGCAATAAACACGGCACCTGGAAAAGTAATCCTTGAAATCACATTGTCTATAAAAGTGTTGGTGTCGTAGCCCGGTTTTATACCGGGGATAAAACCACCATTTTTCTTCATATCCTCAGACATCTGCTGCGGGTTGACCATAATCGCTGTATAAAAAAACGTGAAAGCAATAATCAATACGGCAAACGTTACATTATAAGCTACTGAAGTATAGTCCCGAAGCGCAAACAGGAAGTCTGACTGTAAATTTGGAAAAAACTGCGATAAAGCCATTGGCAAGAACATAATAGCCTGCGCGAAAATGATCGGCATAACACCCGCAGCATTCACCTTCAGTGGAATGTACTGACGGACACCTCCGACTTGCTTGTTTCCGACAATCTTCTTCGCATACTGTACAGGAACCTTACGAATACCCTGCACTACCAGAATAGCAAAGATGACGACAAAAAATAAGGCTACAAACTCTAATAGCAACGGGATAGGTCCACCACCGCTTGGGCTCATTCGCGACCCCCATTCGGCTACGATACCGGCAGGAAGTTGTGCAATGATGCCCGCCATAATGATCAACGAAATTCCGTTTCCAATCCCTTTATCGGTAATTTTTTCACCGAGCCACATCACAAACAAAGTACCTGCAGTCAATACGATGGCAGAAAGAATCGTAAACATCGGCTCAGCAAGCGTTTTAGCCTCTGCCGGAACCTGGGTTTTCACATAAGCAACAGCTTGTACCAAGGTGATAGCCAATGTTAGATACCGCGTAATCTGTGTCATCTTTTTACGACCAGACTCGCCTTCTTTCTGCATTTTCTGAAATGCAGGAACCGCAATCCCCAATAATTGAACAACGATCGATGCAGAGATATAAGGCATCACGCCCAAAGCAAATATTGCTGAACGCGAGAACGAACCGCCAGCGAACATATTGATCAAATCCAATATGCTGTTGCCATCGTTGCTCTTAGCGCCTAATGCATCGGGATTGACACCTGGTAGAACCACGTGACAACCGATACGGTAGATTAGAAGAAGAAGTAAAGTCGTAATGATACGATTACGTAAATCTTCGATTTTCCATATATTGGTTAAGGTTGTGATTAGTTTCTTCATGTAATATTAAAGTTTTACGATAGAACCACCTGCAGCTTCAATAGCGGCTTGTGCCGAAGCAGAGAACGCGTGTGCACTCACTTCCACTTTAGCTGTGAACTCGCCACGACCTAAGATCTTGATCAAGTCATTTTTAGAAGCCAGGCCATGAAGACGTAATGCTTCGAAATCGATAACCGTTAAATTGTGTTTCGCTACCAAAGCCTGAAGAACATCTAAGTTTACGCCTACATATTCAACACGGTTGATATTCTTGAAACCAAATTTAGGCACACGACGTTGAAGCGGCATCTGACCACCTTCGAAACCAATCTTCGTGGATGTACCCGAACGTGAACCAGCTCCTTTGTGACCACGTGTTGAAGTACCACCACGGCCAGAACCTTGACCTCTACCAATACGCTTCTTGTTTTTTACAGAACCTTTAGCTGGTTTTAAATTACTTAAATTCATTTTGTTTAAGATTGTGTTACGCCTTCGCTCTCACTAAACAGGTCGTAACGATTAAAAATAGAAATAATAAACGGGAATGGAAAGAGCCGTAACGACTCTTTCCATGTCCAATTAAATAGTTTCGATAGCTACCAAGTGGTTTACTTTTCTAACCATACCAATGATGGCTGGAGTAGCTTCAATTTCTACTGAGTGGTTGATACGTTTCAATCCTAAGGCCTCAATAGTTTTCTTTTGGCGCTCGCTTCTGTCGATAACGCTCTTTATCTGGGTGATTTTTATTTTTGCCATGATAATTAACCGTTAAATACTTTGTTTAAATCGACGCCGCGGTTCTGAGCTACCGTGTATGCATCACGAAGATTTCCCAACGCATCGATGGTCGCTTTTACCACGTTGTGTGGATTGGACGAACCTAAAGATTTTGCCAATACGTCTTTGATACCAGCACTTTCCAGGACAGCACGCATAGCACCACCCGCAAGTACCCCTGTACCGTGTACTGCAGGTTGAACCAACACACGTCCACCAGAATACTTACCGTATTGCTCGTGAGGCACGGTACCATTGATGATCGGAACTTTAATCAAGTTCTTCTTTGCATCATCGATACCTTTTGTGATCGCCTCGGTTACCTCTTTCGCTTTTCCAAGACCGTATCCCACGATACCGTTTTCATCGCCCACAACAACGATAGCAGAAAAACTGAAGGTACGACCACCTTTGGTCACTTTCGCCACCCGTTGGATGCTTACTAAGCGATCTTTTAACTCGATTTCGCTTGATTTTACTCTTTTTATATTGCTTAATGCCATGTTTTTCTTGATTAAAAGTCTAAACCGCCTTCGCGAGCACCTTCAGCCAATGATTTTACACGGCCATGGTATAAGTACCCATTACGGTCAAAAACTACTTTGCTAATTCCTGCTGCAACTGCTTTTTCTGCCACCAACTTACCGACCGCTTTAGACTGGTCTATCTTCGTTCCAGACGCTGCGAATTCTTTTGAAATCGAGGACGCCGACACGAGAGTCTTACCATTTGTATCGTCGATAATTTGTGCATAGATACCTTTGTTGCTTCTGAAAACAGATAACCGTGGACGTTCAACCGATCCAGCAAGGCTTTTTCTGATTCCTTTTTTGATTCGCTCTCTGCGAGATGTTTTATTTGCTGCCATGGTTATTATTTTTTAGCTGATTTACCTGCTTTTCTTCTCAAAATTTCACCCGCAAACTTAACACCTTTACCTTTGTAAGGTTCTGGTTTACGGAAGCTACGGATTTTTGCGGCAACCTGACCGATCAATTGTTTATCCGCAGATTCCAAAACGATCGTCGGGTTTTTACCTTTTTCAGCCGTAGTTGATACGGTAATTTCCTTTGGCAACACGAAAACAATCGGGTGAGAGAAACCTAGGGTTAGCTCTAATGTATTTCCCGTGTTCGAAGCACGGTAACCTACACCCACCAATTCTTGCGTAGTTTTGTAACCTTCTGTAACACCTACAACCATATTATTGATCAAGGCGCGGTACAATCCATGTAACGCTTTGTGTTTCTTCTGTTCAGTAGGACGTGTTACGACAATATTACCTTCTTCTTGTTGAACGGTAATGTCACGATCTACTTGTTGCGTTAATTCGCCCTTTGGCCCTTTAACCGTAACCAGATTTTTATCTGACACAGTAATCGTTACTCCCGAGGGAATAGCGATAGGCGCTTTTCCAATTCTTGACATTCTTTTGTGTTTTTACCTAGATTAATAAACGTAACATAAAACCTCACCACCTACGTTCTGTAGACGAGCCTCTTTATCTGTCATTACCCCTTTAGAAGTGGACAGGATAGCGATACCCAAACCATTCAAAACGCGCGGCATGTTTTCCACACTTGCATACTTTCTTAAACCAGGTTTACTCACACGTGTCAACGTACGAATAGCCGGAATTTTGCTAACGGGATGGTATTTCAAAGCGACTTTGATAGACCCTTGAGGTCCTTCTTCCTCGAATTTGTAGTTAGCAATATAACCTTTGTCGAAAAGAACTTTGGTGATCTCTTTTTTAAGGTTCGATGCAGGAATTTCAACAACCCTGTGGTTGGCCTTGATGGCATTCCTTACTCGTGTAAGGTAATCCGCTATTGGATCTGTATTCATTAGATATTAAATTATGACAATGGTTTCCTGAACTAACCTAAATCCCGGACCTGTTGTCTGTACATAAAATTTGCGATACAAAAAAACCCGATAAACCCATTGCGGGTTTATCCGGGCAAAAGTAATTTATTTTTTCCTGATTACCAAGAAGCTTTTTTCACTCCTGGGATCTTACCGTCTAGTGCCATCTCGCGAAATGTAACACGAGAGATACCAAACTGGCGCATATATCCTCTCGGACGACCAGTTAATTTACAACGGTTGTGCAAACGTACCGGTGAAGCATTCTTTGGTAATTTGTCTAGCGCTGCATAATCGCCCGCCGCTTTCAAAGCAGCACGCTTTTCTGCAAACTTAGCTACCAATTTTTGACGCTTTACTTCACGCGCTTTTAATCCTTCTTTAGCCATTGTTGTTTGTGTTTTGATTTTTGAATGGTAAACCGAACTGTTTCAATAACTCCAATGCTTCGATATCATTACCTGCAGAAGTTACGAACGTAATATCCATACCTTGGATCTTGTTGATCTTGTCGATGTTGATTTCCGGAAAAATGATCTGCTCGGTGATACCCAAGTTATAGTTACCTCTTCCATCAAAGCCTTTGTCGTTAATACCACGGAAATCGCGGATACGAGGCAACGATACAGCGATCAAACGGTCAAGAAATTCGTACATATTGTTGTCACGTAATGTTACGCGCGCACCAACAGGCATTCCTTTACGCAATTTGAAGTTGGAGATATCCTTTTTTGACTTGGTCGAAACCGCTTGTTGTCCCGTGATCAACGTCAGTTCGGAAACCGCGTTATCGATCAGCTTTTTATCAGCAGTAGCAGCACCAACACCTTGAGATACTACGATTTTTTCCAGTTTAGGAACTTGCATAACGCTCTTATACTGGAATTTTTCTTTAAGCGCCGTACGGATTTCTTCCGCATATTTCGCTTTTAATCTTGGTACGTAAGTCATTATTTAATTTCCTCCCCTGATTTTTTTGCGTAACGAACAATTTTGCCATCCGCATTCACGCGACGCCCAACGCGAGTAGTCTCGCCAGTTTTGGGATCGATCAATGCTAGATTAGAAATGGTGATGGCAGCTTCTTTCTCGATGATACCACCATTAGGATTAGCTGCGCTTGGTTTGGTGTGCTTTTTAACGATGTTAGCGCCTTCCACGACAGCTCTGTTAGCATCCACCAAAATTTGCAACACTTTTCCTTGCTTACCTTTAGAGTTACCAGCGATAACTTTCACTAAATCACCTTTTTTGATTTTGATTTTGTGCGTTGTTTTTGTTTTCTGTGCCATAATTATAAAACCTCCGGTGCTAGTGATACAATTTTCATGAACTGTTTCTCACGCAACTCACGAGCCACAGGCCCGAAAATACGCGTTCCGCGTGGTTCATCATTATTATTCAACAATACTGCAGCATTGTCGTCGAATCGGATGTAAGAACCGTCTTTACGACGGATTTCCTTCTTCGTGCGAACAACTACCGCTTTGGAAACCGACCCTTTTTTTACGTTTCCTGAAGGTATAGCGCTTTTTACGGTAACAACAATCTTATCACCGATAGATGCGTAACGCTTACGCGTACCGCCCAATACGCGGATTACTAAAACTTCTTTAGCTCCAGAGTTGTCGGCCACATTTAATCTTGATTCCTGTTGTACCATTATTTAGCCCTTTCTAAAATTTCAACCAATCTCCAGTTTTTTGTCTTACTCAGCGGACGAGTCTCCATAATTAATACCGTGTCGCCGATACCGCAGGTATTTGTTTCGTCATGAGCTTTAAATTTAGTAGTTTTTTTCACGAATTTCCCGTAAATAGGGTGTTTAACCTTACGTTCAACCGTTACTACGATAGACTTATCCATCTTGTTGCTAACTACTAAGCCGATTCTTGTTTTTCTTAAATTTCTTTCCATTTCGACTTTACGTTTTACGCCTCAGAGGCTGTTTCCTGTGATTTTGCTTCGTTTTTACGCTTAGAAACTTCCGTCGCGATGCGAGCGATGTTTCTACGCGCCGTTTTAATAACGTTCGGGTTTTCCACAGCAGAAACAGCATGTGCAAATTTCAACTTGTTAAGGGCAGCTTTCTCTTCTTTAAGACGAGCTGTAAGTTCCTCTTGTGATAATTCGATGATTTCTGAATTTTTCATTTTCTTTCAGTTTGTGCAGGGTTATCAATGCTGTTTATAAGGTGCCTTGTGGGTAACGGCCACAAGGCTAAACGATTGACATTACCAGCGATTTTTATGCTTCTACGTAATCTCTACGTATAACAAACTTAGTTTGAACCGGCAATTTTTGAGCAGCTAAACGTAGTGCTTCTTTGGCAATTTCCAAAGGCACACCTTCTGCTTCAAATAACATACGGCCTGGACGCACTACGGCTACCCAGTATTCTGGAGCTCCCTTACCTTTACCCATACGTACCTCTGCAGGTTTTTTGGTAACAGGCTTGTCAGGGAAAATACGGATCCACACTTGACCTTCACGTTTCATGTAACGTGTTACGGCGATACGTGCTGCCTCAATTTGGCGACTCGTGATCCATGCTGGCTCCAGTGACTTGATACCGAAAGAACCGAAAGCTAAATCCGCTCCACGAGAAGCGTTACCTTTCATACGGCCTTTCTGCATCTTTCTGAACTTTGTTCTTTTTGGCTGTAACATGTTCGTATTTTATTTAATCCGCCTTCCGGCGGATAGCTATTGTAATCTATTAAACTTATTATCCTCTGTTTGAACCACCACGGTTGTTTCCGCCACGGTTGTTGTTTCCGCCACGGTTGTTTCCGCCACGTCCACCTTTACGGTTATCGCGTTCACGACGCTCGCCACCTTCATTGCCACCACGCGTTTTCGTGTTCGAAGTTTGTCCGATGTTAGGAGAAAGATCACGTTTACCGTAAACCTCACCTTTACAGATCCAAACTTTAACACCGATCTTACCGTAGGTGGTCAATGCTTCAGCTAGTGCGTAATCGATATCAGCACGTAATGTATGCAGGGGAGTTCTTCCCTCTTTGTACTGCTCGGTACGTGCCATCTCGGCACCACCCAAACGGCCTGAACACATTACTTTGATACCTTCAGCGCCCATACGCATTGTGGATGCGATGGTTGTTTTCATTGCACGACGGAATGAAATACGCGCCTCAAGTTGTTTCGCGATACCTTCTGCTACCAACTTGGCATCCAACTCGGGGCGTTTGATCTCGAAAATGTTGATTTGAACGTCTTTTTTCGTCAATTTCTTCAACTCTTCTTTGATCTTGTCAACCTCTTGACCACCTTTACCGATAACGATACCTGGACGTGCCGTGTGGATAGTAACCGTGATGCGTTTTAAAGTTCTTTCGATAACAACTTTTGCCACGCCACCTTTTGCGATACGTACAGAAAGATATTTTCTAATTTTTTCGTCCTCAACTAACTTATCAGAATAGTTGTTGCCTCCGAACCAGTTAGAATCCCATCCTTTGATGATACCTAATCTGCTACCTATTGGATTTGCTTTTTGTCCCATTCTTATTTTAAATTAGTTGTTAACGTTGTTTAAACTGTCTACTACCAAAGTTACGTGGTTTGAACGCTTGCGAATTCTGTAACCGCGACCTTGTGGAGCCGGGCGCAATCTTTTCAATTGACGACCACCACCTACAGATACCTCTTTGACAAATAGCGAGCTATCTTCTAAAGAAGCGCCTTCGTTGCTCGCTTCCCAGTTTTTGATAGCTGACAGTAATAATTTCTCAACACGAGCTGCGGCCTCTTTACCGGTGTGTTTCAAGATGTAAAGAGCGGTCTCTACTTTCTCGCCACGGATAAGATCTACCACTAAACGCATTTTACGAGGCGAAGTAGGGCAGTTCAATAACTTGGCAGTAGAAGCTCCTCCTACTTGAGCTTTTGCCTGCTCTTTACGCTGTCTGATAAGGACAGACTTTTTGAGTTTTTTTGTTGCTTCCATTACCTAATTATTTTTTCTTTTCTGCGTGGCCTTTGAATGTACGCGTAGGCGCAAATTCACCAAGCTTGTGACCAACCATATTTTCTGTTACATAAACAGGGATAAATTTATTCCCGTTGTGCACTGCGAAGGTATGGCCAACAAAATCAGGTGAAATCATTGATCTGCGAGACCAAGTTTTGATAACTGATTTTTTGTTTGTTTCATTCATAGAAAGAACTTTTCTCTCTAAGTTGTGATCGATATAAGGACCTTTTTTAATTGAACGAGCCATTATTTTTTCCTTCTCTCAATGATGTAACGATTCGATGTTTTCTTCTTGTAACGTGTTTTGAAGCCTTTAGCCAACACACCTGTGCGTGAACGTGGGTGACCTCCGGAAGTACGGCCTTCACCACCACCCATTGGGTGATCTACCGGGTTCATGGCGACACCACGAACGCGAGGGCGACGACCTAAGTGGCGTTTACGACCCGCTTTACCTAACACTTGGTTTGCTTTCTCTGCATTGGATACGGAACCAATTGTTGCCACACAAGTCAACAAGATCATACGAGTCTCACTTGAAGGCAATTTGATGATGGCATACTTACCGTCACGGGCTGACAATTGCGCGTATGTTCCTGCAGAACGTGCAATTGAACCTCCTTGTCCGGGGTTCAATTCAATGTTATGAATAATGGAACCTAACGGAATGTTAGCAAGTGGCAAGGTATTACCAACCTCTGGGGCTACTTTATCACCCGCAATCACTGTTTGTCCAACGGTTAAACCAGCAGGAGCTACAATGTAGCGCTTCTCGCCATCTGCGTAGTGCAACAAGGCAATACGAGCAGTACGGTTTGGATCGTACTCGATGGTAGCTACTTTTGCGGGGATGTCTTTTTTATCGCGTTTGAAATCTATTAATCGGTATGATTTTTTGTGTCCCCCACCGATGTAACGCATAGTCATTTTACCGGATTTATTACGACCGCCTGATCTTTTGTTGCTGCCTACTACCAACGACTTTTCAGGAACGTTTGTAGTAATATCAGAGTAGTCTGCGCCTACTCTGAAACGCGTACCAGGGGTAACCGGTTTGAATCTTTTAACTGCCATTTCTTATTATAGTGTACTGTAAAAGTCAATAGTTTCGCCATCTTTCACCGTGATGATGGCTTTTTTATACTTAGGGCTTCTCCCAGAAACGAAACCTGCTTTTGTGTAACGGCTTTTTGCTTTACCAGCTACAACCGCAGTGTTTACTGCCAACACAGTTACACCGAACATTTCTTCAACAGCTTGTTTGATCTGGATCTTGTTAGCTCTGTGGTCAACCTTGAAAGAGTAACGGTTTAACTTCTCCGTTAACAACGAAGCTTTCTCAGTCAAGATAGGTTTTTTGATAATTTCCATATTACTTAGCGAATGCTTCCTCCAAAGTTTTAACAGAATCTGCAGTTAACAAAATTTTCGTAGCGTTCAACACATCGTATGTGTTCAAATCTGAAGCTGCGATCACTTTTGCTTTCTTCAAGTTCCTGCTTGATAAATAAACATTGTTATCGTATGCTGGCAAAACCAATAAGGTTTTTTCGTCAGCAACGTTCAACGCATTGATCAAAGACACATAGTTTTTAGTTTTAATGGATTCGAAGCTCACCGCGTCTAACACCAAAATATTGTTTTCTTGTGCTTTGTAGCTCAATGCTGATTTACGCGCCACCTGCTTTAATTTTTTGTTCAATTTAAAGCTGTAGTCACGTGGTTGAGGACCGAATACACGACCACCACCATTAAACAATGGAGATTTGATAGAGCCCGCACGAGCACCACCAGTACCTTTTTGTTTGTGTAATTTGCGCGTAGAACCCGCGATTTCGTTACGTTGTTTAGATTTGTGAGTTCCTTGGCGTTGGTTCGCTAAGTATTGTTTCACATCCAAATAGATCGCATGGTCGTTAGGCTTTACACCGAATACTGACTCAGGCAGTTGCACCTTGGCACCTGTTTCTTTACCTGATAAATTTAATACGTTAACTTCCATCTCTACTATTTGTCTACGATTACATATGAACCTTTAGCTCCTGGAATGGAACCACTAACAACGATTAGGTTTTGATCAGCGTAAACTTTCAAAATCTGTAAGTTTTGAACTTTCACTCTGTCACCACCTGTACGACCCGCCATCCGCATTCCTTTGAATACGCGTGAAGGCCAAGAAGAAGCACCCAATGAACCTGGAGCACGTAGCCTGTTGTGCTGACCGTGGGTCGCACCACCTACACCACCAAATCCGTGACGCTTCATTACACCTTGGAAACCCTTACCTTTGGAAGTACCGACTACGTCAACGTACTCGCCTTCAGCAAAAATAGTTACATCCACGATGTCACCTAGTTGTTTCTCATCTTCGAAAGTTTTGAATTCAACTAGCTTACGCTTAGGAGTCACGCCCGCTTTTGCGAAGTGTCCTTTTAAAGGCGCTGTTGTGTTCTTTTCTTTGGCATCATCATAGCCAAGTTGAAAAGCCGCATAGCCATCCTTCTCTACCGTACGTATATGCGTTACCACGCACGGCCCAGCCTCAATTACTGTACAAGGGATATTCTTCCCTTCCGCATCGAACAGGCTGGTCATTCCTACTTTTTTACCAATAATTCCTGACATGTTATAAATAAAATTAATTAAACGTCCTTCGAAGCAGTAGGGCTTCGCTCAAGACACAATTTCCCCTAAGGGACTGCAAAGGTAAAGTATTTTTTGTAACTATCAAATAATTAGTGTATTATTTTTTTAGGATCGATAACGCACAACGCAGACATGTGTTTGGCAAATTAGGTATGGGCAAGTTGGCAATCGTCATGATTGCAAAGCCTTCCTACATATCGAAACAACACCGACCCAACGACGACGGTGAAAGCAGCGGCGTGTTGGTGATCCATAGACGTTTCACGGGAAAACCCCCTGCTGCGGCATTACCAAATAACATAGGGCACTTAGCTTAGGACATATTAAAATTCCTATGCCACCTTAAAGATCAGGATGTAACCGGAAGCCCTTCCAATAGACGCTGGTATCTGATCAATGCTTCCACATAATAATAATCAGCGTAGGTTAAGGGAACATCCACTTCCGAGTTCGCTGGAAGTGAACCCACGCTATGCTGGAGAATGAACCCTCCATTAGATCCTAACGGCGCTAAATACGGTTCTTTGGAAAGGCTTTCGATGATAAGCTCTGCAGCGCGTAAATATTTAATAGCCTCTTCTTCCGATACATATTGTGACAACTCCAACAAAGCTGAGGCATTCAGTGCGCCTGCCGAAGCATCGCGCAGATCTCGCCGTGCGAAAGTTCGCGCTGAGGGATCAACCTTATCTTTGTCAAAATCCCAATAAGGAATAAGGTCAGATGGCATCGCCGGATGGGTTAAAATAAACTGTGCCACATGTTCTGCCTGCTCTAGATACTGCTTATCGCCAGTCTCTCGAAACATCATCGTATAGCCATACAACGCCCAAGATTGGCCTCTCGCCCATGAAGATTCATCGAAAGCTCCTTGATGGGTTTTCTTTGCCAACACATGTCCGGTCTGTGGATCGTAATCTGTAACGTGGTAGGAGCTGTAGTCTTCGCGAAAATGGTTCATCAACGTAGTATTGGCATGTGTAACAGCAATATCGGCGAAGCGATGGTCGTTCGTGATCTTCGACATTTTCATCAAGAATTCCAGATTCATCATATTGTCGATGATAACAGGATATCGCCATGGCTTGTGATCCCACGAGCGAATGGTATTTGTCACACTACTGAATCGGGAGGCCAAGGATTCGGCACCTGTTGTCAATATATCCCTATAACGGGCAGAATCGTGCGTCAATCGTAGCGCGTTACCGAAACTACAGTAAAGCATAAATCCCAGGTCGTGTGTACCTTTGTTGAACTTTTCCTTTTCTAGGGGCTCCAACTTTTCAAGAGCCAGCCGCAACAATTCCTGTTTGTGTGTTCCTTCGTAAAGATACAATAAGGTGCCTGGATAAAACCCTGAGCACCACCAATCTGAATTAGAAAAATGATGCTGTCCGGCTTCGAAAGTCCGAGGAAACTGACTGGCGGGCGTATGTGCCGCAAGGGTTAAAATCTGCGAAGAGGCATGCTGAAGCTGCGCGCTTATGAATTTCTGTTGTAGCCGCAAAGGCGCGACAACTTGCGAGAATACAACATCTGTCGTAGCGATGAAGAAAAAGGTAATAAGGGATATTATACGCATATTGATTAGCTTTTCAAGTTAAATATATGCCTTTTTAGTCCATTCAACAAGTACCGCCACGGACAGACACGGAGCGATAACGTTTTCTAAACGAATACAATCGATTGCTTAGATTTTTTTGTCGACGATTTTGTTACGCCATGGTCACATAAAAAACACCGCACATTTTCCATTGTGCGGTGTTTCAAGATCTGTACTGCAGCGTTGTTAATATTGCCCAGTATTTAACATCACAAGCGTGCACGCTTCGATACTCGAAATCCCCGCCGCACTAAGCTTCGAACGCAGCTCTTCGTTTTCTGTTCCGGGATTAAAGATGACGCGTTTGGGTTTTGTCTGTAAGATATAA
Organism: Sphingobacterium griseoflavum; assembly: GCF_014653155.1. Taxonomy (GTDB): domain Bacteria; phylum Bacteroidota; class Bacteroidia; order Sphingobacteriales; family Sphingobacteriaceae; genus Sphingobacterium; species Sphingobacterium griseoflavum. The sequence continues at coordinate 213,923 of NZ_BNAF01000007.1, read as the reverse complement.
TCGTAATATGGAGGTTGATTTTGTGGGCCTACATATAGTGTGATCGTGTCAATATCGGTATGGGGTTCGCCAGCATTTTCTATCTCCACACCCGCCACCGCGCCTACTTTACGTCCGACGTTGACAATTGGATACCCTTTTCGTGCCAGCTTATTGGCTACTAGATAAGAATATCTTGCTGGATTGGTACTTGCCCCTAAAATAAGTGTCTTTTTCATAACCTTCTTTAAAATTAATTAACGATAAAATCGCCATTTGCATTATATGCATTTTGTCTCAAAATAGGCATTTTAAGGATCTTATACAAATCGTCCAACTTCACTAAACTTCCGTTAGCCATATTGGAAAGGAGCACGATGGTAATATCGTGCGTCAAATCCCGCACATATAAGTTACGGAAACCATGCCACCAGCCAGTATGGTAGACAATTTGGGCATCTTTCGGAGAGAACGTACGCCAACCATAACCGTAACTAAAAAGACTGCGTTTGGCGTCGCTGCGCGGTACGTAAGCGGAATCGAGCAGGGCTTTATCCAGCAAACGCCCCTGTTTTAAAGCGATGTCCAGCATAAACAGGTCTTGTACCGTACTGTAAATACCTTTATCCCCTACTGGACCATCTAGAAAATTCTGAACAACAGATCTGCGCCATACTTTGTCATGGCCGATGACATTGGTCGGTATCTTTTCATACACCGCTTTGGAGAGCACCGCCGTATGCTTCATGCCAGCCGGATCAAATATGGTTTCTTTCATATACACACCAAAATCCTTACCTGTTATTTGTTCGATAATCGAGGCAAGGACCATAAAGTTAGAATTGTTATACAAAAAACGACCATCTGGCGCACCATAACGTGCGGGTTTATGCTCCGCAAGCAGCTTCATGGCATCTTTGTTGCTCATCGCCTTCTTCTTGTCCGGCCAAACATCCTCTGCAAAATATACATAGTTTGGAAGCCCGCTTCGATGACTAAGCAGCATTTTAATGGTCACCCCAGGATAAGGGAAGTCCGGAAAAAAATCATTTACAGTCTGATCAAGCCGCAGCTTACCTTGCTCAACAAGTTTTAATGTCCCTAAAGCCGTTAACGGTTTCGAAAGCGATGCAAGCTCAAACTTAGAATGGATGTCCAAGCTATCTTTGAGCAGATAATCTGCCCAACCAAACGTATTTTGGTAGACAATCTTCCCGCCCTTTGCTACCAATACCGCCCCATTGAATGCTGATTTCTTGTGCAACTTCTGCATGAAAGCATCAATTTCCTTATCGGCATTCGCCGAATCGTAGACTAAGGCTATGCTATCCTTCTCAACTTGCTTTTGTATGATTTCCTTTTGCTTTGCTTCTGGTGATGAACAGGCCACCAAACCTAAACATACAGCTATATATGCTGCGCCTAAAAATTTTATGCTCACTACGCTCTCTCGTATATATGATTTACAGTATTAATCCAGAATGATCCAAAATAGCACTTATTAACAGAAAAGTCAATAAAAAACAAAACTCTATATTCGTTGCGACTAAATTTTTACAGCTTCGATTTTGTACGATATAATAAAAAAAAGCACTTTGGATGGACCAAAGTGCTTCTTTATACTTCGTTATTTATCTAGGCCAGCAAACGGATAGGCGCTTCCAACAAACCTTTTAATGTCTGTAGGAACGCTGCTCCTGTTGCACCATCCACGACGCGGTGGTCGCAGCCCAACGTTAATTTCATGATATTGCCCGGTACAATGGCTCCATCTTTCACGACAGGAATCTGTTGAATGGCTCCCACAGAAAGGATAGCTCCATCTGGCGAGTTGATAATCGACGTAAACTCGTCGATACCGAACATACCTAAGTTGGAAACGGTGAAGGTAGAACCTTCCCAATCAGCAGGCTGTAATTTCTTTGCTTTTGCTTTTTGTCCGTATTCTTTAACTTCCGCAGAAATATGGGAAAGTGATTTACCATCTGCAAAACGTACTACAGGTACCAATAAACCATCTTCTACCGCCATAGCAACACCTACATTTACGTGCTCATTGAAACGGATCTTATCCCCTCTCCAAGAAGAATTAACAGCAGGATGTTGCTTCAAGGCAACAGCAACCGCTTTGATCACGATATCGTTGAAAGACACCTTAACCGGTGCTACCGTATTGATTTGGCCACGTGCAGCAATAGCATTGTCCATATCGATAGAAATCGTCAAATAGAAGTGAGGCGCGGTAAACAACGACTCACCTAAACGACGTGCAATGGTTTTACGCATTTGCGAAATACCCTGCTCGGTATATTTTTCTTCGCCGATAAATTGTGGCAAAGTAATGGATTTTGTCTCCGTAGCCGGAGCTGCCGATTCGGCCGCTGCTTTTGGTACCTCCGCCTTCGAAGGCACAAAACCCTCCACATCTTTCTTCACGATACGCCCACCATCAGCAGATCCCTTAACCTCATTTAAGTTGATGCCTTTATCCTTCGCAATTTTACGCGCCAATGGAGATGCCTTCACACGGCTATCATCATCACCTGCTTTTGCTTCGGTAGATACTTGCTCCTCCTTGGTATCCGTAGCCTTCTCTTTATTATCCGTCGCTTTCTCCGCTTTCGCTTTTGGCGCTGAGCCAGAAGACTTCTGTTTCAAAAGGGGTGCAACATCTGTTCCCGCAGGCCCTACAATCGCAATAATATCATTTACCTTCGCTGCTTGACCTGCTTCAACACCAATATGCAAGAGCGTACCTTCCGCGTAGGCGGTAACCTCCATCGTGGCTTTGTCGGTTTCTACGTCCGCGATCGCATCGTCAGACTTGATGGCATCCCCCACTTTAAAGTTCCATTGGGCGATTACCCCCTCCGTCATGGTGTCGCTCAATAGTGGCATGGTAATAACCGTGCAGTCTAAATCCTCGGCCGACACATCGCTGTCTGCGCCTGATTCCGATTCATTCTTATCTTCCACAGCCGTTTCAGCGGTTTTCTCTTCTTTCGGCTCATCTTTGCCTGCTGCCTCGTCGCCATCCAAAAGCGCTTGGTAATCTTCGCCCTCTTCACCCAAAACAGCAATAACCGCGTCAATAGCGACGGCTTCACCTTCTTTAGGTCCGATGTACAATAAGGTACCTTCTTGGTAAGACTCAAAGTCCATCGTCGCTTTATCGGTTTCCACTTCGGCGATCAAATCCCCTGAGCTTACTTTATCACCGACTTTCTTGTGCCATTTAGCGATCACCCCTTCGGTCATGGTGTCACTCATTTTCGGCATTTTTACTACTTCAGCCATTTGTATAGTAGATTATATCTTTAAGTTAAAGTAATTCGAATTAATTAGTCCATTATAAAAGGATAGTCCTCTTGCACATAGACATCTTTGTAGATTTCAGAAGCATCTGGATAAGGAGATTCTTCTGCAAATTTAACAGAATCCTCTACAATTTTCTTGATCTCTGCATCCACTTCTGCAAACCAAGCGTCATCTGCGTATTTGTTTTCTACGATAGCCGCTTTGGTAGACAACAATGGATCTCTACCTTTAAATTCTTCCAACTCCTCTTTGGTACGGTATTTTGCTGGATCGGACATCGAGTGTCCTTTGTACCGGTATGTACGGATCTCTAAGAATGTTGGTCCTTCACCTGCGCGTGCACGTTGCACAGCTTCGTCCATCGCATTATGAACGGCAACCACGTCCATCCCGTCTACTGGAGCACTAGGCATATCAAAGCCATGTCCCATTTTGTAGATATCCATCATATTGGTTGTACGCGCGACGGACGTACCCATAGCGTATCCATTATTTTCGCAAACGAAAATAACAGGAAGTTTCCAGGTCATCGCCATATTGAGCGTCTCGTTGAAAGCACCTTGACGTACAGCGCCATCCCCCATGTAGCATATATTCACATTCGTATTGCCTAAATATTTCTCCGCAAATGCAATACCCGCACCCAACGGAATCTGACCGCCCACGATACCGTGGCCACCCATCATTTTATGCTCCTTGGAGAAAAAGTGCATCGAGCCCCCCTTGCCTTTCGAACATCCTGTGATTTTTCCAAACATCTCTGCCATACATGCATCTGCTGAAACACCCTTTGCCAATGCATGTGCGTGATCTCTGTAGGCTGTAATAACGGAATCCTCAGGTTTAATAACCGACATCGTGCCCGCCATAACAGCTTCTTGACCGATGTATAAGTGACAAAAACCACGGATTTTTTGCTGCCCGTATAACTGTCCTGTCTTCTCTTCGAATTTACGCATAAGCAGCATAGATCTATACCACTCTAGATATGTTTCTTTTGTTATAGGTGTTGAACTCATTTCAAAGTATTGAATTTCTTTACTAATACGACCACAAATCTAATCATTTATTACGATATTTCGGACAAAATAAAGGGAGGAAATGGCGCTTTTTTGTCAAAATAGTGTTTCATCAGATACTTTCATTTTCAAAAAAATATCGCTTAGCCTACCTCTTTCTGCAACATGTTTAGCAGCTCCTCTCTGCGCACTTTGCTTTGTTCACCTGTACGCATATCCTTTAGCGAAAGATTGCCAGACGTCATCTCTTCTTCACCCACCAACAATACATACGGAATCTTTTTTTCATCCGCATAGCCCATCTGCTTTTTTAATTTTAAAGCCGCCGGATAAAGTTCTGCCGCGATACCTACCGCGCGAAGGTCTGCTAAAAGACGAAGCGTGAAAGGCTCGATAGACTTGTCAAAATTCACCAACAAAAGCTGTGTTGTAGTCGCTGAAGACGAAGGAAAGCGGTTCAGCTCCTCTAAAACATCGTAAATACGGTCCGCACCAAAAGAAACGCCCACGCCAGTCAGTTCTTTTCCACCAAACATACCCGTCAAATCGTCATATCGACCACCGCCACCGATACTTCCCATCGCGACCTCATTGGTCTTGACCTCAAAGATACAACCCGTATAATAATTCAACCCTCGGGCTAAGGTAATATCGACTTCTACGTGCTTTTCGATAACATTTGCGGCACCAAAAGCATCCAGATACGCGAAAACCTCTTCCAGCTCCGCAATTCCTTCCTGTCCTTGGGGGGATGACCTTAAGATTTCTTTTAATGACGTCAACTTCTCGGCATTACTGCCTCCCAACAAAATGATAGGCTTCAACAGTGCCAAGTCATCCACGGTAAAACCACGCTCGAGCAACTCCTTGTTTACCCCATCCAAACCAATCTTGTCCAGCTTGTCAATGGCTACTGTCATATCCACGATCAACGCCGGCTTGCCAATGACCTCTGCTATTCCGCTCAAAATTTTGCGGTTATTGAGCTTAATCGTGAAATCGGTCAATCCAAGTGCTAGAAAAGCCTCGTGATAGATCAGCATGAACTCGGCTTCATTCAGCAGCGAGGGAGACCCCACCACATCTACATCGCACTGATAAAACTCGCGGTAACGTCCTCGTTGCGGGCGATCGGCGCGCCAAACCGGCTGGATTTGGAAGCGTTTGAAAGGCAGTGCTAACGCATGCTGGTGCATCACCACGTATCGTGCAAAGGGCACTGTCAAATCATACCGTAACGCTTTCTCAGAAATATGGGAGATAAGCTTATGGGCACTTTTCTGTTCCAATAAATCCGTGGGTGCTTTAGCCAGATAATCGCCCGAGTTCAAAATCTTGAAAATTAACCTATCACCTTCCTCCCCATATTTCCCAGTCAATGTAGACAGGTTCTCGAACGAAGGTGTTTGAATTTCATTGTAGCCAAACTTTTTAAATACAGACTTGAGGGTGTCAAATATATAGTTGCGCTTTTCCATCTCCAGAGGAGAGAAATCGCGGGTGCCTTTAGCTAAGGAAGGTTTGATAGTTGCCATACGGCAAAGGTAAGATATACGGACGAAAAGCGAAAGCTCAGATTACCGGGAAAACTCTTCGGTTTCGAATATTTTAAGCAATTCGCAAGCTTTCTCAGCGGCTAATTTTTCGGCACTTTTTTTATTGAAATCTCGGCCGTGTCCGCAAACCTTTCCATCGATCAAAACTTCTACATAAAATAATTTCGACGAATCACTGGGAGGATTGAGCACCTGCACAAACTGGATTTCCTTGCCATAATGTTGGCACCACTCGATAAGACGGCTTTTGAAATTCGTCTCGGTGACTTCCAACATGTGGATATCGACGTGCGGTTTGATAATACGGGTAAGCAAAAATTCGCGGGTAAATTTGTACCCCTTATCGACGTACACTGCCCCAATTACCGCTTCAAACGCATCGCCCAAGAGCGAACTCTGTTTGTTCGGATAGCTGATCATACGGGCATCATACTCCATGAATTCATTAAACCCAAGCTTGCGGGAAAGCTGGTTCAAGTTTACACGGCTTACTATTTTTGAACGCAGCTCGGTCAAAAAACCCTCGTCCTTATAAGGGTATAATTTAAAAAGCAGCTCGGCAACCACGGAGCCCAACACCGCATCTCCCAAAAACTCCAGGCGCTCGTTGCTATTTTTCACGCCATCTTTGATCGCTGTTGCGACAGACTTATGGCGAAATGCCATTTGGTACAATTTAATATTGCCCGGAACAAAACCAAGAATGTTCTTCAGTTTACGGATGTAAGCCCTGTGTGGTGAAAAATATAAGTAGTAAATCCTTGAGAAAGGCATGCTGCAACATAAATAAGCAATAGGCAGTTCCTGATCGGAACTACCTATTTCACTGTATCTAAATGATCATTTTAACTTTAGCTAAGCGTGATACTTCTTGACGATGATAGAGGCGTTATGGCCACCAAAACCAAAGGTATTGCTTAGCGCGGCATTCACCACGCGCCTTTGCGCGGTATTGAATGTAAAATTAAGATTATTATCGATTTGCGGATCATCGTTAAAATGGTTAATAGTTGGTGGCACGATATCATTTTTCACCGATAGAATGGAAGCTATTGCTTCTATCGCACCCGCTGCGCCCAACAAATGTCCCGTCATAGACTTTGTCGAGCTGATATTCAATCTGTAGGCCTGCTCACCAAATAAGTCGATGATCGCTTTCGTCTCACTGATATCACCCACTGGTGTGGATGTACCATGCACATTGATATAATCAATGTCTGTGTAGTTGAATTTAGCATCAGCGATCGCTTTACTCATAGCCAACTTCGCACCCAAACCTTCCGGATGGGAAGCGGTAATATGATAGGCATCAGCGCTCATGCCTCCCCCAGCAACCTCGGCATAGATCTTTGCGCCACGTGCCAGTGCATGTTCTAAACTCTCCAAAATAATGGCACCGGAACCTTCACCGGAAACAAAACCGTCTCTGTCCTTATCAAACGGGCGTGAAGCCGTAGTTGGATCGTCATTTCTTGTCGATAGCGCGTGCATGGCATTGAAGCCTCCAATGCCCGCCTCGTTCACTGTCGCTTCTGATCCTCCCGTGATGATGATATCAGCCATCCCCATACGAATATAATTGAACGCGTCGATCATCGCATTGGTAGAGGAAGCACAGGCTGAAACGGCTGAAAAGTTCGGCCCACGCAAACCATGGCGCATCGAGATATGCCCGGGAGCAATGTCTACGAGCATCTTAGGAATAAAGAATGGATTGAAACGCGGTGTACCATCGCCTTTGGCGTAGGTTGCCACCTCATCCAAAAAAGTTTTTAGACCACCGATTCCCGAACCCCAAATTACACCAATGCGATTGGTATCCAACTGGTCAAATTGCAGTTCAGCATCTTTGACCGCCTCATCTGTGGAAGCTATTGCATACTGAACAAAAGGATCGACTTTGCGAGCCTCTTTACGATCCATAAAATCATGTGGATCAAATCCCTTCACTTCACAAGCGAATTGGGTCTTAAATTTTGATGCATCGAAATGCGTAATAGGAGCAGCACCACTTACACCATTAACCAAACCGTCCCAGTATGCTGAGACCGTATTGCCTAGTGGTGTAAGAGCGCCTAACCCTGTTACAACTACTCTTTTAAGCTCCATTAAATATGTTTGGCCTAATAAATTAGTTACTAACGTTCTTTTCTAAGTAAGAGATAGCTTGACCTACAGTACTGATGTTTTCAGCTTGGTCGTCAGGAATAGCTACGTTAAATTCTTTTTCGAATTCCATGATCAACTCAACTGTATCAAGTGAGTCTGCACCTAAATCATTCGTGAATGAAGCTTCTGGTGTCACTTCGTTTTCGTCTACACCTAACTTTTCAACGATAATTGCTTTTACTCTTGATGCGATATCTGACATGATTTTATAGTTTAATTGTTTAATAAATCTGTGCAAAGAAAAATAAATTTCCCCAAATATCAAACCTTTTTGGATTGAAGATTTGAAATAAGAACGTTTTTATGCGGGCTTTGTTTTAAAAACAGGCGCTATTAGCCCCTTATCCAATATTAATAATTTTTTTTTTAGCATCCAAGAACTTTGTTCAACATTAGTTTTTACGTATAAAATTGGCGGAGCTTGCGTATTTTTTCCTATTTTCGATCTTAACTATTACAGGTGTGAGTACGATAAAAAAACAGGTAACGCTCGATTTAGACTTCGATTTGGAGTTGGATTTCGTGTTGGTGGGCATCAGCACCGCTCTGCGCGATTACCGCCTTTGCCATTTTATCTACAAATGCACGGGCTTGGCTTTTCGACGCGGAAAAGAAGACTATGTTGACCATAAAGGCTATCTCAAGGAAAAGGAAAAAGATGAAATGGATTACCATATCATTTTCGAAAAAACCAGGCAGCGCGGTTTGATCAAACATTATTTTACAATATATCGATATTGTGACATAAATTTTGAGTTTGAATTTTATCTGCTCAATAACCGAAGCATCGAAGGCAGTCTATTGGTACCTGAGCTACCCAATTTTGATTATTTTTTAATGATCAAGCACTATATTGATACGGAAGACCTCCGCCTGCTCTTGGAAGAGCTTAAAGGAATCAATGAGGTGATGTTGACAAAAGAATTAGACCCCACCTCATTGAAATCCAAAGAAAATCTTATATTTTAGCACTTTAACGATAGCAAAGTGTAAATTTTACACATTAGTAAACCTAACTTAAAAACAGATTGCTATTTTTGCGTCACAAGTTTTACACAAACGAACATACATTAATAAAATATTGTAAATGAATAAGATTCAAAAAAGGACAAAAATCGTTGCCACACTTGGTCCAGCATCGTCGGACAAAACCATATTGACCAATTTGATTGCCAAAGGTGTGGATGTTTGTCGGCTGAACTTCTCGCACGGAAGTCAGGAAGACCATTTAAAAGTGATCAATACCATCAAAGAAATCAATAGTGAGCATCCCTTCAATGTCGGTATTCTAGCAGATTTGCAGGGACCAAAAATCCGTATTGGGAAAATGAAAGAAGGCGGGGCGGTATTGATCAACGGCTCCGAAGTCGAGATGACGACCGAAGAGCTTATTGGTGATGAAAACCGCATATATATTACCTATGAGAATTTCCCGAACGACGTAAAAGAAGGCGAGATTATCCTTTTGGATGATGGGAAACTGCAATTGCGCGTGCTATCTACCAACCACAAGGACTCGGTAAAATGCGAAGTTGTGCACGGCGGGGTCCTTACATCACGTAAGGGTGTCAACCTTCCCAACACCAAAGTATCTATCCCCTCCCTGACAGAGGAAGATCTAGACAACCTTAATTTTGCATTGGACCACGGCGCAGATTGGATTGCCATGTCCTTCGTACGTTCTGCCGAGGATATTTACCAGTGTAAGGAAATTATCAAAGCGAAGGGCAGCCATGCCCTGGTTATCGCGAAGGTTGAAAAACCGGAAGCCATTGACAATATCGATGCGATTATCGAAGCGACGGATGCGGTAATGGTCGCTCGTGGAGACCTTGGCGTGGAGATGCCTATGGAGGAAGTTCCGGGCCTACAAAAGATGATCGTACAGAAATGCCGTGACCTGTCCAAGCCGGTTATCATTGCCACACAAATGTTGGAGAGCATGATTACCACCCCACGTCCTACGCGTGCAGAAGTTAACGACGTGGCCAACTCGGTACTAGATGGCGCGGACGCCGTTATGCTGAGTGGCGAGACATCTGTGGGCGAATTCCCGGAAATTGTCATCGAAACCATGGCAAAGATTATTACGCATGTCGAGCAGACTTCCTATCCTTATTACAGCAGTAAATCAAGTGTACATGTCACTAAAACCCGTATCCCGGATGCAATCTGCGGATCATCGATTCACTTAGCTGCGAGTACAGAAGCTTCTGCTATCGCTGTCATGACTTCTTCCGGATATACAGCTTTTGAGATTTCAAGCTACCGCCCCAATGCAGATATCTACGTTTTCACCGGAAACAAGAATTTGCTTAACCTCTTAAGCCTCGTTTGGGGTGTGCGCGTGTTTATCTACGAGAAATTTGAAAGCACGGACGGAACAATACAAGATGTGAACACATTGTTGAAAGAAAACAATTTGGTTACCTCTGGACAAATCGTTATCAACACATCATCAACGCCGTTGCATGAAAAAGGAAGAACGAACACGATTCGTGTTTCCGAAGTTAAATAACGACCATAGCGGTTACGAGCTAGGCTATTTCAGCCGGTAACAACAAGGAGCTTTTCCAAAGAAAAAGCTCCTTGTTCCTTTTTATCCCTCTTTTTTCCTACGCAATGCCTAAAACGGTAATCTTTCCAAGCGTGGCGTCCAGCCAAATGAACCCCAATTTAAAACATTGTTTACCTTCCAAAGCTTCATAAACGGGTCATACACGGCTTTGTATCAAAGCTATTACATCTTTCTATTTAACATTAATTTACTCTATTTCTTCCTTTCTTTGCGCTACTAACATTACTTATGAAAGGAAGCCTTCTACTGTTTTTTCTGCTCTTCATCCAGCAATTATTTGCTCAACACAGCGTCAGAGGTATTGTTGTCGATCAAGCGGATCACGCAGCCTTAATGAATGCCTCTGTTGTGTTGCTTGATAGCGATTCCATTATGCGCTATTTTACACGGGCGGATGAAAAAGGAAACTTCCTACTAGATAAGGTTGGCAAAGGCGACTACCTCCTGCTCGTCACCTATCCCAAATTTGAAGTATTTAGCAAAAAAATAGCGGTACAACAAAACACTCTCCACTTAGATACGGTAAAAATCAGCTCCCAATCCACTCTGCTGGAAGAAGTGGTGATTAACCAAAAGATACCCATCAAGATCAAGGGAGACACCATAGAGTATGATGCTGGAAGCTTCGAAACGGAAAAAAACGCCAAACTAGAAGATCTGCTCCGCCGCTTGCCGGGACTGACGGTCTCTGCTTCGGGAGAGATTACCGCGCAAGGAAAGACTGTTTCTAAAGTATTGATCGACGGGGAGGAATTCTTTGGATACGACCCAAAGATAGCCATTCGAAATGTACGCGCCGACGCGATTGACAAGGTACAGGTCTACGAGCGCAAATCCGAAGAAGCGGAACTGACCGGCGTCGATGATGGTGTACGCTTGCAAACCGTGAATGTCGTACTCAAAGAAGAAGCTCGAAAGGGAATCTTCGGGAATGCTAACGCCAGCATAGGTAACCATTCGCTTTTTGATGCCAATTTGTTCGCAGCGAAATTTAACCAAACAGAACGGGTCGGTGTAACGGGAAGCTGGAATAACATGGGTAACACCGGCGATGCCAGCAGAATAAGAATGAACAACCAGATCATTGGCGATCCAACCTACAAAAGCGCAGGCGTCAACTACGAAAACAACTTTCTCAAACGCAAGTTGCATCTAACTTCCAGCTACAACTTCAATAACAACAGCCTGGCCAACGAATCCAACAGTTACAACAAACGTGTACTGAATAATGACATTACACAGGAGACCACGCAGGACGAAAGCTCATGGTCGGACAATAAAAACAATGTCTTGCGAGCAAGAATGCGTTACAAAATAGACTCGCTGAGCAACCTAGATGTCCAATTGAACGCGAATCAAGGCGCAACCGAAAGTGCCAATAAATCGAACAGCACAACCATCAGGAACGAAAACACGCGGGCGAATGACTTTATTAAAGACAATAGCAGCCAGTCTGACACGGAAAACATGGATTTGCGGGTAGACTACCGCAGAAGGCTCAACAAAAACGGCCGTAGCATGAATATACACTTAAATACACAGTTTGATAACGCTGATGCCAGCAGTCTAATCGATGAGAAAACCAACTATTATGATAGCCTTGGAAACTTTCAACGTTCTGTTATCATTGACCAAACCCGATTGACAGAAAACACCAACAATCGAATAGGTGCATCCGTCAACTTCAGCGAGCCAATAACGAAGCAGCTAAACTTAACAGTCGGCTATTCATTCAATACGGGCAAGCGCGGTGGATTGGTCAATGCGTACAATAACAACATTGATGCTGGTGGACCGCAACTGGACACCTTGTATTCGAAAAACCAAACTGATCTTTCGCGGAACAACGGTTTAGACCTTAATCTCACCTATTATACTGAAAAGTTGAACATCAACTTATCGAATAGAACTTCCTATCGCTACCAAGAATTAAAAGATAGCTATCGTGATATTGATCTGAACCGAAATTTTTGGCAAAATAACCTTCATGCCAATATCACCTATCGGGTCAGCAACAGCAAAAGCTTCACATTAGGGTACCAAAACACCGCTAACGTCCCGAGCTTCTCGCAACTACAACCCTTACAACCGCCCACCAACGATTTATATCGTCAACTTGGAAACCCAAACTTGACAAGGGAGACGAATCATGCGTTGAATGTCAATTTCAGTAAGTTTAGCCTACTCAAAGCTTCCTCTTTGAATATAAATGCCCAAACATCCTTTACCAACAATGCCATAGTGAATCGCTCCATTATCGATTCCGTAGGACGCACAACCGCATCCTACGTTAACATCAGCGACCATACCAACTGGAATGCCCGTATGAACGTGAATTACGGACGGCCTATTTTCAGCGGCATTGTCCAGTTTGGGCCTTTTGCCAGTTTGTTTTACGACAACAACTACCAATATATCAACGGCGACCTCAATAAAAACAATACGGCAAATGCCAATCTTGGGATCAGCGCCAACAAGGAGAATAGCAAGCTGGTCGACTTCAATATCAATGTCGGCGTCGGCTTAACGAAAGAAGCCAATACGATACAAACACAATTTAATAACACGGCATTCCGATCATCAACCAATGCCGATCTGAAGTATATCCTACCCTACAAATTAAGTTTGTCACAAATCATATTTTACAGCTATACAGGCAAGACAAAGGTATTTCCCGAACCTATTCAACAGTTCTATATGAATGTGGAACTCACACGCAAGCTATTGAAAAGTGAAGCCTTGCTTGTCAGTATTAAAGCCTTCGATGTTTTCAATAGCTACAACAACATCAGGCGTTCGGCAGGCAATAGCAGCTTTTCGGAGACGCAGCAAGCTATGCTATCTCAATATGCTATGTTAGGATTAAAGTGGGATTTCAACAAAAATTTAGGCAAGAAAAATGATTAAAAAGATCTATACATTGCTGGCGTTAGTTTGCTATTTTCTGCTGACAGTACAGGCACAGCACGCTTATTTCCCCTCGAAAGGCATCATCAGCTTCGAGAAGGAGGTTTATCTGCGTGCGCGTATCCGAGAGATGTCCAACAATTCCAACGGACAAAACCGAGGCATGATGATGCGCTTTGGAGGCAACATAGACGAAATTCCGGAAAAAAACACGTCCTTTTTCACCCTGCAGTTTGATGAAGATGAAACCCTTATGCAATCCGTAGAAGCGGAAGAGCAACGTGGCACGACGCGAGCAAACACTGCAGGATCGGGGCGAGGCGGGCGTTCAAACAACATCAATCGTCGTCCAGGTGCAATGGTGCGTTCCAGTATGCGCGGTGGCAGCCGAGAGAAGGTTTTCTATCAAAATATTGCAACCGGAAAATCCGCTCTGCAGATCGAACTGGATGAAAAGTATTTGTTGGAAGATAGCTTGCAAGATATTACCTGGCGTTTCACGGACGAATACCGTGAAATCGCCGGCTATTCTTGCAGACGCGTAAACGGAGCCACATCAGACTCCCTATACCTCATCGCGTTCTATACCGATCAAATACCCGTTGCCGGCGGACCTGCGCTTGCACACGGACTCCCCGGCATGATTTTGGGTTTGGCTATTCCCGAAATGCACATCAATTACTGGGCACGGAAAGTAGACTTCACTGTGGACAATGTTCCATCCAGCTGGAAAGACAAGAAAGTAAAAGCGATGAGCATGCAGGAGTTGTTCCAATCACTAGGAAACAATCGCATGTTCGGCGGAGGATCTGATCCAAAGCAAATCAAACGAAATTTATTGGAAAATTTGATCTATTAAAAGGCCGTTCCGATTTGCCCACAGCGTTTCATCGCTAGGGCAAGCTTGATATTGCCGTTTTGACAGATTTTGTAAGGGACTGAAAAACCAAATGATAACTGTGGTCGATCAGGTCTTCAATAGCGGCGTCAGGGAGCGCTCGATTGCAATGTACCGTATTCCAATGCTTCTTATTCATATGGTAGCCCGGCAACACCGTAAAGGGATAATCTGCACGCAATTCAAGCGCACGTTCGGGATCACATTTCACATTGAAAGTAAGCTGATCGATTTGATCCAAACCGATCAAAAGGAAGACCTTCCCACCAACCTTAAATACAAGGGTGTCGGGGCCAAAAGGCAGCTCTTCTGACACGGCCTTTTTTCGTAGGCAATACTCCCGAAGCTGTTCGACATCCATACTTAAGTTAGTTTGGCAATGAGTTCATCTTGCAAAGCGATGCCTTTATCTTCGTTATACCATTTCTGCAGCACCTCTTTTATCTCTTCGAAACTTTTGCTTTCTGCTTTCATCGATTCGAAGATTGCCTGTAGAGCCTGCGGCCTGGGACCCCAAATCACTTTATCATGCCCTACGTCATTCCGAATAATCAATTTAGGTATGGATTTACCGCCGTTGGTGAGGTAATCGTCGATAAGAAAAGGGTGGGTATCTCGCAGTTGGATATCAAAATCAATATTGGGATTGTTTTTAACAATTTGGTAAAGCTGAGCCACCGAGTGAGCCGCATCGCCACACCAGGGCTCCGTGATAACGATCCAATGCTGATGTTCGGTGATCGAGGCCACAAGATTTTTCATCACCGCTGAAGGCTCGAAACGTTTTAGCCAGCGGTTCATACGAGACCAGTTGAGTTTTGTATAATTGAAATATTCTACGTCATCATAAGGAGGGTATTCCGCTGGAGACGCTAAAATCTGTTCGAAATAATCTAAGTATTCCTGGAAAGTCATGTCATCTTTGTTACTTTACGAAAGTAGCAATTTATTCCCGGTTATAAAAAAAATGGGTGAATCCGGCCAACATATGACGACGCACTAACGAAAATGACAGTTTGGCAGAGCGAAGCGACAGAAAAATGGACATAAATTATGTTTTAATGACGATTTGCAGGTTGGCATAGCTGTTGATAAGAAGTTACCGGTAATAAATTTGTAAAATAATAACAAAACGAGATATGTCAAAAATTATTGGAATCGACTTAGGTACTACGAACTCCTGTGTTGCTGTGATGGAAGGTAATGAGCCCGTAGTAATTGCAAACAATGAGGGAAAGCGCACGACGCCATCCATTGTTGCTTTTGTAGAAGGTGGCGAGCGTAAAGTTGGCGATCCTGCAAAGCGTCAGGCAATCACCAACCCTCATAAAACAGTATATTCTATCAAACGCTTTATGGGTTTATCATTTGATGAGTCTATAAAAGAATCACAACATGTTCCCTACAATGTTGTCAAAGGGGATAACAACACCCCGCGTGTAGAAATTGACGACCGTAAATATACACCTCAAGAAATCTCGGCCATGATTCTTCAGAAAATGAAGAAAACAGCAGAAGACTTTTTGGGTCAAGAGGTAACCGAAGCCGTTATTACGGTGCCTGCTTATTTTAACGATGCACAACGCCAGGCGACGAAAGAAGCTGGTGAAATTGCCGGATTGAACGTAAAACGTATCATCAACGAGCCTACAGCTGCAGCCTTGGCATATGGCCTTGACAAAGCACATAAAGACATGAAAATCGTTGTGTTTGACTGTGGTGGCGGTACACACGACGTATCTGTTTTAGAGCTTGGCGACGGCGTATTTGAAGTAAAATCTACAGATGGTGACACACATTTGGGCGGCGATGACTTTGATAACGTTATCATCAATTGGTTGGCAGAAGAATTTGCGAATGAAAACGGTGGTTTCGATTTGAAAAAAGATGCCATGGCGCTTCAACGTTTGAAAGAAGCAGCCGAAAAAGCAAAAATTGAATTGTCAAGCACGACATCCACTGAAATTAATCTACCGTATATCACCGCTGATGCGACCGGCCCTAAGCACTTGGTACGCACATTATCACGCGCGAAATTCGAATCATTGGCGTCTGATCTGATCAAACGGACGATTGAGCCTTGTAAATCGGCACTTAAGAATGCGGGTTACTCGACTAGCGATATTGATGAAATTATCTTGGTAGGTGGTTCTACACGTATCCCAGCTATCGTGGAAGCAGTAAAAAGCTTCTTTGGAAAGGAGCCTTCGAAAGGCGTTAACCCTGACGAAGTTGTTGCATTAGGAGCTGCGATCCAAGGTGGTGTACTGACTGGTGAAGTGAAAGATGTATTGCTATTGGATGTTACACCGCTTTCTTTAGGTATCGAGACTATGGGTGGCGTGATGACGAAGTTGATCGAATCCAACACGACCATTCCGACCAAGAAATCGGAAGTGTTCTCTACAGCATCTGACAGTCAGCCGTCGGTGGAGATCCATATTCTACAAGGAGAACGTCCAATGGCTTCGCAAAACCGTACAATCGGTCGCTTCCATCTAGACGGAATTCCTGCAGCACCACGCGGAGTGCCCCAGATTGAAGTAACCTTTGATATCGATGCCAACGGTATTATCAAAGTATCTGCAAAGGATAAAGCAACCGGCAAAGAGCAAAATATCCGTATTGAAGCTTCTTCTGGTTTATCCGATGAAGAGATCCAAAAAATGAAGCAAGAAGCGGAAGCGAATGCTGAATCCGATAAAAAAGTCAAGGAAGAAGCCGACAAAATCAATGCGGCCGACGCCCTTGTATTTTCTACGGAAAAACAATTGAAAGAATACGGAGACAAAATCTCTGCAGACAAGAAAGCTCCTATTGAAGCTGGACTCGAAAAACTAAAGGCAGCTTATGCAGCGCGTAATTTCGCAGACATCGACACCGCATCTGCTGAATTGCAGACTGCTTGGAATGCCGCATCGGAGGAGATGTATGCCGCTTCACAACAAGGTGGTGCACAACCGCAAGGTGCTGATGCTGACCAAGCACAAGGAGGTAAGCAAGGCGGCGATGATGTGCAAGATGTAGAGTTTGAAGAAGTGAAATAACGAAACTATTCTTCTTGTAAAATAGTAAAGCCCGAAGTATAATTACTTCGGGTTTTCTTGTGATGGATAATACTGAAGAATTCCACCATCAAATACAGTCCACACACCGGCGGGCATGTTCGCATACTTCAACGCGTTATTGGTCCAGGTGTTGCATGAAAAAATAAGGCTATACGCTCCTTTGGCTTCGTAAAAAGCATCGTCCTCATTGTATTGCGCATTGGTTTCTATCCGTATAGCCTCCCCATGTGCATTGGTTTTCAGGCTAGCCAGCACGTATGACACAAGACGGCGATATTGCGCTGGGGTTACCTGTGTCCGGCGGCAAAGCTGATTTTCCGACATCGCCTTGTAATAGGTCACGTGTAGAGCGGTCTCCCCAATCCCTAAACCAGCAACCAGGGCCGTTTTCAGTTTCAAATCCTTCCATTCCGGCGTATTTAGATAAAACCCTTTATCTCCCCACCCGATGGCGACCCAATTCTGCACCGTATCCCGGCCTTTTGTATTCCCGAAAGGAAAAACGAGGTCCCACTTCATGCTATCTTGTCGAACCGGCATAACGATATCGGTATGCACACCGTTCGATAGCACATAAACCGTGATGCCATCTTCGGCATAGCCCATCACTGCGCGCGAGGCAGGGATACGGGATAGCATAAAATCAGCAGAAAGGTACAGGGCAATACAGAGCATTAATCCGAGTATAATGTATCCCATCACAGCCATCAATTGTACTATTTTTTCGTTCACCATACTGAATACCTAATACGCTAAGCAAAAAAGCTGCCCCCAAACCTACGTGCTGGGGGCAGCCTTTTCGACAAATATATTATCTTAAAACAACTTTTCCGGATAAGCTCCTTCAGCCAGCAACGCAGAAATCGACTGCTGTACCATGGCCTTATCTTCTTTGTAGGTCACGCCAAACCATTTCGACGAGGTAGGAATAACCTTAAAGTCGGCCATGCCTCTTTTTACCATATAATCTGGTACGGTAGGAATAAAAAACTCGGACTTTGGATTGTCTGCGTTAGAGGCTACAAAATCTTGGAACATTCCAGCTGCAACATCAAAGATTTTGGGTGTGAAGCCCCAAAAATTCATCGAAACACGTGTCTTTGGATCCAGATCGTGTTTTACACCATTTTCCTCGTAGACAATTTTTCGGTTTCCTTGATCATCATCCGTATAGTAAATATTGGTTCGCTCCGTTACAGACTTCATATGGCCGTTTTCGTCGACCTCGCAAACGCCACGCGATACATATCCGTAGTCGGACATCGTATTACCGACCTGAAAGCCCATCAGTGCCATCTTGTCGTCGGCGACATCGGTCGTTAAAAACTGCGCCATTTTAACGAATGCATCTGTCCCATAGAAGTCATCGGCATTAATTACACAGAATGGTTCATTGACCTTATCCCTCGCGCTCATCACGGCATGGGCTGTACCCCAAGGTTTACTACGTTCAATGATACGATCGATCCCGAATTTTGTTAGGTCATAGCTTTGAAAAGCATAATCGACCTCAATCTTGCCACGCAGCTTCTCATCGAATACCTCGCGCATCTTCTCCAAAAATTCTTCCCGAATAATAAAGACGACCTTACCAAACCCAGCTTTGATGGCATCGTAAATCGAATAGTCGATAATGGTTTCTCCATGGGGGCCAAACGAGTCTATTTGTTTCAATGATCCATATCGACTTGCCATTCCCGCGGCAAGAATCAGTAGTGTTGGTTTATTCATCATTTATCTTTTTTAGTCATGATTACAATCTTAGCTTGACAAAGATACTCATATTATTTATTTCTTTTTGAAAATGGCTCCCAAGATGCCTGACGCTATCTTCCCTATCAATTTTACCCCTTCGCGTGCCAAGGCGCGAGACGCTTGCGTCTGCGCTGCCTCCAGGGGTGTCTGCCGCCGGTTTCCACCGCCGCTACGAGTAGCTTTGGACGCAGTTCCTTGCGTTTTGCGCTGCTGTTCCTCCGTACGAAAAAGCGCCATTTTCTCGTCAATGATCTCACTCGCGCTACGCCTATTTACAGGCACCTGATATTTTCCCAGCAGCTCCGAGTTGCGGACGGTTGATGCATAGGTATCCGCATTGCAAGGGCCCATTACAGCACGCGCGGCCACCAGGTGTGTCGCCACCACCTCTGTTGGGATACCTTTATCATTTAGTACAGTAACCAAGGCTTGCCCCGTTCCCAACGACGTTAATATGCTATCGATTTCATAAAACCTCGATCGCGGATAGGTTTTTACCGTCTTCCGCAAGTTTTCGGCATCATTGGGTGTAAAGGCACGCAAAGCGTGCTGGATACGGTTCCCTAATTGCCCCAGCACTGATTCGGGAATATCAGAAGCCGCCTGCGTGCAGAAAAACACGCCTACGCCCTTGGAACGAATTAATCGAACGATCTGTTCCACCTGCGATAAGAATGCCTTGGAAGCCCCATTAAACAAAAGATGGGCTTCGTCAAAAAAGAACACCAACTTGGGCTTTTCCAGATCGCCAACTTCAGGCAACTGCTTAAAGAGCTGGGCCAGCAGGCTCAGCAAAAATGTAGAATATAGCAACGGTTGATCTTGTATATCGGCAATATTCAATAGATTGATTACACCTCGGCCGTCGACCCGTTGGAAAAAATCAGCGATCTCAAATTCCTTTTCGCCAAAAATATGCGCTATCCCCTGTTGCTCTGCAGCCACGATCTTCCGCAAGATTGTCCCTGATGTCGCTGTGCTTATTTTACCGTAATCGTCTTTGATTTCTGCTGCTCCAGGCCCTTCGCTCAAGTAGCTTAGCAACTTCTTTAGATCATTAAGATCTATCAGTGGCCATTGTTGATCCGCCGTAAACTTAAAAATAGCAGCCAATACGCCTGCCTGCGTTTCGTTAAGACCTAGGACACGAGCCAGCATTACCGGGCCGAAATCTTCCACCGTGATGCGCATCGGGACACCCAATTTTCCACTCAGCGAGAAGAGTTCGACCGGAAAACCAGTCGCTTCAAAGGGAACCCCAACTAGCTCACCCCTTTCGATCAGCGCTTCGTTCGCCTTACCCGACTCAATAAGGCCCGATAGATCGCCCTTCACATCGAGCATAAACACCGGAACGCCCGCATCCGACAACTGCTCGGCTATCAACTGAAGCGTTCGGGTCTTTCCGGTTCCAGTAGCACCCGCAATCAAACCATGCCTGTTCATCATCTTCAATGCTAGGCTAACCTTTGCATCACGGAGCACCTCGCCACTCAAAATACCAGCTCCAAGCTGTATAGATGCTCCTTTCGGACGATAAGAGGCAGTTATTGCGTCCGTGAACACTTTTTTGATATCTTCCATATAATCATCATGTTGATACGACGAGCCACGCACACCGCATCACGTAATAAATCTTTACCTAAAGATAGCTTTATATCAAAATTTAACAAAAAAAATTAAATCATGCCTATCGTTTCTTTTCCGAAGTAAATTTGTATTTTTGATAGAGACAAAAGTATTTATCGTGTTGAACAAGATCACGCATACGAGCGCTGCAAAGTACTGCCTAGTCGTCTTCTTTTTGAAGATGCTGATCGCAGCAACGCCGGTATTTGTAAATGTGTTGGATCGTGGTACGGTGCTACAAGTCGTCTTGCAATTAGAGATGGAGAATACGTCCAAGGCGGGCAGTTTTGGCGAAGATCTTCACGAATCCAATTCCAAGTTTTTTAATACTATGATGTCGGATCATTTGTTTTTCTACCCCCTGGTTGAAAACAACGGTAAGCAAAAACACTATCTGAAAAATGAAAAGTTGATTCAAGCTTTCCATGCCAACGTCCCCACACCGCCTCCTAACGCTTAACGCTACATCGCATTTTGGCTGTCTATGGCCTACCGAGCGTCAATCATACGTTTCGGCTTTTATACTGTAAAATTCATGAAATAACGGAGTAGAGTTAAGTTAAACCTTATGTTTGGAACGCGTATGTCTGCTTTTCTAAAGCTGACGAAAAGAGACTTAAAATATGATTTCCCATCCAGTGTAGTGGTGTTCCTTGTTGCACTACCATTGTGTCTGGGAATAGCAATGGCATCAGGCGCACCATTGTTTGCTGGCATTCTGACAGGCGTAGTTGGCGGCTTAGTGGTGGCAGCCATCAGTAAATCCCCGCTCAGTGTTAGCGGTCCCGCAGCGGGACTGACCGTCATTGTACTTAGTGCGATCGAAAAACTAGGGGCCTACGAGACCTTCTTGCTAGCCGTAGTGATCGCCGGTGCTCTGCAGTTGATCCTTGGCGTGTTGCGGGCCGGAATAATCGGAAACTATTTCCCATCCGCTGTTATCTTAGGAATGCTTGCTGCCATTGGTATCACGATCATTCTCAAACAAATTCCGCTAGCGTTTGGCATGACCGAGTCGCACGCTTTTGAAATCGATAACGGCGGCGGGATTGCGGCTTTTAAAGACACCATGCTACCCGCCGTAAATTGGGGTGCAACATTGATCTGCTTTCTTTCGCTTAGCATACTAATCTATTGGCCAAAGGTCAAGGGATTAAACAAAATCCCGGCACCGCTTTTGGTCGTTCTGCTGGGGGTACTTGCAGCCTTTCTTTTTCGAGGAAACAGCATGAAGCTTACGGCGCAGCACTATGTGGCCATACCGGTAGTAAGTTCCTTTCAGGAGTTTACCGGCTTATTCATATTCCCTGATTTCACACAGGTCCTGAATAAGGATATGTGGATTGTTGCCATTACGATTGCGATAATTGCCAGTTTGGAAACTTTGATAAGCATAGAGGCCGTAGACAAGCTAGACCCACTCAAGCGCAACACACCCACCAATCGAGAGCTTATGGCGCAAGGTATCGGCAATATGGCCAGTGGGTTACTCGGCGGGTTACCGTTGACATCTGTTATTGTCCGCTCCTCTGCGAACGTGCAAGCGGGTGGACGAACAAAGCGGTCGGCCATGTTGCACGGCATCTGGCTTTTGATTGCCCTGCTGGCGATTCCGACCGTTATAAATTTGATTCCGCTATCCTCTTTGGCAGCGATATTATTGCACACCGGCTACAAACTTGCTAATCCCGTTTTATTTAGACATATGTTCAGAAAAGGCTTGGATCAGTTTGTTCCGTTTGCGGTTACCGTGACGGCGATTGTGTTTACCGACCTTCTTTTAGGCGTAGGAATTGGAATTTTGGTTGCCATATTTTACATTATCCGGGCAAACATGCAAAATGCTTTTCAGCTCGAAATCAGTGAACAAAATGGTGAAAAAACTGTTATTATGACATTGGCGGAGGAAGTTTCTTTTTTAAATAAAGTGCCTATACAACAACAGTTGTATAGCTTGCCGAAAAATGTGTATCGTATCCGTATAGATGGCGAACAGAGCAGATTTATTGATAAGGACGTTATTGATGTTTTAAAAGATTTTGAGCTCCATGCCGTCAGTAAAGGAATCGCTATACAACTGCATGCCATTACGTACAAAAAACAACAATTGAAAACAAATTAGTAAACTATTAACTTGGTTGGCGACCATGTCAACCACCTTAATTAACAAAACATGGGAAATAAAGAATTAGAAACAGGTTTCCAGCGCATATTAGATGGCAACAAAGGCTGGATAGATTTTGTAGCAAAGGACACGACAGGTCGTTTCGAACAGCTGGCGAAGGGTCAAAACCCGGAGATATTATGGATTGGCTGTGCAGACAGCCGGGTCCCAGCCAACGAAATCACCGGAAGAAAGCCCGGCGAAGTATTCGTACACCGCAATATTGCGAACATGTGTGTCCACTCCGACATGAGTATGTTATCTGTACTGGACTATGCTGTAAATGTACTAAAGGTAAAACATATTGTTGTGGCGGGTCATTACGGATGCGGGGGTGTCGCAGCTTCTTTAAGCCGCAAGCAATTTGGAATCATCGATAACTGGCTTTGCCACATCAAGGATGTTTATCGGTTGCATGCAAAAGAAATAGATGCCATAGCAGATGAAGAGGAAAAAGTTAATCGCCTTATCGAATTGAACGTAAAAGAGCAGGTATTTAATTTGAGTACAACATCCATTGTACAGAATGCTTGGAAAAACGGACAAGATTTAGCTGTGCATGGCATGGTCATCAATATTGGTACCGGAGAACTTATCAGTTTAGAGAACT
Source organism: Sphingobacterium griseoflavum (assembly GCF_014653155.1). Lineage (GTDB taxonomy): Bacteria > Bacteroidota > Bacteroidia > Sphingobacteriales > Sphingobacteriaceae > Sphingobacterium > Sphingobacterium griseoflavum. Next base: position 190,273 of record NZ_BNAF01000007.1, on the reverse strand, counting down.
CCATGTATGGAAACGAGTCCTTGGGCAATGTATTTGCCTTTCAATAATTAATTTACGCGCAGCTGCATTTGCGGCTGCGCATTTTAATGGATAAATATCCCTTCCTGAGTTACCGCTTTGACGTATGGACTAGCATACAGATCGAGTACAACAGCGAATTGATAACGGGTAACATAGGCTGATCGATCGAAAACTCCGGTAAATCCTAGTTTTGTAGACCATTCCTTTTCAATTTGGCGATCCACTTCCTCACCACGCAGCCCCACAAAACGTAGCAACGATAAAAGATCGTTCCACGTGAGGTAATCCCCTTTATGATCTGCAAACCACAACTGGCTACGCGAGAATAAGCGATGGAATATTGGCTGGATATGGCCAAAGCCAATGCGCTCATCTTTCCCAAAAAATAGTCGGCCATCTCGGTATTCTGGCAAAATAATACCGGATAGACCAAAACGTTGTATCGCATAGAAATGCGCATCATCTATGGGTATATCCTGATAGGAAATAATACGCATGCCATAGGTCATTAACTCGGTTTGCAGTTTACGGACATCAATTTTATCCGTTGACGTTTTAAAAAATGCAACATAGGCTGCTGCAGCTCCCATCGCCTGCCCTAGCGCAGCACACAAACCCACATTTTTTGATGCACCGGCTACCAACGGCTGTAAAGATTTTTTGGAAAAGAACCCCTCATACTCGGTTTGCAAAAGCTGTGGCAAGGTGATCGCGACAGCGCTCTGACCCACCGATCCCGAAAGCACCAACGTGCGAACAGTTTGCAAAGAAAGATGTTGCGTGCCTACCGTGTCAAGCGTCCTAGATATAGTTTCGGTCGGTAACATGGCGGCAAGTTGCTGTCCGTCTGACAAATCCAATACGGCGCGGACTTGGAACCGTTGTTTATTCGCAAGCACGACCTGCCAATTCTTTCCATCCGGTTTCAGCGCATCGACACGCTGGCCCCGCAATACCAACAGATCTTTATGTTTCGCCAAATCCCGTTCAATAGCATTCAAGAACAGCCGTGGGTTCATATTTTCTTTTACCGATTGTGCCAACGAATCATTTGGACTTTTCGACAAAGCCATATCCATGAGCACATGCAACCATATACCGCCATCGAGGCCTTGCGGTTCATCGATGCGGACAGCATGCCGTGAAAACTCGGGCACTAAAGTATCTGTATCGGCCACCCATAACGTGGGTACCCCAGATAGCGCGCTTTGGATTGCCGCTGTATAGGCCATAATATCAGATCCATAAACCAAAACTTGCGGCTTCTTTATTTTTTGCGCTACACTTTGTTGCGCAGAAACGAGGACAAGAAGAAGTAAAGCGTATGCATATTTCATTGTATGAGCAGATAGACCGTCTAAATCGTTAAAAATACATATTATAAATAGCTATTCCGCGTAAGATCTGTTAAAATTCGGTTAGACCATGCGTGTAGCGTAGGTCACGTTCTATTTCAGATCGCGAAAGCAGATATTATAAGTGGGCAACAACATTTTTAGCCGCCTTCAGAAAGCATATAATTTTAGCTAAGTGGCGCTATAAATCAGGTATTAATCTTTAACTTTGCAGTATGTTGAACGACGAAAAACCACTGAATTTTATCGAGGAGATTATTGAAGATGATCTCCATAACGGCAAGCATGGAGGGCGTGTTCTGACCCGCTTTCCGCCCGAGCCGAACGGATACCTCCACATCGGACACGCCAAATCTATTTGTTTAAATTTTGGCTTGGCCGAGCGATACCAAGGCAAAACCAATCTTCGTTTCGATGACACGAACCCTGTTACGGAGGATACAGCGTATGTAGAGAGTATTAAAAAAGATATACAGTGGTTGGGGTTTCAATGGGCCCAAGAACTTTACACATCTGATTACTTCGAGACGCTGTATAATTTTGCCGTGGATCTTATCAAAAAAGATCTTGCATACGTCGATGATAGTACAGCCGAAGAAATTGCCGCAGCAAAAGGCACTCCAACAGAACCGGGTGTACCAACCCCTTACCGCGACCGATCTATAGAAGAGAACCTTCAGCTCTTTCAAGAAATGCGTGAAGGTAAGTATAGGGACGGGGAGAAAGTTTTGCGTGCAAAGATTGATTTGGCGAATCCTAACATGCATCTACGGGATCCGCTGTTGTACCGGATAAAACATGCACATCACCACCGCACGGGCGACGCTTGGTGCATCTACCCGATGTATGATTTCGCGCACGGACAGTCTGATTCGATCGAGCAAATAACCCATTCCATCTGTACACTCGAATTTATTCCGCACCGCCCCTTATACGATTGGTGTATCAATAAACTGGAAATTTTCCCCTCCAAGCAGTATGAATTTGCACGTTTGAACCTCTCTTACACGGTCATGAGTAAGCGTAAGCTGCTGCAATTGGTGAACGAGAAGTATGTAGAAAGCTGGGACGACCCACGCATGCCGACTATTTCGGGCTTGAGAAGACGTGGCTACACGCCCGCGTCTATCCGTAATTTCTGCGATCGCATCGGCGTGCAGAAACGTGAAAACATGATTGATGTCAGTCTGCTGGAATTTTGTATTCGCGAGGACCTAAACCACTCCGCTTGGCGGCGTATGGCCGTTCTTGATCCGATCAAAATGGTGATCACGAATTACCCCAACGATCATGTTGAAGAACTTATCGGGGAGAATAATCCAGAAGTGGAAGGTGGCGAAGGCACACGTGTTATCCCATTCAGCAAAGAGCTTTGGATAGAGCGTGATGACTTTATGGAAGAGCCGCCAAAGAAATTTTTCCGATTGGGTCCGGGTCTTTCCGTACGGTTGAAACACGCCTATATCGTGACCTGCAACGACTTTGTGAAGGATGAAAATGGTAAGGTAATCGAGATTTACTGTACCTATGCTCCCAATTCCAAATCAGGCGAAGACACATCCGGCTTGAAGGTAAAGGGGACGATCCATTGGGTATCTGTGGAACATGCCAAAGAGGCAGAAGTACGTTTATACGATCGTTTGTTCAATGATGAAAATCCTGCTGCAGCTGAAGACTTCAAGCAATCGATCAATCCAAATAGTTTAACGATTATCGAAAAGGCTTATATTGAGCCAGATTTGATGGAAGCCACGCCAAAAAAAGGCTATCAATTTATCCGTCTTGGTTATTTCACCTTGGACAGCAAGTCGACTACCGACAATTTAGTATTCAACAGAACAGTGACTTTGAAAGACTCTTGGGCAAAAGAGGTTAAGAAGGGCTAAAACAGGATACTTAATAAAAAAGGAAGGCTAGATTCATCCGCAAAGGCGGAAAGAATCTAGCCTTTTTGTTACTAAGCATAAATTAACCGCTATTCCTTGGTCTCCCGGTATAGATCTACCAACCCTTCAGGCAAATCTACTTCGATAATTTTCGCTTCGGCATCGATTCCGAGGATCAGGTCGTCATTCAGGGGAAACAACAGTTCCTGTCCGTTGAAATCTACCGTCGCCATAAATTGCTGAGGAAGCTCCTGCACATGGGTGATCTCACCAATCTCCCCTTCTTCTTCATCGATTACCAAAAAGCCAATCAAGTCGGAATATCTGAAATCTTCGGGATCACGCTCCGGCATTTTATCAAGTGGCAGATATGCTTTTTTCTTCACTAAGGGCTGCGCCTTATCGATATGGTCAACATCTTCTAGATTGAGGTACGCGGTACTATTTTTCTGTAGTTTGATGGTATCTACAAAGTAGGGAACCAACTTTTTGTTTATTTCCAAAAATAGCACATCAAACTCGAGATCCATGTAATCCTCAAATTCGAAATACAACTGTAACTCACCCTTCAATCCGCGCGTTTTGGTGATATATCCTATATAAAAAGCCTCTTTCAATTCCATGATCTACTAACTACTAAAAAAAAATAAAAAGCCGAATCCTAAGGGTTCGGCTTTTTTGAATCTGTATGAATACAAAATTATCCTTCAGTTTCTTCTTCTGCAGGCGCTTCCGTTTCTGCTTCCTCAGCAGCTGGCGCTTCTTCAGCAACAGGGGCATTTTTCGCCGCTACCGCTGCTGCTTTGTCCGCATTTTTCTTCGCTTCAGCAGCTAAAGCAGCTTTCTTAGCATCGTCTTTAGTTTGCGCTAAGCTTGATTTTTTACCTTCAACTTTTGCATCGTTTCCTTCCGACCATGTTGCAAATAGCTCTTCCGCTTTAGCATCGTCAAATGCACCTTTTTTAACACCACCTTGTAAGTGTTTTTTGTAAAGTACACCTTTGGCAGAAAGAATCGTACGCGCCGTATCCGTAGGCTGTGCTCCTTTGTTTACCCAATCCAACGCCTTGTCAAAATCCAAAATGATGGTTGCAGGGTTTGTGTTCGGGTTGTAAGAGCCAATACGCTCGATGAATTTACCATCACGTGGAGCACGTGAATCGGCTACTACTACGTGGTAAAAAGGCTTTCCTTTTTTACCGTGTCTTTGCAATCTGATTTTAGTTGCCATGTTTTATTTGTGTTATGTATTCAACATATCCCCCGTGCTTCATGCAAGAGGGGATGCAAAGATAATAATTAAAATGTGAAAATTAAAAAGTAAAAAGAGTGTGCTGAAAATCGCATTGCTCCAAAAAGATACATCCGACCTACTTAGCCTTCCAATAAGGCCTTATTTTCAGCCCGATTCATAGTCATGTGGAGAATTGTCGAACAACTTTGACAGCTGCCCCCTTCACAATCCAGTCTTAACTTCTTACCTTCATAGCATGATTGCTGTTGCCCCATTAAAAATATTAAAGGCGTCGGCAGGGTCTGGAAAGACTTTCAGCTTAACCCTGCATTACATCACCCTGCTGCTGTCCAATGAAAACAGCTATAGGGAAATCTTAGCTGTGACCTTCACAAACAAGGCGACCGCTGAAATGAAAGAACGTATTCTAACGGTGCTGCAGGCGCTTGCCTTGGGCGATCAAAGCAGTAAGATTGATGATTTTCGACAACTGCTGCTGCAGCAATCTTTCAGCTGGAACGCTCAACAGCTGCAAGAAAAAGCACATCGCGTATACCGCAAGATCTTGCACAACTATGGTCATTTTACGATCAGCACCATTGATGGATTTTCGCAAAAAGTGATCCGTAGCTTCACTTACGAGCTCAACCTAGACGCTGCCTATAAGATTGAAATGAATACGGCAAAGGTTAAACAGGATCTTTCTATCATGCTCAACCAGTTGCTCGACGATAGACCCGACCTACTGGCTTGGATCATGGATTATGCCGACAAGAAGATTGCCAACAATGAAAACTGGAACTACCGACAGCAGCTTCTTAGTCTAGCAGGGCTTATCTTCACAGAAAATTTCCAAGAATTTGATGCACACCTCAGCGTTGCCAACCCACATGAACTCTTCAGTCTGCTCAATAAGGAGATCCAATCGAAAACCGATCTTTTTTTGGATAGCTTAAGCACAAGCATCCAAACATTTGCACAAACCTTTCAAAGCTTTCAGCTATCGGCAGAGGAGCTCAAGGGGAAATCACGCAACAAACTGTTTTCGGCCAGTAAAATCAATCCGAAGATCCACAAAGAAACACCCAGCTCGTTACAAAAAGTTTTCGACAAATACCTCGACTTGCCGAACAACGACGACGCCTTCACGATGGCCGACAAGAGCCATCGTGAAGACGTCCGTGCGGCGCTCTTACCGATTCTGAAACAAATAGAAGAATTGTATAGCCTCTTCCCGACCTTTATCGCGTATCAGGCGGTGGCAAACAACCTCTACTTCCTTAGGCTGCTAAAGGAGATGAGTGATCTTTTGCGTCTCTGGCGAAAAGAAAATGCAGCCCAGCTTATATCTGACTCGCAGATATTACTGAACCGTTTGGGTTTAGACGCTCAAAATGATCCAACTTTCATATGGGAAAAGATAGGCAATCGGTACCGTTATTTTTTGTTTGACGAATTTCAGGACACCTCGCGTATCCAGTGGAAAAATTACAGCCCTTTGCTGATCAATGCGTTGGGCAATGCACAGCAAAAGGTCAGCGAACACTTGGTTGTGGGCGATGTGAAGCAGAGTATCTACCGTTGGCGAAACGGCGATTGGCGTATCTTGCTGCAGCAAGTAGAGCAGCAGGTTGCCACAGCCTTCCACCTTTCGGCAGCGCAAAAGGCGCAATTCATTGAAAACGGATCGCTGGCGATCAATTTTCGAAGTTATCCGAATATTATCCGTTTGAACAACCATCTGTTTGAAATCTTGCCAAAAATGCTGCAGGAAGTGCTTAACCAAAAAGTCGAAGAAAGTTTGGAAAGCGATATGGAAGCGAAGGCATGGTGGTTGGCATCAGGCAACAGTGACATGCTTATAAAAGCCTATGCGCAAAGCCAACAAAACATCCCGGAGCATCGCTTGCATGAATCACATCAGCAAGGCAGCATAGAGATACAATACCTTCCTGTTAGCGATGGCCGCTGGCGCAGAAATCAAGTCGTGGAGGCGGCGCTGAAGCTCATGTGTGAAAAGATAGGAAATTGGTTAAAAACGGAACGCTATCAACCCAAACAGATCGGTATCTTGGTACGCAGCAATGCGCAAGCAAGACTTGTCATAGAAAGGTTGATGGACTATAAAAACCAAACAGACGCCACGTTTGAGGTTATCTCGGGGGATGCGCTATCATTGGCCGCTAATGACGCGATCTTATTACTGTTAGAAACGTTAAAAGCTCTTGTTTACAGTTCCGATAAACATACCATCTATCGCGCGAAGATGGCCCATCTCTACCAATTGATCAAAAGCCAAAAGCCATTCGATGCCGCCTATTGGATGGCATTTAAGCAAAACGATCTTCAGGCGTTGCGCGCAATTTTACCGACAAAACTTATAGACCAGTGGCCGTTGTTACAGCAGTCACCATTGGTGCATCTGGTCGAACAGCTCATCGAAATATTTGGCCTACACGAAGAAGGGAACATTCATCTACCCTACATCTTGGCATTCAAAGATATGGTATCCAATTTTTCGGCCAATGGCGAGCGCGGTATCACCCAGTTTTTGCAATATTGGGAAGAAGATGGCCAAATGGCGTCTTTACCGTTTAATGGCAAGGTAGATGCGATCGAGGTAACCACGATCCACAAATCCAAAGGTTTGGCCTATGAAGTGGTTATCCTTCCTTTCTGTTCTTGGGATCTGGACGGTAAGCTAAATGGCGACTTTTGGATAGATACCGCGGAAACACCCTTCCATAGCTTAGGCAAGATTCCTATCAAATATAACAGCAGTGTTGGCAGATCCATTTTCTACAAGCAGTATTTTGAAGAAATGCTCTTTAATTACATGGATGCTCTGAACACGCTTTATGTGGCCACCACGCGTGCCATTCAACATCTATATATCCTTGCACCATCTTTCAAGGAAGTTGAGGATAAGAAGAGTGGTGCCATCCACATGGATATCAAAAATGAATACATCAGCGACCTGCTGTTTAAAAGTTTAAAGGCTGACGATGCACCTTTTCCGTTTGCTAACGACCATCTTCTGATTGATGCCGATCCCCCACTTTCCGTTGCACCGGACCGTTATCAAAACGACTTATCGGACCACGCTTCTTCTAACCAACGACACATTGCTCTCACGAGCTATCCTATATCCCATGAACTAGAAAAAGCGTTCGAGAGGTCGACCAAACGGCATGTAAACGACATATTAATGCTGGAGAAAGCTGCGCAGTATGGTATCCTTGCGCACGAAATAATTTCGGAGGTCTCCGAAGAACGGGGTATCATACCGATGATAGATCGCTATATTCAAGAAGGTATCCTTACGACTGGGGATCGTCCGCTTTTACTGGAGGAGATCCATCGCATTTGGCATCATCCACAAATACACCAATGGCTCACCGGCTCGTATAAGACTTGGAATGAAGCGAGTATCATTTTAGAAAGCGGAGAAACCATCCGTCCCGATAAAGTGTTCACCAGCCCTGATGAAACGATCGTTCTGGACTTTAAATTTACAAAAGGAGACTACGCCGAGCATCAATGGCAAGTAGACCATTACAAAAAAGCCTTGATCAACCTTGGCTACCGGCAGGTGCGCGGCTACCTTTATTATGCCAAGACCAACGAACTCGTCGAAGTCATCTAAGTTTATGTGACATGTGCAACAATCAACAATTATATATGCCGTTATTACGATTTAAATACGTCTTATGAATGCTCCATTTCTACGCCTAGTTGCAGAAGATATTGAAAAACGATTTGGCAACGAACTTGCGGATGTGGCGATCGTGTTCAACAATAAACGCCCTATCACCTACCTCAAAAAACACCTTTCTGAGGTATATGGCCGCGCCATTTGGTCGCCACAGTTCTTTACCATCCAAGAATTTTTGCGCCAGGCCACCCAAGAAACGGAGGCCAGTCCATTGACACAGTTCTTTTATCTTTTTGAACTGCACAACGAACTTCTGTTGCAGGAGGGTGCTAGCCCAGAGACCATGGAAGAGTTTTATCCCATCGCAGAAATTATCTTGAGCGATTTCGGACAACTGGACTATGAGCTGGTCAATATTGACGAAATTTTCATGGAGCTGTATGATAGCACCCAGATCGACATCGCGTTCCAGCATTTTACGGACGAGCAACAACGGTTTATCAGACAATTTTGGCAATCCTTTAGCACCGCCAGCCATAGCGGCATGCAGCAACGTTTCCTAAGCTTGTGGAAACGCCTTCCTGTGTTGTATCGACGATTTAAGGAGAAGCTCAAGCAGGAAAAGCAACTGAACTATCCGACCTTATACCGTGATCTTGTGGAAGGAAACGTAGCCGATCCAAACTTCGTGCAGCGTTACCAATGCGTTTTATTTGTTGGCTTTAATGCGCTCAACAAGGCCGAAGTCCACCTTTTTAAAACGTGGCAAACCGAGCAGTGTGCAATTTTCTATTTTGATACTGATGCCTACTATGTAGATGATCAGCAGCAGGAAGCAGGTTTGTTCATCCGCCGTAACATATTAGACCACGGATTGATGAATGCGCTAGGGGAAGCGCCACATATCATCGGCAACCGAACGTCTGCGGTGCATCTGTATGCCGCCGCAGGAAAAAACAGCCAAACAAAGCTGCTTCATGATATCCTGAAAGCACAGCAGGACGCAGAACGTAGTACCGCCATTTTACTGGCAGATGAGAGTTTGCTGGTCCCCTTGTTACAAAGTCTTCCAGATACCAAACCCAACATAACCACCGGCTACCCTTTGATCCAGTCGCCATTATATGGATTGCTGGACCTGTGGATGGAAGTACAGGAGGAACTTTCGCATTTTAAAAAGAAAAAAATATCTTTTCAACTTCTTGAAACATTTGCCAACCATCCGTTGGTTAAGCTCGCCAGCGAGCAACGATCGCAACTATTGCATAACATAGCCGACAAGCAGCTTTTCGAAATCGACATCCAGGATATTATCGTTGCCGACAGTGTGTTGCCACATTTTTTCGAGGCTGTAGCTGACCCAAAGCAATTCATTCCTACGTTAAACGAGCTACTAGATCAATTGCTTGCATCGCAGGATCAAGAAGATCGGATTGGTCAAATCGAAAGCAACCTATTGGTAGAAACCAAAAAAGTACTCAACCAACTTCAATTGGGCATGGTCAACCTTCGTCCAACATCGATATTATTTCAAATTGGCCTCATTCGGAAGGCCATACAACCTATCAGTTCGGCCATCGAGGGCGATCCGCTTCGCGGACTACAGATCATGGGCCTTTTGGAAAGCCGCTGTTTGAATTTTGACCAGGTTTACATTCTTGGCGCGAACGAGGGTATTCTGCCTAAAACTTCAAATGCCCCCACCTTCCTGCCGAACAGTCTGCGCTTGGCCTATGGTCTCCCCGTCATGGAAAACCAAGACGCCCTGTCCGCTTATCTTTTCTATCGCCACTTCCAGTATAGTGAAGGTATTCATATTTTCTACAACAGTTTGGTAAGCGAAAGTAGTAGCGGTGAAGAAAGTCGCTTTGTGAAACAATTGCAGTTTGAAAGTAAATTTCGGTTTGTCCAGCATACACAGCAGCAGCCCATCCGCTTCCAGCCCTCTCCTAGCGAATTGGTTATTGAAAAAAATGATCTTGTATGGGAAAGTATGCAGCGCTTGTACTTCCAGCAACGCCGAAAAATATCTGCCACAGCGATTACGACATACCTGCAGTCTCCCTTGCAGTTTTTCCTAAAACATGTCGCGCAGATAAAAGAACCGCCCGTCATTTCCTATGAATTTGAGATGAATAGGCTTGGCACCGTAATTCATCAAGTCATGGAACTCATCTTCAAACCGTATAAAGGTCTCACCAGCTGGACAAAAAGTGAGGTACTTCGCGAAAAAAAAGAAAAGGTGGACGAATTGGTTGTTCGGGAAATCGGTAATCAATACCTTTCTGCCTATACAACACTGGACGAACTGAACAGCATGCAACGTATCATGCATAAAATAGCCAGTGCTTATGTGCACATGTATCTCGATTATGATATGGAAAACTATCAAGCATTCCGTATTATCGAGCTGGAAAACGATGAAGACTATCTCCTTGACTTTCCGATCACCGTGGATGGCCGACAAGAAAGCGTACGTCTATTTGGTATTATTGACCGGGTAGACGAAGTCATTACCGCGGATGGGCAGGTTAGCACGCGTATTGTGGATTACAAAACAGGGGGCGACAGTGTTGTTTTCAACAGTTTGGATAATGTATTCTGTCCCAACACCACGAACAAAGCTTTGCTACAGACCCTGTTCTATGCCTATGTTTTCGAACAGGTGACAGGGAGGACACAACTTGAACCCCACCTTTATGTTGCTCGGAAAATGCGGGAAGACGGCACGTTGTTCCATACCGCAAAAGATACATTGGAAGGCGAACAGCTTCAAATGGCGAAAGACACCTTTGTACCCTTCTTGCGCAAAACACTGGAGGAAATATTCGACCCCAACATACCGTTTAAGCATCATGCGAATGCTGTCGTCTATCCTTCAGATCCGTATACGCTGTTCTACCGCAACGCGACACCATTGGACGAGGAAGAAGGTAATCCCTAGATTCACTGTTACTGCTGATGCATATTACTTATTGCTTTCGGGCACGTTTTTAAAGATATCGCGAAGGTTACGGCATTGCCCCTTGTAGTCGAGGCCGTAACCTACCACAAATTCCTTTTCGATCTCAAAACCGACATACATAATATTGTCAAACTCGTGCTGAAGACAGTCGGGCTTCATCAACAGGGCACATACAGCGATACTCGCGACATGCAGTCTCTCCAATGCCGCAATCGTATACTGCAGGGAGTTTCCAGAGTCGATAATATCTTCAACGATAACAATCTCTCGCCCTTCCAAGTTCATACCCACGCCGAGCAATTCGTTTATCTTGTCCTGCTGCGTTCCTTCATAGGAAGCCAACTTTACAAACGAGACCTCGCAAGGAACATGTACCTGTTTCATGAGATCGGCCATAAACATGAAGCAGCCGTTCAACACGCCGATGAAGACGGGATTCTTATCCGCGTATTTCACACTGATGTCTATCCCCATCAACCTGATGCGCTTCTTGATCTGTTCGTAATCGATAAACAGTTCAAAGTTTAGGTTGTCAATTTGTATGTGCTTCATGTTAGTTTTGTTCTTCTTTTTTATCTTTTCCAAAGAGCTTTTCGAGCAGGCTTTTACGCGTCGCCTCGTCGGCCTCCAATTCTTTCATGATGGCTTCCTGCTCGGGGTCAACTTCCATGAGGGTGGTATCCACGATGCCCTTTGGACGTGGCGGACGCAAATTGGGTTGCAAAACTACCTCATAAAATCCATAGCCTGCCGGCACAGACTCACTGTTCAACTGCTGTAGTTTGGTCATGATGTAGCCATAGGTGTTGAAATGTCGCTGCACCCAAGGCTTTAAATGTCCCGTGTAATCAAAGGAGGATAATCCCGTCTTTGGGCGGGGGATTATGCTCGAAAGGTAAAGGCTTTCACCAATGTTCAACTCGGCTGGCGTCTTCCCAAAATAATAGGCTGCAGCCTCCTTAATACCGTACACATTACGCCCCCATTCGATCACATTCAGGTACACCTCAAACATCCGATCCTTACTGACCTGTTTCGACGCCTCCATCAGCCATACGAGCAAAATCTCCTCAAACTTGCGCATCATATTTTTGTTGCGGTTCAGGTAAATGTTCTTGACGAGCTGCATCGAAATGGTGCTCGCTCCTCTTTTAAAAGCTTTTTCTTTGATATTTGTCGCGATGGATAATTTGAAGGCTTCCTCTTCGAAACCATTGTGTTTGTAGAAATAGGGATCTTCCGTATTTAACACTGTCTTTTTCAGTATGGAAGATACTTCGTTTAGCGGCGTAAAATTTGGGTTGGCCGCGCCGAGCGTGATATCCCGCATCAGGACGGTGTCTTCGAAAGCTTTATACACAAACGCAGTGTTCATATCCCTAATATTTGCTTTTCCCCACTGCACAACTTTCAACTGCCGATCATCCATTTTCGACTCAAAGCGGATATTATCCGGGTCGTCGAAGTTGACAGCAAAGTCGAGATCGTACGCAATTTGTCCCGAAACTCGAACCCCGTCCAACGTCGGGAAGAGCCCCTGCGGAATGGCATCGAACAAGCTTTGTGCTTCAAATTGTCCGGTATGTATCGACAGACTGACTGCCCTATTCGGTTTTGGAACATATTTTACATGGGGGCTGAAGGCAAACTCTTTAATATGTATCGCACTGGAAGGATCAACTTCTATAGCCAGCTTACCAATATTGATCTGGCCTTGGCCCATCGCTTCGGGCAGTACAATAGCCTCCTCCGAAAGCCTTCTATGCTGTACATGCAAATTCTCAAAAGACCATTTTCCGGCGAGTGTAAGCGAATCCTGACTTTCACGGCGAACTTTGTCCAGCTCAAACATAATTTTATCGAAGCTGACGCGCAGTCCAAGCTTGCGACGTAGAAAAGGTAGTTCGGTCGTCTTTTTTTCGGAAGACACTTCTACCCGAAGTTGTTGCCTATCAGGATTTACATGCCCTGCAAGGTTCCACTGCGCATCGTGATCGTTCAGAAAGAGGCTGGTTTGAAAGTCGCCACCATCAATAATGGCTTCCGGCAATCGTATCCGTTGCTGCAGGCTATCGTCACAATAGGATAGTTCAAAATTCTCCAAATCCATATCGCGCGGAATCTTAAAGAAAACCTGCTTAATCAATCCGTCGATCAATGCGGCATAATTCCGCTTATTGTCGCTCTCTTCTGCCAAAGGTTCCTTTTCCTTTTTCCGAAAGAGGAAGTCATAATTGCTGATGGAATCATGTTTCACCAACGTCACCCGTGAATTTTTCAGCGAAAGGTTCCCGATTTTTACATCGCCAAACAAAAGCGGCCACAACCTAACCGATACGGCCATAGATTCTATGCGGGCTAGCGTATCCCGATCTTGCGGCAGCAGTTCAATATCGTTGAACGTCACGGTTGCCAGCCCCGTAAACCGATAGTCGCTTACTTTAAAATCCACTTGGTAGCGCTCATGCAGTGCCTTTTTGGCCTTTGCCATTGCACGATCGAGCATCTTCCCACGGACGGAAAGCGCAATCCCTAATCCGATAAGCAAAACCAGCAGTACCAATCCACCGATTATCCACGCTATCTTTTTCTGCTTCCTCGATAGGGAGGGTATTTTTTTGAGAATATCCATACGCTATAAATCGATCTAAACTTAACCAATTTGATTTTTCCGGCAAAAATTATTTTTTTGCCGCTTGCCAAAAATAAAGAAAAGACTTCTGCGCACCTTTGCTTTTCCTGAAGTCAAATCAAAGGTGCAATCGATGTCGCGGCAGGCAATCATCCTCTCGCATTAGGATGTATGCGAACCGAGCGCTAAATTTGCCCAATAAATGTGCCGCATCTTCATGGGACAATCTCGCACCTGCGTAGTTGGCAACAACCCAGAGCGGATCCTCAACGTACAGTTTTTCTCCGTTAAAGAACTCTAAACATACAGATGACATGTTTTTAAGCACCAATCTCTATCTTTGTGCAAGATAATGGTATTATGATTACGAAGGAACAAGTATTGCACGCATTAGGCCATGTGGAAGAACCGGATCTAAAGAAAGATTTGGTTACCTTGAACATGATTCAAAATATAGAGATTTTGCCCAATAAACTGAAGTTTGATGTTGTGTTGACTACCCCGGCATGTCCCTTGAAAGGACATATCGAGCATGCCTGCCGTAATGCGATCGCGTTGTTTGTTAGTAAGGAGATCGAGGTAGAAATAAATATGACCTCTCGGGTGATTAGCACAGAATCCGCACAGCTTGAAGGCATTAAAAACATCATCTTGGTCTCATCTGGGAAAGGCGGTGTAGGTAAATCTACGGTGGCCAGCAACCTGGCTTTGGCTTTGGCTGAAACCGGAGCAAAAACGGGTCTTTTGGATGCCGACATATACGGACCATCCCTGCCTATTATGTTTGGTTTGGAGGGTGCGCGTCCGGCTTCCACACAAACAGCGGAGGGCAAGAATAAAATTGTGCCAATGGAGAAGTTTGGCCTGAAGCTGTTATCCATTGGCTTCTTTACCGACCCCAATCAACCCATTCCTTGGCGTGGCCCCATGGCCACCTCAGCCATTAAACAGCTTTTTGGTGATGCCGACTGGGGTGAATTGGATTACCTTGTTGTTGATATGCCGCCGGGTACGGGCGATATCCACATCACCGTGGCACAGTCTTACCCTATTTCCGGCGCGGTTATCGTAACCACACCGCAGCACGTGGCCTTAGCCGATGCCATCAAAGGGATTGGTATGTACCAAATGGAAGGCATCAACATTCCGATATTAGGCATTGTTGAAAATATGTCATACTTCACCCCGGCAGAATTACCGGACAACAAGTACTATATCTTCGGCAAAGATGGAGGAAAGCGCTTATCGGAAAGTAATAACGTTCCGTTTCTTGGCGAGATCCCTTTAGTCAAATCTATTGCCGATGCAGGTGACAACGGGTTTCCTATTTTATTAGACGCTGATGAAGTCGCTGCACAGGCATATAAAGACATCGCAGGACGTGTAGCGCAAGAGCTGAGTATCCTCGCGAATAAGGCTTAGGTTGGACCGTTCATGTTTTGATTAGCTATACGCACGATCGGATCGGCTATTGCGGTAGCGGATCGGCTGCTGCAGGCGCAGCTGGATCGAACACAGCCACGGCAACTTTGGAATCGGCACAGCCATAATATAAAAACCATTTGTTCTTAAAGTATACCAATCCTTCAATGAATACGGTACCATCGACATATTGGCCACTTTTTTCAAAATCTTCCATCGGTCGTAGGAAAGGTACATCAAGTCGTCCAATAACCTTGGTTGGATCATGCGCATCAAAGAGTACCTGACCCGCGCTGTAAGTCTTTTGATTAAATCTTTTATCGCCATGGTTGGCGTTATTTTTACCGTTGTAAAGCAATAGGATACCATGCTCGGTGAGTACAGCCGGTGGGCCACACTCTGTCAGGTCGCTATCGAAGAAACCCCTTCGAGGTGAGATAAATGCTTTTAGTTCCCGGCGTTCATCAACCACAGGCTCCCAATCGATCAAATTATCAGATGTTGCCCCGTATACGCCATATTCTCCCCAATACATCCAATATTTGCCATTGATCCTGGCAATTTGTTGCCTACCATTTTTTACTTCGGTAACGATGGATGCCGACTTATGGAATTTATCGACTATTATATCGCTATTTCTTGCTCTAGCGAAGATTGGTCCATGTTTTTTCCAGTGAACAAGGTCTTTGGAGGTAGCCACACCCAAACGAGCTGTCTTTCTATTCCACTGCGTGTAGAACATGACATAGAGGCCATCTGCTGTTACCGCCACACGGGGATCTTCCGTTCCGCCCGGCCATTCAAAATCTTTTTGGCTGTCATCTCCCGGATAGAAAACCGGCTCTTTCCTGCGATTGAAGAATATGCCATCCTTGCTTTCTGCATAACCGATACGGGACGTCCGGTGTCCAATCTTTACCCCTGTCTTATCTTCTGCTCGATAGAGTACAACGACCCTACCGTCCTTCACTGTCGCTGCGGGATTGAACGTATCATTGGATTCCCATGCAATTGCCTTGCCCGTCATCGGATCTTTAAACAGGGTGTGGTCTACTGGAGAAATTACCGGATTAGCACCCTTTGGACGAACAAAACCGCCAAACGCCCAGTCAGGCAACTTATTTACAACTTCCTGCGCCATTAAAGGGGCGGCTACTGTTGTCGAAAAAAACAGCAAAAGAGTGTTCAATAGGTATGTATTCATTGGTATATATGTAGATAGCTATAAATGTAAAAATTAATTAGCGATTTTGCTTAAAAACATCCATTATGATAACGCAAAATACACGATGAAAAACAAGTTGCATATATTAATATTTTTTATCCTCGTCGCTCTGGCATCTATATTAATTTCTTTCGGCTTAATCAAACTGTTAGGATCTGAATACAAGGATAAATTTTATACCAGTGTCACTGTCGGAGCTATTATTGGAGCCGTGACGGTGTTTTATATAAATCTACGAAGCGCTAAGATTGAAAAATAAAAGAAGCTTTTGAGATGGAGGCTCCTTTTATTTTGTTAGGCGTTTTCAAAAACTATTTCCAAGTTAGGATAATGAGCAGTACAGATAGCAACGAAAGTGCTGTTATGAAATACACACGTATGTTCAATCTCTTCCTGATTAGTTTATACATTCCAAATAGCAGCGCTGCCACAAGAAACGCGATAGTTGGAATGGTAAACAGCTCGACAAACACGCCGCTTATCACTTGGAAGAAATTGGGCAGCTCAATCTTGACGGGCACGTAGTAAAAGGCCATCAAGAGTAAAATATATGCGCTGGAGAATATGGTTCCGGTTAGTACCAATTTTTCTGCTTCTATTTTTTTCATAATTTTCCACCATTAACATCCTTTAAAGCGCTACAATAAAAGACAGCTATTCTTTGAAACAATTAGTAGGCATGAATGTCTACAACCCATCCAAGTATACCATACTATTTAATAAAATGCACTGTATTGCCCCTTCCTCGTAGATGAGAGGCAATACAGCGTTAAATCTAATTATTGAATGGATCATTTATATCTTCTAAAAATACCCTAAAGGTATTAGTTGGGATAGCGGTATCCGTCAATAGAACTGAATTTGGTTTATTAGGATCGTCAGCAGTTATCGTGAAAGTCCTGTTATTAAATGGAGTTGTTAACTGGTTAAGACCCGCAGACCAATAAGCCACACCAAATCCTCCGCCTAAATTATAAATACTGCCATCCAAAGAGATCCTTACTTGATTGTCGGTGCCAGGAACTAAGGTTATGTTGTGTGTAATAAGACCACCAACTGTACCATTTTGCAAAATATAAACCATACCAGCAAACCCTTGATAATTACCTATATAGTAATTATTTAAGCGAATATTATTATTCGCTAAATTGGTTCGAGCAACATTCCAGTAGCTACGACCGGTAGCACCAACATTACTATAGGACAACGACCATAAATTATTTCTAAACCATAAATTCAGCGGTGTTGCCTGCGGAACAACTTTGATGAGGTTACCCGAATCGGTAAAATATCCTAATGGATACGTTTCTGTGGGCTGGACATAGGATAATGTTGAAAATCTTACGCCTCCCAATTCAACTTCTCGATAAAATTCAAGACCGTTAGGTGTTACACGAAATGTATGCAAAGTTGGAACACCCCCGGAAACATCCTGAAATGTTCGCATATTGTATAATAAATCTGACAACTCGCCATCTTGGTTTTCAAGTTTGAAAACACCATAGTCGTCAAAGGAACGGCTAGCCTCTTGATAGTCAGCTGATAATTCCTCAAACTGATTACCCTGTAAAGGAAGCATCACAATCCTATTCCCACTTTTCTTACCTTTTAGCACAACCGAATCAGCGGAAGCTTGAAGAACAATAAACTCGAAGTCACCCTTTATTCCGGTATCGTCTGCTCCAATTCCACCGTTATCCATACCTGGTTCAGAAAAAAAGTGAATGACTTTATTATACCCGTTAAATGTCAATACCGGTCCAGACTCTTGTACAACCCCATACGTACTCGTAACAACATCTTCATTAACATCTGAAGTAAGTGTTACCTGTGCATTGGAGATAAATTTTGCAAAAATGGTATACCCTCCAAAATCGAGCGAATTGCTCGGGTAGTACTTCATCATCCAGCCAGCTTGATTTCCTTGTAGTACTTGGTAAGCTTTTTCAATAGCCTCGTTAACGCGTATTGTCGCATTCTTCTCAAAAATGGGATCTGTTTCCCGTTTACACGAATTGAAGACAAAAACCGGAAGCAATAGTGCTAATACTATATATTTAAGTTTCATAATTATCTATTTTAAGGATAGTTGATCAAAATCTGGTAATGACGCCTGTCTAGCCAATATTTCATCCCTCAATACGTCCAAATCGATGTTCCAAACGTTCATAAAATATGCACGAACAATATCCAATTTAGCTTCGATCTTTGCTCGACCAGCTGCTCCTCCAGCGCTAATCTTTTGCTCCCATTGAGCGGGCGATAATGTAATGTAAAATGAATAGGTCTCTACAAAATCTTCATTTGCTTCCTTAGATGCATAGGGGGAAATAAAGCCATCGGCGGCTGCGGTTGCGTCGGAATAGATAGAGTTCCAAGAATCGGCTACATAACCAGAACCGGTTATCTGATTGAAAGAGGATGGATAGTCTCTGGTTTGGTGTAGAATATGGGCAAACTCATGATGCATGGTATGAAAATAGTAGCGATTTAGAAATGTCGCATTGGTAGCGGAAGTTTCGTTAAGATCGTTCAATGCATAAAGCGTGATTTTTGTACCGCCTTCAGCTGTTCCTAAAACAAACGTACCGTTATTCCGATATGCAGGTGAGCCAATATAATTTAACAGCTTTGGAAAATACGAGTTAATGAATGCTTTACTCCCGGTAACCTTATCATAGGGTTCAATTCCCAAGTAATAAAGTAGCTTGGTCATGCGTACAGAACTTTCGTACTGCGCAGGGCTTAAATTGTAGTTCAAATCCGACTCGGCTTCCACAAATTTGTAAACGATCGCAATATTATAATCTTTTGTAAAATTATGCTCTATATAATTATCTAGATCGTTTTTATCGACCGTTTTATCAACGAAAACGCTGTCGGTATCCAAAGCATCCTCCGAGCAGGAAAATAGCAAAAATGAGGACAGAAGCAATATTGAATATATTTTCATAATTAATTTCATATTTATCTAGGATTAGGAGTTTGGCCAGCGGTAATGACGTCCAATGGTAATTGCAGAGCCTGTCTTTTATCTCGGGCGATCAATTTCGTATCTGTTTCTACGGAAGCAATTGTCGTTCCCGAGGTGACCAAACGGCGCTCAATTTCTATACCATAACGTTTAACATCAAACCAGCGCAAGCCCATGTGCATCGTCTCAAAACGACGTATGAAAAGCAATGCATGTAACATATTTTCTTGTGTACCGCTTTCATAAGGAATCATCGTAGGATCAAGTCTTTTCTTTGGTGTTGGTTGTCGAGCGGTAAAGTATTCCATCCCGTTGGCCCAGGTGTTGATACCTGCGACTGTAAATGTTGCTGGCGGACTTACCAGGGTATTGTCCACCCAACGCTTCATGTCTACGATAGCTTCATCGTATCGTTTCAAATGAATTAACGCTTCCGCACGAACTAGCATAGTTTCTTCTGTAGTAAACGGGGCATACGCTCCCCGACGAAACCCGATACCCGCCACCACATCGGTATACTCGAACATATAGGAAACGCGTGGCAACAATGATTTATCCAAGTTAGTTCCTTGATAAACAAACACTCGTGGCTTAAAGCCATTTGAGGCCCTTGCGCCGAAGGGAGCGCTAGCCAACAAAGTTTCTGTTGTAGAGATCAGCGTACCATGCGCAAAGCGTGAACCCGTATAATATGCGCCGAAATACAAACCATGGTTTGTTCCGGCTGTAGCTAGCATGAGGTTAGCATTGATTGAACTGCGGTTATAATAAATTGCTGCATCAGTTACACCACCTACTGCATTAGCAGAGATCGCATCATTATCCCGCATGATACTAGTTGGGTTCACCCCGATAGCAGCGTTGGCATAACTAACGGCTTTCTCCCAATCTTGCATATACAGGGCAATCCGTGCAGCCAGTGCATTAGCCGCGCGCGTATTCATATGGTACTTCGGTGTTGATCCATAAGAGGCATCGTCGATTAAAGGAATCGCTTCTTGCAAATCCTGTAACATATAATCGTACACCTGTTGAACGGTGTTGCGTTCGTATTTTGGATCGAGCTCAACTTCGGAACTCATCATATATGTTACACCCAAATCCGTAGCCGCATAATCTTTATGATAATGCTGCGCAAATAAATTCACCAAAATAAAATGTGCGTTAGCACGTGCGGCCAGTGCTTCTGCGCGTTGGGGATTTAAACTTGTTGGATTTCCTTTGTCTTGAATCGCGTCTAAAGCAGCATTAGCACTCGCAATTGCACTGTAACAAGCTTCCCACACCCTTTTTGGGCTGTCGTTCGTCTCTTCGGTTACATCATTCCAACGGAACAATTGCTCCAAATCCCGCTCACTATAGGGGTTATTGACCCCATAATCATCAACATTATCCGATGAAAATTCTGCTGTTACCAAATAAGCGGTACTTGGGTATGCAGACACCAACATTTTGTCGATTTTATCTTCGGTATTCAATATTGCCCGGTTGTCGGGCAACTCATCTAAAAATTTATTGCATGAGCAAAAACTCAGGCCGCAAATCAGGGCCAAGGCAATATATAATTTATTTGTTTTTTTCATTTCAAGGTATCTTAAAATTTCCATTACAATCCCAAGCGTAGCGTTAAGGTGTATTGTCTAGCTAACGGAGCAGCGACACCACCCGCGTTTACATATTCAGGATCTTGTCCATTTAATGCCTTATCGGCATAGATCAGAAATACGTTAGATGCATTCAATCTAAGCCCCAAAGAATTGACATTCCATCCGCTCAACCAAGCTTTAGGTAGATCATAGGTTAAGGAAACATCTCGCAATCTGATGAAATCTCCTTTGGCAGTACGTACTGATGAATAGTTGTACGTATTGTAGGCATATTGCAGGTTATTGCTGTAGGCACGATTCTGCCCCACTGTAGCAATAATAGGCACGTTAGTTCTATCCTCATCCCCCGCAATCATCCAACGGTCTGCAAACTCCTTCGTGGAAGCCGTAAGATCATTGTACTCATGCCTAAATACTGGATTCAATCGTACTACATTACCAAAGGAACCGCTTACAAAAACGTTAAGACTAAAGTTTTTGTAGTTAAACGTGTTATTCCAACCGCCGGTATGTATAGGGTCTATAGAACCTTCGTATTGTAAATAATCTAACCGGTCACGCTCCTGAAAATAGATGCCGGTAATGGTTTCTTCGTTATCTGGCCCGATAAATACAGGAAGTCCTTCATCGTTCAAATGAGAAAAAGGAACAGAATACAATCCACGAACTGGGCCGCCCTCTACTGCAAATCCAGATCCGGTTATCAGATCAATAACACGGCTACGGGTATCCAAGCGCGTTACCTCTGTTTTGACATTGGAGTATATCAAATTCGAAGTCCATTTAAACGGACCGTCCCTGAGGATATTTCCAGTTAAGCTAAGCTCTGCACCATTGGATTTCATATCTGCCACATTTCCCATTTTGGAAATTGTCCCACCCAGACCTTGCGTATTTACATAACCAATAAGGTCAAAGTTGTTCCGCGTAAACCAATCGAACTCCAAGTTGATACGATTATCTAAAAATCCAACTGAGGTACCGATATTGAGCTCATGCTTTTTTTCATACGTTAGCTCACTGTTGGCAAGATCCAAAATCTGCAACCCTGACTCCGAGTCTCCAGCAGTTGGACGCCAAGGGGTATACGAGCCATACACCGCAAAAGAGTTGGTCACATTTGATGGTCCTCTATCTCCAGTTAGACTGTAAGAAGCTTTTAGCATCAAATGAGACAGGGCCGGCGATAAGGTTTCGAAAAAATTCTCCTCATGCACATTCCAAGCACCGGCAATATTGTAACTAGGCATCCAACGTGCGGAGGTTGCCTCACCCAATTTGTTCGCTCCCTCGTAACGGAATGTTCCATTCAAAGTATACTTTCCGGCGAAAGAGTAGGTTAGATTTGTAAAGAAGGCTGCTTGTTTATAACGGCTATTTGAGGGATCATTGGAAGAATTTCGATTAACGTAGTAATACGGCGTACTCTCCTCTTGACCTCTTTTAAAAACCCTATAATCGGTAAACGGACTTTCTCCAAGTTCGTATTGCAATCCCCAACCACGGAACCAAGTGTTATTTCTGTCCGAGGCTGTGATTTCCGAGCCCGCAAACGCGCTTACAATATGGTTTTGATTGAACGTTTTGTTAAACTGGGCGGTAAAACGGAACAATTGTTCGAACATGGTATAATCCGTACGGTTATAGATACCGCCTTCGGGCAATACTGAAATCGGTCTTGCATATGGATCATCTGGATCTTTATACAAAAACGGGTTTGCGTCTCGAATTGTCGCATTTTCCGGGCTGATCCCCGCTCTGTAGGCCATCGCCTGATTTGACAAGTCTTTCACATAATGGTGCTGTGAGGTAGACTGATAACGTACCGAACCAAATGCACCCAGCTCCAATCCGGTGAAAACCTTCCACTTTAGATCTCCCTGAAAGCGTAAATCCGCTACATTCACATCCATGTAGTTATTTTCCAACTCATGCAAAATATTGAAGGGGGCATAGTTGCGTGTGTAAAAAACGTTCGGATCCAAGGTACGTGATGTATTCATTGCATAGGCATAGGGGTTAATATCAAAGTCACGCTTCACCTCACCAAAAACCACATCTGTCGACTGTCCTAATGTTCCAGGCGCCTGTTGGCTACGGTAAGATCCATTAGTGATAATGTTCAGCTTTAGTTTATCAGAAATATTATAATTGGCATTTAAATTACCCGTGTAACGGTTTACACCGCTGCGCTTGGTCCAACCCGGATCAACTAGCGCACTAAGTGAGCTATAATATTGTGATTTTTCAGTACCTGAAGACATGCTCACCGAATGATTATGCTGTAGACTTGGCTGAAACAATTCGCTAAACCAATCGGTGTTACGAGATTCTGCTTCCCTCAAAAAGTTATTCACATGATGTCTGTCGCCAAACAAGTCATTATAGATCTCGCCGCTCTGAATACGTCTATACAAATCACCATATACGCCACTATTGCTCGCAACAGGCAAATTAGCAAATCTGATATAGCCTTTCTCATACATATCCTGATAAACAGACATTTGCTCTTGTGAATTCATAATATTAAACTCGGAATAGCGAGGGATAGCACGCGTAGTATATTCTCCGGTATAATTTAGAGAGCTACGTCCGGCTGTACCCTTTTTTGTGGTGATGACAATTACACCAGCCATTGCACGTGCACCATAGATGGAAGTCGCAGAACCATCCTTCAAAATCTGAAACGATTCGATATCGTGTGCGTTCAATCCGGCAACCGCCGAGCTGATCAACGTTAATGCGTCACCCGAGGATAGTGCGTCTGCATTTACATCTGCAACATCTTCAATAATTA
The DNA here is from genome assembly GCF_014653155.1 of Sphingobacterium griseoflavum. GTDB lineage: Bacteria > Bacteroidota > Bacteroidia > Sphingobacteriales > Sphingobacteriaceae > Sphingobacterium > Sphingobacterium griseoflavum. The sequence goes on along the minus strand of NZ_BNAF01000007.1, from coordinate 166,500 downwards.
CGCCATCCACTACCCACAAAGGCTTTGAACTACCATAAATGGATGTAGCTCCGCGGACACGAATTTTAGGCGCAGTACCGAATGTTCCAGTAACGTTTTGTACTGATACACCGGCAACCCGACCTTCCAATCCGCGACTGGGATCAATTAGCCCGCCTATCTGTGCGGCCTCGCCCGAAATCTGCGATGTTGCTCCCGTGAACAAGCGCTTGTCTACCCGCTGCCCCATACCTGTTACCACGACTTCTTCTATGGCTTGATCCTCAGAAACGAGTTGGACATTAATCGACAGTTGCGCACGCACCGTCACTTCTTTAGCAATGTAGCCCACATAGCGGAAGGATAAAACACTTCCTTCACTTGCAGAAATGGAATAGTTTCCATTCTCATCTGTGGAAGTTCCGATAGATGTACCTTTAACACCGATCGAAACACCTGCTAGAGCCTCACCGCTTAGGCCCGTTACTTTACCAGACACACGGTTCTGCTGCACAGTGGTTGACAACACACGAGCAGGGAGTTCCTTATAGTTCACCGATATCGTTTCCGCAATAATTTTAAAGGAAAAATGATCCTCCGGCAAAACAGCCCTGAGTACATCAAGGACATTCGCGTTACGCATGTCTACGTTGACTCTGGATGATTTTTTTAGGACCTCGTCGCTATACAGAAATTTGTAGGCCGTTTGATCCGAGATTCTTTTAAAAGCATCCTCCAGCTTTGCATTTTTTAAGGAGAGCGTAACTTTCTGTGCTGTCCCTTCCGCGTAGGCACAAGTCATAAAAACCAACAAGAAGAATGTTGTAATTTTCATAATCCGGTAGATTAAGACAATAGGCGGCTTCCATGCTTCCGCACGCCTTTTGTCAAATGAGAAGTTATTCATACATTTGAATAGTTGAGTTAATGGTTAAGGGTTAGTATTCTTTCATTTAACTTAGTGATTTACAGGGGTGCTGCAACACTCCTGTTTTTTTTGATGTTTTAGTACAATTATGTCATGTTTTATTTTTTGGTGATTAATAATTTATTTTTGTTCAGTTTGAAATCTAGATCGCTAACAAATGCCATCATACGTAAAACTTCAGACAGACGTACATTTCTACGAATCTCTCCAGAATAAGTGGCATCCAACGCTACGTCAGTAGAGATAGACACCTCCAAATCGTACCAAAGCTTCAATTGATGCGCAATGTTGAGGATATTATCTTCTTTGAAATAAAACTCATTGTTTTTCCAAGCTAGATCTTTCTGTAAATTTGTTGGCTTGACCTTAAGTTCGCCATTCAACCATTGTACACTTTGACCTGGAAAAACCAATACGGTTTTATTATTACTGGAAACTTCCACCCGTCCTTCTTCCAAACTTGTTTTACTAGCTTTTCCATAAGTCGACACGTTAAAATGTGTACCCAATACCTTTACCTCAGCATCCTCCGTTTTCACGTAAAAAGGCTTTTCAGCATTTTTGGCAACCTCAAAATAGGCCTCGCCACGCAGAAATACGCGTCGTTCGGATCCAGAAAATGTCGTTGGAAAACGTAACTCGCTTTTCGAATTCACCCACACCGCAGTTCCATCAGCTAGTGTCAACTTAAAAAAATTAGCTGCCGGAACGAGTAAGGTGTGGTAGACTAATTGGTCACTTTCGATAGCAACATCCCCATCGATTGCACTCTTCGTAAATTTATGGTCTGAAACAATATCTAAAGTGTCTTCGACTTGAAGTTCACGTCCATTGGCTAATATAATCTTAGCGCCCAAGTTCGCTGGCAGCACATCATGCTTTTCTTTGCCGTCCACCTTTTCAACAATATGTCGGGTTTGCTCCTCTTGCGATTTTAGAAAAAACCAATAGCTTGCAAAAGCGAGAAAAACCGCCATAGATGCCGCAGCTGCAAAAATCTTAAATCGGTATTTCCTAGGTCGACGCTTTCGCTGCACACTATCCCACGCTTCTTCTTCTTTTAATTGATCTAACCAAAACAAATCAAAATTAGCTCCATCTTGCATCAATTTATTGAAAAGCGCTTGGTTTTTCACACTTCTATTCAACCAAATTTCCAAAAAAAGCGCCTCTTCCTCAGAAACTGGAATCATTTTGAATTTCTTAACTAGAATATCCGCTATATCGAAAGGGTTAGTATCCATAATTTAAGCTAAGAAACTTAAACTTGGATTCGGGGTGACAAGAAATTTGTTTTTTTAAAAATTACTTAGGAATAATGTAAAAACTATCGAGAAATAGTCTGAACTCAACTTCGAACGCAACACACGCAGCCCTCTTTTCTTTTGAGTCTTAATTGTATTAATACTGATTTTAAGCTGCTCGGCTATTTCCTCATTCGAAAAACCGTCAACGTAACTCATCGTCATAATTTTCTGGCAGCCATCCGGTAACGTAGATAAGGTAGCATGAATAGCGGTCATAAATTCCGCTCGAATGACTTGGTGCTCATAATCTATATCATCACGTTCCTGATATCCCGTTCGTTGCCAAAATTTTTTTACGGTTTTGCTCTTACGGCTTAAGTTGTAGACTGCATATTTGATTGCAGTATATAAAAATGCTTTAATTGCTTTCTCATCGCTAGCTATACGATCGCGTTCTTGGAAATAGCTGACAAATGCATCCTGCGCTAAGTCTTCGGCTAAATTTTCGTCTTGCACCATTTGCCAGGCAAAATAGCACAAAGATCGATAATACTTGCCAAATAATAATTTATCAGGATCTAAATCATTCATTTCCTACAGCTAATATTAATATATGTTAGTTAGTAAAGGCATCAAATTGAGATTATGAGCCTTTGGTCGAGCCAAGATATTAAAAAATGTCAACATAACGGATAAAAAAAATAAAATATTCACTTTTATTTGATCTATAACACTTTCGATTCCGCTCGCTGAAGCATTCCCTTTAAATTGCTCACCATACAAAAAACGCATCGATTTTGTCCGATGCATTTTTGTATACCTATCTCGATAGCAAGCTATCAATTTGTTTGTAAATCTATTTCTCTATTTCCCTTCCCCTTTATCAATCCGTTCTTGGATCAGGTTCCAGTCGTAATAATGAAATACTTTACCATTGCTCATCGCGACCAACATCCCGTTAGGAAATTTACCTCCAAGATTCAAACTGCTTGCGTCTGCCCCATCACACTCTATCGCTGACACGGGGATATCGGCCAATTTCGTATAGCTATTGGAATTTCCGTTGCTGCCCTCGCGCGGGTATACGACAAATGAATTGTTTTGCTGATTAGACAACAGAATATAACCGGTAGAATCGCCCGTCTTGTAAATCGCGATACCTTCATGGTCTGATTTCACATCTTGCTGTGCGAAGAAGGCCAGTTCTGTGTTGTCTTTCTTTTCCGGATCGGCATAGTATTTACGCACGCCCACGGTTTCATCGGAGTAGTACACATAGCCTAATTCATTGTCGACAGCTATTGCTTCAATTTCTTTCTTCCCACTGTAGGTACCAAATTTACGCACCACCTCAGCGGTAACGATGCCATCCGCGCCTGCACCAATCTTATATTGCCAAAGGTAGGTGCCCGATGGGCCATTTTTTCGTCCCACAATGGCATAGATTGTAGATCCAATAGAATCTTTCTTGGTATAGATCGAAATACCCATACCATCTTGCTCGCCCTCTCCACGTTCGCCTTCGAAGATAGCAATCCCGCCGTTATCAATCGGAGTAAGATCGGGCAAGCTGAATACCCGTATCTTGTGCGCCTTGCGCTCTGTCGTTATCGCTATATCCACTTTTTTGCCATTGATATCTAAGCCGTAGGCGATATCTACATTGTTAGGCCGCTGCAAACCCGTTACTTTTTTAACAATTTTACCTGACAGATCGTAGAGGTAAAGCCCACCCCCAACTTCCTTGTCTGTTCCGAGGATCAAACTTTGAGAGGGATCGGTTGGGTGTATCCAGATGGCAGGATCATCGGTATCAAATGCCGTCTGCTCGGTGACGACCGTCGGTTTGACCGCATTTTCGGCAACGGGTGCCAAGCCCGACGAGCACGACCCAAAAAGTGTCAAAGCAAGTAAAGCTACGGTAGGTATATTTTTGTTTTGCATGTTATGTGTTATATATGAGTTGAAAATTCCTAGGGCAGTAACTTAACGCCCTAAAGGATGCATTACAAATCGAATTTAACCCCTAAATTAAACCGGGCTTGATAATATTCCATCTGCATGGTGCGCGACACAATCCCTTGGTAATAACGAAGGGGCTGATTTGTCAAATTGTTTGCCTCGACAAATAGACGAAACTTTGGCGTAAACTTATACGCTGCATTCGCGTCCAAAAACAACTGCTTGTCGTAATACCGATCTTCAAAGGCGTTTCCGCCCAGCTCGTCAATATAAGACGAGGTATAATTTAAGGAAACACGGGAAGTAAATCTATTGTTTTCCCATGATAAAGAACCGTTGAACATATGGGGCGCTGTTCCGGGCAACTTCACGTCGGTCCGTTGCTCGCCATCTGCATTGGTTATCCCACGTGCGACAGAATTGGTGTTTGTATAGTTCAGGTATATGCCAAAGCCTTTTAGGAAACGTCCGGGCAGAAAATCCAGCTGCCGCTGGAAGGCTACCTCAAATCCGTAGACATCCACATTGTCACCGTTTCTCTGTTGTACGAATCGATAGTTTTCGCCAGCGGGAATAGGGTTTTCTTGGTTGGGGAAGTCTTCCGCAAAATTGGCCGCTGTATATTGATTATTCCGGTAGGTATAGATAAAATCTTTCAGGTTTTTATAGAAAACGCCTCCGGAAAGGATACCTACCGACCGGAAATAATGCTCGGCCATCAAATCAGCATTATAAGAGTAGGTTGCATTCAGATCGGGGTTACCTGCCTGAATTTCGGTGTCGCCAGGCAGCGCGCTGACGTAAGGAGCAAGCGCATAGTAGTTTGGACGTGCAATTGCTGTAGTGAAAGCGGCGCGTAAGACTGTTGATGCTGTTGCCATGTACTTCAAAGAGATGTTGGGAAGCACGTTTGTATAGCTATTTTTATTGTTCACTTCACCCAGCAGCTCCTCTTCGTCCAAGACGAAGTTTCCAGTGTAATCGATTCCTGTATGCTCGATCCGAGCACCCACGATCATCGAAAGTTTATCCGTAAAGTCTTGGTCCCATCGCACATATCCCGCAAATATGCGTTCTTTAGCCCGATAATTTAGGGCTAAAAACTCCGCAGCATCGGCTTCTTCACTGTATAGACTACTGTTTGTTAGATCCAGATGACCTAGGTAATTCCTATCCACAAAATATCCCGGGACATACTGTGAGCCTGCTTGGTACCCTTGTCCTCCATAGAAAACATTCGGTGTTTCGCTTAAAGAACCTAGCGCATTTACCGGTTCATATTCGTAGAAGATATTATCGCGCATTTTATCTTTCAATCGTAAACGCAGTCCCGTGCGCAACCTGCCTTTTTGGCCGTCGATTACCGATAGCGGAAAACGGACGTTTACCTTCGAGCCAAATTCTTCTTCTTTCGTGAAATTATGGTTTTCGGTGATTTTGCGTAGGCTAAAGTCAGACGGATCTTCATCAGCAGTTACCAACGGCCTTCTCGTATCAAATAGGTTTTGTCCCATGTCTACCCCACGCTGCTGAAAATCTATATAGCGCTCATTTGGTCGGTCTTCACTTGCTGTAGCATAGTTGGCTGCCCAGTCCAGATCCAGCTTGGATCCCAGCAAATGCTCCCCGCCAATGGCATAGTTCTGTACGGTTTGTCGCTCTAACCGTGTGTTCCTATTCTTGGAGTTGTCGATACCACCCTTCGTTTCACGACGGATATTGCCCGTATAGCCCGTTATATTTTCGTTCGCATCGTAGACTGCTGCAATATCACGATAGCGGACACGGTACCTATTTTCTAGATCATCGCGCCAGTTGTACATGGCATTGGCGTATAACATATGCTTATCATTGATTTTATAGTCGAACGCCAAAGCCGTGCTTCTCCGTATCCGTTGCACATCATATTTCCGGATATCCATCTCTTGCAAAAAAACATTTCCGTTATCATCCTGATCCCAAACAGCTTCCACATTATCTGATCCAAAACGGTTGTTGTTATAGGAACCGCTGAAAACAACGCCGATCTTGTTGTTTGCAAAACGGTTACCGTATACCAGCCCCGCGGTATAGTTTGCTTTATCGCGGATAGGGCCATAGCCGCCAGCCAATGTAGCCGAAATCCGTTGCCCATTTGGGGAGGCTCTTGTAATGAGATTAACCGATCCGCCGATGGCATCTGCATCCATATCGGGTGTCAACGTTTTGTTCACTTCGATAGTGGATATCATATCCGCCGGGATCAGGTCCATCTGTACGTTTCGGTTATCGCCCTCTGCAGAAGGGATGCGATCCCCATTTAAAGTAACCGAGTTTAGATTGGGGGCCAAACCGCGAATGATAATGTTGCGCGCCTCACCTTGGTCGTTCTGCATGGTGATGCCGGGGACGCGTTTTAAAGCGTCGCCAATGTTAGCATCGGGAAAACGCCCCACCTGATCGGACGAAATAATATTAGAGATATTTTCATTGTTCTTTTGTTGGTTTAACGCGCGTGCCTGACCCTTCAGCATGTCGCCCATCACCACCACCTCCGAAAGTGTGTTGCTGGCCGTAAGCAACCGGAGGTCTATGTTGTTCTTTTGTCCGCGTTTGACGGTAATTTTCGTTTCCAAAGGCTGATAGCCCAAATAAACAACCGAAAGTGTATACGTCCCTTCAGGAAGATCAAGAAATTCAAAATTCCCGTTTTGCCCAGACACCGTGTAACGGTTGCCCTCAGCAATGCGGACAGTGGCCCCAGGAAGCGAAAACTGGTCCGCATCGTCTAGCACCTTACCTGTCAGGACCGTGCTTTGTCCGTAGATCCAGGTAGCAATACTTGTGAATAATAATGTTGTAAAAAATTTCATGATTTGTTTTTTGACATTGCGACAAACCTATGAAGTTAAGATAAACGGAACATGACTATTGTGTTAAGAAAATATTAATTAAGAATGGCTTAACGTACGGATTAAGTACCGCTTCTTATTCATCTCTTCGTCCATAGCAAAAATATCGCTACCTTCTATAAATTAAAAGATATTGAAAAGCTCGACAATGTACCTTGGATCCATACAACATGTCACTAAAAAAGATATCTTGCAGAAAGGAATAAATTCCATATTTTTCAACAACTAAGATTCGATTCGTATGAAGACCAAACTACTTGCTGTTTCTACCCTCTTATTCGTTACCGGCTTTGCTATAGGACAAGAGGTTCCGAAGCGAAAACTTCCTTTAGAAATATCGTTTGCCGCCGGCTTTGAACACGCTAATTTCAGCAACCTCAATGCGCGATTGAAAATGCAGGGGTTGGACAAACAGAGCGCGTTTTTAATGAGTGGTGGCGTCGGCATTGCCTATCGTACCAAACCGCTGATCATCGGTGTACAACACAACATTTCCGGCGATTTTTCGGATAATGATTTCAGCCAAAATTATCTACGGTTTTACCTATCCACCAACACCATATCGTTCGGCTCCATCATTACCGCACCCGAGTTAGGAATCGGCTACCAAGATACGCGCGTACACGTCGTCCAAAGCGATATGTCGGGTACTTTCGATGATTTCCTCCAAACAAGAGCGAACCGTATCCGTGTAGATCAGCGAGGCGCTGTCGCTGATGTAGGCATCACGTTTAAACGATTTGTGAAAGAACGTAGCCTCTACTTACCTTTTTTCCGCGTGGGTTACAAACATGGCCTACATCCAGGCAAATGGCAAGTGGCGAACGCCGAGGCAACAGGTGCACCAGCTGATCGTGTACGCGGTTTCTATGCGCAGCTCACAGCAGGATTTGGGAGATAACAGGCAACTCAAAAAAAGGTTGGCATAGATAACCTATACCAACCTAAAATTCGATTTTGATAGCAGCTGACCGTTTACTTCGTCAAAAACACCCTAGCTTGCACAGGTATGATCTGCTGGCCATCATCGAGCGTGACCAAAAACATAAATGCGATTTCTAACCTTGTCAGTGCGGCATTATTGAGAAAATTTTGAACCAATGTATTGTTGGCAGCGCTACTCGCTCTAAATGCTGTTACCGAGGTATCAAACACCACTCGATTTCCGTTACCAGGTATGGGCGCGCTAATATAAGTGGCAGCTCGAACCCCTCCGGCATTGATATTAGTCGCTCCGCCGAGCACCCTACTGATTTCCCTGATCTGCCGACCTGATCCCTGCGGTATAACCATGGTCAACGAAAAGTTGTCCTGCGATATAGGAACCTCAATAAATGGGTTAAAACCATGCGTAGTGGCACCCTCGAACGTGACAGGGATAGCGGGGCGATTATCGGAATAAAGTTCCGTGTAACTTTTTTCACATGCGCTAAAAAATACAGCAACCAACGTGAATAATATAGATGTATATTTTTTCATTTCCTAAAGATTTTAAGTTAATTGACGTCCCACCATACCGGAACGTTAGACATCGGAACCGCAGTACCTTGCGGAAAATTCGGGTTTCTCTGTTGCTCGGTAAATAAATAAACAGCTCGAACGGGGCGGGTTCCATCAATCCCCCCAGCATTTTGATGTTCAGCCAAAGTGGGATAGCCAGTGCGCCGCCAGTCATTCCATTGCTCTAAGCCATTTGAAAACAAAGAGATATATTTCTGCGTGATGACTTGCTCAATTTGTTGCTCCATACTGCCCGAAAGGGTAACAATACTAGGATTCCCGTTGAAGTATCCGTCTATGTCGCTGGCGTTGATGCCCGCCTCGGCCATAGACGCTCTAATTCCTTGCGCATACAAGGCTTGGGCATCACCGGGCAAGCCGAACCGCAACACTGCTTCCGCAAGAATAAAAGATGTTTGCGCATAGGTCAGCAAGCGTACAGGCCCTTCACCCGATACACCTGTCGCATAGGTATTATATACCGAACGCCCCTTTCTGGCCGGGTTTGTTAACGCCGCAAGGGGCAAAACACCTCGGAAACCGTTATCAATTGTCACATACACAGGCGTTGCACCTGGCGTCCGCTCAACGCGCGTTACAAAATTAGGTAGCCTTGGGTCGTTCAGGCGCTCCAATAGATTCAAAAAACGTGTGCTGATCATCAGTTCATTTTCGAATAGCGAATTATGGGTCAATGTCCACAGCGGCGAATGGCTGCCCACCTGACCACCAAACCTTACCGACAAATTCCCGGCGTTTTCGTTGATATACTGATTAGCGTCCATGACTTCCCGAATGACCTGCGCGGCGATTGCAGGTTCAACCTGGCTGATTTGCATCGCTAATTTGAGCAATAACGAATTTCCGGCACGCCTCCATCGCTCTATATTCCCTCCATAGACAAGATCCGTCGCGCCCGGACGGAGAACACTTTCGCGACTTAGATCGGCTAATCCCTCTCTAACCATGTCCATAAGCCCGCGGATATTTCCCGATGTATTGCCTAGGTAAATATCCCGCTGGGAATCCAATCGAGGTGTTGTGACTTGCATGTCGCCCTGAAGCGCTTCGGAATAAGGCACATCGCCCCATACATTCGTTACAACCGAAAAGGTATAGGCCATCATAATTTTACCGATTCCTACATAGGCAGGCCCCTGCTGCGCTTCGGCAGCTTCAATCATCTTCTTATAGTTGATTAATGCACCTCCGTACAATTCAAAATTCCACTGGTTGCCAAATTCCGCTCCCGTCAAACCCGCGTATATATCCCAAGCAGCAGGACTACCGGCTGCGCCGGCCGTCACGCTCATGATGGTTGAGGCAAAGCGGTTTAACTCATTGGAAACAGCGAAAGCTGTACCGGCCAAGCCGGTGGACAACAGTGTAGAAGGAGGAACCGCCAATGGATTGTTGGGGGTATCGTTTACATCTAAAAATTTGTTGCAGCCAGACCATGCGATTGTTGTCGTCATCAAAACTGCTAGTATTGATCTATTTTTAACGAATTTCATATTGATTTCCAGATTAAAAGGTTGCACGTAAATTAAATCCATAATTTTTGGTAGTCGGCGCTCCATTCAAGTCAAGACCTTGCGCATTGCCGGCACCCTGCGTATTTACTTCGGGGTCGCTGGGGAAACCTGGTGCAAACATCCATAGATTACGGCCGCTAAATCCAACTGACAGCTGGCCAAATGGTGTATTTTTGATCACACTTTGCGGAAGATTATAAGTGAGCGACACCTCTCTCAACCGATAAGAAGTAGCATCGAAAACAGCGGCTTCAGAACCAATACCGCCCAACCCTTGCCAGTAACTTTGGGCAGAGATCTGGATATCATTTGGCCGAAATGTACCGTCTCCGTTATCAATGACACCAGGAAGGATACGGGGCTGCTCGCGATCTATTCCCGTTTCGAAAATCATCCCATTGGATCGCATATCCACCTGGGAAAAGGAGAATAACTGTCCACCTTTTTGAATATCGAACAACGCATTCAAGTTGAAATTTTTATAGGTCAACGTATTAGCTACACCTAGTGTGTAATCTTTTTGCGGATTGGCAATCACTCTATTTCCAACCCCTGGCATGAATTGACCTGTAATAGGATTGATGAGAAGCTCTCCGGCCTCATTACGTGCATGAGCCGCACCAACGATGACTCCGTAAGGATATCCCTCGGCTATGGAAGGGGAAATACCGATAAATGAATTGATTGCAGGAATCACCGTGCTGGTCAAATTATCACCCCCCACAGGCTCGTCACCAAAAATAGAAACCACATTGTTGCGTATCCGGGTGAAATTTAGATCGACCTTCCAGCTGAATGCCGCATTACGAACCGGATATCCGCCCAGCAAAACCTCGATCCCTCTGTTGGTCATTTCGCCGATATTATCGGTCCGATTGTCGAAACCCGATGCATTGGATACCGCGACGTTGAAAATTTGGCTTCTGCTACGGGTACTGAAGTAGGTAAAATCTATGTCGATCCGGTTATTGAACAACCCAAGTTGCGTTCCAAACTCATATGACGTCACAAACTCGGGCCGAAGGTTCGGATTACCGATTCTGGTGCTGATATTAAATCCCGGAATTGCAGACCCGCCCACCGATAAAGGGAATTGGATACTAGCGGTATTGTTGCCAAATGTTCCAATATTGTAAACTGAATACAAGAGGTAAGGATCTGCATCTCGTCCCACACGGGCGGCGTTAGCCCGAATTTTCCAAAAAGAGAGCACGTCAGACCGCAGGCTTTGGAAAGCTGTCGTCGGCACAAAGCTTAACGAAGTCGATGGGTAAAAATAGGTGTTGTTATGTGTGGGCAATGTGGACGACTTGTCTGCACGACCGGTTAATTCGAGAAATAAATAGTCTTTATACCCTAGGCCTAGCTGAGCATAATGCCCTACCAACCGACGCAATTGCCGATTGGCATAGGATCCTGTAAATACAGAAGCGTTACCAACGTTGTCAAATCCAACCATCGATAATCCGCCACCTATGACGCCTGCCTCTCGGAAGATTCTGCTATTGATATTTTGTCCCAACAACAAGTTCGCGGTGAGTCCTTCTAGGAAGAGGTCATCTTTACGTGCATTCACCATCAGATCACCATTAAGCTCACTTCGAAATCGACTCTCCTCATTGATGGAACCCTGCGGCGCGCGTGCAGCGCCTATCCGGAGCACCTGTGATCGCTGATCGATATACGTGTCGCCGGTCATGCGGTAGGATACGTTCAGCCAATCCGTGATATCGTAACCTATGGTTAGATTACCGAACGCCCGATCCACTGCCGATTCAAAAAATTCATTCTCTACACTCCACAAAGGGCTGTTCTGGTTAGGGAGGAAATACTGTCTATTGCCGGCAGCATCTAAAATAGGGGTGCCGTTCAGGTCATACGATACTGGAATACGGGTAATTTGCCCAAAAGCACTCCCCCCATTTCCCATCGTAGAACCACGTTGGTTCGTCTTCGAATACGTAATCGTTCCACCTATCTTGATACCATTGTTTAGGGTACGATTTCCGCCCAAATTTGCCGTATGTCGATTGTATTTGCTATTCGGTACTATCCCCTCCTGTATCGTACTCGATAGTCCTGCAGCAAAATTGCTTTTATCGTCACCACCGGCTAAGTTTAATGAATTTTGAAAAAATGCGCCTGTATTGTAGAAGTCACGAATGTTGTTTGGATAGGCCTGATATGGAACCGTCAATCCTGTACCGCCCTGCACCACTTCACTAACGCTACCGAAAATAGGGCCCCATGAACTGGTGACTTGATTGTTGTATAGATTTTGTGTACCCTGCCCATAAGAGGTTTGGAATCTGGGCAAATAGGCTACATTTTGGAAGTTAGCCGACGAATTGAATGTCACCTCCGTCTTCCCGGCCATTCCTTTCCCACTTTTAGTGGTTATCATCAAGACACCGGCCGAAGCTCTGGATCCGTAAAGGGCGGATGCGGCAGGTCCCTTCAAAATATTTATCGACTCGATATTGTCTGGCGGAATATCGTTCAGCCTGTTGGCCGGCTGCGAACCGAACAAGGTGTTCTGGCTATTATCCGTATCATTACTGAAAATAATACCATCAACAACAATCAGGGGCTGGTTGTTTCCTCCGAAGGAGGTAATGCCCCGGATATTGATATTGGTAGAGGCACCCGGCTGGCCCGACGAGCTCGAGATGTTTACCCCGGCGACCTTGCCTTGGAGTGCATTAAGCACATTTGTTTCAGACCGCTGCACCAAATTTTCACCGGTAACCTTTTGGGTAGCATAGCCAATAGATTTCGCTGCTCGCTCAATGCCCTGCGCTGTAACAACCACCTCTTCCAATGACGTCTCATCCACGGCCAAGCGAACATTCAGTACATTTTGGTTGTTCACTTGAATCCGCTGGCTTACATAGCCGATGTAGGAGAACAGCAGGGTACTGTTTGGCGGCACACTCATCACAAAACTTCCAGCTGCATCGGTTTGCGTTGCTGTAGTGGTCCCCAATAGCGCAACGGAGGCACCGCTAATAGGCGAACCGTCCGTTGCCGAGGTGACCTTTCCACTCACCTGTCGATTTTGTGCAAACCCCTCTCCTAAAAAGCAGGTCAGCACCACAAGAATACTGAGTAATTTTTGTTTCATTTGTTTATTGTTTAGTTAATGAACCTTCTCTGCAGAAGGACTATTTGATAGTAGAAAAATGCTAAGTGGATTCGCAAAAACGGCTTCCAATACAAACAGGCGTGTAATTAATCACGTTGTCCAGTGTTGCTAGCGAAGCGTCAGCACAAAGCTTTTAAGCAAATCATGCTCGGACGTCTGCAGAATAAACGTTGCCTATTCATTAGTCGTCCGGCGGCTTCGCGCGCTAAAGAAACGGTACAAACGGATTTGAAAACCTCTGTCGCATCATAATTTAACCAGTTTAAAACCTACCAAAAAAATGCATCAAAACACAACTAAAAATTAATTATACACACTAATTAATTTCCATGATACATTTAATCACTGCAATGATAAATTAAAATTTTAAAAAAGCAAAATTTCATGAATAAAAAATTAATTGTACAAAAAACACTAATTATCCACAAAAACGACATAAAAATGATTAAACAAACGGCTCAACGCCGTATATACGCTGGAGATACTAATGAATATATTGTATTACAGCGGCTGCACACAAGCAACAAAACAAGCTGTAAATGACAAAAAATTTTAACAAAAAATAAAATGTTATTTTAACAATTGCAAAGTCAAGTTAAAACTAATTGGATTTTCCATTAAACAAACAAAGAAAATTAAAGCGTTAATAATAGGGAAAAGACATGCCTTTAGGAACTTTTATTTCTCAAGAAACGTAGAGGGGGGGGGGGGGGAGCTGACTGGGCTTTTAGGCTTTAAAAAACATTACAGGCATGGCAATACGCTGAAAAGTAATGCCATCGTATTGCGTACATCTAATGATCGCAATCAATGGTTTATAGGTGACGTATACCGGTACTATCCCAATGGAAACCTGGAAAGTTTTACGACATACAATGCTTTTTTCCGCTTTCATGCTTGCAAAAAACACAAGATGAAAATTCACATGTCCAAATCTGTTTGATCATTTAAGTTGTAACAGCAAGAGTACCTAAAACACATCAAGGAAACTTGTAATAGTGAGGTAACAGCAAAGTTTTATAGGAATCAAATGTTGCATATGTACGAAAAGGAGGTGTACTTTTACAAGCACACCCCCCTTTTCGAAAAGCATATAGTAAACCGTCGGTTAATTCATGCCATAGCCACGATTCTGAACAATATTTTCATTAGCAAATATCTCTGACTGTGGAATTGGAAGAATATAGTTTCGATCTGATGTGTTTAACTGTAAAGGAATAGCTGCTCCGCTAGCGATATCCTGCGCGGTACGCACTACCGGCAAGTTACGTCTTCTTAGGTCGAAGAAACGATGACCTTCAAAAGCTAATTCCTTGTAGCGCTCTAGGTAAACCGCCTCGATCAACGCGTTAGCATTGGCAAAAGCCTGGCTGGTATAACCATTAATACGCGCAGCGCGTAAGGCATTCAAACGACTTGTTCCCTCCGCCAAATTATTGGTTTCCGCATAGGCCTCGGCCAATATCAAATACATTTCGGAAACGCGGTAAACTTTAATATTATTAAACCGGTTTGTCGCATTCTGACCGGGATACTTGTTTACTTTCCAATTTTCTCTCGTCACGGGCACTGATGTATCATCCATAAAGAATCTTGCATAACGAATGTCATTTGTTTGATCAAAAGTAGCCATCAATTTATACGAAGGCGAGAAAAACACATCAGTATTATCATCTGTCCATAACGTTCTGATAGATCCTGAATTAGAATTTCTTCGCAATTGAAAGAATACTTCCGACGTATTGGCATCTGTCCAAATACCATTGTATGTTTCGCCCGTAGCTAATGTTCCTTTAGAAGCCAAAGCTTGGTTTGCATAGGTGATCGCATTCGCCCAGTCTTTGTTATAAAGAGCAACTCGAGCGCGGATTGCCGCTACAGCAGGCTTTGTAATCCGGAAAATATCCGTAAATGCCGACGGAATCAACTGATCAGCTTCCGACAAATCAGCTTGGATCAGGGTCATCACCTCAGCCCATGTGTTTCTCGCGGGCTTACCTGTTACCGTCGACGCAGTCATGGCCGGAACTCCTAACGACGTAGGCGTGAATTCCTCCGTAAACCAACGCAACAATTCAAAATGTGCGAAAGCACGAATAGCATGTAGTTCTCCCTTTAAACGCGGCAATGCACTTGCCTCTTCCGCAGTTGTCGTTGTAATATTATCATATAAAGCCAACGCTCTATTTACACGGTCGATAACGTTGTACAAATTTCCCCAACCATCGGTGGCCGTAGCTTCTCCAGCATCAAATGCCCATTTATGTGCACCGGCGCTATAGTTACGTGCATTATTATCAATTGCCCACCGAGATTCATCAGCTAGAACAGTGTTGACGTTGATAGTTTGCTGATAGGCGATATTTGAGTATGCTCCAATGACAGCTTTGTCATAATCCTGATAATTTTCCAAAGCCGACTCCGAGGGAATCGTATCGCTTGGCACTAAATCTATGTTCTTTGAACAGGAAGCCAAAAAAACCGCACCTGTCAAAAATAATTTTACAGTGGAATTAAATATTTTTTTCATCGTAATCTCTAATTAAAATCTTACATCAATACCAAATGAATAATTTCTTGGCGCTGGATATCTAAAGTTATAGATATTGATACTGTTTTCTGGATCGAAACCAGTCCATTTTGTCCAAGTTGCTAGGTTTTGTCCCATTGCAAATACACCTACCCCCTTGATATAATTGGTACCTGCAAACCAAGACGTTGGTAGATCGTAACGGATGGTGATGTTTCTTAAACGCAGGAAAGAAGCATCTTCAATATCAAATGAGCTGAATTGACGTTGCGAGCCTAGGCGGGCAATATTTGTCACATCACCTGGCTGTTGCCATGCATCAGCCATCCTCGTCTGTTGGTTATAGGCGCTAAAGTTTGACGTACTGGCCAAAAAGAATGATTCGTTATTAAACAAATGCTGATCTTTGAAGAAAGCAAACAAGGTACTGAAAGACAGTCCTTTATATCGAAGAGAAGTACCAAAACCTCCAGAGGTTGGTGCAACAGACGTGCCCCACTGTGCTACTGACTGGCCCGCATTATCAAAAACATTAGTTGTTGTTCCGTCCATCTCCTTCGTTTCTTCGTTTCGGTTATAGTATAACGGATCTCCTGTTTGAGGATCAACCCCTGCATAGCCTACCGCATAATGCGAACCAATAGGCAGACCTACACGGATGATTGACGTACCTTGTGGGTATTCCTCTTCTTGTCCCAACGAAGTGATTTCATTCTTGTTATAGGCGATATTTGCATTTACTGACCAAACAAAAGTTGACGTAGAAATTACATCTGCTATAAGGTTAACCTCAACTCCCTTGTTTTGCAAATTTCCGGCATTAATCGCCAACGATCCAAATCCAGATGTTCTAGAAAGCTGCTGATCAATAAAGAGATTATTTGTCTTACTGTTGTACACGTCAACCGATCCTTTTAAGCGGTTATTCCAAAATCCAAAATCTAACCCGACGTTAAGTACGGAAGTATATTCCCAATTGTAATCTGGGTTACCTGGTGTGGCAGGCGCGATACCTGCTACGCCAGCATATGAAACATTTCCGTATGTAGGCAAATAACCAAAGTTGCTTTGGTTCTGCCCGGTTGCTGTTTGACCATAGCTTAGCCGAACAATCAGTTGGTCAAGAAAAGAAACATTTGCTAAAAAATCTTCTTTTTTGGCGTTCCAATTTCCCCCAATCGCATAAAAGCTCTGCCAACGGTTAATAATGGGAAGCTTCGACGATCCATCACGACGGTAGGTTCCTTGCACAGTGTATTTGTCTGCATAGCTATAGTTTACGAGCCCAATATAAGAATTTATACCAAACTGAGTTTTTCCACCACCTACAGAGGGAATCATACCATTTGTATTGGTACCTCCAGTGATACCCGCCGGCGTATTCAACAATTTAGGGTTGATACCATAGCCTGTATAGAAAAACTCAGAATCTCGCCTACGAATCGTTTCAAACAGCGCGCTTGCAGCAAGGCTGTGCTCACCAAAGGACTTACGATAATCGAAGCCGCTTGTTCCTATTAAATTCAATCGTCTGAATACATTATTATTATAGGATCCTTGGTTTCCTTGCTGCACTGCTACACCCGCATGCGATCCAGGGTAAATACTCCGCTCCTGCACCGTTTGGCGGTAATCTAAACCCAAATTCGTTTTAAATGATAGGCCATCGTAAATATCGTAAGCAAAATTAGCACCTACCGTTCCTTTTAACTGATCAGTTTTCAACGTTGTATTATCCAAACGATCCAAAGCATTTGATCCTATACGACTATCACCCAAAACACCATATCTTGAAGTGAATGGATTGAATGGACTAAAACCATTGGTCGTGTTGTTAGTCGTGATAATCCGTCCATCGGGACCGTATGGATTCTCCCAAGGAAAGGCTAAATATGCGGCTGCAAATGGATTTGCTAATGCTACAGCTGCTTCGGATTCGATAAAATTAGATTTTGACCAACCAATGTTGCTTTGTACACCTAGCTTAACACGTCCCGATTGGTGATCAGCATTCAAACGCATAGTGTACCGATCCAATCCGGAACGTACCGCAATACCATCTTGCGAGTAGTAGTTAAAACTGGTAAAGAATTTTGTTTCCTCATTACCTCCTGAAGCAGAAACTTCATGAGATTGAAACTTACCATTTTGAAAAAAGAGTTCATCCCAACGTGTATTAATCTGAGAAATCGAATCGCGCACTTGCGCTCTTCTTTCTGGCGCCAAGGATGAGTTTGTATTATCTGGTGACAACGTCCAACCTAAACCCGCTCGCCCTTGTTCCTGCAAAGCTAGAAGTTGACTGGTGTTCATCATTTCAAAGTTACCTGTAGTACGCACATCCACACCACCTTGGTAGCTATAATTCAAGCGAAGACCGCCTGCTTTTCCTCTTTTCGTCGTAATAACTACAACACCATTACCTCCTCGTGAACCGTAAAGCGCCGTTGTGGATGCATCTTTCAAGATACTGATGTTTTCGAAATCATTTGGATTCATTGTGGAAAAGGTTGCCTCATCAATTGGAATTCCATCTACTACGTATAACGGTGCAGTTGATCCCGCGATGGAGTTTACACCGCGAATCCTTACGGCAGCATTGGTGCCCGGTTGTCCTGTTCCTGAAAGCACATTGACACCCGGCGCCAAACCTTGCAGCCTCTGTGTGAAAGACGCCATGGGAATGTCTTCGAGTTTTTCCCCACCGATAGAGGATGTAGCTCCGACACTCTTTTCTTTCGAAAGTTGCGTATAACCCGTAATTACGACTTCTTCCAGCGAAGCTTCATTGGAGACAAGTTGCACATTAACCATGGAACGGTTCCCTACAGAAACGCGTTGTGAGAGATAGCCAATGTAAGAGAAGTTCAATTCTGCGTTAATGGGAACTTGAATGGAATAATTTCCAGTTCCATCCGTTTGTGTCCCTGTGGAACCACCGACCAAGGTGATAGATACTCCACCTATGGGTGATCCATCCGTGGCGGACGTAACCTTCCCACTCACCTGCCGATTCTGTGCGAAAGAAACCCCTACCACACAGGTCAGCACAAAAAGAATACTGAGTAATTTTTGTTTCATTTGATTTTTGTTGTTTAGTTAGTAAATTCCCTCTCGGGATTCGTAATTGCAATGTTAAGGCCTATAGATCGTGGGAACCACGATAGGCGGTATACGGCGAAAATTGGACATAATCATCTAGGGCCATAAAAAATACAGCAAATATCAGAATAGCAAAAAATCGAATAACGTGATGATTACACCGAAAAGATAATTCGCTGATCCGAAAAAGAAAATATGTAATGATCAGTCCGCTTCGACTAATGTAGTAAAGCGCAGATTTGAGTTAGTGAATTTTGTTCCATTGTTGTTCGTTGTTGTTTAGTCAATAAGTCTCCTTGTCTAGGGGAGTACTTTCAAATTCTAGTTAGTAAGTTGCAAATTTTAACAATCGTTAACATTTACGTTTGCTAATATAAATGCAAAAACAACAAATTCAAAATAAAATTTATTAATAAAAATACAAAAAATTTTGAAAAAAAGTATTTTACGTCGTTAAAACGCTAGAAATGCAGAAAAAACATTTTTCCCAAAATCAAAAAAAAATGTGAGGCGTCCGTAGTTGTAATATAAAATCTACACCAACATGAATTTTCTACTATTAAAATGAAAAACATTAAAAAACAAACGAGATTAGATAGCGCGAAGCCGATATTCAACTGCTGAAACAGCATGCAACAAAGAAAAATTCACCTGCAAAACAGAATTCAAGCCAATATTTAAAAGTGTCAAAATAACAACTATTGAATTTTGCATAAACAAGCAGAACCGAATGCCGTTATAAATATTAGTCTCCCTCAAGTAGACTTTTTTTGAAAATTCGAGAAAATCCGCGGCAAAGTTTAGTACTGCAATCTAAATAAGGTCGTAAACAGAAGGAATATGCGATAAGTTTTTGAATAAAGAAATAGCTTGAAAACTTCACACTTTCATCTGAAAATTCTGCCATAATCAATATTATAGCAAAAAAAATGACCTTGATAATTAAATCAAGGTCATATACTTTTTTCCTTTGGGAACGTATTATCGCTGCAGAACCAGCAAGAAATCTCCAAAAGATCCTGCACTTACTGTATACCCTAAACGGACACTTATCCGACCATTACACGGATCCACGAAGTTGTCATTTCCTGCTACAGAGGTAGCATACAACATTCCATATGGCCATCCAGGACCGTAATCTCCCAATTCTTGTCTAGCCACTTGAATCGTGTTATCCGCAGGATCAACCTTTAGCAAAATAGGTTTGAAATCTGCTATTGGATAGGTAATGGACAAAGTACTCTCGTCTACCTTGGTTACCATTGCAGTACTTCCTTCGCCAAAATCTGCCCAGCCATCTGTCACCACCGTAAAGTTGCCTAAGAAATCATCCGCCTCAAATCCACAAATTGCTCCATATCGGACGGTAGGTGAGGCACCGGGCTGCCCTGAAACGCCAGGTCCGTAGGAAGCGCCACCTCCTAACGGAAAAGCCAAATAGGTCTTTCCCGACTTAATGTAATTTGCGCCAATATCAAATTGATCGCCACTTACAATCTGCTCCTCAAAAAGGTCTGTGAGCATCTGTCCCGTGATATCGATCTCTACCGGATAGGCATTCACATTGCCTTTAAGAACCTTCGCATTGGCCGCATCACCATTTTTGACGACGACTATGTCTAAATAGTCAGGTTTCTCAGAGTCCTTAAAGTATAGATCTACGCTTACTTTGGAAGCAAATGCAAGCGGATCAGTATCTAAAATGGCAGGATCACCACCGGCAACTTTAGTTATTTGAGGTTGATTGATATAGACAATCCCGTCTGGCATAGTCGCATTATCACTCTTTGAACACGCTGAAACCACAACCAATGAAATCAGCATTATAAGGTTTAAAATTCTTTTCATTTTTCAATTATGATTTATTAGGGCATCCAAAAAACCTTAGCAGCACTAAGATCCGTCTTCTGTTCCGGGGCGTTTAAATTCAAATTTAATTCTGATTGTACATAAGGCAAAGAATTAGGGAATCTCCTATTTGAAATAACCCGAACAGCAGGCAGATTCTCTCCCCCATTTCCACCGGCTGGTGGGGTAACAGAACCGCCTACAGCAGCAGGATCAAACAACACAGGATATCCTGTTCTTCTATAGTCAGTGTATTGATCTACCCAAGAGCCAACGCTAGAAAGCCATTTTTCTGTCATAATATACTCTAGCTTTTTAGCGGCATTTCCGGCATTAAATCTTGTCATAACAGCGTCAATATATTCTGTTTCAGCATCTGAAGCAGCTATAGCAGGAATTGTTTGTGATGACCCATTTCCAGCGACTACCTGATCAATCATCCTAAAAGACTCTTTCAAAGCATCGCTCAACGCTGTAGCAGCATTTCCAGCCACAATTCCCTCTTGGATTAATTCGGCTTTCAAAAACAAAATATCTGCATAAGTAATCAATCTATAAGGAGCAGCTCCAGTACCGGACGACGCCGAAGCAGTACCGCCCTGTCCATCATCATAACGGCCACCGACCGGGTATATTCCAAACAGGGTAACCTGATTTTGTAAATTTGCCCCTCTGTTGGGACCTTGGCTTCCAAAATATTTCGAGACAAAAGCACCATCCCTGTATTCCACATCCGCTCTAGGAGCTGCAGAAGCTGTTAGCTGGTTATAAAAGTAATAAGGAATTCGAGGATCTTCTATGCCCGTTAAGATATTTGTATTGTACCCCTTCATAATTTCGTACAACCAAGGGCTGACATGCATGGTACGCTGCGTTGCGTAATACTCACCAAAGCCGGGATTTCTATCATCAGTGGCTGCGTTTGGCCCATAAGGAATCTTAAAGGATTCTGCAGTAGTCGCAATCAAATCGCCGGCATTCAGCAATTGATTGACATCGGAAGTCACGTCCGACACTTTCCTTTGCTGTACTAGCAATTTAAATTTCAACGAATTTGCAGCTTTTATCCAATTACCTGCATTACCTCCGTAAATAACGTCGTCCGCACCAGGGACAAGAAGATTAGGAGCATCGGTATTTTCAAGATCAGCAATGGCACTATTAATGAGCTCGATAAGCTGCGGATAAATTTCCGCTCCATTATCATATTTTGGATACCTGATTTCCTCGACAAGCATATTTGCTTCGGTAAAAGGTACATTTCCGAACAAATCCACCAAGACAGAAAATGTATAAGCCTTCAAGACTTTTGCAATTCCTGCATAGCGTAAATCGCCAGATTCCGTACTTTGCTTAATAATTACATTAGCATTCGTAATAACGTTTCGATATGAGTACGTCCAAGCCTGCTCCCAATAAAAATCGTTTCCGGCCGCACCATATTGGTCTGCACTTCCGTAATGGACCATTTGATGTGTATAGGCCGATAGGTTGTTAGAAAAACCAGAACCCATCGCCATAGCATCCCCGACAAATCTTTCTACACGAGGTAGCAAAACAGCAGACGAGAGTCCTGTGGGGTTATTAGGGTCTTCGTTGACATCAAGTTGGTTGGAACAAGACACTGATGAAATGGCTATTCCAATTAATAATATATTTTTTATTTTATTTATCTTTTTCATAATTCCTCTTATTAAAATCTAGCTACCAAATTCAAACCGTACCGTCTTGTTGTCGGTGCAGCAGATAAATCAATTCCTTGGGTAGACGTAGATCCATAGCTATTCACCTCAGGATCAAAATTCGAGTATTTTGGAAAATTAGGCGCAAAATGCCATAAATTTCGTCCAGTCAAACTCACTGTCAAACCTTTAAAAAAGGAGTTACCAAGCGCAGAACGAGGGATATCATACGCAATGGACACTTCACGCAAACGGTAAACCGTTGCATCATAGATGTTCCATTCTGTCGCCGTATTAATCGCAAACGTTTGTCCTAAAGTAGCCTCGGGCGAGAAATACAAGTCGTTAACAGTCAGCTTAGTCTGGTTAGCAATCTTATTTCCGTTTGCATCCAATATTGCTTGTCCGGTAAGCGGATCGCCATAAACTCCTGGAAGAATAGCATTCAACTCTCTGTTTTCCGTATCCATGGTCACACCACGTCCTAACAATGAGCTGTTTGTTACCGAATACATTTTACCACCTTTCGTCCAATCGAATAAAGCTTGGAAAGAGAATCCTTTGTATGTCACAACATTGTTTATACCCAATTTGAAATCAGGATTTGGATCACCTAAATTATATTCTTGGCTTTGATCCTCGATCATTGCGCCGGTGGCTGGATTAATCAGCAGGTTACCTTCGTCGTCACGAAGCGACCTTGTTCCCCGCAAATAACCGAAAGGAAGACCTGGCTCCAAGTAAGCGGATATCGTCCCGCTTAAGATGCCACGTAGCTGTATTCTTTCTGTGCCATCGATCAGTTCTTCCACCGTATTTTTGTTCCTAGTAAAGGCAGCTGACAAAGTCCACTGTACCGGACTAGATGTTGCAAGAGGCTTCAATTGTAACGAAGCTTCGACACCTCTATTTCTGATCTTCCCGAAATTGGTAAAATACTCATCGTATCCAGACGAGACAGGTACAGAAATAGGCGCCAATAAGTCGGTAGATATCCTATTATAATAGCTTAAATCCAGATTTACTCGGCGGTTAAAGAACGCCAATTCCGTTCCAACTTCAAATTCTTGTGTAAACTCTGGAGTTAGATTAGGATTATTCGAACGAATTGACAAGGCACCATTTGGTTGCCCCAAAAAGTTTGTGCTGATTCCATATAAGTTTTGCAGATTGTAAGGATCAGTATCCCGACCGACTCTAGCCCAGGCTCCTCTAATTTTACCATAGCTCAGAATATTGCTTTCTAATTTAAATGCATCTGTGAAAACAAAAGAGGTCGATACGCCTGGATAAAAATAAGATCTTGAAAACTGTGGCAGCGTAGAAGACCAATCATTACGCGCCGTTACGTTTAAGTACAAGTAATCTCTAAATCCAACTTCCGCATCAGCGAATAACCCCATAATACGTCTTTTCAGCATATCATCTGTAATGAAAAGTTGTTGGGCGTTATTTGTGAGCGTGTAAATACCTGGTGAAATAAATCTTTTGCCTTCGTTTGTCATACGATCGGTTACGCGCTGATTATAGTTAAATCCAAGAATTCCTCGGAAAGAAAAGTCTTCAGAAATCTTTGGCGTAAAGGTTGTGCGAAAAGTAGATTCCAACTCACGGTGGTTTCTTTGGTCAGTAACCAAACCTCCCAAACCCTCATATGCACGTGATGATATTTCATAGATTTCTTTACGATCAAGGAAACTTAAGTTTGCACCCAAATTATAATCCAATTTCCACCAATCATTAATTGCATAATCTGCAGCAAAGGATGTCAAAACTCGGTTTTCAAGAGTAGTCGCATAATTGTTAAAGGCGGACCACGTTGGGTGATCAAATTGTCCACCACCTAACCAGTTGAGGTTTCTACCTGTAAGTGTTTCATAAGGCAACGACCCATCCCAATTTCTTCCAAGAAATAGCGATCTTGCGAAAGAAGACGCCGCTCCATCAACTTGGTTTTCTCCAAAATACCCCCCCACTTGGTTCGAGTTCGTAAAGGCAATATTACCTCGAACATTCATTTTATCGGAGACTTTCAAGTTTCCTCCAGCAGATAAATTATAGCGTTTAAACGAAGAATTCGGCACGTAGCCTTTATGATCCATTTGGGACAACGTTACATTAAACCCAGATTTTTCGCCACCGCCCGCAAAATTTACCGAATTTTCCCAAACACGGCCTGTCTCGAACAGATCGCGCACATTGTTCGGATAGGCTCTATATGGCACGTTGGCACCAAACATATCCGGGTAAGCAGCTAAGTAGTCTGGCCAGGTAGGGATGCTGTCGCGACTACCAAACTTTGGCCCCCAAGAACCATTGGAATTTGAATAGTTGAATTGCGATCCCGCACCATAAGAATTCTGATATTTAGGTAAATTTGCTACATTTTCCAATGAAAATGAACTCCTTAACGTTACGGAGGTAGGCCTGTCTAACTTGGCAGCGCCCGACTTAGTCGTGATAATAACTGCACCGTTTGAAGCTCTAGACCCGTACAACGCTGCCGCTGCCGAACCTTTCAAAACATTCATGGACTCAATATCGTTTGGATCTAAGTTCGAGATACCAGAACCGTAAGCACCACCGCCAGAGGTCATGCTACTTGTTGTTGTCATGCTGTTGTCATAAGGTACACCGTCAACGATAATCAAAGGCTGGTTATCTCCGAAAAAAGAAGTGTTACCCCTTACTTGAAATCGCGTTGCAGCCCCAGGAGTTCCTTGAGATGTTCTAATATCCACACCTGCAACTTTTCCTTGCATAGCTTTCAACACATCTGGTTCAGAGTTTTGCAACAAATCGTCAGGGTTGACCCGACTCGTTGCATAGGTCAAACTCTTCGCAGACCTTTCGATCCCCATCGCTGTCACTACAATTTCCTCCAATGATGTTTCATCAGGCTGCAATTGAACATTCAGCACAGACTGCGTTCCTAAAGGCAATCGCTGTGTCGCGTACCCTACATAGGAAAATGATAAAGTTTGGCTACCACTCGGTATACTTAAGGTATAATTCCCGGTCGCATCCGTTTGAGTTGCGGTGGTAGTGCCGACAACAGCAACTGAAACGCCGCTCACTGGCGTACCATCACTAGCAGAAGTTACCTTCCCACTCACTTGCCGATTCTGCGCGTGGGATACACCAATAAGGCAGGTCAGCACAAAAATAAAACTGAGTAATTTTTGTTTCATGTAAAATAGTGTTTAGTTATCAATTATCAATAATTATTGGCTATTACTCACAATAATAGGAAAAAAATATTGATTGTTAAAAACCGTTAAAACATTTGTTAAATTTTGTTAAACGGTCGGCAAATATAAAATCAATAAGTTGTTATTGCAAGTTTTGAATTATAAAACAGGCTATTAAATAAAAAATCCAATAAAACATGGGATAAAGTAAAAATTAATTAAACAACCGATACATCGTTTTTAATTCGTGTAAAACGATTCATTCCGAATATTATTCTCCAGTATTCATAATTCATGAAATAATAAAAGATATCAAATTTGGAATTATCACTTCAGCGGATTGGCTTAAAGCTGGTATGTATTTGTAACATTTTTAGCAATGCAAAACAACTGTTTCTGTAGCATACGTGATCTCAAACCCACAATATATCAATGAGTTAATTTCAAAAATACTGATGAACACGTACTAATCATCTAACGATTAAGTAAAAATACGTTCACTTATTATTTAACTTGACGCTATTTAGGTACTGGTATAGCGCTATAAAATGCAAAGGCATATCGTTCGGACTCCCAATATCTTCCTATCTTTGCAGCATGCGTTTCGATATCATTACGGTGCTGCCTGGGTTACTGGAAAGCCCCTTTGCACATTCTATTTTACAGCGTGCCCAGAAGAAAAACCTTTTAGAGGTGCATGTGCACAACCTGCGCGCCTATGCCACCAACAAACACAAGTCGGTAGACGACTACCCCTATGGCGGCGGATCTGGCATGGTTATGCAGATCGAACCTTTCGCAGCCTGCATCGAACAGTTACAAAGCGAACGCAACTACGATGAAGTAATCTATATGACCCCGGATGGCACTACCCTCAACCAGCAGATCGCAAACGAACTATCCTCGGAAAAAAACATTATTATTCTATGCGGGCATTACAAAGGAATAGACCAGCGTATACGGGATATTTTCGTTACGAAAGAAATTTCGATCGGCGATTACGTACTATCTGGTGGCGAGCTTCCTGCGGCGATCTTGGTGGATGCCATTGCTCGTTTAATTCCGGGTGTGCTATCCGACGAGACATCGGCCCTATCCGACTCTTTTCAGGACGGTTTGTTGGATGCCCCTATCTATACGCGCCCAGCGGACTGGCGCGGGCATAAGGTACCCGATATCTTGCTGAGTGGACACGAAGGGAAAATTGCCGCTTGGCGCGACGAACAACAGTTGGAACGCACCAAACAACGTCGCCCCGATTTGCTGAATGACTAATATTTGCCCGCAATCGTTGGTTTTTTTTTAAAAAAATTTGATAAACAAAAAATAATGATAAATTTGCGGTATACAAATGACAACAAGAAAATTACATACAAACTGGTGGTGGCTCGAAGCAGATAGCGTCGGGACTTAATTTGGTATGTTATAAAATATTCATAATCAACCAAAACCATTGTGAAGATCAGCCCGACGTTTAAATGTCGGGCTTTTTTTTTGATGGCAATTTTCTTGAAACAGGATATAAGATTTATTTTTAAAACGTTTACTTTTGACCGTGAAAATATGCAATACAAACTGATAACAAACCATAAAAAGCTGCTGGCCGATACCACCACGCCGGTCAGTATCTACTTGCGCCTGCGGGATATCTTCCCGAATAGCCTGCTCTTGGAGAGCTCCGAATATCAAAGCCGTGATAACAACATCAGCTATATCTGCTGCGACCCGATCGCAGGCATCACGTTGAACAAAGAGCACCTGCGCATTACTTACCCGAACCGAGAGGCGTCCGTAAAAGATGCTGCAACGGTTGATCTCCGCGAAGAGGTATCCTTTTTCAGGCAGCAATTTTCGCAAAGTGATATCCCCGGCATCAATGTCTTATCTTCTGGATTATTTGGGTATTTTACCTTCGATACCGTCGCACATTTTGAAGATATCAGCCTTACCTGTGCCCCGAGCGAAGCGCGTGACATTCCACACATGCAATATCATGTGTACCGCTATGTCATTGCGATCGATCATTTTAGGAACCAGCTTTACATTTTCGAGAATCTTTTAGAAGAAGAACCTACTCAATTGGACAGGATGGAATACCTCATACAGAACAAAAACTTTCCTGAGTACCAATTTAAGCGTCAGGGAGCAGAGCGTTCCAACATGGCGGATGAAGACTTTAGGCAGCTGGTAGACAAAATGAAGACCCATATACAGCGGGGCGATGTATTCCAGATTGTTCCTTCGCGTGCCTTCTCAACACCTTTTTCTGGCGATGAGTTCAATGTTTACCGCGCGTTGCGGTCTGTCAATCCATCGCCCTACCTTTTCTACTTTGACTACGGCGATTTCAAGCTATTCGGCTCGTCACCGGAAGCCCAGTTGACAATAAAGAAAAAAGAAGCTACGATCTACCCGATTGCTGGCACATTTAAACGAACGGGCGATATGGATGAGGATGAAAAAATTGCGGAGGCCTTGAAAAACGATGCCAAGGAATCAGCCGAACACGTCATGCTGGTCGACTTGGCACGGAACGACTTAAGCCGACACTGCACGCAGGTGGAAGTGAAATCGTACAAGGAGGCTCAGTATTATTCCCATATCATCCATTTGGTATCTAAAGTTTCCGGCAAGCTGCATGCCGATGTCAACCCTTTCGATGTGGTTGGCGATACATATCCCGCAGGAACCCTCTCAGGCGCACCAAAACATATGGCACTTACCCTTATTGATCGCTACGAAGGCCTGCAGCGGTCCTTTTACTCTGGTGCACTGGGCTATATGGGTTTTAACGGAGATTTCAACCATGCCATTATGATACGCTCTTTCTTGAGCAAACGCAATATGCTGCATTACCAAGCAGGCGCAGGCATTGTGCTGGACTCCGATCCGGAAAAGGAATTGCAAGAGGTAAACAACAAAATCGCGGCATTGCGCCGAGCACTTGAAATTGCAGAAACATTATGATCAGGCCATTGATATACTGTGAAACTATCACACAGCTCGAATCGTCCATTTTGACAATCGATTCGCGCATCGAAGAACTGCTAACGCTACGTCAGCAATACTTGGCCGCGCACGAAGCCCTGAGGTCCGCTGAAGACCTTACATCAACAGTAGAAGACCGACCTGCCCCGAGCGAGCGCGCCAAAACATCTGTATCCATTTAGCATAAATTACTGCCATGAGCAACAATAAAATATTGGTAATTGACAATTACGATTCGTTTACATACAATCTAGTACACCTGCTCCAAGAGCTCCAGCAAGACTATGTGGTGTGGCGAAACGATAAGTTCCAGTTGGAAGATGTCGCCACGTTCGACCATATCCTTCTTTCCCCCGGCCCGGGCATACCGGCAGAAGCTGGCCTCCTGCTTGATGTGATACGAACATACGGGCCATCCAAGCATATTCTAGGCATTTGCCTCGGCCAACAAGCCATCGCCGAAGTGTATGGCGGAGATCTTTATAACATGTCTAAACCACTGCACGGTATCGCGACAGGGATTGTGGTTACCGATAAATCGGAAAAACTATTTCAGGATTTCCCCGACGATTCAAAAATAGGACGCTACCACTCCTGGGCTGTCAAGCGCGAAACACTGCCCGCCTGTTTAAAGGTTACTGCCATCGATGAACAAGGGGTGATCATGGCGCTCTCGCATGTACAGCATGATGTCAGAGGCATGCAGTTCCATCCCGAATCTATCTTAACGACAAATGGGAAGAAACTAATTGAAAATTGGTTAACGAAATAAACAAATAACGAAGTTTAGCAGTTGGATAATATGTCGCCATGCTAGCAACGTGTTCATATTGAAGGAAAAAAATGACTATACTGGACAAAATTGTCGCAAGAAAAACAATCGAGGTTGCTGCGGCCAAAGCGAAAGTCTCGCTGGAACAACTGATGCAATATCCGCTTTTTGATCGAACCTGCCATAACTTAAAGGAATCGGTACTCGATCCTGCCAAAACGGGAATTATCGCAGAATTTAAGCGTGCATCACCGTCCAAAGGCCTTATCAACGGAAGCTCGGCGGTGGAAGACGTTGTGCTGGCCTACCAAAATGCAGGTGCGTCTGCCATCTCGGTATTGACGGACGGTGATTTTTTCCAAGGATCACTAGAGGACCTCACTGCCGCCCGAAAGGTACTTTCCATCCCTTTGCTAAGAAAGGAGTTTATTGTGGATCGGTATCAGATAGCGGAGGCCAAGGCCTATGGCGCCGACATCATTTTATTGATTGCGGCATGTCTGTCGCCCGATACCATCCGGGATCTCTCGGTCTATGCAAAATCGCTAGGACTCAACATTCTTTTAGAAGTACATAACGAAGAGGAACTACTTCTCAACATCATTCCGGAGATCGATGCCATCGGAGTTAACAATCGAAATCTGAAAGACTTTTCGGTAGATCTGCAACATTCTTATAATTTGGTTAACAAAATCCCGGACAACTACATCAAGGTATCGGAAAGTGGGATTGCCGACCCAACCACCATCAAATTACTGAAGGCTACGGGGTTCCATAGCTTTCTGATCGGCGAAAATTTCATGAAGACAAAAGATCCTGCGGCAGCAATTATCGACTTCGTGGCGCAATTGGATTAATCGAGGAATGGTTTTACCAAAAAAGGAATCGATATGATTCCTTTTTTGTCAACTTCTTTTTCGAATAGCGCGCTTAGCTCTCTTCTCGGCCACTTCAATCTTGTAATCCAGCCATTTTTGTTTGAAGAGTCTTCGCATTGTATCATCAAAATGCCTGGTTACAAAAAGATTTCTGGCACCTTTTATTTTCTCGCTCAGCGAATTGGCCAACGCTCTGACCGATATCGAGTAACCTTCCGTGTCGTATTGAATATAGTGCCACCAGCCAGCGGGCATATACAAAGTATCTCCAGGATGGATCAATGCTTCATAGCCGTCCAACAACCTGAGAGCCGGGTATCTAGCTGGATCGCTCGTTTTCAGGTTCGCAATGCTATGAAAGTTGTACGGCAATTTATACATGAGATCCGATTGATCGTTTGGGAAAAGCCAAATACGCTTTGTTCCCTGAAACTGCGAAATGAATACATGCGACATATCGATATCAAAGTGATTACGCGTAGCAGATCCTTCTCCGCCAAAAAACATGTAAGGCAACCATTGCAAAACTTTGCCTCCCGTTACATCGTTGTAAACCACATCTTTTTTCAGTTCCGGTCTAATTTTCAGCAAATTGAACAAAAATAAACGCAGCTCTGTGGGTTCTGCACTTATTTTATCCAGATATTCACCGAAACTCATACGACCGATAGGTGGACTTGCTGCATGATTTTGAGATTCTTCTTCGCGCCCATAAATATCGACTTGCTCGTTACCAGCTATTTCCTTGAAATAGTCGTAACTCCATTTCGTCCAACAGGCACTATCCTTACTGATAAAATCCTTGATAATGACAGGCTGGCTTTTGTTCAGGTAATCCTTCACAAATTCAGCTGGAGCAACTCCTGATATACTATCTACTGGTTTTAGTTTCACTCGTTCTTTTTTACTTATCGTCTATGCACAAACTTAAAAAAAAATAATTCTATCGAAAGAACAAAATGCACGCTATTTTTAACCCATCTAAATAAGTGCCATCTACAGCCTTTTCCAAACGCCAGCAATCGCGCACAGCATCTTTTTTAATAGGACCACAAGTCCTGTTCGTAGTCCATCAACGATTTCTTGATGCGTTCCGATTCATAAAGCCGCTCGACGCCCTCGTTCAGGTAGTCTTTAATACGCAGGTCGTCCGGATTGGACTCTTTAACGATATAGCTAGCAAACATGCGCCGAATGAACACATCATCATAACTTAGTCCTGTTGCATCGTTACTGCGGTTGACAACTTCTTTGTTGACCAGTATATGTCTGGCTTCCGGAAAATAAATCCAAAAAGCGGGTGTGGGATCGATTTGCGGTACAAAAGCATTGTTCCCGGCAGATACCGGCATCACCGGAGCTGGGTTGTTTTCTGCTGATTGTTGTGCAGGCGGCACAGAAAATGGATCAAATGGATCGAAATCTGTGGACGGCGCGCCCGGATCCCCGGTCGAAACGACGCCTGCACTACTTTCCAAACCCGGTATCTGCGGCACGATAAGTGGAGCAATGCCTACAATGCGCGGTTCAAAAACAGACCGCTGCTTATCGAAAATCCAATCTTCCTTAATCCGAAATTTAACGATATGATCACCACTGAATGTCCTTGATTCGTAGCGAGAAGAGACGACTTCATTGTTTTCGTTAAATTCCTCCACCAGCACACTGTCTCCACCAAACCGTGCCATCACCTGATCGATGGGCAAGACATTTTTAAAACTATCGCCGTTGGGGTCATTTTCGGAAGGTGTCGGGTCGTATGCCGTTAGCTCGCCCTTCATCACCGCATCAATTATAATATCGATCAATCTCGATTTCGGTGAGGCAAACGCCTTGTTCATCTTCTCCCGCAGATCGATCTCGCGCCATACCCGCTTTGAATACGCTATGTCGGTTTGCCGAATATTCGCATAAGGCACGACTTTTCGGTTCTCCAAGTCTGTTTTGGCCACATAACCATCTATCGGCTCTTCGATATGGATCGGCTTTGTGCTATTGGATAAATTTTCCTGCTGTCCAAAAGCAACAAAAAAATATCCTAGAGCCAACAATGAACATACTATTTTTTTCATCTCACCAAAATTTTTCAATCTAATTCGTCACTTGAAACGTTATCGGGTCTAAGTTTTGAGCCACACCATCAGGCCCCACACCTACTATATCGTAGATCATCACGACCGATCCGGCCGTCACGCTGCCTAGACCAGTTTTCATTTGAGCGGAAAACGAGGAGCCTCCAGCTTGGTAAGGGCCGATAGGATCTACCCTAGGCTTGGCAATGTACATATTGAATTTCGATATTTTAAACGTCGCATCAAATTCAAAATTGTCCAAGGATGCCGATACCACATTTTGTCCACGTAATTGCGCGGCCGAAATACGCCCTCCTGTTTTCCCCGCCACACGCGCTGTGGGCTTTGGAATACGCTTCACCCTAAATTTCGAACTTCCTATCTGTTGTGCTTTACCATCTACCCGTGCCGAAACATTAACCGTCGCTTCACCAGCACTGCTAACCCGCGCGATATAGCGGCCCCCCGCTTTACTGATCGATACCCCTGTACCCGACACGTCCAAGTTCTCGTTGGCAATTCCCGGAGCAGAAACCGATATCGGGTTGTCTACGCCGATGTATAGTACGTTCATCGCGTCGGGCGAAACAACCGCTGAAGGTTTAGCGACTTGGTAGGTCATGGGTTCGGTTTGGTAAGTCTTCACGCTACCATCTGTTTGCTGCACACGTATCGTCCCTTGCCAAGTAAAGATGCCCGGAGAGCTGGTATTCACTTGGTAGAGGCCTTGCCCATCGCTAACAGGAAGACTGCTTCCCCCAACAGATATCTGCGGACTTGCTTTGGAATCGTAAGCAGTTAAAAAGACTTTTGCTGTGTAGGGCTGTCCTTGAATCAAGTAGGACGTAGGTGCCACTGCCACAGCCGCAAACTTATCCAAATTAACGACCGCCTGATCCATCTTTCCGAAAATATGCTTTACCACGGCTGATTCCGCATTTTTCGCATCGGCATGGATCTTCTCCAACGCGGTTATGGCCGCGGTAAGGGGAATTCCATCACCGAAGTTGGCTTCCTCCCAAGATTTTGTTATCCCGCCACGTGCAGCCGGATCTGCGGCATCCAGCGACAGATTGATCTCATTGTTCGTAAGCTTCAGTAAAGCGACTTTCGTTTCCGTAATAAGGTCGCGCAGCTCCTTACCGCGACCCTCGTTGATCATCAACCGTGCCGATATGTCCGTAGACCCCCTGTATTTAACATCGCCGGTTTCGTCGTCCATACCTCCTCCTTCACTGGTCAATAAACTATTATATTCTTTTACCTGATTGGTCAGTTTCTGAACTAAGGCTTGCGCTTCTTCAGCACGACGGAGGATTGGCTCTGCCCGTTCGGGATTTTCTTTCATCTTTGTTTCCCGAAATGCCAAAAACATGTTGTCAATGCCAGCCTGTGTGTTCTGCGTCGATGTACCCAAACTATTGCCCAGGTTTTTAAAGGCATCCAAAATAGAATCACTTACATTCAATGCCACCAAGCCTAATAGCACGAGATATAAGATACCGATCATCCGTTGCCTAGGCGTTTCTTTCTTACCTGCCATAATATATCTTGATCAATAAATAAGAACAATTAACGAACATTAGGAACGGTTGGTGTTCATCGCAGACAGCATATTACCATAGATCGCATTGAGCGAACTCAAATTCTTATTGAATGTGCTGACTTGTTCTTTAAACTGCTGCATGTCGGCAGATGAGTCGTTGAACGTTTGCAAATCGGCTGCCGCACGCTCAAAAGCGTGGCTTAATTGCGCGGCGCCCGTAGATGCTGCATTGAGCTTGTCCGCAAATTGATTGGTGGCTGCCGCTGTATCTGCTACCTTTCCAATAGCTGCAACCTTATCGCCAAATGTACGCAGGCCATCGCCCAAATTACCGATTAAATGTTCATCGATCTTCGCATCCTGTAGCAGCTTATCCAAAGCCGCCGTATTGCCCACGGCAACTGGCTGTGCCAGGGCGGGCGACGAGGCCGAGCGGATCGGCAAGTCGCCCCGAAAATCTTCATCCAACTCGGGGTAAACCCTCGTCCAGTCTGGTTCTGGTTCAGACTGCACAAAACCTAATACAAAAAATAGCAACGCCTCAACAGCCAGGCCGATACCAATCATCCACTCCCCTCCTTTGAAATGAAGAATCTTAAACATTAATCCAATAATTACAACCGTTGCTCCCCAATTGATCAACGTATTGATGCCGAATTTAAATTTTCGTTTCTTTGCCATATTTAAGTTTTTAAAATTGTAGTAGAATCTTATCTCATCGATTTGCCACGCCCACATATCGGGTCACAGACCGAAAACCGATATAGGATTTCGCCGTATCTTGGTATTCATACTGCCGGGCTCCGTTCTGCAGGAAAAAACCAACATCTTTCCACGATCCGCCACGGATAACTTTTCGCTTGAGTGCTTCATGGTCGGAGGCCTTAGCATGATAGGTATAGGTGGGGTTCATATCGTGGACAAAAGAGTTGGCCGACTCACTGTAACTCGATTGCGTCCATTCTGCGACATTGCCAGCCATGTTATATAGCCCAAAATCATTTGGCCAATAGGAGTAGACCGGTGCGGTGTAGGCAGCACCGTCATCCATGTAATTTCCGCGTCCAGGTTTAAAGTTAGCCATCAGACATCCTTTTGCGTTACGTGCCGTAGGACCGCCCCAAGGAAATTGCATACCGACTTTGCCACCCCGGGCGGCATACTCCCATTCTGCTTCCGATGGCAATTGGTAGGGCAATCGTTGCATCTGTTTGTTCCCTGACGCTGCGTCATTGAACAAACGTGTCCGCCAGGTATTGAATGCCTGTGCCTGACGCCAAGTAACGCCCACGACAGGATAATCGTCAAAAGAGGTATGCGAAAAGTAACCTTCCACCATAGGATCGTTCTGCGCGTAGCTAAAGTCATTCAACCAAACGGTGGTATCAGGGTAAATAAGCATGGTGTCACGCATAATGAATTCAGACCGCGACCTGCTCCGATCGTTACGTGCTGCCGTAGCAGATCGCAGGTCGTACCACTCAAAATGATATTTTAACAAACGTACATCCAGCTCATTTTTCCCGAAGATTCGATCTTCACCTTGATAATACATACTGGATAAGCGATCTCGCACCGAGGGATCGTTGGTGCGCCAGGGAGAATTGCTATTTACCTTTTTCCAATCGATGTATTGTTCATTATTAGGGCCACTGATAAAATAGCTTTGATCGCCAAGAAAATTCGTAATCAAGATAGAATCACGCACCCAGTTTACAAATTGTCTATATTCGCTGTTGGAAATCTCCGTATCGTCCATGTAGAACGATGCGATGGTAACCTGTCGGTTTTGAGCCGTTTGTGAATAGGTGATATCTTCATCGGATTGGCCCATAATGAAGGTACCTCCCGGAATGAGAACCATGCCATAGGGTGTTTTATTTGCTTTTAATTTATGAAGTCTTACACCGATCAATTCCCCGGAATTTGTCGGCCCCTTGCAACCGAAAAGCAATGTAAGACAAAGAATTAACACTACCAATAGCTGGTATCGATGCAATCTCATAAGCGTGTGATGTCAGTTTTTTAGTCTAAAAATCTCTTAAAGATATAAATAAACAATCAATAAGTACAATTCCTTTTTTAGAATTTAAAGAAAGCCAAAGGCCTCCCCATCTGCTTATCGCGACAGAGAAACGTAAATAGAACTGAAAAGGTGGTGATAGGAGCGAAAAATGGAAAAGATAAAATGCAGGCTCTATGGCAGAAAAAAAGCAAGATCGGTGGCATGACATACCGCTCTTGCTTTCTTTCAATCGCTTTCTTCGACTATTTGTTAACCTGTTTGATATACTGTTCAACAGCCATCGTCATGCTAGGTGCTTCTGGTGTTGGAGCCGGGATATCGAGGATCAAGTCATGCTTGAGTAGCTCTTGTTGCGTGCTGGCACCGAAAGCCGCGATGCGGGTATTGTTTTGTGTAAATTCCGGAAAGTTCTCGTAAAGAGACTGTACGCTAGACGGGCTAAAAAACACGATTATATCGTAAAAAACGTCCTCCAAATCCTTGATATCACTGATTACCGTCCGAAATAATACAGCAGGCGTAAAATTGTATCCATTGTCTTGCAGCCATTTCTGGGTTTCTTCATTGGCCACATCTGAGCAAGGAAATAAAAATGCTTCTTTGCTGTGTTTCTTTAATACCTCTTCCAAATCTTTTGCCGTTTGTTTGCCAAAGAAGATCTTCCGCTTACGGTATTGAATATATTTCTGAAGATAGAGGGCGATGGTTTCCGAAATGCAGAAATATTTCAGTTCAGAAGATACTTCATGACGCATCTCTTCACAAACGCGAAAGAAGTGATCCACAGCATTTTTACTAGTAAAAATAACCGCAGTAAAATCGGCAAAGTTTACCTTCTCCTTCCGCACTTCTTTAGCCGGAACACCTTCCACATGAATAAACCCCCTAAAATCAAGCCTCAAATTGTATTTTTCCGCGAGATTAAAATAAGGAGACTTGTCATTTTCAGGTTTTGGCAACGTAACTAAAATGCTCTTTACCTTCTTAGCTCTTGCTAAATCTACTTGCATATTCAATTTTTTTAATTGCTCAAGGTTTTCACCAATATTAAAATCGGCGCTACTTCGAGTGCGCAAAGATACAGAATTAAATAAAAAACCGAAAACTTAAGATTTCCGAAGAGGCGAAACGCCGTTCGCAAAAACCTATATATAAACAAGATAGAAACGACTACACTAAATAAAATTAACACAAATTTAAAATAGTTCGCTGGAACCAGCGTGACAGCCAGCAGAATAGGCATCAAAAACAGCATACTGTTGAAATACACGAGGTATAACACCGTTACGTACTCCCGAACGATACGACCAATGCTGAAGACAAAAGATAAGAAGCGGATCAAGATAATCTTTAAAATGAACAGTATAGCCACCACGGCGGTGGTGCGCAGGTAGTTGTTCCAGTTTAATGCTTCGGTGTGTAAAAAGGATGAATCCAGCAGCAGGATAAAAAGTCCTAAAGCGAGGCTAAAAATCAAGTACAGTAGAATGTAAGGCCAAGAGGTCAGCATGTTATCCTCCTTGCTAATCTGCTGCAAGGTACGTTCATTATAGTAGGCCTGCACAATCATGGCGAAATCTCCCGGGAACAGCAAGCGCACTATGCCTACCGCCAGCAACAATCCAAACACGCTCCATAAAACCCACGCCGGACGCGCTAACTTCTGGGTGCCTGCTACACGCTCACCTGCCCCCTCACCTTTTCCGAAATCCAAGGCCGCCGTCAACTGCGTACTCCGTTTCACGACATTTTCCATCAATTGCTGCAAGAGCTGGTGTGGCCGATTCTTTGCTGGATAGACATAGTTGAAGGCATCCGCCGGTGCATCGTGCTGTGCCATGCTATCAGTCAATGTGACCATGGGCAACGAATCCACTTGAGCAACACCAAGCAGCGTGAACATACTAAATAGCATACTGAATACAAGTGGCTTTACCCAATACATGCAAAAATTTCCTTAATTTGCCGTAAAGTTAGGATAATATTATCAAGCAAAAAAAGAAAAACATGAAGCAAACCGAGCCAACACGCTGTCCTTGGTGCGGAACCGATGAACTCTACGTGAAATATCACGACGAGGAGTGGGGAAAGCAAGTTACCGACGACCACGTATTGTTTGAATTCCTTGTACTGGAGTCTGCACAGGCCGGACTCAGCTGGATTACCATATTGAGGCGTCGCGAAGGCTACAGGAATGCCTTCAGCAATTTCGATTACCATGCCGTCTCGCAATATGGACCAGAAAAAATCGAAGAATTGGTCCAAGATAGTAGCATAATCCGACACCGTGGCAAAATAGAGGCTACCGTAAAAAACGCGCAGATTTTTATGGCCATACAACAAGAATTCGGGTCTTTCTACAGCTACCTTTACGGATTTATGCCGGGCAATAAGGCTGTTGTCAACGCGCTGAAAGACATGAAATCGGCCGCTACGCACACCGAGATATCGGATGCCATCGCCAAGGATTTGAAAAAACGTGGCATTAAATTTTTCGGCACGACGATTTGCTATGCCTTTATGCAGGCGGTGGGCATGGTAGACGACCACTTGGACACTTGCGATTTCAAGCACCGCAACTAGCTTTTATTTCAATTTTATTTTTTTCGTACCTTTGTAGAAATTTGAAGTGATGGCCGTTAAGATAGGAGAACATATTAACCTTGGTGAATTCCCGCTGTTGTTAGCGCCTATGGAAGACGTCAGTGATCCGCCATTTCGTTACGTTTGTAAGCAGAATGGCGTGGACATGATGTACACCGAATTTATCTCTTCGGAAGGATTGATCCGCGATGCAGCCAAATCTCGCCAAAAACTAGACATTTTCGAATACGAGCGGCCCATCGGCATCCAAATTTTTGGTTCCGATATCGAGCATATGCGCCAGTCTGCTGAAATATGCACCTTAGCCAATCCAGATTTAATCGATATCAATTACGGCTGCCCAGTAAAAAATGTAGTATGTAAAGGAGCTGGTTCATCTCTTTTACAGGATGTGGACAAAATGGTAGCCATGACCAAAGCCGTTGTGGAAGCCACACATCTGCCCGTAACGGTAAAAACACGACTGGGCTGGGATGACAACACCAAAAACATCTATGAGGTGGCTGAACGCCTTCAAGATATCGGTATCAAAGCGTTGGCCATTCACGGACGCACGCGCGCGCAAATGTACAAGGGACAGGCCGATTGGCGCATGATAAGAGATGTCAAACAAAACCCTCGGGTTAAAATTCCCGTGTTCGGAAATGGCGATGTAGACTCGGTGGAAAAAGCCGCCGCTTGGCGTCAAGAGTTTGAAGTAGATGGCATCATGATTGGCCGAGCATCGATTGGATATCCTTGGATATTCCGAGAGATCAAACATTTCTTCCAAACAGGAGAACGCTTAGAGGGACCAACCATCGCCGAACGGGTGGAAGTTTGCAAAACGCACCTCACAAAGTCCATTGAATGGAAGGGAGAGAAGACCGGTATATTCGAAATGCGCCGGCACTATGCCAATTACTTCAAAGGCATTCCAAACTTCAAAGAGTATCGTATGCAACTCGTGGGTCTGCAACATCACCACGAAATACAGGAAGTATTGGAAGAAATTAACGATAAATTTGCGGAAGAGGTCGTTTCCTAAGAAACGGCCTTATTTTTTTCGCAACAGCTGTATCGCCTCCGGACAGCTATTTCCGAACAACTTTTAAAACGAAGTTCCGTTCGGAAACAAAAATTAGCAGCATATATACTAAAAGAAAGGCATTTCCCGACCAAACGTTGCGATTAAAAAACGCATAATTCAGGTAGACCAAAAATGATCCTATGCACAGATGCGCCAATATCTTTTTTAGACGATAGGGAATAGCATAGTTTCTTTGTCCCCAATAGTAGGATAAGACCAACATCGTCATATAAGCCACAGATGTGATAAAGATGGCGCCCGCATAACTCCACTGCGGGATAACTAGGTAACATAAAACAACCGTAATGATCGCACCAAAACCAGAAATATATAGGCCATATCTCGTCTGATCAGAGAGCTTATACCAAACGGAAAGGTTCATGTATATCCCCAGCAGAACGTAGTTAAACAATATAATAGGAATGTAGCCTATACCCGACCAATATTCCGCCGTTTCCTTCGCACTCCCTCCTTCAATAAAATACTTTAACCATTCAATATTCATGGATAAGCCCACCATGACCAGCATCATAGCGATAACGAAATATTCCATGATCAACGCATATGTTTTTCGGGCATTTTCGTTTTTTGCATAAGAAAAGAAAAACGGCTCCGCCCCAAGCCTAAAAGCTTGAACAAAAATACTGAGGAAGATCGCAATTTTACCTATCGCCCCATAAATACCTAAGTCACGTTCGCCGATTTGCTCAGGCAGTAAGCTGGGCATTAGGATCTTATCCAAGTGTTCGTTTATGATAAAGGAAACGTTGGCAACAAATATTGGAAAACTATAGGACAGCATAGACCGCACCATAACAATATCCATGCGAAGTCTAATCCCTTTCATATCCCGCATTAACATTAGAAGCGTTACCACACTAGCGACCAAATTTGAAAGAAATACATACCCCAACCAACCCTCGCGAAACCAAGAAAAATACGCTTGATAATCGCTATACTTCCCCAACACCCACGGCAAGACAAGCAAAAACATGATGTTGAGACCTACGAAGACCAAGATGTTACAAAATTTTAGGATACTGTAGCGAATAGGTCTATTTTGCGAACGCAATCTTGCAAAAGGAACGACCGCCAAGGCATCTGCAGCCAAGGTGAGCCCCATACATAACACATAAAATTTATAGTCCGAGACGGGTTGCATCCCTTTCCGACCAAACCAAGATGCTATCGGATCCAGCAGCGACACTAAGCACACCAAAAAAGCCACAGCAGTAACAAGGGTGATTAAAAAAGTATTGTTGGCAACTTTAGGTCGATCTTCTGCATCCACTTTCTGTAGATATCGGAAATAGGTTGTCTCCATCCCGAAGGCTAAGAACGTGTTGATAAATGCTGACCAAGAATAGACATTTGTAAAGATACCATACAGCGATGCGGAGAATTTCGCAGTAAATAGCGGTGTTAACACGAAATTGAGCAAACGTGAAACAATCGTGGACAGTCCATAGACTGCAGTATCACCTAAAAATCTTTTAACGACAGACACTAGGAAGTATTATTTGATTCTTTTTAAAACTTCGAAATTCTTGAAGCCCTGCAGATCGCCTTCGGTTGATTTAACTTCTGTCACCTCTGCACGATCAGGCCCTTCTTGACAAAAGTCCAATAGGGAAACCAATGCAAAGTCATCCGCTTCCGCCTCGATATAAACACTACCGTCTGGCTTATTCATCACGAAACCTTTAACCCCTAATTGGTCAGCGACGGCTTTCGTTGTTAATCGGAAATAGACATGCTGTACCTTGCCAAAAACATGTATGTTCAAATGCTTCATCAGCAACAAATGTACGCAAGAAAATTCAACAAATTAAGCGATTCTTCTTAATGTAACACGATCATGCAAACGCAAATTATTCATTCCTTCCAATAGCACAAGCCCCGGCCGTTTTCCCACTTGAATGGATCCCAGCACATCATCCATCCCTAATGCTCGCGCGCCGTTCAGCGTCGCCCAAGGCAAGATTTGCATAAAATCCAAGTGCTCAAAATAACGAACCAAGATTTTCATCTCCTCCAATATGTCCAGTCTATCGTTCGAAGCGAGGCTGTCCGTACCGATAACCATCGCTTGGCGATCGGGAACGAAATTTAATATCTTTGGAAGCTTATCCTCTATGTAAAGATTTGCATTCGGGCAGATACAGTAGTAAACATCTCGATCTTGACGGTTCACAAAATCGATATCCTTTAGTGAAGTGAAGGTATTGTGCACCAAAATAAGCCGATTGTTCTTCGGCAGATGGGAAAGATAGGATTGCACAGAATTCCGTGCCTGCGCTCTAAAACCTTCCGCGTTTAAGCCCATCTCTTTGTAAAAATCCAGAAAACCTCCCTCTCGATAGCGAAAAAGCTTATTTTCTTCGTCACTTTCCTGATTGTGAATACTGAAGATATTATCTTCATGCACCGTTCGCCGAAAGGCTTTGAACAGATCTTTTGTGCATGAATAGGGTGCATGCGCCGTTATTGATGAGTGTGCCGCATTAAAGTAAAATTCTATATCCCGCGCACGGTCAATGCGTGGTTGTATATCTTCTTTGCTCAAAGCCATAATCTCGACAAAGGTATGATAGAGGATCCTGCTACTGGCTTTAACTTCTGCCGAAAGTTCGGTGTTAACGTGGTCCCCCACCGCCTGTATGCCATTTTCCCACATTTGGGCGTCAGCTTCTGCCATAGCCCGCAAAATATCTTTTTCCTTGCTGCCCCGCATCTTCATCACTTCCGCCAGAAATTTAGGCAAACCGGTGCCCCGTTTTGTTTTCCCAAGCATATGCGACAACTCGATATGGCAATGCGCATTCACAAAACCAGGCACCAAAACGCCGTCGTAAATTTCTTTCTCTTCCTGAAGAATACGCACATCTCCCTGCTCATAAACACCTTTTATGACACCAGAATCATCGATTGCCACCACGCCATTCTTCAAAAAACTGCCCACTACAGGAACTACTATACTTGCTGAAATATACCTCATTACCCTACAAAACTAAATTTTTGTGTATGAAAAGAAACCACCCATCGCTGAGCAGCCCTATTCTTACAACCTTTAGAGAAAATACATTTGCTAATTTATAAATTTTATTCGAAAAACAATAACTCTCCGTAATCTAAAATTACATTTAACATGTTTAAAAAAAAAGATTAACAATTTGTGTTTATAGAATTAATGTTTACTTTTGCTCCTATCAAAGGGGTGCCTTGTTATTTCAACACAAATACAGGCTGAGATTATACCCAGTTCCGTCGTTCATGAAGGAACACACCTGATCCAGGTAATGCTGGCGTAGGGAAAAAGGTTTAGTTAAATAAATAGCTATTAGTAACCCCTGGTAATAGTTGGTTTAACTTTATAAAATTACATTGTTTATGTCGAAGTATGGATGGGTCACGCTTACCTTTTTAATGTATGCAGCTTTGACCTTCGCCCAAACACCATTCCGGGTCGTTGTGGAAACGCCCGATCACAAACCGCTCCGTGGCGCAACGGTTGAAATACAAGGCTTGATGCAATCAACCGATCATGAGGGAACAGCCAGCTTTAATAATGTACGCCCCGAGGCTTCTACACTGAAAGTACGCTATATAGGCTATGGCGCGTTCGCAAAGCATGTTGACCCCACACAAGAGCATACCATTAGGGTAGTATTGCAGCCTACCCACCGCATCACGGGCGACGTACTGGTGATGGCCACCCGTGCCAGCGAGCATGCAGCAACAACATTTAAAAACATTACGAAAGAAGACTTGCGACGCACAAATTTGGGTCAGGATATTCCTTTTCTTTTAGATCAAACGCCGTCTGTCGTAGTCGGGTCAGACGCTGGTGCAGGCATTGGATACACCAATATGACCATTCGGGGATCCAACAGCCAACGGATTAATGTCACCTTAAATGGCATTCCGCTAAACGATGCCGAGAGCATGGGTTCTTTTTTTGTCAATCTTCCGGATTTTGCATCCAGTACCGAAAGCATCCAGATACAGCGCGGAATAGGTACCTCCACTAATGGCGCAGGTGCATTCGGCGCTTCCTTAAACATCCAATCTGATGGTTTGGAGACAACGCCTTATGCCGAATTAAACAATACCTACGGATCCTACAACACTTGGAAAAATACCGTCAAAGTGGGCTCCGGTCTTATCAACAATAAATTTGCCTTTAATGGCCGGCTGTCGCGCATCAGTTCCGATGGCTATATCGACCGAGCGACGTCTGACCTAAAATCCTTTTATGTTGACGCTGGATATTACGGCAGCAAACATCAATTGAAGGCGACGGTTTTCTCTGGCAAGGAAAAAACGTACCAAGCTTGGGACGGCGTGCCGGAAGAGCTGTTGGAAACAAATCGCCGTTACAATGGGTTTGAATATGCAAACCAAACAGACAACTATATACAAACACACCACCACCTGCATTACAACTATTTCGCTTCGGAACAGACGACGCTGAATGTAGCGCTGCACTACACCCGTGGGCAAGGCTATTACGAGGAATACAAAACGGATGAATCTTTCACCAAATATGGCTTGGCGCCTATCACCATACGCGATACCACGATCAACACGACTGACCTTGTTAGACAACGCTGGCTGGACAATCACTTTTACGGAACGGTTTTTTCTTTAAGCCACAAAGTTAATGAACGCCACAGTTTGATTTTTGGCGGGGCAGCCAATCAATA
Source organism: Sphingobacterium griseoflavum (assembly GCF_014653155.1). GTDB lineage: Bacteria > Bacteroidota > Bacteroidia > Sphingobacteriales > Sphingobacteriaceae > Sphingobacterium > Sphingobacterium griseoflavum. Next base: position 122,299 of record NZ_BNAF01000007.1, on the reverse strand, counting down.
TCGGGGCGATCACTACGGCAACGTTATTTGGGCCCAATATGCGTCGGACAGCCAACTCGGCGACAAATACTATTTCAACGATGCGGAAAAGAATGATATAAATGTTTATGGAAAGTGGAATGGACAGTTCGGTGATCTCCGGGTATACACCGACCTACAGTACCGTTTCGTCGACTATACCTTCGAAGGCTTTGACCACAATCGGGAGCTGGCAGATATAAATGTGAAACACCATTTTTTCAATCCTAAGTTAGGGGCTACCTACATGATCTCGCCACGGTCTAATGTCTACGGTTCATACGCATACGGCAGCAAAGAACCCGTCCGTGATGACTTTGTGGCTTCTGCGGCCAACGCGCGTCCGAAGGCCGAAAAAATGCACAATGTAGAAGCCGGCTATCGAATACGGACGGGTGCCATCAATTTAGGAGCAAACGTTTACGGAATGTTTTACAAGGATCAGCTCGTACTCACGGGGGCTATAAACGATGTAGGCGCCTCTATCCGTGAAAATGTTCCTGCAAGCTATCGGATCGGTTTCGAATTCGACGGGGCATGGAAAATGTCGGAGCAGTTCCACTGGAAAGCTACTGCAGGACTCAGTGAAAACAAAATCAAGAACTATACCGAGTACCTCAGCGTTCTTGACGAAAACTGGGAACCAACGGGCGCTCCCCAAGTTGCTAATACCTACCGTTCGACCAATATCTCGTTCTCGCCATCCGTTATCTTATCCAACGAGCTCTCGTACTACCCTGTTGCACCGCTTGAACTTGCTTTGGCCAGCAAATATGTATCAAGACAGTATTTGGACAACACAAGTGCACAGGCACGGAGTGTAGATCCATTTTTCGTCAACAACTTCCGTATTCGATATGGCTTTTCTTTACTGGGCATCCAGCATATAGACGCCAATCTGGCCATCAACAACATCTTCAATGAAAAATATGAATCCCACGGCTACACCTATGGTGGCATCGCCGAATCCGATGGGTCCCGGATATTCGGCAATGCCTTTTATCCGCAAGCAGAAACAAATTTTCTTTTCGGACTGAACGTCAGGTTTTAAAAGATCCGAGAAGCAATGAAAAGAGCATGGTGATATAGCCATGCTTTTTTTATACAGGAGAAAGCAAATGAAATGCATTTAACTCGGTTTGGAGCCCTTCAGCATACTTCAGCCATGTTACCTGATCGCTTTTTTAATCTTTAATTTTTCGCTTTTTATGTGAATACTTTTTTACTTTGCAAACCATGAGAGCAGTCATACAACGTGTAACAAAAGCGAGCTGCACCGTCGAGGGAAAATGCACAGGAGCAATTGAAAAGGGATTATTGGTTCTTTTGGGCGTAGAAGAAAACGACAGCCAACAAGAGATGGAATGGCTCGCACAGAAGTTGGCCAATCTCCGCATTTTTTCCGATGAGCATGGGCTGATGAACAAATCAATTCGGGATGTCGATGGCAATATATTGCTGATTTCGCAGTTCACTTTATTTGCGCATACCAAAAAAGGGAATAGGCCTTCCTTTATACAGGCTGCAAAACCTGCGACAGCAGAACCCTTCTATTTGCAGATGGGCACCATGCTCAGCACCTTATTGCAAAAAAAGGTACAGATGGGGATGTTCGGCGCGGATATGCAGATCGACCTGTGCAACGATGGCCCGGTTACCATCATCATGAACACCAAGGATAAGGATAATTTTTAACAAATCAACAGATGGATATGACGATAAAGGAAGCACAGGCCCTGATCGACAAATGGATCAGCACCACGGGTGTTCGATATTTCAATGAACTAACCAATACCGCCATCTTGATGGAAGAAGTGGGTGAAGTAGCCCGTATCATGGCCCGCAAATATGGCGAACAGTCGTTTAAAAAATCAGATGAACAGGTTGATCTAGCCGATGAAATGGCAGACGTGCTCTTTGTTTTGATGTGTTTGGCCAATCAAACCGGCATTGACTTGACCGAAGCGCTAGCGAAAAACCTCGAAAAGAAATCGATCCGTGATGCAGAAAGGCACCTAAACAACGACAAGCTGAAAAGCTGATCGCTATGCCGTCCTTTCCACCCACGTGGCGTCACTTGAACTCGATTTCCGCAAAAAGGGGAAAATGGTCAGAAGCATCGCTTGACAAGGTTTTGTACGTCCTCCACACCACATTGCTGTGCTTCCCGACCATGATATAATCAATTTCCGAATCGGGGGCTTGATTGGGGTATGTTGGTCCATTGAGCTCCACGTTCCTTGCGAAACAGGTATCCAATAATTGAATTGCTTTACTCTGCGGCTTAGCGTTCATGTCCCCGACCAAGATAAGCGGACGATCATACCAATCACCAAGCTCATTGATGTACCCCGCTTGCGCTACCTTATTTGTTTCGTTCAAATCTAAATGGGTATTTGCGAAAGAGATTGTCCTGCCATGGGGCAACGCCACATCGACAATAGCCAGTGAACGTCCCTCGCTGCTTTCCGGCATGGGGAGTTCATAGCGACGATTACCAACAATCGGATACCGAGAGAGGATGAGCGTACCGTATTCGCCGCCGTCGTAATCAATCCCTTTGGAAAAGAAGTAATACATACCCGTGAGCTGCGCCAGTTGATGTGCCTGATCGATACCACCTGACCGCGGGATCCGCACATCGACCTCCTGCAGACCTACCAAATCGGCTTTCGAATCGATGATCACCTTTGCTATCGCCTCTAGGTCAATCTTACCCGCCTGCGCCGGTGGGTTTCCATGGTGGATATTATAAGACACGACGCGAACCCGCTGCCCAAAAACAGCGGCGAAACAACATAGCAATGCAAAAGTCAACAAGCTTTTTCTCATCATGATCAAGTTGGTTATGTTTCCGTTTGTTAATTGGCTTAAAGTTAAAGAACTTCGAGTCAAAATCGACGATAGCAAGCTATAAAAATTAGGAACAAAACCTTATTTTCAACTATATTTAACCCATGAAATCTTCCGTTTTATTTTTTGTCCTGTTTTTATTGGGCGGCTGTCAAGTGCGACAAAACGAACAGCACGCGCAACATAGCAAAGAATTTTCGCATGTAGCCGTCGTTACGGCCCATCCGTTGGCATCCGAAGTGGGGGTCGCTATACTTCGGGATGGTGGCAACGCGGTAGACGCGGCAATAGCCGTTCAGTTTGCTTTAGCGGTAGTGTACCCCAATGCGGGAAACATTGGCGGTGGCGGGTTTATGGTGTACCGCAGCCGATCCGGCGAGGTCAATTCCTTGGACTTTCGTGAAAAAGCACCGGCCAACGCACATCGCGACATGTACTTGGACAGTTTAGGCGAGCCCATCACGCAGCTGAGCCTCGACGGACAATTAGCGGCAGGCGTTCCGGGAACGGTAGCCGGCATGGAGGAAGCGCACAAAAAATATGGTACCCTACCCTGGTCCGCACTGTTGGCACCGGCAATAGCTTTAGCTGAAAAAGGCTTTTCTCTCACCGCTAAGCAGGCCGAAGAATTTAACCATATGCAGTCCCATTTTAGGGCCCTGAATGCCGGTGGAGCGGCCATTATTCGGGATAAACCTTGGAAAAAAGATGATGTCTTCGTTCAAGCACAGCTCGCCAGCACGCTAAAACGTATTGCAAGCCAAGGAAGTGCAGGTTTTTACACGGGTGAAACGGCCGCGCTAATTGTTGCAGAGATGAAACGTGGGAATGGCATTATTTCGGAGGCAGATCTTGCCAACTACCGAGCCATCTGGCGGAAACCTATCGTCGGATCCTACAAACAATACCAAATCATTTCCATGCCCCCTCCCTCCAGTGGCGGGATAGCACTGCTCGCGCTGCTGCAGTCTGTGGAACCTTACCCGTTAAAGCAATGGGGATTCCAGTCGGACAGCACCGTCCGTGTCATGGTAGAGGCGGAAAGGCGCGTATATGCCGACCGGGCGACACATCTCGGGGATCCCGATTTTCATGATGTACCGGTCGCCTTTCTGACGGATAAGGCGCTGAACCAAGCGCGCATGCGCAAGGTAAACCTACAGAAAGCGACACCGAGCGATCAAGTAAAAGCGAACACATTTCCGGGATATGAATCCGAAGAAACCACGCACTTCTCCATTGTCGACACAGATGGCAATGCGGTCTCTCTGACAACCACATTAAATGGTTCCTACGGTGCTGGTGTATGGGTAGATGGAGCTGGTTTTTTGCTGAACAATGAGATGGACGATTTTTCGGTAAAGCCAGGAACGCCCAATTTGTATGGGTTGCTTGGCGGGAAAGCCAACGCCGTAGAGCCCGGAAAGCGTATGCTGAGTGCCATGTCCCCCACAATAGTTGAAGAGAATGGACAACTTAGGATGGTAATTGGCACGCCGGGTGGCTCAACCATTATCACATCGGTGTTTCAAGGAATCCTGAATGTTGTAGAGTTTGGCATGGATGCCCAAGCATCGGTGACGTCACCGCGCTTCCATCACCAATGGAAACCCGATCGTATCGATGTCGAGGAAGGTGCCATCCGGGCTGGTATTCGCAAAAAGCTAGAAAAAGATGGCTATCCGTTCCACAAAAGGGGCAGCATAGGACGAATGGAGAACATCATTGTTTTACCGAATGGAAAATTACAGGCGGGAGCTGATCCGCGGGGCGATGATTTTGCCGCTGGATATTGACATGGGTAGACATCGAATCAGCGGTTAATCAAGCGGGCGACTACGCAAAAACGCCTGCGCGTCACGACGCGGCACTAGTCCAAAAACCGATTGTCAATCTGTTTGTTCGCTTTTGCGCCCAACGCTTTCAAATGTTCGATTTTCCGAACCACGTTTCCTGCACCTGTGGAGAGTTTCTTCATGGCATCCTGATGCTTTTCTGCAGCTCGTTGTATATGGCTTTCCACTTGCTGCATATCGTTCAGAAAACCGACAAACTTGTCGTATAGCGCGCCAGCTTCTTTCGCTATTTCCAATACGTTTCTATTCTGCCTTTCCTGCACCCAGATACTGGCTATGGTCCGCAAAGTCGCCAGCAATGTGGAGGGGCTCACAATAACGACCCGTCTATCCCAAGCATCAGAAAAAAGATCTGGCTTTTCCCGCACCGCAACACTCAATGCCGATTCTATAGGCATGAATAGCAGCACGAAATCCGGCGAATGGATACCATATAAGTCTTGGTAATTCTTCGCAGATAAATCACGTACGTGGTTTTCGATAGATTGGACGTGCTGTTTCAAGAAGGTGGCTTGGTCGAGTTCCCCCTCCGCGTTTACCCAACGCTCATAGGCCACCAAGGAAACTTTGGAATCAACAACCAAATGTTTATCCTCGGGCAATAAAATGATCGCATCCGGAATCTTTCTTACCTCTTCCTCCCGAAAAATAGACTGCAGCATGTATTCCTGGTCTTTAATCAATCCCGAACGTTCCAAGACACGCTCCAATATAATTTCGCCCCAGTTGCCCTGCTTCTTCGCATCGCCCTTCAGGGCGTTGGTCAAATTATTCGCCTCATTTTTAATGAGCACACTCTGCTGCATCAGCTGCTCGACAACCCCTTTCAGTACATTCCGCTCGGCAGCCTCTTGGTGGTAAGTGCGTTCGACCTTCTCCTCGAATGTCTTTATTTTTTCCTTCAAGGGTGTTAGTATAAGATCCAATTGCTGCTGATTCAGTGCGGTGAATTTTTGTGTTTTCTCTTCCAAAATGGTGTTTGCCATATGTTGGAACTGTAGGTTAAATTGCTCGCGCAGGCGCAAAATCTCCTCTTGCTGTGCATGAAACTTTTCTTGCTGCGCCTGCAAAAATGCATTCGTTGCTTCTAGGGTGCGTTCGACGGCTGCACGCTCATTCCGCTCTCGCTCCAGTGCCGCATCCTGCAAGCCCTTTGTTTCTAACAACAACCGCTCACGTTCCAACGCTCTCGCCAGTTCCATCTGCACCACATGACGCTCATCGATAAGCTTACTGAACTCCGTTTTATCAACTTTTCGCGCATTTGAGCGCACTAATACCAGTAGGAAGAGTACTAAAATGCCAATAACTACGACTACGATTATTTCCATGGATAATAAAGATAAAGCAGGCGCAAAAACAACCAACTTGTTGCTGATGCCCCTCCTTAGATATAGAAAAGGTTATTGCAACTTTTGATGTGTTTTCCACCACAGATCAGGCATGTCACCATCTACCGCCTGCTGATAGTCTTCATAGCGACAAGGAACCCAATAATAACGCTCGTTGATCGATTTAGACCCGAAATAAGGCACTTGCATCCACCAGCGGTCCGATTTCTTGCTCTTTACAAAAACCAGCTCATAATCATCATTTTCCAAGCTCGTTCTGTAAACAATATAGGCCGACTTTGGTATTAATGGTGCGTCATTTTTTCGATTGTAGAACCCATCCACAAAACACCAGACCATTTGAGCCACAAGACTGGCCGTGTGTCCCATGGGATCAAAAGTCGGGTTATACTCGTAGAATCCTACCGAGGAACATTTATCAGACATCCCTGCGTATCGTGCAAGTTGACAAGCTTCATCGCCGAATAGGCCATTCGGAGTAGCATTTGCATTGCCCGGCGCCTCCGATGCTCGGATAGCGCCAATATCGAAACTGAGCATATCTGCTGCTCGAATCAATGGTTCTGCCTGATCCAATCGGCCCGTCATCATACCAATCCGCATGGTATTGAAGAAAAGCTTATCATACATGTTAATGGATTCCTTGCTGACGAGGTAAGTTTGATAAGCCAAATTGCTTAAATTAAAAAGATAATCGGGCTGATGGAGAATAATATGGTTGAGGTAGGTGTGTGCATCCAATGCTGTGTTTTCGGCGTGATCTTGATCCAGATCGAACTTAGCATCCACAATGGCAACCTCTACCCGCTGTTCCAATGCCTCATACGCTGTATATTGCGCGTAAGTAAGATCTTGTCCGCCGCCGATGATAATGGGAATAATATCGAGCTTGATGAGTTCCTCGACAACGGTTTTTAGCGCTACATAGGTATCCCTAATCGTTGCTCCTGCTTGAATATTTCCCAAATCGGCAATACGTACAGCATAATCCCCTTGATACAAGTTGTAAAAATACTTACGGACGGCATTAGGAGACTTTTTAGTACCGCTATTTCCCACAGCACCACGTTCCTCCTCCACACCAATCAAGGCCAAATGGGGCTTAGTGCCCACCGTTTCCAAATCGGGAAACGTCCGTTCATAGGCTTCAATTACTTTCCCGAATTGTGAGTTGTAAAAGTCGGATGCAGCGCAAAATTCCGTACGAGATATGGGTGCAAAAAAATCAGCTAAAGACATTGTATCGTGGGTATAAATAGTACTAAAAAACGAAAACAATACACTATGTATTTCACAAATATGCACTTAAAATACCTCTTTTGGAAGCAAAAACAATCCACAAACTGTTGATATCTATCCAGCAAGCCTAGCCATTCCCCTTCAACCGCGACTATTCCACGAAACGATTTGGATACCAATCCACAATAATCTATCTTTGGAAGGAACAAATTTCAACGATAAGTTAGCTCGTGGTACTCGTAACAGGTGGAACAGGTTTTTTGGGATCAACCTTGATCAAGATATTAGTTGACCAGGGTACTGCTGTCCGAGCCATTAAACGCGAACATGCTGTTATTCCGGACGCTTTAGTTTCGTCATCGCTCGTGCAATGGGTCGATGCAGACATCACCGATTACTTTGCTTTATCCGCAATTTTTACTGACGTTACCCAGGTTTATCACTGCGCAGCCAAAATTTCCTATCAGCCAGCGGACCACGCAGCCATGTTACACGTCAATATTGAGGGCACCAAACATATGGTCAACCTTTGCTTGGAGCATGCGGCACGCCTCGTGCATGTCAGCTCGATCGCGTCGCTTGGCGTCAGCAAAAACGGTGAGCTTATCACCGAAGACAGTAAATGGGATGACGGAGCTGACAACTCGAAATATGCCGTTTCAAAATACGAAAGCGAAATGGAAGTGTGGCGAGCCATCATGGAGGGGCTGGATGCCGTGATCGTCAACCCTTCGGTTATTATGGGTGTAGGATCTGGCAGCAAAGGTTCGGGCGTAATATTTAACATGGTTCAAAAAGGTCTCCAGATATATCCACCGGGAACTGTCGGCATTGTGGATGTGGAAGATGTTGCGCAGCTCATGGTTATGCTCATGAACAAACCGGAGATATCTGGCGAACGCTATATCCTAAACAGCGAAAACATGAGCAACAAGGAACTCTTGGATCGCATTTCGAAGCTTTTGGGCAAGCCATCTCCGACCATTGAAGCCAAGCCTTTTATGTTGGGCATTGCTTGGCGCGCGGCGAAGCTGGTATCGCTGATCAAGCGGGAGCGTCCCTCCCTGACGCGGGAGGCGGCTCTAGCAGCGGCGTCCAAACTGGCCTATTCCAATAAAAAGATTGTCGACGCGACAGGATATCTTTTCAAACCCGTCGATCGCACGTTGGAAGAAACTAGTCGACTATTTTAAACCTTAACCATAAATCAAATACTGTGAAAAATTATTATATCATTGATTTCGACAGTACCTTTACACAAGTGGAAGCGCTGGATGAACTAGCGCGCATATCATTGGAAAACCATCCGGATCGCGAGCAGATCTATCAGCAGATCGAAGATTATACCAACCTTGCCATGGAAGGGAAGATCTCCTTCCGAGAAAGTCTGGCCGGACGTGTACAGCTGCTCAATGCAAACAGGTCGCACTTGGATAAGCTAGTATCGCAACTAAAAAAGAAAGTTTCGCGTTCCTTCGGTCGAAACAAAGAATTCTTCCGGAAAAACGAGGACACCGCATGGATCGTATCAGGTGGCTTTAAAGAATTTATCACGCCTGTCGTTACGCCCTACCACATCAAGAAAGAAAATATCTACGCCAATACCTTTAAATTTGATAAGGAAGGAAACATCGTGGGTTACGATGAAAATAATCCACTTTCGGATGAAGGAGGCAAAGTAAAATTATTGAAAGCGTTGCAAATTGACGGCCGCATCTTTGGCATTGGTGATGGCTATTCCGATTTTCAGCTTAAAGAGTCTGGGCTCATCGAAAAATTCTTCGCTTTTACTGAAAACATTTCCCGTCAGAGTGTGACGGAAAAAGCAGACCACATTACGCCGAGCTTTGATGAATTTCTTTACGTAAACGACCTCCCACGCGCCATTTCTTACCCTAAAAATAGGATTTTATGCCTGATTATTGGTGATGTACCCGAAATAGCCGTACATATTTTAAAACGAGACGGATTTTCCGTACGCACGAAAGATACGTTCGAAGAGAAGTACACGAAGGATGTGGGGATGCTGCTGTTGGCCAATAACATCCGCATCGATGATGAACAGCTCGCCCGTGCCGACAAACTGAAAACGATCGGATACCTCGGTGACAGTAAAGGGCATTTAAGCCGCTTACTTTGTACCGAAAAGGGGATTGTCGTATTTGACGACAAGAAGATCAAAAAGCGCAATGCAGAATTCATCCCCCGTCGAATGGCTGACTTTATCAACAACGGTGACACAGCGATGAGCCGAAACTTTCCAAATCTCATTCTACCACGTTTAAGCCAAGCACATCGGTTACTGCACATCCACCAAAATGTGCCAGGTATAATGGCGCAGATAAACAACGTCTATGCTGAAAACCAAATCAACATCATATCCCAGTTTCTGATGACCAAGGGAGACATCGGATATGCCGTTACCGACATACACGCTGCATACGACAAAAATCTATTGAAGCAGCTCAAACAGATTGATAATACAATTAAGTTTAGAATTTTATACAAATAAAAAATAATCCCGGAAGGGCTGGTCTCTTCCGGGATTATCTACAAGTTTAGCGGATTTCCATTGCGCTACATAGCGACTGTTAAAGAGAAGCTGTAGGTCGCTTTTGGTGTAATCAACATGTCTAGCGGAACATCGAAGGGTTGCACATCTGCTATCTGTTCAATAGGATCAAAATACGAGAGGCCAATTTTCACGCAATCTGGACGGCACGCTGCCAAAAAGCGATCATAAAAGCCCTTCCCATACCCCACGCGATTCCCTTTACTATCGGCAATCAAAAGCGGGATGATCACTACGTCCAGCGCAGTTTCGCTAACGCGCTCGCCCGCTAGGGGCTCCACTATGCCCCAAGCATTCTCCCGCAATACCAAGTCGTTGTGCAGGACCACATGTTCCATGGAGCAATCTACTAGGTTTGTTCGGCTAACAACGACATGACTACTTGGATAGCGCCGTTTAAAAAAATGGATAAACGGCCAAACATCGGGTTCTTTGTGCCTCAAGATTGGAAGAAACACATGGACATAACCTTCTGAAGGCCAGCGTAGATCCTGCAGGCGCGCTATCAGCGCCGCGTTCCCCGCACTCAACTCGTCGACGCTAAGTGCCTGTCGACGCTTTTTATATACATCCCGAAGTTTCCCCTTATCCATATTAAAAAAAACGGCCCCGCGCCCGAAAGCAAACAAGACCGTACAATCAACCTAAACCTGAATATTTACTTCACACGCTCGATATAATCACCACTGCGTGTATCCACTTTCACTTTATCCCCCTGATTAATAAACAATGGTACGCGGATCTCCACGCCTGTTTCTACGGTCGCACTCTTCAACGCATTGGTCGAAGTATCGCCTTTCACGGCAGGCTCCGTATAGGTTATCTCCAATTCTACGGTAGCTGGAGCCTGCGCCATAATGGGTTCCTCGCTTTCAAACGCAATAATGACATTCATCCCTTCTTTTAAGAAACGTGCCGTATTGCCGAACAAAATTTTTGGAATATTAAACTGTTCATAGCTGTTGTTGTCCATGACGACAAAAAACTCACCGTCATCATATAGATACTGGTAGTCGTTAGTCTCTACGCGCGCAATTTCAACGTCCTCATCCGTTCTAAAACGGTATTCTACCAATTTTCCGCTACGGATGTTCCGCATACGTGCCTGATAAAATGCACGCAGGTTTCCCGGGGTACGGTGAATAAATTCCTCCACAGCAACCAACTCTCCGTTAAAACGAAGTATATTTCCTGATTTTACTTCAGATGCTTTTGACATAACAATCTTTTTGAATTTAGCGATACAAAACTACAAAATATAAGGGTTTAAAAAAACCGCTATCATCATTTATACGTGAGCATATTCAGAGACTCTTCACAAAATACATATTCCCGCTCTTGATTTGAACCGACGAGAACAATGCGATGGTTGTGGCTGGTTTCTGCCACAAGATCCAAATACCACTGTTCTCCGGCAACATCTAAATTACTGGTCGGCTCATCCAAGAGTAGCAGCTTCGTATCAGAACAGCATGCCAGGGCAAGCTTCACGCGTTGCTTCATTCCTGAAGAAAAGAACCGAATCTCTTTATCCACTGCATGGTCCAACTTCAATAGCTGAATGATGCGATTGGTATCATAACCGGCAAGAAAGGGCTTAAACTTGAAATGAAAGGCAATCATCTCCCGAAGGGTAAACTCCTCGATCAATTCGAGATACGGGGCAGCTATAGAAACATCGCTAAAAACATCTTCTACAGCGACGTGTATGCTTTCGGATGCTCTGTACAGCACCTGTCCTTCGCTGGGCGATAAACTCCCAGCAACAACCTTTAAAAAGGTAGATTTTCCAGAACCGTTGGGTCCCAGTATCGCATATTTCTTACCTGTTGAAAAGGTATAATCGACATGGCGAAAGATCCATTCTCTATTATACCGTCTGCCTAAATCTTGTAAAGTTATACTCAATAAACGCTACGTTAAAGTGAGGAAATACGACCTTGGTTGAAGCCTTTGATCACACCGCGGTTGGAATTACGTACGAAAGAAAGAATCTCGTCCCGTAGCTCGGTTGGTGCAAACTCCGCTTCAATCAAATCCAATGCTTTGCTTAAGTTCCTGTTCTGTACGAAAAGTACCCGATAAATATCCTGTATTTCGGTGATCTGCTCTGCCGTAAAGCCGCGGCGCCTCAATCCTACCGAGTTTATCCCAGCATACGAAATTGGTTCGCGGGCAGCCTTGATAAACGGTGGAACATCCTTACGTACCAAAGTACCGCCTGTCACAAAAGCATGGGAGCCTATTTGACAAAATTGGTGAACAGCGACCATGCCCGCCAATACCACATAATCTCCGATGGTGATATGTCCGGCCAAGGTACTGGAATTGGAGAAAATACAGTTGTCACCGACAAAACAATCGTGCGCGATATGGCTATAGGCCTGAATCAGGCAATTCTTTCCGATCACTGTTTTATAGCGATCTTTGGTGCCTCGATTGATGGTGACACATTCTCGAATCGTTGTGTTGTCGCCAATTTCTACCGTGGTGACTTCGCCTTCGAACTTCAAATCCTGGGGCTCGCCGGAGATTACCGCTCCTGGGAAAATACGGCAGTTTTTGCCTATTCGAGCACCATTCATGATCGTTACGTTGGATCCGATCCAAGTTCCTTCGCCGATCTCGACATCCTTATAGATTGTCGTAAACGGCTCGACCACCACATTTTGGGCGATCTTCGCCTCGGGGTGGATGTATGATAAAGGTTGTATCATGTTAATTACCTTTTACTTTTACAATTTGGGCCATTAATTCGGCCTCGCTTACTACCCTGTCGCCCACCATACCCACAGCTTTCATGCGAGCTATACCGCGGCGGATAGGCTCCAGCAACTCACAGTTGAAAATAATGGTATCTCCTGGGGTTACCTGGTTCTTAAAACGGGCATTTTCTATTTTTAGGAACAGTGTCAGCCAATTTTCTGGATCAGGCACCGTATTCAACACCAAAACGCCGCCGGTTTGCGCCATGGCCTCGATTTGCAAAACCCCCGGAAACACCGGCGCTCCCGGAAAATGGCCCATGAAAAGATCTTCGTTCATCGTCACGTTCTTTAGTCCCACCACGTGGGTTTCCGAAAGCTCCAGGATCTTATCGATCATCAAAAATGGTTGTCGGTGCGGCAAGATATTCATAATCTGGACGGTATCGTACACCGGCGTCATATTGGGATCATAAACCTTCATGTTTTTACGGTTTTTGTCTCGTTTTATTTGGGCCTTTATCTTCTTCGCAAAAGCAGCATTTGCCGCATGGCCAGGACGAGCGGCCATGATGTGTCCCTTCAATGGTCTACCCACCAATGCCAAATCGCCGATCATATCCAACAATTTGTGGCGAGCAGGTTCGTTTTGATAGCGTAGCTGTATATTGTTGAGGATTCCCTCATGCGCTACTTCCACGGTCTTATTAAATAGGCCTGAAAGTTTATCCAACTCTTCCTTACTTACCTCCTTATCCACGATGACAATAGCATTTGACAGATCCCCGCCTTTGATCAAGTCGTGGTTCAACAAACTTTCGAGCTCATGTAGGAAACAAAACGTGCGGGAAGAGGATATTTCATTTTTAAACTCCGATATATTGCTGATTGCCGCATGTTGGCTTCCAAGCACGGGCGAATTGAAATCGATCATACAGGTCAATCGATAACCATCCAGCGGCATCGCGATGATTTCCACCTTACGATCTTTCTCTACATAAGCGATATTATCTTTGATTTCATAATAATCGCGATCGGCCTCTTGGTCTACAAATCCGATTTCCAACAGTTTCTCTACATAAATCTTCGAGCTTCCATCCAAAATGGGCACTTCCGGCCCATCGATCTCAATGAGGATATTATCAATTTGCAACCCAACAAATGCAGCCATAAGATGCTCAATCGTACTGACAGAGGCCCCATTTTGGGAAATGGTCGTGCCGCGGGAGGTATCCGATACGTTATCTGCATCAACAGCAACCACAGGCGCACCGGCCAAATCTACCCGCTTAAATTTATACCAATGAAACTCTGGAGCGGGCTTGATGGTCATGTTCACAATTTTTCCTGTGTGCAAACCTATTCCCGATATCGCTATTTCGGACGAGATCGTCCTTTGTTTCACATTCATATCTAACATATACTATTTAGCCAAATTATCGCGTTTCGTCGTCCAATTTTTTCAATCTCGCTTCCAACGCGGCCAGCCGCGTTTCCAGCGCCGGCAATTTACCATACAATACTTGTGAACGGAGGTTGCTGCTATAAGGCATGGCCGGCGATCCTCCCCACTTTTTGTTTTCCTGCTCGATGGATCGATTGATACCCGACTGCGCCTGTACTTGTGAACCGGCCGCAATCTGTATGTGGCCTACGACACCAACCTGTCCTCCCAAAATCACCTGCTCTCCAACCTTTGTGCTACCCGAAATACCGGTCTGTGCAGCGACGACCGTATTGGCCCCTATCTCCACATTATGTGCTACCTGAATCAAATTATCCAGCTTGACCCCCTTCGCAATGACCGTTGAGCCCAATGTCGCGCGGTCAATGACTGTATTCGAGCCGATCTCCACATCGTCCTCAATCACGACATTGCCAATCTGCGGCACCTTGCTGTAGGTACCGTCCGGCTGCGGCGCAAAGCCAAACCCATCACTCCCGACGACCACGCCACTGTGCAACACCACGTTTTCGCCAATGCGGCAATCGTAGTACACCTTGACACCGGGAAAGATAATGGAATTATCACCTATAACGACGCCATCACCGATATATACCTGCGGATGGACTTTTACATTGTTGCCAATCTTTACGTCGCGACCTATGTAAGAGAAGGCCCCTAAATAAAAGTTGGAGCCTACAGTGGCCGATTCATGCATAAAGGAGGGCACCTCAATGCCATCGCGCTCATTGCGCAACTTATGGTAGATTTTCAGCAATTCGGAAAAAGCCAAATAGGCATCTTTGACACGGATCAATGTCGCATCAACATCCTTTTGGAGTTGCAAGTCTTCGTTTACGATAACAGCTGAGGCATTGGTCTGGTACAAAAAATGTTCGTATTTTGGATTGGAAAGAAACGCTAACGAGCCACTCGTCCCTTCTTCGATCTTAGCCAACTGATTTACAAGAACATCGGGATTCCCCTCAACGTATCCGCCCAATAATGTTGCTATTTGATTTGCAGTAAATTGCATCTTACAAATGTATACTTTTTCTTAATTATTTCTTATCCTTTTGTTAACCTTCGTATAATGGAAAACCAATCTCCTTGGGGTAAGAAATAGCAAATTTCTCTACCCTTCTTGCCAAAGCTTCCAGATTTGACAAATCAGATGCCTCAGTAATATCTTGAACGCTACCCATTTTGTTCAAAATCTTGATATTGTTGTAGCGAATGTCATACGCACTGTTTTGGATGGTTTGCACGAAGACAAAATAATCCACTTCCCTATCGTCCAACTCAAAATAATGCCTGACCATTTCCTTTACCCGGGAGACCTCCGCGTCTGAATAAGGCACATTGCGAAGCTCCGTACGCAATAGATCTCTATTCATCAGCCGCTTGCAAAGCATGCGCAAGATCCGATCATCCGCATACACCCAATCCTTCACTGCCGACATAATATCTGTATCGTCCAAACGAGTAAACCAAAGTAGATGATCCGGATTGTCTAGAAAATTGTGGCTATCGATCTTGTTTTTTAAAAAATGACGGAGCGCCTGGGTAGCAAACATCTCCTGCCCCTGCATGCTTAATTCTTTGGCCCTGTACAAAATTTTAATCAGCATCTGTTCGGCACCAATAACAGTTTTATGCAAGTAGACCTGCCAATACATCAGCCGCCGCGCAATCAAAAATTTCTCTACCGAATATATGCCCTTTACTTCCACCACGAGATTATCGTCTTTGACGTTCAGCATTTTGATGATCCGGTCAAAAGAAATCACACCTTCTGAGACCCCTGTAAAAAAGCTATCTCTGTTGAGGTAGTCCATACGGTCGGTATCCAGCTGGCCAGATATCAGCTGATGGAAGAATGGCCGATGGTATTTGTTGTTAAAAATAGTAATCGCCAGCCGTAAACGACCGTGGAACTCGTCGTTTATTTTATCCATAAGCCATGCGGAAATCATCTCGTGGGACACCCCCTCAACAAGCGTATGTTCCAAAGAATGCGAAAAAGGACCGTGTCCTACATCGTGCAGCAGGATTGCCGCCAACGTGGCCTCCTCTTCATCGGCGCTGATCTCCACCTCTTTGCTGCGCAACGTATCAAGCGCCAAGCTAGTGAGATGCATGGCGCCGATCACATGCTGAAACCTGGTATGTAAAGCACCCGGATAAACCAAGTGCGTCATGCTCACCTGCTTGATATAACGCAACCGCTGAATGAAAGGATGTTGGATAAGATCAAAAATAAAAGCCGACGGAATTGAAACAAATCCGTACACGGGGTCGTTGATTATCTTTTTCTTATTCAATTTTCGGCAACCTTTTATTTATTATTATTTTTGATATCACGCTGTTCCCCGTTTATTATTCGTCTAAATTAGCGCAAAGATAAGGAGAATGAAGTTAATTAATGTTAAAAATAAAAGTATTAGCGCCCTATTTGGCTATTTTGTGAAAGGTTTGTGAAGGACAATTTCCCCAAACCTGCCTACAGCCTCGGGATTCTCCAAAGGTCAATAAAAAGCACACAAATGATCAATAAGATACATATACTTTGGGCCGATGATGAGATAGATTTTCTTAGACCGCATGTTATGCTGCTGGAAGAGAAAGGCTATCGCGTCAAGACGGTCAACAACGGCAACGATGCCGTGGACGCTTTCCAGAACGAGCCTTTTGACTTGGTCTTTCTAGATGAAAATATGCCCGGAAAGACAGGTTTGGAAACGTTAGCGATCTTGAAAACCATCAATCCAACCATACCGACGGTTTTGGTTACTAAAAATGAGGAAGAACATCTCATGGAGGACGCAATCGGTTCCAAAATCGACGACTACCTCATTAAACCCGTCAATCCAAAGCAGATCCTGCTAACCATCAAAAAGTTTACCGAAAACAAACGCTTGGTTAGCGAAAAAACCTCTATGGCCTATCAGCAGGAATTTAGGAACTTGGGCATGACCATCAATGATGATTTGGACTTCCGGCAATGGATTGATGCGTATAAAAAACTGATCTATTGGGAGCTCTCCTTGCAAAAGTTGGAAGATGCGGGCATGCACGAAATCCTCACCATGCAAAAAGCAGACGCTAATGCTATTTTCTCCAAATTTATAGAAAAAAAATATCTCAATTGGATACAAAACAAGGAAGAAGGTCCGATCCAGTCGCACCAGCTGTTCAAGAAAAAAGTATTCCCAGCGCTAGAGGCCGAACGCCCTACGTTTTTCTTTCTGATCGATAATCTTCGCTACGACCAATGGAAAATACTTAATGAGGTGATCACCGATTATTATCGGCTGGAAGAGGAAGATGCGTATTACAGCATTCTGCCCACCGCAACACAATATGCGCGAAACGCGATTTTTAGTGGATTGACCCCCTTGGAGATGGAGCGTCGTTTTCCGGATCTTTGGCAGAATGACGATGAGGAAGGCGGGAAGAACCTGAATGAGGACAAATTTTTGGCGGATCAGATCGGCCGCTTGTATCGCCGAGACATCAAACATACCTACCATAAGATCTTGACATTGGAGCAAGGCAAGGAAATTGTGGAGTCATTGAACAATTTGATGCAGAACGACCTGAATGTACTGGTCTACAACTTTGTAGATATGCTTTCCCACGCGCGCACGGACATGGCGATGATCCGCGAGCTGGCCAATGACGAAAGCGCCTATCGATCCATTACGTTGTCTTGGTTTGAACACTCGCCCCTGCTTGATACGTTGAAATGGCTTGCACAGCGAAACGTCAAGGTCATCATCACGACCGATCATGGTACCATTCGGGTAAAACGCCCCAGCAAGATTATCGGCGATCGCAACACGAATACCAACCTGCGCTACAAACAGGGTAAAAACCTCAACTACCAAGCCAAGGAAGTATTTGTCATTAAAAATCCCCACGATGCTCAATTGCCGAAGCTGCATGTAAGTTCTTCATTTGTATTTTCCAAAGACGATTATTTCTTTGTTTACCCCAATAATTACAACCACTTTTCCAACTATTACAATGGAACTTTTCAGCATGGGGGCATCTCGTTGGAAGAAATGATTATCCCGTATGCAGTTTATACGCCAAAATAGATACATTTGAGCATGGAAATCCATGTTAACAATCTTGAAGAATTGCCAGCTGCGGCGCGCAAAATCCTATCTGCCCATCAGAACGATAGGATATTTCTGTTAAAGGGCCAAATGGGAGCGGGCAAAACAACCCTCGTACATGCGCTATGCACTGAACTAGGGGTTACCGAAGCAACATCTAGTCCCACCTTTTCTATTGTGAACGAATACGACTCGCCCAGTGGGCCCATTTTCCACTTCGATTTTTATCGGCTAAAAAAAGAAGAGGAAGCGCTAGATCTGGGCTACGAAGATTACTTCTATTCCGATTCCTACTGTTTCGTTGAATGGCCCGAAAAAATCCCCAATCTCATTCCCCACGATGCCCGAGAGGTAAGCATCGAAATCATATCGCCGAGCAGCCGAAAAATTATCCTAAAATAATTTATTATTTTTTTAAAAGCGGATGCAACCTTCCTCTCTTTTTGCTCGTCTTCCCTATAAAGACTAATCAACCTTGGAAAAGCAACAGTTAGAAAGCATATGGAATAAGTGCCTAAACGGCGACCGAAAGGCACAATTCGCGCTCTATCAGCTGTTCTCCAAAAAAATGTATGCCGTTTGCCTTCGCTATGCTCCGGATGAGCAACAGGCAAAAGACATCTTACAGGTTGGTTTTATAAAGGTGTTTCGAAAAGGCAAACATTTTGAAAACAAGGGATCTTTGGAAGGCTGGATTCGCCGGATCATGGTGCATACCGCCATTGAAAATCACCGGCGCAACCAAATGAGCAGCGTGGAATCTTTTGATGAAAGCCACGAAAGCCTAGCGGGAACGATGGAAAGTACGGACAACGTGCAGTACAAAGACCTGCTAGCACTGATTCAGCTACTACCACTTGGCTACCGCACGGTTTTCAACATGTACGTGATCGATGGTTATTCCCATCGTGAAATAGCTGAAAAGCTGAATATAAGCGAAGGCAATTCAAAATCACAGTTATCCAGAGCCCGGCAATGGCTTCAGGAGAAACTACTTAAAATGGAAGGAAAGGCATCATGAACAACGAACAATTCGACAAGCTCTTCAAACAGGAAATGACCGATTTCGAAGTCGATCCAGGGGCAGATATGTGGGCAAAGATCGAAGCCGAATTGCCGGCGGAGCGGAAAACTGTTTCGATATGGAAGAAAAGCGGATTACGATATGCAGCCGCATTGTTATTGTTGGGTGGGCTTGCCGCAATGATTTTCCGACAACAAATCGAAGCGCCGCCGGCACGGGAACAATTGGTCAAGGTTCGTGAACAACCCGATCAGACGGAGAAAACAGAACAACAAGTTGAAGTTTCGGAAAAAGGGAAAGAAAATACGTTGACGCAACACGCACGCATCATCAAGGCTAACAAAAGCCCGCATAAAGAAAGAGAAGCTGCGATCGTTAAAGTACCGGGGTTGGCGAATAAGGAGGCAAAGTCCAAACTGGATTTATACATTCCTGATCTACATATCGCCAAGATAGAAGCTGTACAGGCAGATACCATTCCGCCAGCGTTGGTCAACACGCAAGTCGTAGAGATCGACCCAATCCAGCCATTGGTCGAAAGTCCTGACGAAGAGGAATCCATGCTGGCGAGCGGCTCGAAAGGGAACGCTAAAACGCAACAGGGCCTCGTTACGGGTATCCTGAATCGAATTTCCGACATGGTGAACCCTGACCAAAACAAAACCATACACTTTAGCAATGACGAAGAAGGATCCCTTCGAATTGACATATTACAATCATTCGTAAAAAACCGTAAAAAAAACAGAAGATAATCCTATGAAAAATACATGTATAACCTACATCCTATCCAGCGTTATGGTAGGCCTGCTTTCCTTAACGTCCGTCTCGGCACAGGATCATAAAAACGATAGCACGGAAAATAAACACCGTGATTACATCCCCACGATTGGAAAAAAAGACTATGATGATCAAGGCAAGAAAATCATCTATCCCAGATTCTTCGGCGGCCCTACTTTTGCCCGTGTAGATTGGGGCTTTTCCCGACTGATCGATAATGGAAGCTTCAGCCTCTCTGCGGATAACCAATTTCTTGATTACAGCAAAGCCTCCAACTTTGGCTTTGACGTGGCCCAAGTGGGTCTTCGGTTCAACGACCTATTCAAGATATATGTATCTACTGGTTTTGAGTGGAATTACCTTCGCCTAAAGAATGACATAATTTTAGATACCAAAGAAGTTCCATTAACGTATGCCGAATCAGAAACAGACTACCGGAAAAATGTATTTACGTCGACCTACTTACGGCTACCATTGACATTTGAGTTCAGGAGTCGCAAAAATCGGCATGGCGATCGCGCAAAGATCGCGGTTGGTGCGATGAGCGGCATATTACTCAAAGGCACGCAACGCCTGAAGAGTGAAGAGTTTGGCAAGCAGAAATTCCGCGACAATTATAATTTGGCAAGTTTTCAATATGGGGCCTTTGCGCGTGTAGGCTACAAATCCATGGGGCTTTTCGCCAAATATTATTTAAACGACATGTTCGAGAATAGCCCTAACCAACAATCATTGAACAATTTTACGTTCGGATTGAGCCTGTGGTTTTAGCATAACGAGACCTCAATCAGCTTAAGATATAAATGCTTACTTTTGTGCCGAACAAAAAATGTTCGGCACTTTTATTTATGGCACAAAAAAATGCTTCCTGCTCGTATATTCCGAATGACACACAACGGACCGACGTCCCCTTCATCTTTGGGGATCAATTATCGCACACCTTTGCTTCCAAGGAAGAGGTCATTGCGGTGGACCATGTGGATTTCGGTATTTCCGAAGGGAAGATAACGGCCATCATCGGCGAATCGGGCAGCGGGAAGAGTACCCTACTAAAATTGATCTATGGCCTGCTGGAGCCAACAACCGGAGAGGTGCGCTACCAAGGTTGGCTCGTGCCTACGCGAAAGGACAAACTCATCCCGGGGCACGATGCCATGCGGCTCGTTTCTCAAGGTTTCGATGATCTTAATCTGTATGCCAAAGTCTGGGACAACATTGCGTCACAATTGCCTAATACAAATTTGGCACGTAAGGAGCGTAAAACGCAAGAGACCTTGGCGCGTCTGAAAATAGAACACCTTGCCCAACAGCGCGTGGCCGACCTCAGCGGTGGCGAAAAGCAACGTGTAGCGATCGCCCGTGCTTTGATCAATGAGCCCGAGGTTTTATTGATGGATGAACCCTTTAACCAGGTGGATGCCGCATTTCGGGATGCCCTGCAACAAGACATCCGCCATATCGTGGCCGAAACGGGGATCACCATCCTCTTGGTGTCCCACGATCCCACCGAAGTATTGGCCATGGCTGATGAGCTCATCGTTATGAAAAATGCCAAGATTATCGAACAGGGATCACCGGAAGCGCTGTACTTTAACCCATCCCATAGCTACACGGCGCAGCTGCTTGCAAAAAGCAATATTCTAACTCCAGATTTAGCCGCTGAACTTGGTATCGCATGCCACACCTCTGTAGGCATTCATCAGGAAGATATTGCCTACCACATTCACCCCGATGGTCAGTTTGTTGTGAAAGACATCCGTTTTCGTGGATTCTTCAATGAATTGGTCGTTCGACGCGGACCGCTGAAGCTGCATGCCATCCTCCATCCCATCATCGACATACCGATCGGTACGCGCGTCGATGTGACCATCAAAAGACACATCGTTTTCGAAAACAAGTAGGGGATTAGCTTCTTTATTCCAACTCGTTTAGCCAAATAAACATCCTGTCTGACCACCTACGCGCATCACTTTTGTTCAACAATCCGAACCCATGCCCGCCGACTTGGTACGCAAACAACTCATTGGCAATCCCAAACTCGTTTAGTGCCTCTTGGTAACGGCTAGCATTTGCAAATACCACTGCCTTGTCGTCGTGCGCATGCACCAAGAAAGTTGGAGGCGTCTTTTTGCTCACCTGTTCATCCAGTGAATAATACCGTACATCAGCCTCCTCTGCCTGAACGCCGATCAGCTGTTCTTTCGATCCTTGGTGCGTAACTTCATCCCGCATGGATATCACCGGATAGATCAATACGGAAAAGTCTGGGCGTAGATTTGTTTGTTTCGGATTCTCGATCTTGGTGTCCTCAAAGTGGTTGGACAATGTAGCGGCAAGATGTCCACCAGCAGAAAAGCCAATGACACCAACGCGGTCAAAAGCATAGGTTTCCCGGATGTACTGCATCGCCCGCTGCGCATCTTGCAACGGTCCGATTTTGCGTATGGGCATGGTTTCATCTTTTGGCAAGCGGTAATAAAGCACAAATGCGCTTATACCATGCTTGTTAAATTCTTTGGCCACTTCGTGCCCCTCGTGGTTGATGGCAACGTGGGAATAGCCGCCGCCCGGAATAATGAGCATACCCTGCTTGGAGCCCTCCACCTCATAGCGGTACAAGACCGGAATGTTTTCGTCGTTCAAGCCTTCCTTCGGCACAGTTGCGTTGGGTATCACATCATAAAGTGCGACTTTCTCTTGCGCCAACGTATAGTAATTGAGGAGTGCAACCATTAAAAGAGCATAGATAAATTTCATAGTTTTATTGATTAGCCACAATGAGTAGATCCAAATCCTTGGAGGTCAAATTGAACTTATCGCCGATATCCTTGTTGGTCAGCATGCCTTGGTACAGGTAAATAGCGCTTCGGATGCATTTATCGGACCAGATCATGTTGTTCATACCACCGCTTTCACCAATCTGCAGCAATAGCGGCGTAAAGATATTCGTCAAAGCATAAGTTGCGGTACGCGCAACCCGAGACGCAATATTAGGCACGCAGTAATGGATGACATCATGTTTTCGAAAAACAGGCTTGTCGTGGCTGGTCACCTCGGAAGTCTCGAAACACCCCCCTTGGTCGATACTCACGTCTATCAGTACCGAATTGGGTTTCATCTTTGAAACGGTTTCTTCGGCGATGATGCACGGAGAACGTCCGTTGCTTGCCCGTACGGCGCCTATCACGACATCGCAAGACCGCACTGCCTTGTTAAGGACAATGGGCTGAATCACCGAAGTAAAGACGCGGCTCCCCACGTTATTCTGCAGGCGCCGCAGCCGGTAAACCGAGCTATCAAATACCTTCACCTGCGCGCCGAGGGCGATTGCGGTGCGGGCAGCATATTCGCCCACTGTTCCCGCGCCGATAATAACCATCTCTGTGGGCGGAACACCTGTTACGCCGCCCAACATCAGGCCTTTCCCATCGAAGATGTTGCTTAGGTATTCTGCAGCGATGAGCACCGAGGTCGCTCCAACAATTTCACTCATAGCCCGAACAACGGTCAGGTGCCCGCCTTCATCTTTCAGATACTCGTAAGAAAGGGCCGTTATCTGCTTTCTGATAAGCGCCTTCAACACCTGAAGATCCATTAAGGAAGGCTGATGGGAGGACATCAGTACCTGCTTGTTGCGCATCAGGCCTACCTCCTCCAACGTCGGACTAGCAATTTTAATGATGATATCACTCTGAAACACCTCATTCCTGTCATGGCTGATCCGTGCACCTTGTTCGGCGTAATGCTGATCCAAAAAATTTGAAGCATCACCCGCCCCGGCTTCGATAATCACCTCATGACCGTACTCGATCAAGAGCGCCACGGAAAGTGGAGTCAAGGGAATTCGCTTTTCTTGGAATGAAACCTCTTTAGGAACGCCTATCTTCAAGGCGTTTCTATTTCTACCAACATGTGCCAGCGCTTCCTGTGTCTGGAAAATGGCTTTATGGGCGATTTTTGACATATCATTCATAAGATCGATCTTTCCCTTTTGTAACCAGTGAAATTAAATATTATTATTGATATTCAGCGCACAGAATATTTAAATCCGTTTTTTTTTATACTTTTACCATAGTGTAATATCGTGTTAATGCAAAAATTACCTGTTTTCAACCAAATCGGCATTGTCCCAAGGTGGACTATATTTCTTTTCGACCTATCCATTGCGGCTATTGCTTTTATATTTGCGTATGCATTGTACTATTCGTTCAATTTGCATGCCTATGCCCGAGCGGAATTCGCAATAGAAATTATCTACTGCCTCGCCACTACATCATTTTCTTTTCTGGTATTCAAGCTCTATTCGGGCATTGTACGCTATACCAGCGCGGTTGATTCCATCCGTATTCTGTCTACCCTGCTGTTCAACATCATTATCCTATTTGCGATCAAGCTGACCTTGATTGCATTGCATATCCCATCACTA
The DNA here is from genome assembly GCF_014653155.1 of Sphingobacterium griseoflavum. Classification (GTDB taxonomy): domain Bacteria; phylum Bacteroidota; class Bacteroidia; order Sphingobacteriales; family Sphingobacteriaceae; genus Sphingobacterium; species Sphingobacterium griseoflavum. The sequence continues at coordinate 97,909 of NZ_BNAF01000007.1, read as the reverse complement.
CTCCCAACCAACATCATCATCATCTATAGTCTGTTTGCTTTTACGGGGCTGACTACCTACCGTACGCTGATCAAGATTGTATTTCAGTACAACAAAACAAAAACTTCTGAAAAGAAAAACGTGGTTGTCTATGGTGCCGGCGACCTTGGTATTGCGGTGAAACGCACGTTCGACCACGACCTAAAATCAAATAAAGTGATCGTAGCCTATATTGACGATAATGAAAGTAAAATCGACAAGTATATTGATGGCGTGAAGATCTTCAAGTCCAAAGATCTGGAGCGTTTGATCGAGAAACTGGGCATAGACGAGCTGATCTTTGCTTCGCATCGAGTAGATCCAGAAAAGAAAGATGCCGTGACAGACATTTGTCTGGAGCATAACGTGAATGTGCTAACCTTACCGCCTGTCAGCGAAATCATCAACGGCACCTTGTCGCCAAACCAGATCAAGAAAATCAAGATCGAGGATCTTTTGGAGCGCGCGCCCATTATTCTATCACACGACAATATACGCGATCAGATCGCGGGCAAAAGAATTTTGGTAACTGGTGCTGCGGGCTCTATCGGTAGCGAAATTGCCAAACAACTAGGACTTTTCAACCCACAGCTAATCATCCTTTGCGATCAGGCGGAATCGCCGCTGCACAACCTTCATCTTGACCTGCAGGAGCGATTCAAGAATCAATCCTACCAATCTTTTATCGCTGACGTAAAAAATGAAGAGCGGATGCGGATACTCTTCGAAACATTCAAACCGCAATATGTATACCATGCAGCAGCCTACAAGCATGTGCCGATGATGGAAAACCATCCGATAGAGGGGGTGCGCACCAACGTGTTCGGCACATTCACCTTGTCCAATCTCGCAGTGGAGTATAATGTTTCGAAATTTGTTTTCGTATCCACCGACAAAGCTGTCAACCCGACGAACGTCATGGGTGCAACCAAACGTATCGCGGAGATGTATGTTCAGTCGTTGAACAACCGCATCATGCAGCAGAACAATGGTGTACAGACCAGATTTATCACAACCCGATTTGGAAATGTACTGGGTTCCAATGGGTCTGTAATACCACGCTTTAAAGAACAGATAGAAAAAGGGGGGCCATTAACGGTGACTCACCCCGATATCACCCGTTACTTCATGACGATCCCCGAGGCCTGTCAGTTGGTTATCGAAGCGGGCTGTATGGGCAATGGCGGAGAGATTTTTGTTTTTGATATGGGAAAATCCGTAAAGATTGTCGACCTCGCCGAGAAAATGATCAAGCTCTCCGGATTTACGCCCTACAAAGAGATTGATATTAAATTCACAGGCCTACGGCCGGGAGAAAAGCTATACGAAGAGCTCCTGAACGACCTAGAGAACACCTTGCAAACGCACCACCAAAAAATCATGATCGCCAAGGTTCGCGAAAACAATTTCGATTTTGTCGCCGATCAAGTGAAAGTTTTGTTTGACCAAACAAAAACAAACAATAACCTGGAAGTTGTCAAGCAAATGAAAGTGATCGTTCCCGAGTTTAAAAGCCAAAATTCGATTTATGAGCAGCTGGACAAAGCGGTTTCAAGCTCAACTAATTGATATAAAGCCGAGATTTTTTATTAATACTTGCAATAAACTTTTAAAAGTGTAATTTTGCGTTCCATATTTATTATACGATCATAGCAGATGTCAAACACAAATGTAAATCCAATAGAGCCTAAAAAATCAACTGGTTCATTTTTTCAGGACAACCAAAAGAGCATAATCTTCATCGTTGGCGCAATCATCGTCTTGATATTGCTGTATTGGGGTTATCAGAAATTATACCTGGCTCCGCGTGCAGAGAAGGCTGCCAATGAGATTTACAAAGCTGAGGAATATGCCATGATAGACTCGCTACAGGCCAAAGCAATAAATGGGGATGGATCGTTTATGGGCTTTAAAGAAATCGCCGATGAGTATTCCAACACCAAATCTGCAAACATCGCCAATGCATACCTTGGTGGATTGTACCTGCGTCAAGGCAATTTTCAGGAAGCAATCAAGTATTTGCAAAAATATTCCGATACAGGAAGCGAAATTTTAGATCCTTTGGTTACCGGATTGATTGGTGACGCCTATTCAGAGTCTAAAGATTATAAATCTGCAGCCGATTATTATAAAAAAGCCGCTGACAAAAGTAAAAATTCATACACCTCACCCCTATTCCTGAAAAAACTAGGACTGGTATATGAAGTATTAGAAGATTTCAAAAACGCTGAGAAAGCCTATCAATCGATAAAATCGGACTACCCGGAAAGTCCTGAAGCTAATATGATCGATGGGCCATTGGCACGTGTGCAAGCGAAACAATAGTCATTGATTACCAAAAAGACGCGGAGGCTGCTTATTTCATAAAGCAGCCTTTTTTATTTATCTTTGCCCGCATGTCAAGCAGCATAAAAAATCTTTCCGACTTTTCTCATTTAGAAGTCGGGAATGCAGAGGGGTTAAAATTTGCCATTGTCGTATCGCAGTGGAATGCCCAAGTAACGGGCGCATTACTGGAGGGCGCTATCACAGGGCTTAAAAAGCATGGCGTCAATGATGGTGACATGGAGGTGTTGCAGGTTCCCGGCAGTTATGAGCTGGTGTCTGGGTCTGATATCGTGCTTCGGAATAAGGCATTTGATGCCGTTATCACTTTGGGCTGTGTCATCCAGGGCGAAACAAGACATTTCGACTTTATATGCGACGCCGTGGCACACGGAATAGCAAATGTTGCCATCAAATACAATAAACCGGTCATTTTCGGCGTATTAACAACAGACAACCTGCAACAGGCGCTTGATCGCTCTGGCGGAATACATGGCAACAAAGGCGAGGAGGCGGCTATTACCGCTATCCAAATGGCCCTTTTAAGCCAACGGTTCCCTTCGGTTTAACCAAAACATGGCACATATGAAACGTAATTTCGTCCTCCTCATCGGAACCCTCTTTTTGGGATCTATCATCCTGTCATCCTGTTCTTCGCAAAAACAATGCGCGGCATACAGTACCTATCCCAAAAAAAAGCACAGGACGAAATAGCAAACTCGTTTAGGCATCCCATATTCAGTTAGTGTGGAAGTGGGTGCCATCTCTTTTTTACTCAGCAAAAAACTATGAAAACATATTTAACGGCAGCGATTATTGGTCTTCTCGCTTTAACAGGAGAACAGGTTGTGGCACAAGCTAGCCAAGAATCTGTTTCTTTACTATGGAAAGGTGTTGGTGGAAAAAACCGTTGGGACAATACCAACTACATCTTATTTGCGGCTAGTGGCAACGATTCCAAACACGTTCAAAGCGGCCGTAAGTTCCTTATCGACAAGCGATCCGGTCAAGTACGTTTTGAAGGCCGACTGGGCGATGGCGACAACATCGTCGCTATTTTCAATTGCAAGACCGATAAACTGCTGAAGCTTTCCAGCAATGGAAACGAAGGCAAGCCCAATTCCACGGAGGCAGATGACGTTTTCGCCAAAATAAACGAACAGTTTAAGAAAGACGCACGTTTTATTTTTCTGCCTACCTTGGTCGATAAAGCCGGAAAGGCAAGCTTGAAAATTGTTAACGCCGAAAAACTGCAGCACATCACCTTCCAGCTAAAAGACAACAGCTTGGGTGGGGAGCTCTATTTCAATCCGGAAACCGGCTATATAAAACAATTGGTCGATAAGGATGGAAATGAGTTTTATGTAAACGGCTACAAAGATATCGGCGGAGGTTTGTTTCTTCCCACGACCTTCAAAAGCATAGACAACCAAGATAAGAGCACATCGTTTACCACCGTTGCCGCATTTACGGAAATGGAAGATTCCAAATTTTCAACCCTTTAATCATGAGCTGGAAAAATTTAACCGGGCTACAACAGCTCGAACAACTGAGGGCATCGAACGAGCCCTTCCTGATTTTCAAACATAGCACACGCTGCTCTGTGAGCAGCATGGCCAAACGCAATGTGGAGTATGATATGGATATCCTGCCTGCAGATGTATCGTTGTATTACCTAGATCTTATCCAATTTAGGGAGATATCCGCTTACATAGCGGAAGCGTGGAAGGTCACACATGAGTCTCCCCAGCTTTTGCTGCTCCAAGGAGACTCGTGCTTGTATCATGCTTCGCATCAGGACATCGAGCTTAAAGACGCTGTTTCCGTTATTTCCGAATAACGGAAACCGTTCCGGCCCTGCCCTCGGCATCCAGTACAACAAAGCTATACACTTGCCCTGCCTGCAACACAAGTGGCTCCGTATACATTTGGCTACCTAGGTTAGGCTTGGTTCCATCCGTGGTGTAATAGATTTTAAAAGTGGGATATTCCACATTGGCGTGCAGTTTTCCATCCATTTCCTTCACACCCACTGCCGGCAACCTAAATTTCACCAATCCCGCTATTTTGGGCAACTCTACCTCACTTACTTTGTTGAGGAATTCGCTGTAATCTTTGTTGAATGCATGGATATCAAATTTGGCATCATCTTCATAGCGCTTCCGGGGTGCCCAAGCTCGCTCGGCTAGCGAAAAAAGCCTCGGAAAAACCATGTAGTCCAATCGTTCTCCCGTCACGACCGTTTCTGCCCATAACCCGCCTTTTATACCAAGAAGATGAGATCTGCCCTTTTCATTCAGCCGCTTTTTTCCACGGAAATGTCCCTCTTCGAACTTGGAACCATTGATGCTGTGCTGTATGGATGCGAAGAAATTTTCGGGAAGAAAGGTATAGGATTGGTAAAGATCTGCATAGGATGCCCATTTCAGTCCCGGTTCTTCAAAGTTCGTATCCCATGCCATATCAAAGTAATTATTGTTGGCACTGATATAAACAGTTGGATAACCCGCATTGGCCAAGCGATAGGCCAAATCCTCTTGGCCCGCACCGATGAGGTTGTTCCATACATCCAACTGTATATTGGCCGAAGCGAGTTCTTGGTTCACTTCCATTCCATTACCCTTGTTCACCATACCCATTTCCTCCCATCCGGCAAGCTGCAAACCCTTGTTTTGGCAGAGATGATTTATCTTATCGATATAATAAGGCCAAACTTCGTAAACGGACGCCATGCCTAAACTGTCCATCAATTGCTTGATCTTCGGAGACTTCTCCCAAGCGCCGCTCGGCACTTCGTCGCCACCTAGCGATACCTTCTGCAGTGTTAATCCTGCATCGGCATACATGCTTTTGAATTCATCCAAAACAACAGAAATGAAGGCATAGACGGAAGGCAATGCTACATTCATGACATTGTCGTTCCAATATTGCGCAGAGCTGTAAACCGAACGATCTTCCAGATCGTGTAACAGATATCGTTCTGCCTCTTTCTTGTCTCCTTTCGCTAGGTAAGCATGGTAGCGCGCCTCCATTGCCTTGATCGATGCACGTGCATGGCCCGGCGTTTCGATCTCGGGCACCACGGTTATATGGCGTTGTTTGGCATAACGGAGTATATCGATAAAATCCTCTCGGGTGAGAAAATTATGAGGCGAGGAGGAAGCTCCCGAGCCGTAAGAGGGCTGAATGCTCTGTCCTGAAGCAAACATCGCTGTACGATTGGCACCTACGGCAGTGAGTTCGGGTAAAGCCGCAATTTCTATGCGCCAACCTTCATCATCAATAAAATGGAAATGGAACGTATTGATCTTATAGCGGGAAAGGAGATCGATATATTTCAGGATCGTCGATTTTTCCTTGAAATTGCGCGCGATATCCATCATAAATCCGCGATAGGCATATCTTGGCTCGTCATCGATATCCACCAAAGGTAACGTCACCTTGCTACCTTGAAAAGCAGCCGGCGAAAGCAGCGATCGTAGGGACTGCAATGCATAGAATACGCCCGCACCCTCACTCGCCTCGATTCGTATACCATCTTTCTGGATACGCAGGCTATAGGCTTCGTCGCTGTAACCTGCAACCTGCTTAACGCGTATCTGCGCCTTGTCCGCTTCGGATCCTGTAAAAGTCAGCTGTTCAAAAGCATTGGCGAATCCCTGCAGGTTATTCCGCTCTACCTCAAACGCTGGATCTATCCAATAGGAAATGGTTCCCTCCAGTACGAGCTTGCCCTGACGCTCGTTCATTTTCTTCGGCGTCGGCAGCACCTGCTTCCGGGCAGTAGATAGCTGGCGCGTTTCATTTTTGGTATACAACCGTGCCCAATAGGCCGCCTGCTGGCTATCATCCGGCTGTATCGCAGTAACACTCAGCGAGAGCGGAGAAACGATGTCCGGATTGGATCGATCTTGCAGGTAAAAGCCATTGGGTATGTTGGAAACGTTCAAGATCGGATATTTTGAAGCATAGGTGATTTGCAGCGAGTCTTGTGGTTGGATCTGTGCGGCGTCTGCAAAACGCACCCGAAACAGATTGCCATTTTCATCGCTCAACGTATAGTTCGTCGTCTGCCTTTCCTCAATTGGAAAAATAGCGTTGAACCACAGATCCGCATTGCTTAGATCAACCACCTGTGCACTCGTATTTTTTAGCACCAAGTCTAGGTTAAGGCTATCTTTACCATTATAGGATGCGGTCTTCCGCCAGTACAGGGCAATGGGGGAATTTGCAACCTGCGCATAGGAACAGAAAGAAAGACTTGCGAAACCTACCGTCGCCAAGGTCATCAAGAAGAGAGGTTTTATTTTCATGTTGTTACTGCTATCCAGCTTTTGCTATGGGCTAAATGTACCGTATTTTTTTAAATTATATTTTTTTTAGAATAAATTTTGGAGAATAGACAATCCTTCCTATATTTGCACACCGAAACACAAAAAAGGCCCGTTCGTCTAGGGGTTAGGACGCAAGATTTTCATTCTTGAAACAGGGGTTCGATTCCCCTACGGGCTACTTAAGGAGACACTGCTTATTGGTTGTCTCCTTTTTTTATGGCAGCAAAAAATCTGTGACCCAAACTGTTAGCGTTAGGTCATTTATAGTTCAATATTTTAAGAGACCTATACTAAGTCCAGTGCCTGTAATTCAGCAACAAGCCGATGAAGCCCTTCCTCTATTTTTTTCAGTTGGGGCTGGCGAGGCTTCTTTAGCCCAGAAGAATAATGCTGTAGCTGTCGTTGGAGTTGGAGTTGGAGTTGGTAAATAGTACTTTATAGTACTTTAATAGGCTTTCCACATCAAAATGATATATATTTTCATAATCACTTTTCTCCTCCCCCATAGATGCCTTCGGCATTCTCTGCATAAACACCGAACATATCGGCACGGCGCTCGATGATGATTTTCAAGGTTTTCATAATGTTGTCCCTTTTAGGCTTCATGAGAACCTGATGCTTATTTAAGCCCCAGATCCTTCATGATTTTTTTGCGAAGGCCTTCTCCAATTTCCTTAAAGGCATTTGCATCCAAAGATCGATCAGATCATTCCAAAGATATACATCCTTAAAACGCGTGTTCACTGAGTCCAAAATAGATGGTTTTTCCCTCTCTCGGATTAAGAGGCTCGGGCAACTTTCGTTTACATCCTGCCCAGAATAGGCAGGTTAGCAGACAGCATATACCGTTCAGTCTAGGGTTTTTCATTTTACGTAGGTTATAAATGTCACCAGCAGCACCTTTAGCATAATGCTGCTGATGGCATATTGGGTTATGTAGTCCTATTCTACGACCTCTATATCGATAAACGTCTTATCGTTATTCGTAAAATACATTATTGCATCAGTACGATATCCTCTAGGTTTTCTTTTTCCTGAAAGTATCGTTATACTCAACGCACTGTAAATTATATTACCCTGAGCATCCTTATTGTTCCATGTGTTCTCTACGCCATGATTTATATGAAAACTCCCTGCTCTTTCAAGCCGATATGATCTTTTAAAGCTATAAGATAGGTAATCTGATGAAAAACTTTCATTTCTAAAGTTGTCATTTTGAATAATTGAAATTACATCATACAGGATATCATGCGATCCGACTTTAAAAAACATGAAATCCTTCACCCAAGGGCTGTCTTCTATCATCGAAAAATCTTCCATCCCAAAATCTTTTGGTAAAAATGTCCCCTCGATCGAGACCGTATCCCCTACCGTATAGCTTGTTTTTTCTGGCAATAGAGTTACTAATACTTTAGCTCCGTCAATTCTATTTACACTTTCATATACATAATCATCTTTCTTGCACCGCATAGCAGTGCATATCGATAGCGCTAAGACAGAACTATACAAGACAAGTCTTTTGCAATTTATTCTAATAGCCATACAACCTAAATAACTCGGTATTTTTCATACACATCCTTAAAACGCATGTTCACAGAGTCCAAAATAGATGGTTTTCCCTCTCTCGGATTAAGAGGCTCGGGCAACTTTCGTTTACATCCTGCCCATAATAGGCAGGTTAGCAGACAGCATATAACGTTCAGCCTAGGGTTTCTCATTTTACGTAGGTTATAAACGTCACCATCAGCACCTTTAGCATAATGCTGCTGATGGCATATTGGGTTATGTAGTCCTATTCTACGACCTCTATATCGATAAACGTCTTATCGTTATTCGTGAAAATTAACGGAACATACCCCCGATACCCTTTAGGTTTACGTTTGCCTGTCAATACGCTTATATAAATCAAACTGTATATATTTTGACTCGAAAAGGAAGGATCATTCATTATTTTATATAAACCTGACTTCTTAATTACGTAGGTATACTTTATGTTGTATGCCGTTTTATCGCTATTAAATCCTGTTTTGACACCTACTAATCCAAATGCGTCATAGTCGATATTTGGTAAATTGTTTTGATCGTAAAAACGGAAATCCGAAAGGCTTGGATCCTCTAAGCTCTTAAAATCATCAAGACCAATATCTTGCGGCAACATCGTCCCTGTGATCGAAATCAACTCTCCTACTTTATACGACAAGTTGGTTGGAGTAAGGCTAATATCTATTTTTTTTCCTTCCAAACCCTGTAGGTCATAATAAACATAATCATCTTTCTTGCACCGCATAGCAGTGCATATGGATAGCACTAAGACAGAACTATACAAGACAAGTCTTTTGCAATTTATTCTAATAGCCATACAACCTAAATAACTCGGTAACTTGATTGGCGGTATTCTTAGGTGGATACTGCGCAACTATCTTTTGTCTCAATACTGTCATAGAAGTAACATCAGGAGTCAACAGGTCATAGAGCTGTTTATATGTAAACCCTGAAACCCTGTCTGTTCCGCTGTCCACTATGGAACTATAACTTGTGCCACTTCTAAGCTGCAAAGCATTGTTGTCACTATCCATCAAATCTCGGAATAATCCGGATGGGATCCAACGGGCAAAACTTGCGGCGTCACTCGCACTTCCCGGAATAGTGGAGGGATCACCGTAGTATGCTGTCATATTTCTATTATACCTACCATCCCTTATATTTGGGATTGTTGCGCTTGTAGAACTTGGAAACGTTTGATACATCAGCTGATATTCAATAAAATAAGACCATGCTTCAGCTACGCCAGTATACGTTGCGTAGGCTGGCGATCCATCCCCATAAGTGCCATTTGTTTTATCGAACATAGCTTGATACTGCACATTTGCCCAATAAGCATTGCTTACTTTTGCCTTATGGCTGTAATGTGCCGCTTCATGAAATACCATAGCATAGATCTCACTGGTATTCTTGCCGGAAGTACCGATGACAATATCGGGAAGATTGCCATGGCTAATCGTTGCGCGCGTAATAAGATCCATGATAGGACTGAGGGAAAATATACCTGTCTTCCCAACGAGTGATCCAAAGTTTTCTCCGTTCCTACTTGCAATCCCTGGATAATGTACACTGTAAGATCGGAGTGTGCGGTTGTGGAGCAATGGAGCTCCACCGTAATTCGAACTTTTAAAGACCCAAGTTCTTAAACCATCCGGACGAGCTATCTGATTAGCTCTCGTGAAATCATCGTAAATCACATAAGCATTGTTTATTGTTGCCTTAACCCATAAGTCGCGTTTGCTTCCCGTGGTGTGTTCTATCGTGTAATTGAACACTTTTCCCTCGCCCAATTTATCGCTGACCAAAAATCCAGCATGTTCCGTCCATCTCTGCGTCGTATAGTTCGTGCTGTTCCTATTCCATATCTTAACGGAAGGAGTATGCTTATATCTCCTATTTACAAAATAATAACCGTTATCATTTGTCTGGGATACATCATTCCACCAAAGCGTTTTTATGTATATTGCAGCTCGCCGCAAGGGCACTGATCCACCAAAGCTATTTTGTACCATTATTGTCCCCGAAGGGTTGAACCTCCTGCTGAATAAACCGAGAAGTTCCCTGTCGTTCAGGTTGCTCGACATGAGCTGATGCCCGTTGACAACTTCATTTTCAAGATTATCGGTCATCTTCATCGCTAAGGTCTCAAGTTCATCCTCGCCATCTTCCGGCATGTATATTTCTTCCAAAACCTCGTACTGGACATCGGGGAAACTATAATCATGAGGAACAAATGCATAAAGCCATGTTATTTTATCTTCCGGTATTTCAGGATCATGGTAGTAATCCAAATCCATGGAGTTTTCATAGCCAAACGGAACGGGATCATACAGCAGTGTACTGTCCTGCTCCAGAACTTGCATTTCCTCATAGTCTGCTGGTAGGAACCGTACATATAAATGTGTCGGCGACAGATCACTTACACTTGGAAAATCTGCATCGGGAGCAACAGACATCAATAATTGTATAGCTCTTTTCATATTTGGGAGTGAATAGGGGTTTTCAAGTTTTTCTCCCAGACCCGAAGCAGTTTTCCTAAGATCGTTCCCTGCCTCGGATACGATTTCCTGTCTTTGACATGCTCCAATAAAGACGGTGAGTATGATAATAATCAAGATAAATTTTTTTTGCATATCGGCTTTATTTCTTTAAAGCTATATGGAATTTATTTCAAAAGTGGTAACATTTCGTTAATTAACAATAACATCATTCAGTCTTGATCTTCAATATACTCCTGCATTTGCGCCTTGATGAACGAAACAGTCGAAGAGGGAATCTTGACTTCTTTGTTTACAACTTCATGGGCTATATGCAGGGCTTTATCCCGACGATGTGTTTTCACATAGACATCATGCAAATAGAAGAGAGGTAAAAAACGGTTCGGACACATGTTCGCCGCCAGCTTCAGGTGCTTTTCGGCACTGCACCAGTCTCCCGATCCCCTGTGATTGTCGGAAAAAAGCATCTGGATATCGTAATCATTCCAGTAGTTGAGTGTACCATCGAGGATTTCTAGACTTTGTTGGTACCAACCCCGATGGTTCAGTTCTGCAGCATAATTATATAAAAACATGTGATTCCCGTTCCAAGAGCGGTGGAGTGCTTCATATGCAGGCAACATTTTCCCGGTCTCGCCCGCAAAAGAACGCTCTGCCACCCGATTCCATTTGTATTCAAATCGAATATCTTTGATCAATAAGTAAGCGGCTATACAAATAAGAGAAAAGGTCGCCAGTCTGCTCCAGCTGCCCGAAATAATTGCTATCGACCTGCTTTCTTTGGCTATCTGCACCATACAGTACATCAAAACTACCCCTGTAAGTGGGTATTGAAACGGATACGAAAACAGGGAAAAGATACCGATCGAAATGATGGAAAGCAGATATGGTGAGCACCATTGCGTCTTTCTGATCAACAGCATCCACGTATAGCTCGCCATTAAAAGTGCGCATATTCCATATCGGACAGTTAGCATCAAATATTCGTTAAAGGAATGCATCATATTGTCTGCCAACAGCTTACAACTACTTTCCGGATACCTGGCAAAGTACTCTGCCTGATACAGCATATATTCCTTATGAAAACCGTAGCTTCCTCCTCCAAAAAGGAAATGATCGGCAATCAGATTACCGCTTATTTTCCAAATCAGTGTTCTGCCGATGGCTGAGTCTTGTTTGAGCAAAAATAAGTAACCGCAAAACAAAACGGACACGAGGATCATACCAGCTCCTATATACTTTTTATAGGGTTTGAACTTTGCTGGAAAGTTATGGAAACACCAAATCCCGCTCACGACCGTTATTGATAGCAATCCCGCCCTTGATTCCGTCAGCACAACCGTCAACAACAAGATTAGCGCACAGCAAGCGGACAAGACCTTATACCGCTGGATAAACACCAATAAAAATGGGAACGAAAAAGCCAAGTTTGCCGCCAAACCGGAAGGGTTGCCGTATGATCCCAAAATTCGAAACTCCTGGCCCGTCGGCAAGACCAATATATATTGCAACAATCCATAGCCTGCTGCCAACAGGGAAATTCCGAGACAAAGAAAGTCAATGACTCTTGCCGGAACTACCTGTTGTTGAAAAAAAAGGTACAATACAGATAGAGAAATCAATACGGCAATTTCTATCACCGGTATTTCAGCCAAGACTCCCCTGATCAACAGGTAGAGCAAGAGAAGTGTCAACATCAGCCCTATTTTGTCGACGGCTATCTTGTAATTTCGATCAAATAAGGTCAACAGTCCACCCATACAGGACAGCAATACAAAGGCATACCACTTCGACGTCAGTTGGCCATCCACCAAACAATCCAAGCTCAAGAACATGACCGAGGACAACAATAGCACGATAATGGTGCCGCACGAAATGACCTTGTAGCTGTTCATCTGAAAACAACTTTAAAACTTAAATATCCAGCCCCAGTTCGGCCAGCATCTTCATGTGATTATTCATAAAATATTTGGTTAATCTGTATTGTTCGGTATCTTTGTATGCAATCGGGTGGATTCCTTCAGGAGATACCTGATAGATGTCCGCATCCGGGTAAGCCATCAAGATAGGCGAATGTGTAGCGATAATAAATTGGGAAGACCGATCCACCAATTGCTGAATACGGACCAACATATTCATTTGGCTGATCATGGAGAGCGCAGATTCCGGTTCGTCGAAAATATAGAGCCCGTTTCCATGCAGACGATTGTGCAAAAGGGCCAAAAAGCTCTCGCCATGCGAACGCATATGTAGGGATCCACCATATGCCCCTTGAACGAGATAGTCATCTACCGCGGTGGCTACATTGTAAAAACTCTCCGCGCGCAAAAAAAAACCATCTCTATTACGATATGCTGTACGTATAAGCTGGATGTCTTCGTACAACACAGAATGGGAATCTTGCGTAGAAAAATTAAAATTACGGCTCCCGCCCTCGGGATTGAAACCGGCATTTATGGCAATGGCCTCCACCAAGGTAGATTTTCCCGATCCGTTCTCTCCAATAATGAAAGTGACTTCTTTGCGCAAGTTCAGCTCTTCCAGATTGATAATGGAAGGAATACTATAGGGATAAGTTGTACGGCTCTCTTGCGGCCTGCGATTACGTATCTTGCTGATATAGATCATATATTCTTTATGATGGCAAATTTCATTCGTACGGAAGCCTTCACCTGCTCACGGGTTAATGCAAATGCTACGTATTAAATGATGCCTTCTTTCCTAAGCAATGCTTCCAACGTGTGAAATTTGGCTGTCATTTGTTGAAAGTCTTCCTCTACCAAGGGGAAAAAATCGACAGCTTCCACCACATTGTTACTTAATTTGGAAACAGTAGTTTTTTCTATTATTTTAAAGTCCACCTGTATAATGGTATCGGAAGGTAGGGTCAGACTAAACCGTTTTCTAGGAATAATACGCTCTTCAGGCTTTATTTCCCATCCCTCCAAATCGACGTAATAATATCCATACCTCTGATAGATCAGAACAGCTGTCCATGGCTCCGCAGAAACAATAAAAGTTCGGTCACTACATCGTATTTCAAATCCTTTCATTTTAATCTTCCTTCTTTAATTAGAAACTCTTTTAAATTTTGATATGCAGCGAGCATATGCTGTCTGTCAATATCGCCTCTCTCTACAACGGAACTCACGACCTCTATCTCCGTCGCCATTATTTCAATCTTGTCTCCGACGTGGAGGTTAGCTTGCTTCCATTGCAAAGAAACTCCTAACTCTTCATCTTCGCCATTGATATCGATACCATCGTTGCTGGATAAAGTAATTAAGACAACGCCGGCGTAGACTGCAGCCGTTATTTTTTCCTTTTTTATTTACGGTAATTTCAAAACCCTTCATATAACTGATTTATAAACTGGACAGGTGTTTATCATGATAGATTAGGTATCGTCAAATTAAACCTTCTTCCATCAATTCGTCTCTAAGTTGATAGTATGATTCCAGCGCTACGCTATCCATCTCTTCTTGGTTTGTATAATCCAAAACATCTATTGGGCTTAACTCTTCATAAATATTTTGATAACTTATTTTCAATTTGTCTTCGAAAGATAAATTGTCAGCGCACCAGGTATACGAGAGCATACCCGTCTTATCCATGCTATTAAAGAACACCTGAAGTTTCCCATCTTTGTGTGACACAATAACACCGGTACTCCCGTCTTGGATACCGCCCATTATAGCTTTATGATCATTGATAGATAGTTTAAATCCTTTCATAATAGTCCCCTTTGTTTTAAATCCTGCTCTAATTCAAGGAAAACCTCCCGTTTAGATTTTTTATCTATCTTTTCTACTGTTACTGTTTCCAAAGGCTTGCTTACCTCATTTGTTTCCATAATTTCTAACTCTAAAACATCGCCGATATCTATCGTAGAATCCAACCATACATCCTGTGTAAGAGAATCTTTGTTCAATGAAATCGCATACAAGAAGCCAACTCCGCCATTGTCATAGACATGGATAGTGGTATTTTCCTGCTGCGATATTGGCAACACAAAACTCTCGTTCTTAAAAGTCAATTTAAAGGCTATCATAACTATTTACGTACATATATAAGCTAAACATGAATGGCATTAAGTGCTACAAAAACCATTTTTTAGAAAAAGCAATCGAATGTTCTCCTTATAACAGCCCCTTTTTGATTAATATATTTTGAAGCTTATAAAATTTATCAAGCAGTCGGCTATGGAATTCTTCGTTATTTTCTTCCAATAACGTTACAGATTCAGGAAGTTCAGCTTTTTCCGTGACGGTGCTTGATAAGGTCTTATTTTCATTCCCTACTATGTTAACTTCTATCGTCTCTCCTAACGCTATTTTAGTGTCTAACCATTTATAAGACATTCCGGTCCCATCAGGATTCCTCTCCGTTCCCCCAACTTCGACAAAATACGTCCCATAATCTTGGTATAGGAAAATTGTCGACAGGAACGCTGTTGAAATATTGATCTCTTGGCCCTTATAGTTAATTATTATTCCATTCATTTGATTAAACCCTGTTTAGTGAGATACCTTCTTAAATGATGATACTCGGTAAGCAACGTCTGCACATCTCTATCCTCAGATTCAGCATCTACCGTATTACATGCAACATCAAGCGCGGTGACGGAAATTATGTCACCCGCACTGAGCTCGAACTTTCCCCAGTCCAACTTCTTTCCGGAAACATCATCGACGCCGGTAATTGTTAAGCCTCCCTGATCGTTGTGTATAACAATGAGTAGCATACCTAAGTCTACTCCAACGCGAAAAATTCGCTCATTTATGTTTATTTCAAAACCTTTCATAATTTACAACCAACCATTCACGATACATCTAACGTCCCACCGACCATGATTTCCTATACAATAACCATAACAACTGCTGTAATCCATTTTTTGGCTTTGTGATAAACGACTATTTTTGCGAATACAAGCTTGAAGGTATGGCTGACATCTTGCGTGATAATCAGGTGTATCCCACTCATTAACAAACAAGCCGTCACAATCCAAAGTGCACTAGCGGTAGGAGATTTGTATTAGATCATTCCTTCCTGTTTTAGTATGGCTTCCAGTCTTTTAAACTTCTCCAATCTCTTTTGTAGTTGCCACTCTTCGTCATCTACTAATTCTCGATATGCTAAATCCACATGTGAAAAATCTGGATTTTCTAAAACTTTGCCGGTAGCCTTATCAAAACTGGAAATCGACAACTCGAACACCGTTCCTACTGCAGCTGTTTTCCAAATAGAAAGATATTCAGACTGCAGAATTAGCGTGTCTTGATTTAAGCTTAGATAAACATCGGCAGGAATTCTGTATTCTTGACCGTCCCAATTCGTCATTATCCCAATCATATTTTATTAAATTAATCCTCTTTTTTCAAGCTCTGGCTTCAGATGTTCATATTCTTCTTTAAGGCTAGCAAGATCTTCAGCGGGAGTAACTTTCGGTACCGTGCCCGCCTCAAGGTCCTGAACTTGGATGTCAATAGAATCGCCCTCTTTCAAAACTTTTGCTTCCCATGCAAACCGATTGTTTTGCTCATCCCCCCCATACATCAAAAGATGATACCTATTGTCTATTTTGGTCAAGATAACATGGCTGAAAAAGCTATGGAGTGTTATGGCAGCATGACCATTGATTGCAATTTTAAAACCTTTCATTTTTATCAATTTTATCTATAAGGATTTTTAAAATCCGTGCTACATCTCCATTGGCCATTTGACCGGTTACATTGATTCAAGCATTCGGCACATTTGGACATACTGGTGCCGGGTTTGCTATTTACCTAGGTCGGATGATTAGCGGGGCTTTGACATACAGAAAAAATTTGTGAACATCGCCCAGTGTTATCTAATATCCTATTTACACACCGAGTAATTATATAATGCACCTATCGCCGCTCCCGCAGCTCGTGTCACCCCTTACCGCTTTTTCGCCCACAGCGTTGATATAACCAATAGCTATGGCAAATGCCGACCGCTCTGCTCTACAATTCCTCGATCCTCCGCCATCACCGTTCTCGAAGAATGATTTTAGCCGCGGCACATTACTTCGAACTAAATCGTTCCTTCTTCTTTCAATATCGCTTCCAGCCTTCGAAATTCTTGCATATCCTGACGTAACTGATAATCATCGCCCTCAATCAATTTTTCATGTTCAAAATCTACTTCAGAAAAGTCATTATCTTGGGACAACATTTCCGAAGGCCTATCGATTTCCACCAGTTCAAATTCGTATTCGATGTTTTCCTCTAACTTTTGACGCGAATGGATATACCCGCCACCTTCTAAAATAAACCCATCGCGTGGAGCGGCGATACATAGTACTACGGCACAGGGTATTCTATAATCCCTTCCGTTGCGCTTTGTGATTAATCCTTTCATAGTTTTATTTATAATAGTCCTTTCTTTTTAAGTTTAACCTTAAGTCTGTTATAAGATTCCAGCAATACAGCTCTTTCTTTTGGATTACTGGCTGCAGGAGGAGAAACGTTTTCTATTTTTGCAATCTTAATCCTTATTTTGTCTCCGATCTTTAACTTCTGGTCGGGCCAATTGATATAATTGAATGAGGAATCTGAACCTACCACAGATAAAGAACTCTCTTCGCTTGATTCCCCAGGGTCTAAAACCACTATTAATGTATTATCAGTGGCTACATTAAGTACTTTTTGTGCGCTACCAATAGCTATTTCAAATCCAATCATTTTAAAATTTATTAAGAATTACGACTACGTGATCAATCCCTCTTCTTTGAGAATACGTTGAATAGCAAGATAATTTAACATACTGTCATTCAATATTGTCTCATATTCATGATCACTAATCTCCACGACATCCGAAAAAGCCATTTTTTCAATCATTGGCGCTGAAGATTGCTGAATATCTCTTATCTCTATCTCTATAAGCTCACCGATAGACAAGGTTGAATCAAGCCAATAAGAAAACTCTGCCTTATCGCGAGCTCCTTCTTCCATTCCGTAAACCCGCATATGAAATTGATCGTCTTTTTGATTAATCATAATTATGCCGTTATGTTTAGGCGAAATATTGATCATGCGACCGGCATATCTTATACTAAAGCCTTTCATTTTATTTTTCCCTCATCTTTAAGAAGTTTTTCCAAACGGTAATATTCCTCCAGAAGCGCTGATTTGTGCATTTTTGTATAGTAGCTTTCCGCAAGGTTATTCAACTTCTCGGAAACCATAATCTTAATTTTATCGCCATCATTAAGCTGCGGAATATTCCAATTAACTTGAAGTCCTCTGCTAGTATCAGAACCTGTAATGCTCATACCATTATTCGTTTCAATCAATAAAACAATAGTGCCTCTTACAACGCCGATACCTTGTTTTTGATCGTTCACTTCAATATCTAATCCTTTCATAGGGCAATTAATTTAAAGGACAATTAGCATAATCCCAATATCCCTGACTTGTACAAAAGAAACAACATTGATCACACTGCATTTTTATCCTTATTCCGTTTACATACTTGTGTCCCCTTGTTACGCATTTATTCAGCAATGGTCTACAATGATCTAAGTCTTCTTTTTTCGGACATGTTATCACCTCATATAACAAAACTCCTGCGACAAAAACGGTGGCAACAGACATCACAATCTCACCGGCAGGAGTCGGCTCTTCAACAGCTATAACCCATCCCGTGGCTAAAAATTTACGGCATGCGGCTCCCCATCCTCCTCCGCCATCACCTTCCTCGGAGAATGATTTTAGCGGCGGGACATTAACCATTGATAGATTGCTCGATCAGCCCCTCCCTAAGAAGATACGCTTGCAATGCATAAAATTTTGCTAGTTGCTGGGCATACATCTCCTTTAACCCATCTTCACCCAAAGGGACATCCACAAACGCGGCTTCCTTTTGTGCCGCCTCTGTGGATAGGTGTTCCTCTATGTCTACAACCTCGAATTCTATATATTCGCCGACCTCTATTTTTTCATCAATCCATTTGTGGATAGTTTCTTTGGAATCCAAACCAGAGACCTCAAGATGAAAATAACCAAACCTTTGGTATACGAATATCGATACGGGAAAATCAACCGTTACATAAGAAATATCGTTCCGGAATCGCATTTTCATTCCTTTCATTTTAGAAGCCCTTTCTCCGTAAGCATTGTCTTTAAATCATTGTATTCTTTCAAGATTGCTTCGTTTTCCATCCTTTCCTTCAACACCGGCGGATTTGTGCGATCGATGTCAGCAGCTGTTATTTTGACTTTAATACCATCTCTAAGTGTAATATTACTCCATTTTAAACGCTCTGCTGAGTAAAAATCTAGGCCATTTATATGAAGATCCCCCCCGATATCAACCCCGATAACAACCACCCCATTTCTTACAGCTATGTCAGTTTTTTGTCTATCAATTTTAATACGAAAACCTTTCATTTTGTACTATCAGTTTAAAGGACATGAACGATGGTTCCAATATCCATTAGAAACACAAAAGCTTCTACATGGAGCACATTCCATTTTGACTGGTCGCCCATTAACAATTTTATACCTCTTTTCAACACATCGAATCGCCAAGGCTTCACAATCGGGCCCACTGGATGTTTGTAACAAACAAGCAGTCACAATCCAAAGTGCTCTGGCCGCAGCATATGCACTTTGCTTCACTACATGTTTCACACCGTTTATAACGATTTCTGAGCCCACAGCAATTGCCGTTGCCGACTCAGTCTGTTTACACTCCCCGGTATTACCTCCCGAACCACCATCCCCATTTTTTGAAAAAGACTTGAGCCTAGGATTATTTGACGAAAATAATCCTGTAGGAGCCATTAGCCCCTCCTTCTTTAAGCTATTAATTTCTTTTAAACCATAATACAATGCGGCTGATAGGTTAAAAAGCCGTTCTTGTTCAATCTCCGGCAACCTGTAGATCTCTTCATTTAAAATTTTAAGTTTTTTGAAAAGTGCTTCATCTGATTTACTGATCCTATATTCATCCAATATCTTGTCAATAAGTCTCAGCTGGGCATCCGTTAGCGCACTAAAATTCTCAGGGGGAACCCTACTTTCAAAAGTGAAGTTGGCTTGTGTAGATGTTGTTTGGACTACTCTAGGGATATCCTTATACAACTCGGTGATGACCTGTTTTTTAATGACAGGAGATGTATTGACCCTTGTGTAGTCGATTCCTTTTTTACTGAAATTAAGCGCAATGTTCCTTATTTCTTGTGCCACCGCTTTCCCATACGCTTCACTTTCTTTGGGTAAATGGAGTGCCGATGCATTTTCATCCGGCAGTTCAAGGCCTTCCTCAATCTTCGAACAGCTTTGCGTAAAGGCCATAAAGCACGTAAACGCGACTAAAAATAGTTTTCTCATCTGGTGTGTTTCAAAGTGTTTGTCATGATAGATTATGTATCGTCAAATTAAACCTTCTTCAATCAATTCGTCTCTGAGTTGATAGTATGATTCCAGCGCTACTCTATCCATCTCTTCTTGGTTTGTATAATCCAAAACATCTATTGGGCTTAACTCTTCATAAATATTTTGATAACTTATTTTCAATTTGTCTTCGAAAGATAAATTGTCAGCGCACCAGGTATACGACAGCATACCCGTCTTATCCATGCTATTAAAGAACACCTGAAGTTTCCCATCTTTGTGTGACACAATAACACCGGTACTCCCGTCTTGGATGCCGCCCATTATAGCTTTATGATCATTGATAGATAATTTAAATCCTTTCATAATAATCCCCTTTGTTTTAAATCCTGCTCTAATTCAAGGAAAACCTCCCGTTTAGATTTTTTAATTATCTTCTCTACTGTTACTGTTTCCAGAGGCTTGCTTACCTCATTTGTTTCCATAATTTCTAACTCTAAAACATCTCCGATATCTACCGTAGAATCCAACCATACATCCTGTTTAAGGGAGTCTTCGTTCAATGAAGTAGCGTATAACAAGCCAACTCCGCCATTGTCATAAACATGTATAGTGGTATTTTCCTGCTGTGATATTGGCAGCACAAAACTATCGTTCTTAAAAGTCAATTTAAAAGCTATCATAACTATTTACGTACATTTATGAGATGAATATGGAGGCCATGTTCCTTGAACTAGACAATATCGTAAGCAAATATGACAGCCATTTGGAATAGATGATTTACAACCTGCATATCTCAATTGACAATAACTTTGATTTGGGTTTCCACTTGTGCCTGATGTTCTACAAGTAATCACCTCATATAACAAAACTCCTGCGACAACAACCGTAGCAACAGACATCACAATCTCACCGGCAGGAGTCGGCTCTCCAACAGCTATAACCCATCCCGTGGCTAAAAATTTACGGCATGCGGCTCCCCATCCTCCTCCGCCATCACCATTCTCGGAAAAAGACTTCAACCTCGGCATATGTGTATTAAAACCTCCTGCCGTAGATATATGCCCTTGTTTTTCAAGACGCAGTATCTCATTCAATCCATAATACATGACTGCTATTACATTGAATAGTCGTTCTTGCTGAATTTCAGGAACTTTCTCCGATATTTTTTTTACAATAGTAGATAATTTTTCGGTAAGATCTTCATGAGATGTACTTCGTTCACACGCTTTTACAATTCGCTCCACGAACTCAATTTGGATCGGTGTCAGGTTATTTATTTTTTCAAAATAAACTTCCGGAGTTGTTTGTAATCGATTGATTGAAACCTTCGTCCGCGCTACCGTAGGGCTAGCCTTATAAATATCCTGATAAAACCGGGTTCTAGATTCAGGGGAGCCACCCGTAGTCGAGAGATCTATATCCATTTTGTTACAGTTGTTCACGATCCCTCTTATTTCTTGTGCCACCGCTTTCCCATACGCTTCACTTTCCTTGGGTAAATGGAGTGCCGATGCATTTTCATCCGGCAGTTTAAGGCCTTCCTCAATCTTCGAACAGCTTTGCGTAAAGGCCATAAAGCACGTAAACGCGACTAAAAATAGTTTTCTCATCGTCTATAGATTTAAAATATTATAATTATGGATTAACATGTGCAAGGATATTAATATGAAGATTGGGCTGGTTCAGAGCGTTTGACGAAATAAAGATGTCTCGAGTTAGATCACCCTGATCCTCCGGTTTAAAATAAAACCGTGCGGTATTCGATTTTTTTCCGTGGATAACGATCCCCTCATCAGGCCCTTCCAAACGTACGCAGCTACAGCTCATATTGATCTGTTCAATGTGAAGCGGCTCTTCCCCATCGTTGTGCAGTACAATATCGATGGGTACGTCCTGCCCTATGTTCAAGTTTGACAGGGTAATGCTTTCCTTTTCGGTCCGGATACGGGGAGCTTTCGCCAAGCTAAAATCCGGATCGACAACCTTTTTGGCGGCAATAAATTCATCTTTATAAAGTGCTAGTGTTCCAGATGCTTCCCATGACAATAATCTTTGTGCATTTCTTAGAGAATAAGTAGAGTCTTGGCTCAACAAAGCGGCTTTAAACAACAAATATTCTATATACGGGTATTGCAATGTATCGGCAAGCGGCACGTATTTCTTCCATTTAAAATCCCCTTGGTCTATGCTATGGCTAAATGTCCATGCCTGATTTAGAAAAGGAACTACTGCTTGCTTATTTTTTTGAAATCTATTCGGCCAATGATACGCTGTGATGTGTCGATTTGTGATAGCCTCATTGGTATACAGAAAACTCTCCTTTGCGGCTCCGGGGATCAGGTCAATGAGCTGTCCGTCTGGCGAGAACACACAGGCTAGCGGCAGGGAAACTGGTGTCAACCATTTTATGTACCGCGCACTTTCCTCATCACGGATATCCAAAACGGTGAACACGGCTTTTTTGGCTAGGTAACCATATTCGCCTTTTAGTAATTGGATGTACTCGTTGGAGAGTTCCTGCGCCGAGTCTGTGAGCACCACACAAAACGGCTGCTCTTTTTGCTGGGCAATCTGCTGCACCTCTGCAAAAGTAAGATGCGCTCGTACAGCTGGGTTGTTCGCTGTGCAAGCAACAATCATCATAAAAACACCGCATAACCAATAAATTTGTCGCATACCTTTTGTCGCTGGATTTTTTAAGAATAATTTAACGTATTTCCCTTCTGTAAACGCTAATCGCTACTCGTTGTAAATAAACTGTTGATTTCCTTTTTCATCAATGGTAAACAGCATCTCTTCTTTTCCTTTTGTATCATTTTTCAGCCAATAAAGCTTATTGACATACATATCTTTGAATGGCAGATAGTTCCCCGCAGCTTTCTTTGTTTCGATCGGCGTCCACCCTATGTTTGCTGTCCAAGTATATAAAGTATATACATCGCCCACATCGATACCATTCTGCTCGTTCAGCGGACAAACGCGCACTCTGTCTATTACCTGCGCTTCTTTCAGGTTCAACGAAACGGATGGATATGCGCTGGGTGCTGTCTGGACATTGCCGTCATACTCGGCTTTCGCTGTCATCTCTGCCAGTGGGCCGTCTAGAACCCACACCGAGTCATCCTTTTTAGGAGGCCCCGGAAAATTCGGCAGCTTGGGAGCCACAGCAATATTCTCGTAACCGTAACGTGCTCTGCTTAGGAAATATACCTCCGCCAAGTGTAGGTTTGGCCTTTCCGCGGGCGCTAAAATTTTATAGAATTGATAGGGCCTGTTATTATTTAGATATAAGTCTTGCCGGTAAGGTGTCAGATCATGTTTCAAAAGGTATAGCGTATCTACACTCCCATCGCCAAAATCATAACGATCGGACGCCAAGACCGCAGTTCCTACCAAGGCCGCTATTCGCTCTTTTGTATGCTTTTTTACTGGATATTTTCGTAATAAATTAACAGATAGTCTGTTGCTCGATCCTACATACTCCCGCTTGGACATAGTATGGTCAATCATCTGCACCATGAAGGGGTTTCCAATAGGAGAAAGGCCTCGCTCTTCATCATAGCGGCATGGAAAGTACAACCGCTCTGGAACCACCTGCGCAAAAAAATGCCCTTGCCTTCCGTTGGTTTTCCCCCAAGTAACGGGGACCAAATCACTTCTACTGCTAAAATTACAGAGGTAGATAATTTCATTATCATGCTCTTCCGCAAATTTAACATGAAGTTTACCTGTTTTATAAAATTGGCTGGTGATATCCGATATGAGCGGGTCTCTTAAATTATCGGGAATATCAAATGGATTTTCAGAAAGATTAAAGGGGCTGTTGGGGGCATGCTCGTATAAAATACGATATATATTCAAATTTTGATCATCCGGTTGGTATCGCTCATCTATTTTTACAGGGTAATAATAGCCTCCCTCTAGAGAAAACGCGCTATAGTTGCCCAATTGCGATTCAATAAAATTAAAGGAATGTATGCCATTTAACGACTTAAACCCGCAGTAATAGGCTACGCCGGTAGGCACGCCGAATGCATTTAAACTAAAGGCTCCGAAACTGGATACATCAAAGCAATCCCATCCTGCTACATCGGTGAATAGCAATTCTTCAAATCCGAGTTTTTGATCAAAAGGATACTGCCCACATAGATACCTGAAATTATCTACCGTGGTGTGGTAGAATTTGACAACCTCAGGGACATTGCTTTTCTCAACTTGCGGTAAATACTTTGAAAAGAATGCACTGAAATATTTATTGGTTTTTCGTATGGGGTATCCCACAGTGTTTTCAAATGGAATAAAATATTGCATAAATTTTTCAAGACTTAGGTCGCTAACAAATTTTATTTGCTCACGGATGAAAAAAGCATGATCGACGTGCTCAATAATGTGTGCGGCTGTGATAAGCTCTTCAGCGGGTCCAATCTGTACCCGGGGTTTGAGCTTCTTAAATCCGACAAGCGCGCTATCCACGCTTTTTCTGAGCTCGTTTAACCTGCCTTTGAAATCACCCGATGATAATTCATCTAAACTTCTACCTTTAGCCAATGCATAGTAGCAAGAGTCTACATAATGCATTCCTTTGTGCAGCTGATCCTCGTTGTCGACGACGATCATGGTATGTAAAGAAAGACTTTTTGCTAAATAATGTACCGCTGCAACCTTTTCTTTGTCAGATCCGTAATGCTGGATGACTTTCTGTAGTTCGTCTGTTATAGGAGAGGAGCCGCTACAGCCATGTCCAATAACAACCACAAACACAGCGAAAGACAGCGACATTACCTTGATCTTTCGTATTAATTTATACATTGTACAGACTTTTAATTAACCCTGGGCAATCCTGTTTATATACTGGTCGCAATCCAACAAATAACTATTCACATAGTCAATTTGGTAAATACAAAACGATAATACAAATATATTTTTAAACTTAAAAGAATAATTTAAAAACAATCGTTTGCATAACGCTGATTAATGAATGATTAAAACATAAAATATGCTCAATGAGATAAAAACAGCGAAAGATTAACATAAAAGACATCATTATTTAACCATAGGTGATACACCTATACTATTGCATTTTCCAGCTTGTCGCGAAAAGAGATGCTGCCATTATGGGATCATGCAGCAGATCAAAAAAGAAGCCTTATTTATCGAAGGTCTTGGGATGCCCCAAGCCTGAAAGAAAATCAAAACGGTATAATTAATCGCCTAGCAAAAAGAAGCAGCTAGGCGGCGAAAACGGTATACAACAATACGCTGATGCCGACAATTGCGCAGTAATAGGAAAAGTAGACAAGTTTGGCCTGTTTCACGAGTGCAATCATCCACTTACAAGCAATTAGACCACAAACAAATGCCGCTACAAAGCCCAACGCAAGGGCGGAAGCAGACATCGCTTCGGCAGATTCCAAGCTGGAATTGCCCGCCGCCCCGTCCAATATCTTCTTTAATGATGCACCCATTATCAAAGGGAGAACCATCAGGAAAGAAAACCGTGCAGCGATGGTGCGATCTATTTTTAGCATAACCGCTGTGGCTATCGTGCTTCCGGATCGTGAGAGCCCAGGGAGGATTGCAGCCATCATCTGCGCTGCGCCAATCCAAAAAGCTTTGTACACAGAAATTTTTCCATTATTGGAACGTTGTCGATCCGCAAAATAAAGCAGCAAGGCCGTAATCAGCAATGAACAGCCTACCACGCTCAGATTCGAAAACAGCGCTTCTAGCGTGTCCAGGAAAAACAACCCGGCGATTGCAGCGGGAATCATGGATATGATCACATAAAGCGTGAAATTTATAGCCTGCCTATCGTTAAATTTTAGCAGGCCTTTTAAGATCTGTATGATATCGGACCTAAAAACAACGATGGTGCTTAATGCCGTAGCACAGTGCAATACGATCGCGAACGTCAGGTTCTCCTCGCCGAAGTCAAGACCGAGAAGTTCCTGTGCGATAACGATGTGACCGCTGGAGGACACCGGTAAAAACTCTGTAAACCCCTGAACTATTCCTACGATGAGTGCTTTTAATTCCTCCATATTATGAATTTTACCCGTAATTGCTGTGCTGCAAACTTAGAAGTTTTTTTATGGATGCAGCCCGTTACCCTCCATTTCTTTTTTTCTGACGCAGTACATACAGATAAAGGCTCTCTACTTTCGTTCTGGCCCAAGGCGTCTTGCGCAAAAACTTAAGCGAAGAGTTGACACTAGGAGTGTCGGTAAAGCATTTTATCTTGATTTGCTCGCCAAGCTTGTCGAAGCCACCAAAGTATTCCAGCAATTCCTCCAAAATTGTATCCAGCCGTTTCCCATGCAACGGATCTTTAGATTGTTCCATACCGCTAAAGTTAGGACTATCTTTTAAATAATCCTATCCACCGCGACCCGCTTTTTCTATAAATCAACATACGGAAGGAGCATACTAGGGTATCAAATCACGCCAATTTTTTCTTAAAACACGAAAATTTTTGGCGCAATTTGATACCCTTTTTGAGCAAAAACAGGTCACCTCTTTAGACTAAAAACATGCTTTATCCTATCAAAAAGCGTATTTATGTGGCGAACACACATACTTTACCCATAGAATATGCATTTCACTACGCATTTGCCTCAAATGTATATGCATCCGCCTTAAATGCAAACACATCTGCCTTAAATGCACACGCATCTGCCTTAAATGCACACGCATCCGCCTCAAATGCATATGCATCTGCCTTAAATGCATACGCATCCGCTTTAAATGCACACGCATCCGCTTTAAATGCACACGCATCTATCGCTAATGCCTATGCAGTCAAGCCTTTTGCCTACTGAACTCACTTGCATGCATAGGTATCTGTATCATTTACCTTGTGAAAAGGCACCGCTGCGTCCTCATCTTAACTGATGCCAAACCCTTTAAAGCAAAACTGTTGCGAATCTGATCAGGCATCAGGCCACTACCGCCGGGAGAGTTGTTTGTCGAGCTCTAGCGCCGCGCTGATAAGCCCGAGGTGTGTAAAAGCCTGCGGAAAATTCCCCAGATGTTGTCCCTTCTTGCTGATCATTTCCGCAAAGAGTCCCAAATGATTCGCGTAGCCGATCATTTTGGCGAAGTTTTCAACGGCTTCTTCCAATCGGCCAGCCTTGGCAAGACATTCGATATACCAAAAGGAGCACATGGTAAAAGTACCCTCTTCCCCCTCCAGTCCATCGATTCCCACCTCTTCGTTTTTATAGCGGTATACCAACACATCCAGACGCAGCTCCCTATCTACTGCTTCCAACGTCTTGATCCAGCGTGGCTCCTCGGGTGTCACAAAGTGAAGCAAAGGCATGAGCAGCACACTGCCATCAATCGTGTTCGACACCTGGTCGCCCTGCTTAAATTGCGCCCACATTTGCTTTTCCTCATTCCAAAAGTTGTCAAAGATGTCTTGGTAAATTTCGTTCCGGACGGCGATCCATTCGCCAACGGGAAAAGGAAAAGAGCGGTTCTGTCCTATTTTGATAGCCCGATCCATTGCCACCCAGCACATCAAGCGTGAATGCAAAAATTCCTGCTTCTCATTCCGTATCTCCCAGATACCGTGGTCCGGTTCGCGCCAGCGTTCGATAACAATCTTAATTTCCTTGCAAATGATTTCCCATAGTTCAAAGGTTATCGGCTGGTGGTATTGGTTGTAGATATAGATGGTATCCAATAGCTCGCCATAGATGTCCAGTTGCAACTGGTTGTTCGCTTCATTACCGATGCGTACAGGTCCAGATCCTTTGTAGCCTTCAAAATGCTCGAGTATTTTCTCTTCGAGATCCCATTCGCCATCGATTTTATAGAGCAAATGCAAATCCCGGTTTTTATCCTGTTCGATAATCCATTTCAGAAACGCCGACGATTCCTTGGTAAAGCCCAGCTTTAAAAAAGCATACATCGTAAAGGCTGCATCACGGATCCACGTAAAGCGGTAGTCCCAATTTCGGTCTCCCCCGAGTTCTTCGGGCAAGCTGAAAGTAGCAGCCGCTACAACAGATCCGAATTGTGCTGAGGTCAATAGCTTCAAGGTAATGGCCGATCGCTGCACCACTTCTTTCCAACGGCCGCTGTATGTCGATTGGTTGATCCAATTGCGCCAATAGGCAATGGTACTGAAGTAGGTTTCCTTTGTATAGTAGGATATATCGTTGTATTTGGTATCGCCATTGGACGAAAGTTCCAAGATCACAAATGCCCGCTCGGATTCTTTCAGTGAAAATTCTGCATAGACATCCTGATCATCGATTTCCAGATCAAAGCTGGCCATAAAGCGCATATCTTCTTGATCCGCATCTTCAGTTCGGAACAACAAAGTATCCTCATCGCGCTCAATGCGGTGCTTTTTCTGTGCGTAATCAAAACGTGGCTGAAGCTCTAATCGACAGGTGACGTTGCCACGAATGGATTTTACTTTTCGCACGATCGAATTGCAATGGCCATCTGCGGTCTCGCTCAAAGGCATGTAATCCGTAATTTCGACGATACCTTCTTCCGAAAAGAAACGGGTGATCAACACGGCCGTCTCGGGCAGGTACAACTGCTTGTACTGCATGTTCTTCATGAGCGGGCGTATGGAGAAATAGCCCCCTTTCTCGTGGTCTAGTAGGCGCGCAAATACACTGGGGGAATCAAAGCGGGGAAAACATAAAAAATCGATCGATCCGTTCATTCCGACAAGGGCGGATGTATGCATGTTACCTATGAGACCATAATTTTCAATAGGCTGATAGTTGTGCTGTTCAGTCATATATTTTCACCAATTTATAGGAACGCCGGGCTCCAATTTACCAAAAAAATCAAACGTTGTGCACGCGGCACAGCAGACAACTTATGCGAGAAAGCTGTCTAACCATTTAACCCAGTGCATGTTTAAACGTTAACAATTAAGTAGGATGGTTGTTCAAATTATTTGAAACTAGCGTGATATTTGGCTTAAACGATAGGCGCGATTAACCAATGGTAAATTATTAAATCTATTCTCAAAAAAGTGAGGTATTTTAACGTTACATACCGCGGTTCGGATAATGAACTATGCTCCCTAGCATTGATTACACTGCAAAAAAAACAACATATTGCCGGCTATTTGGCTATATCGCCCAAGATCATCTACACAAAGATAGCAACTGTAGACCCTTCGCTACAACCTGTAGTCAGCGATCTACAAAAATTTTTAATTCTCAAAAACAACCATTTATTACTATCTAATTCCGATAGATTTGTCCTTATCAAAAGCGTACCGATCACATGAAATCGACCGCGCTTGCAACGTAAACCAAAACAACACACGCTTGGATGGATCCGACGCTAATTCGATTTATCTCGATGTGCATGATTCGAAGCGTGTTTTGAAAAGGTGATACTGGGATTACTAGACAAAAGGTTGAACAACGCAAACAGCATATCATGAAACTAAAGTATCAAAACCCAAAAATTGAGGTGATAACCATTCAGATGGAAGAGGATATTGTGAAGTCGTCCGTCCTGCCGCAAAACAAGAATGGTGTGGTCGAGCAGGAGTGGGATGTCCAAGACACCGAGTACAGGACGATCGACCTAAACGACATCTAGATGAAAGCAATAAATCAATTTGTTATGACTAGAAAAAGATTAATACGGAATGGAATAGCGCTGATCATGTTGCTTATTTCTGTTTCCTGCGGGAAAGAAATTGTTTCCGAAAGTTCTACGAATGCCAACGTGACCATCGAACTGCTGGGTTCAGAGATGGAATCGGAAAGCACGGGCGCGATGCAAAGTGCGAACAATGCTTCCAGCGGAACAACGCATGGATTGAAAGCCCAGACAGCGGCATATTCAGGCGATGCATCAACGGATGGTTTAGCAGAACAGACCAAAGTGATAAGTTTGGAAAATGACTTCCTTTTGGTAGCGACTTTAAAGCAGCGCGAGGGCAGCACATCTACCGCAAGCGGAACGGCGGTAAAGGGATTGAAGGCGTCGGCCAAGAATAACAGGTCGGCTATTGTCAGAACACCTTTGGGCACCGGCGTCAAGTATCGCGTATTAGCATACCTTGGAGACAATTTCGTTTCCCAAATGGACTATGAGGCCGGAAAAAGCCCTTCGGGCTTTACTAACTTGGTTGTTGGTTCGACGTACACCTTTATTGCCTATTCGGTAAACAGCTCGGCAGCGCTGCCCGAAGTCACCAACCGTGCTAAGCTGTCTACAGCAACATTTACGAGCAGTGAAGATCTGATGTACTTCAGAAGCACACTAAAGGTAGCCAGCGGCGACAACTATTTAGGAGTGATCCTCAAACATCAATTCAGCCAAATTACCATGACAGCACGTTTGACGGACGGTACGCCGGGAGAAATTGTTTCATTAACCAATGTGCGCTTTACAGGTCAAGGAGACAGAGCCGCTACACCGCGTAAAAGCGGCACGGTGAAATGGAGTGACGGAAGCTTGACCTACAGCACGGATACCACATCAGTAGCGGTGAGTATTCCGAATTTAGGTGGGGGATTACGTACGGTGACCGCAGCACCCACCCTATTGATATCACCACGGATAACAACGGTGGACGTTGCCATAGGCAACCTGCTGATCAACGCAGTTATCAATGGCAAACAGGTATCCACCGTACGGAACAACTTGATTATCGAAGATTTTGTCATCGCTCCTTACCAAAAATACGACCTGGTGCTGCAGATCAAAAACCCGTGTACCGAACCAACGGGCGACGACACGTTCGAATGGCGCAGTCAGTACGGAGACGTGAAAACGAACACCCTGTATGCTAGCGGTGCAAACTACGGGTATACGTTCGATATTTACGAGCTGGACAACTCCTTCAATATGGAAATCAATGGACAGAAGCTGGCTACCAAAGAGATTCAATTTGAATATACCACGGCCACAAACCTACCGAAACGTAATGTGCGGTTTGCCGATGGCAGCATTTGGGGATCAGGTGGAGTATCCCAGATTTGGAACATTGTAGGCAACCGTGATTATCCATCGGTCAAATTAGTGATCAGCTCGAAAGGTGAGGTCTCCCTTTTCGGAAGAAAAAACAACACCGACAGAGCGCTGTATCCGATCGTCTTTACAGACGACACGAAGTTTAATCAGATTACGTGGAATACCAGTGCACAGAATAAAGTGGTGGTCACGCAATCCGTTATAAACATCACCGTTATGCACGGCAGAGGTTACGGGGTGAAGGTTATCCCTTGTCCATAGTCTGGCGCGGCGAAAGGCCGGCGCCGGAGGTGCGGAAAACATAAATCAAAAGATATAACAACGTATCGGGGGCATGATCATGGATCGTGCCCCCGATACGTTTTGGCCTGTCATGGTGGCTAGAGCAAGCAGCAACGCCCAAAAACCTATGCATCAATTTGCTCTTTTTTGCAGCATATACACTATGGCCAGTTGCGCATTACAAAGTAGCCAAGAATAACAATGGACACGACTTTAATAGCCCATTCACCATACAGGATTTTGCGCCACCGAAGCAAAAAAACAGAAGGATGCTGGACACAACGGAACAGAAACCCGGCTAACAGGTAAGGTGCGAAGGGAAGGATGAGCGCATTCTGTTGCGCAGCTTCGCCAATTCGGCCATGCAAGAGCGCATGGATAGCCCGTTGCGATCCACATCCAGGGCAGCTCAACCCGGTCAAGGCTTTGAATGGGCATTTCGGAAACCATGCATGCACCATCGGGTCATAGCGATAGTACAGATAGAGCATCGCTCCAAGCAACGCCAATCCTACACAAAAAACGACAACATTGCCAGTCCGGTAGCGCACAATTTAGTAGTTGTAGTCTCCGCCACCCATGAGTGCCCCAAACATGGCAAATCCGAAAATCAAAAAGTAGAGCAACCACAAGGCGATACAGGACCCGATATTGATCCACATCCATTTTTTCGCGCTGGCAGCATCCTGTTCTGCTCCCAGATAATCTCCAGCATAGTACTTTTTTTCCACACGGGTTGCGTAGATGATGGAAGGAATACCCAAGGGCCAACAACAAAAAATAGTCGTCAGAATAGTCTCTATTAGGTAATTCTTTGGCGGCCTTCCCTGCTGCTGGGCGAATACTGGAGGACGGGGGCTGCTAAATTGTGGAGGAACCGACGAACTGCCAGCGGTGTAATAGGGTTGCTGTCCCGTGGCGATAACGGAAGCCAATTCGGGAACCTGCCGTGCAACAACCCAATTTGGTAGCCCTTCTGTCCAAACGTAGGTATCGCCCGTGATCCCTTTTCCTTCCAACTCTTCTGCCGTGAAAGGCCCAAATGTATTGGTTCCGTCGGTATAATGAAATTTTTGCATCGTAAAGTGGTATATTAGTATAAATATAGTAAAATCTTTTTTTCAATAACGCTAAAATTAATGGCAGACAATCAGATATGGGCATTGGGTAGCATTTTATTGGTAGGCATCCTACTCATTTGGTATGTATTTAAGTATGTGGGCAACAAAAAATACCGCAGCACACAGGTGCTGGACGCCAGGTTTATCCGCAGCGTACTAGCGCAAAAGGTAGTTTTTTTTCAGAGATTGGATGCTACCGCACAGGATCGGTTTGTGGAGCGGGTGAGTTACTTTCTAGCGACAACGATTATCTCTGCCGAGAAAGGCGCACAGGTCACCGACAAAGACCGGATACTCGTAGCGGCGGGCGCCACTATTCCGCTTTTCCATTTCCAAGACTGGTCATACGAAAACTTGGATGAAGTCTTGATCTATCCAGGTACATTCAATGAGAAATATGATACTGACGCACCCGACCGAATGGTTTTGGGTATGGTAGGGGAAGGTGTAATGAACCGGAAGATGATCCTTTCTCTGCAATCGCTAAGGGCAGGATTTGGGGAACAACCGACAGCGGGGAACACCGCCATCCACGAATTTGTACACCTCATTGACAAGGCAGATGGCGATATCGATGGCGTACCAAACTATCTCATACCAGACGAGCTGGTGCGGCCTTGGCTGCAGGCCATGCATAAAAATATGGAAGCCATACGAAAAGACCGCTCCGATATCCGGGACTACGCAGCAACCAATGAAGGCGAGTTTCTGGCAGTCATATCGGAATATTTTTTCCAAAAGCCCAAGCAGCTGGCCATTGACCATCCGGAGCTTTATCAGCTATTGAACGAAATCTATTCCAAACCTGCACCGGCAACAAACCTGTCAGGCTCCAACAGCTGATCTATATCGCGCATATAGCCCCAAAATACGAAAGGCCCCATGATGGAGCCTTTCTTTTTTACTTTTGAGAGAGATGCACGACTTACATCATGCCACCCATGCCACCGCCCATCGGAGGAGCACCAGCAGCAACTGGATTCTCTTCAGGTTCGTCGGCAAGGACACATTCTGTTGTCAATAGCATCGATGCGATAGACGCCGCATTTTCCAATGCCACACGTGAAACCTTCGTCGGATCGATCACACCTGCTCCGATTAAGTTTTCGTAAACATCTGTACGCGCGTTGTAACCAAAATCTGCCGTACCTTCTTTTACTTTTTGTACAACAACCGCACCTTCGATACCGGCATTGTTACAGATTTGGCGAAGAGGCTCTTCTATAGCACGTTTGATGATTTCTACACCAATTGTTTCATCTTCGTTGGCACCTTTAAGATCGGTAAGGGCCGATGTTGCACGAATAAAGGCAACACCACCACCTGCAACGATACCTTCTTCTACTGCTGCACGAGTAGCATGCAACGCATCGTCCACACGGTCTTTCTTCTCTTTCATTTCTACTTCTGTTGTAGCACCAACATAAAGCACGGCAACACCACCTGACAACTTCGCCAAACGTTCTTGCAATTTCTCACGATCGTAGTCAGAGCTTGTCGAATCAATCTGAGAGCGAATTTGTGCAACACGCGCTTTGATGTCTTCTGCATCACCAGAACCATTGATGATCGTGGTATTATCTTTATCCACGGTCACTTTCTCTGCTTGGCCTAAGTAAGATAGTTCAGCGTTTTCCAATTTGAAACCTCTTTCTTCAGAGATTACCGTACCACCTGTCAAAATAGCGATATCTTCCAACATCGCTTTACGGCGGTCACCGAAACCAGGAGCTTTAACAGCAGCTACTTTCAGGGATCCACGGATTTTGTTCACCACCAATGTCGCCAATGCTTCACCGTCCAAATCTTCCGCGATGATCAGTAATGGCTTTCCTGTTTGTACCTGTTTTTCCAAGATCGGCAACAACTCTTTCATATTGCTGATCTTTTTGTCGTAGATAAGGATATATGGGTTTTCTAGGTCTGCCTCCATTTTATCGGAGTTTGTCACGAAGTACGGCGACAAATAACCGCGGTCAAACTGCATACCTTCTACGGTTTTTACTTCTGTCTCGGTACCTTTAGCTTCTTCTACAGTGATAACACCATCGTTACCGACTTTCTCCATGGCCTCTGCAATCAAAGAACCGATGACATCATCGTTGTTTGCAGAGATTGTTGCAACTTGCTTGATCTTGTTGTTGTCAGCACCAACTACTTGCGACTGTGATTTCAAATTCGCTACAACAGCTGCCACAGCTTTATCAATACCGCGCTTTAAATCCATGGGGTTTGCACCGGCAGCAACAGATTTCAAACCTGGAGAGATAATGGCTTGTGCCAACACAGTGGCCGTTGTCGTTCCATCACCTGCTTGATCAGCTGTTTTGGAAGCAACCTCTTTCACCATCTGCGCACCCATATTTTCTAGCGCATCCTTCAAATCTATTTCCTTTGCTACGGAAACACCATCTTTCGTGATCATTGGAGATCCGAATTTTTTCTCGATGATCACGTTACGTCCTTTAGGACCCAATGTTACCTTCACTGCATTTGCCAATGTGTCCACACCTTTTTTCAGTGCGTCACGTGCTTCTACATTATATCTTACTTGCTTTGCCATTTTTTTTAACTATATATATAGAGTTTGAAATGTACCTTTTCTTTAATTTGTTGTCATGTGAACTTAACGTCCTATAATACTGCGTAGATATCAGATT
Organism: Sphingobacterium griseoflavum; assembly: GCF_014653155.1. Taxonomy (GTDB): domain Bacteria; phylum Bacteroidota; class Bacteroidia; order Sphingobacteriales; family Sphingobacteriaceae; genus Sphingobacterium; species Sphingobacterium griseoflavum. The sequence goes on along the minus strand of NZ_BNAF01000007.1, from coordinate 62,796 downwards.
CACGCATGATCAAATACTCTTTGCCTTCATAGGTGATCTCTGTACCAGCATACTTGCCATATAAAACTTTATCACCTACTTGCACAGTAAGCGGTTCTTCTGGCTTACCCGAACCAACTGCTACAATCGTTCCTTGAGAAGGCTTTTCTTTCGCCGTATCAGGAATGTAAAGGCCTGATGCTGTTTTTTCTTCTGCAGGAGCTGCTTCAACGACAACTCTGTCTCCGATAGGTTTAATGCTTAATGCCATAATTATTGCGTTTTATTTTTTTATTTAAGTTTTACTACCTTCCATCATCACCAATTATGCCAAATAGAAAAAAACAGCATTTTTGCCATTTTTTCTTGTTTGGAGCTAAAAGTTGACAGTCGCTAGCAAACGACCTGTGTCATCCTGTCATTCTACCGGCCTTTTAGCATGCCTACAGCCAGCTTTAGGCCGTACTCGCTAATCCAAATAGCGAGAACCCCGATAAGTCTTGGGACCTATCGGGGTTCTTTTTCTTGCATGACCATATTAACAATACGGCCTTTACGGATCCTTATGTTCGGAACAGCTTACTTTGAAGTATCTGCAGCGCTAGGCGCAACGGTTGCTGGCGCTTGTTGCTGTGTTGGCCCATTGAGGTTCAACGGAGATGTTTGTGCAGGCGCTTCAATTTGATCACCTAAACCTCCACCCGCTTTTCCAGCAGATGGCCCCACAATATTGATCGCTAAACAGAACACCATCAATGCGATGGCCAAGCCCCAAGTTCCTTTTTCCAAAAAGTCGCCTGTGCGTTGCACACCCATCAAATTTGAACTTCCAGCAAATCCCGATGACAAACCCCCACCTTTCGGGTTTTGAATCAACACCATAAGTGCCAATAAAACACTTGTCAGTACAATCAGGATAATTAAAAATGTTTGCATTTCTTTATTTCGTTAATATAGTTTCTCTTCTAGTGCTTGAATTTGGGTCGCAAAATACGACTTTTTTTCTGGAAATTTCAAAATTAATTTCTTATAAACTTCGATAGCCTTTACGTACATCCCTTGCCCCGCGTAAATATTGGCGAGGGTTTCCGTGACCAAATCATATTGCTCTTCGGAACTTTTACGGGCCTTGTTTTCCATGTTGAGCTGATCTGCCGGCGGAGGTTGAATCTGCGGCTCCTCCCGAATAAACTTTTCAATAACAGAGGATGTCTTATCGACACGAATGGGCCCTACGGCGCGCTGCTTAACGTCTTCGCTGAGCTTATCTTCTGGCTCCTGCAGATGGATGATATGTTCCCTGATCTGTTGGTCCAGCACAATCTTGTCGAATGCAACGGGATCAAAAGACGATTTTTTATTGGTAGCCAGTAGGGGGCTTGCAAAGGGTTGATAGGTATCCGCATATTCCAACCGTGTCTTATGCAACCACCATCGGAAACTATAAGGCATTAACTCGTCATTATACAAGCTTACATCCTCCTCCTTCTCGATCGCATTAGCGTCTGCACTTTCTGTAGCTTCGGCCTTGCTGCCTCCTAACCCAACGTTGGTTTCCCAGCGAATTTCCTTTCCCTGCAAAGCGAAATAATCGCCTCCACCAATACCTTCTTGCACGAGTGTTTCCAATGCTGCCTTTTGGTCTTCGGATGTTTGATCCGCAACATCCGCTTCCGCAGCGGAACGTTTATCAACGTCTTCCATCTCAGGCAATGCTTCAGCAATCGCAGTATCGCCTCCAGCAATTTGGTGATCAGCTGGAGCATCATCCGCCGCAGGCGTGGTTGCCACAGCTTCTCCGGTAGAATCTTCATCCGCAACGGCTTCTTCCACAACCGGAACATCATCCGCCGCAGGCGTGGTTGCCACAGCTTCTCCGGTAGAATCTTCATCCGCAACGGCTTCTTCCACAACCGGGACATCATCCGCCGCAGGCGTGGTTGCCACAGCTTCTGCGGTAGGCTCTTCATCCGCAACGGCTTCTTCCACGGCCGGAACATCATCTTCCGCAGGCGCGGTCGGCACAGATTCTGCGGTAGGATCTTCATCCGCAACGGCTTCTTCCACGGCCGGAACATCATCTGCCGTAAAACCAACTAAAGGGGCATCTTTAACCGGCATTTGCACGTAATCGTAGAGCCAGTTAGGACTATCGGCCAGCAGAATTGCTTTGTTTCCCAATTTAGTAAGCTCGCCGCCTAAAAATTTCCGCCGTTCAAGCGCAAAATGAAGCGGCTGGGAATATGGATACTTTGATAGCAAAAGTTGAAAGTCTGCTACCGATACCTCTTGGGGATTCAGCAATGCCTGATGATATAACCTTGCAAATGTTTGTCCTTGATTTTCCATATAATCCTTACCAGTTAGCAAATGCTCTATTATAAACATCCTCGGTCAATAACCTGATAATTTCTGTATTCAGCGTCTCTTCTTGCGCCTGCACCTGCCCTGAAAACTCACGAAACTGTGTAAATGATTGTTCAAAATTGCTTTCACCGGTTTGGTCCAAGCGGTTTGTATATTTCACCTTGATCGTGATGGTCAATCTATTTAATGCCGCTCTGTCCGAATTGGCTTCGACCGCAGCAGGGCTGATATCGTATCCAGTGATGACGCCTTCAAACATGGCATCTGCATCGCCGTTCACTTGGCTCAATCTAGATTGACTTCTAATCCGTTCTTTCAGCCCTTCCGTAAAATTCTGACTCAATGTCGGATAAACCATGGGCGCAATGTTTTCAAAAAACTGCACATTGACCGTCTTCATATTCTCAGGAATAGATCCGCCACTAAAGCTATACCTGACACCACAGCCGGAAAAGGCGGTGACAAGCATCAAAATCATCAAGGAGAATACGGCAGCTGTTCTTCGCATAACGGGGACGACTAATCTAAATTTAAATCTTTAATTTTTCTGTACAGGGTTCTTTCCGAAATGCCGAGTTCCCGAGCCGCGGCTTTACGCTTGCCTTTATGTTTACGCAACGCCTTACGAATCAAATCGGATTCCTTATCCAACAAAGATAAAGATTCTTCCACTTCTTCAGCATCTTGCGTCTCATAAGACATAAAATCATTATTCGACTTTGCAGCTTGGTTGGGGTTATGGATCGTCAATTTGGGTGCGGAAATTTCCTCTCTAATATAGGCAGAAGACGGCGTAACCTCACTGTACAACTGATTGATATACGGAGAATTTTCTTCGAAAGTTCGCGGGTTGACCCCATTTTGGATTAATTCGACCACCAATTTCTTGAGATCCACCATATCCTTTTTCATATCGAACAGCACTTTGTACAAAAGATCGCGTTCGGAAAAATCCTCCTTGGCCGATTCTTTCACCAATGCCGGTAGCGAAGACATCTGTTCGGTGGGCAAATAGTTTGCTAAAATAGATGCATTCACAACACGCTCCCTTTCGAGCACGGCAATCTGTTCCGCTATATTTTTAAGCTGGCGAACATTCCCCGGCCAATTGTATTTTATGAGCAGCTCCTGCGCATCCGGCGTCAATTGAACGCCCGGCGAACGGTACTTGTCCGAAAAATCAACGATGAATTTCCGAAAGAGCAGGTTTATGTCTTCTTTACGTTCGCGCAAAGAGGGAATCCGGAGCGGTACCGTATTCAGGCGATAATATAAGTCTTCTCGAAACCTGCCCTTCTTGACAGCTTCATACACATCGACATTGGTGGCCGCTACTACGCGCACATTCGTCTTTTGAACTTTGGACGACCCGACGCGTATATACTCGCCGGTTTCCAGCACACGCAGTAAACGCGCCTGCGTACCCAAGGGAAGTTCACCTACCTCATCTAAAAAGATGGTGCCCCCGTCCACGACTTCAAAATAGCCTTTTCGCGCCTCGTGCGCCCCGGTAAAAGAACCTTTTTCGTGTCCAAACAATTCTGAATCTATGGTTCCCTCAGGAATGGCTCCACAATTGACCGCTATAAAAGAACCATGCTTACGCGCACTCAGTTGATGGATAATATGCGAAAATACTTCCTTACCGGATCCACTTTCACCTTGAATCAAAACAGAAATGTCTGTGGGAGCGACCTGCCTGGCCACATCGATGGCCCGATTCAATAACGGCGAATTACCGATAATTCCAAATCTATTTTTAATATCTTGAATATCCACTATAGTTCGTTTACAGATTAACCTAATCCACTATTTTTCCCATCAATGTTGCAGATGTGCAGCGTTCAGCCAGCACATGTACATACTGCCCAGGCTTGAAGCGGCTATCAACAGGAAACACCACCATGGTATTTTGGTCGTTACGACCGCAATAGTCTTGATCCGAACGTTTGGAAAATCCTTCAATAAGCACTTTATGGACTTTACCTACAAAATTTTGCAAGCGGAAAAGACTATGCTGTTGCTGCTTATTGACAACTTCCGTAAGCCGTCTTTTCTTGACATCTTCCGGGATGTCGTCGGCATAGCGCTTCGCAGCCAACGTCCCCGGACGTTCCGAATAGGCAAACATATACGCGAAATCATATTTCACATAATCCATCATAGACAGTGTTTCTGCATGCTCTTCTTCTGTTTCCGTACAGAAACCAGTAATCACATCCGTTGATATGCCACAGTCAGGAAGGATACGACGGATTGCATCGATGCGCTCCATGTACCAGGCACGATCGTAGGTACGGTTCATTAGATCCAGCACACGGGAATTGCCAGACTGTACCGGCAAATGTATGTATTTACAGATATTCTCGTAACGAGCCATGGTGTGAAGCACCTCATCTGTTATATCCTTCGGATGCGACGTGGAAAAACGAACCCGTAAATCCGGGCTCACATCGGCCACCATCGCCAATAGCTGGGCGAAATTTACGGTAGGTTGCGGCTCCCCTCCTTCTGCAACCGCTGCGGTGTATTTATAAGAGTCGACATTCTGACCCAACAGCGTCACTTCCTTATAGCCTGCCTCAAACAACTCGCGCGCTTCCTTAACGATAGACTGGTGATCGCGGCTACGCTCACGTCCTCGCGTAAACGGAACGACACAAAACGAGCACATGTTGTCGCATCCACGCATAATCGAAACGAAGGCAGATATACCATTGGAATTTAGACGTACCGGATTGATGTCTGCGTAGGTTTCTTCCCTGGACAACAGCACGTTGACCGCTTTATTTCCATCGTCCACCTTACCAATAAGATTCGGAAGATCACGGTATGCGTCGGGACCAACGACCACATCGACCAATTTTTCCTCTTCCAAAAACTTGGATTTCAACCGCTCGGCCATACAGCCTAAAACGCCGACAATCATTCCCGGATTCCGATTTTTTGCCGACTCAAATTCCTTTAACCGATTCCGTACGCGCTGCTCCGCATTCTCGCGAATGGAGCAGGTATTGATAAATACCACATCGGCCTCTTTATAATCTTTTGTAGTCTCAAAACCATTATCCAGTAAGATGGAGGCAACGATCTCACTGTCAGAAAAATTCATCTGACATCCATAACTTTCGATATATAATTTGCGCCCTGTAGATTTACCTGTGGGCAACATATCCAAAGCCTCTCCCTGGCGAGCCTCATCGTGTGTTTTTGTAGTGTGTTCTAATTCTAGCATGACTCCGTTTAAAAGACTACAAAGCTAACAATAAAAACTCAAATCGATGACACTTTGGCAGAGCTTGACCCAAATTTAACAAACCGATAGATGTGCTGTACGATGATGACAAACACTAAAAAAAGAGCCACCTAAGGTTAGATGGCTCTCTTAAACTTTATGCGTATAAAATTATCTACCGGCCTCAGATTGAGCCTCTTTGATCATTTTGTCGCCAGCGACAATCACGATTTCTACACGACGGTTCTCTGCGCGTCCTGCATCTGTATCATTGGATGCCAACGGTTCCGAATAGTTTTTGCCCTGCGTTTTGATACGCGCACCGCTTAAACCCTGTGATACGGCATAGGCCTTAACGGCAGCCGCACGAGATTCAGAAACTTTTTGATTCGCTGATAGTGAGCCTACATTATCCGTATGGCCAATCACTAAAATCTCCGTGTCCGGTTCTTTGTTTAAAGTCGATACTAAATTACCGATATTTGTCTTCGCTGCTGATTTTAACGTTGAACTGTTGAAGTCAAACAAGATTCCTTCATCAAATTTCACAATAATACCTTCATCGGCCTTGATCACCTCTGCACCAGCCACTGTGTTTTCAATTTCTTTGGCTTGCTTGTCCATTTTTTTACCGATCAAGCCACCGGCAACACCACCAATGGCAGCACCTGCAATAGCACCCACTGCCGTATTACCTGCTTTACCACCGATCAAAGCACCCAGCCCTGCACCAGCAGCGGTACCAATCACAGCACCTTTAGTGGTACTGTTCGTGTTTTGTATAGTAGAACAACTCGCAAACAACATAACGGATGTTGCCACCGACAAGCCATATATAGCTACTTTTCTTCTCGTTTTCATATTCAACTTTTTACTGTTACACTGAAATATGATAGCTTTAAATCAAAGCGAATGCCAAAATGTAAAAACAACGGTAAATTCAACAGAAAAGAAAAAAATTATTTTTCCTGAGGTGGGATTTCGAGCTTCGGAAGACGAGAGGATCGCGGCCTCCCATTGCGTTCCCAGCTTTCAAACGAGGTCTTTACATAGTTCATAAAATCATACTGTCCCCAACGTTGCACCATGCTAAACGATGGTCTGTACAGATCCATGAACGATTGCAGCTCGTCGCCTTCCAAATCCGTCAAGGAAGAAACCGAACTTTTATTGAAAATCCGATCCACCTGTGACTCTTCAAGCTCACGGTCCATCATCGCCGCAAAGCGCTTGGCGTTCTTAGCATCTTTGCCAAAAAGATTGTACAGTGCTGTAGCCGGGCTACCTAGATAGGTTCCTACGGTGTTTTTACCACCATTATAAACACCCTTTTTCCGATAGTCGTCCAGCATGTCGCGCATTTCGGCTTCTTTGCTCATCCGGTTCACCACAACGGTCTCGATGGTCAATCCTTCCTGCAGCTCAATGAGAATATCTTCCGCTGTCTGAATAACGGTTTTGACCGGGCCATAGCCTGTTTTACTAAACGCGAGGCTATCGCCCACCGATGCCTCGATGATAAATACACCAAATGTGTTCGTTTGTGCGCGACGGTTTGTGCGCAAATTATGCACATTGACCTCCGCTAACCGTACGCTTCCACCTTTGGCCACCACAATACCGGAAACCGCAGTGGACTGCGCTGCAGCAATCTCCACACTGCCCAAGGCCAGCAAAACGCTAAGGATGCTTATATAGATATATTTTATTCTTACGTACATTCGGTTAAAAATAGCAATTGTTTGGACTACCCCGATGTTAAAAAGTTCTAAATCGATCGAAATCAACGGTATGGATAGAAAACAAAGTTTGCCCCCTCTGGAACAATGACAAATAAACACATAAAATCGTTTGCGTTTTTGTAGTTTTTAACGAAATGATCCTTCCGCTCTTCCTTAATCAGGCCCCGATCCACAAATTCTTCCAACGATGACACCTGTATCGTCCACTGCGTATTCAATTCATTTCTATCCAACAGCACTTCGCCTACGCTCACTTCGTGCTGGTGGGCAATGAAGATTGGATAAAGGGTATACCCTTCGGCCATCATCTCGGTGGAAACTTCCTGGATCGATTCTTTATAAAAATCCAAGTCCAGCTTTAGGCTTTTCAACGGGCTATTTGCCTTCGGATCGCCGTTAGCGGCATCTCTAGCCATTAAATCCTCGATATTCATTTTGAAAAAATCAAACCTTAAAATCAACTAAAAAAATCGACAGCTAGGTGCCTACTTCAAACGCAATAAAACAACATTTTCCACATGCTGCGTGTGCGGAAACATATCGACCGGCTTGATGCGCTCGACTTGGTATTTTTCTTGTAAAAGCGCCAAATCACGCGCTTGTGTGGCGGCGTTGCAGCTCACGTAAACCACCTTCTCCGCTTCCATCTCTAAGATACGATGCACGACATCTACATGCATCCCAGCACGTGGCGGATCCGTGATCACGACATCAGGCTTTCCGTGTTCAGCCACAAACTCGGCCGTCAGCACATCCTTCATATCGCCCGCGAAAAACTTGGTATTGGCAATATCATTGATAGACGAATTGATCTTCGCATCTTCGATAGCCGAGGGCACATACTCTACACCAATAACTTCACGCGCGCTCCTTGCCACAAAATTCGCGATGGTACCGGCTCCGGTATATAAATCATACACCCGTTCGTCACCTTTCAGATCCGCAAATTCCCGTGTGATTTTATAAAGCTCGTATGCCTGTGCAGAATTTGTTTGATAAAACGATTTTGGTCCCACTTTAAATTTCAAGCCTTCCATCTCTTCATAGATAAAATCGCGACCAGCAAACAGGTGGATATCTTGATCAAAAATCGTATCGTTCCGCTTTTGATTGATGATATACAACAAAGAGGCCAAGTCAGGAAACTGCTGGTGCAGATAAGTCATGAGGGTGTCCACCTGCTCTTCCGTAGGATAGGCAAAGACGACGATCAACATCACTTCTCCAGTAGATGAGGTACGGATGATCAAATTTCGCAAGGCCCCTTCATGTGCTCGCAAATCATAAAACGAGATTTCGTGGCGGGTCGCAAACGCTCGCACGGCATTGCGAATCTTGTTGGAAGGATCCTGTTGCAGAAAGCAATGATCTATATCCAAAATCTTATCGAACCGACCGGGTACGTGAAAACCCAGCGCATTCATGTCTTCAGGTAAGACATCTTGATCCATCGACGTCAGCCACCTTTTGTTCGAAAAAGTAAACTCTAGCTTGTTTCGATAGTATTCGGTTTGGGCAGATCCCAATATATCTTCTATGCCATCCGTATCTACTTTCCCTAACCGGCGTAACGCATTATCGACATACTGCCGCTTGAATTGCAGTTGTGCCGGATAGTTCATATGCTGCCATTTGCAACCGCCACAAACACCGAAATGCGGGCAGAAAGGCTCTACACGGTGGGATGATGGCTGTTTCAACGCGACCATTCGTCCTTCGGCAAAATTTTTCTTCTTGCGCAGCAGCTCGATATCGGCGATATCGCCTGGAACGGCCTGCTCTATAAACATCACCAACTCGTCTTGCTTCGCAACACCTTTACCTTCCTCCGCAATATCAATGATGGCGATGTCGGACATAAACCGCTTATCCTGTGGAATTCTTCTACCCATAATAGCTGCAAAACTACGCTTTTTTACGCGAAGAGTAAAGCGCTATTCATGCCGACGTACAAACAGCCGATACCGCCTAGGCCCGGAGGATACGCCATAAACATCAACCACGGGCTGCGCGTCGCGGCAAAAGCAGGCCCTACAGCAGCAGCCTCTAGCTGTCGCCACGGTCATTAAAGCAATGTGGCTTGCACCAGGTAAGGTAAAATTTCCTTTTGGAAGGATATAAAATTCTTACGCACGTCGGCCTCCGTTACGGCAGTGAAGGCAAAGGAGAAGACAATGTTTTTACTGGATTTTATCAAAAAAGTGAGGCGCTCTTCCGGCACGGTCTGCCCAATTGTTTCATTCTGTATAAACGAGCTTAAAAGCAGAAATTCTAAGTCATCAGACAGTGTTTTTAAATATTCCTGCGCATTCGCAGATTCACGGATAAACTCCCACCCCACAAATTCGTTGCACACGGTGTACGTTACGCGGCTGACCCGCAGGATCGTATTGGCTAAAAAAGTGGACAGGTCGCGTTCCCTGACATTTTTTTCGAGGATGTCCTGCACATTTTCCCGAATATAATCCATCAATACGGCATGCAGAATCAGTTCTTTACTGGCAAAGTGCTTATAGAAGGTGGCTTTTGCAATTTGGGCCTGCTTCGCTAGCTCATTTACACTGGTTTTATTATAGCCATAACGCCTGAAGAGATCACGGGCAGATTTTTTTATGGATAGGATAACCTTGTCTTGTTCCATGGGTTAGTTTTGTACGTAAAAGACGTTCCCCTGTTGGCCCACCGAGTAGGAGCGCAACGGGCATTCGGCCAATGCTGCAGGAGAGCCATCTTCCAAAAGCCATTTTGCGCCGGATTGCGGATCCACCAAAAGCATGCCTTGAACCTCTACACGGCTGCCTTTTTCTGGGTTCACGGTACTGCAGCGGTCGTATGCAATAAGCTTAGGATCCTGCTGGCTGCCCGTGTTGTAAACCACCAAACCCGCATATCCGCCTTGGGCGTACACCCACCCCTTGGTGGCAAAAACATCTAAATGTTGAGCCTGATTGATATTGGTCGTGAACGATCGATCAGGAACCACATTACAACTTCCTCCTCCACAACCGGCGAGTAGGGCGACGGTCAGGAAAGCGGCGATGTAACGGGTTACTTCTTTCATCATTTTATATAATTTCCGTTTCGAATTGCGACAGGAAGCGAACATCATTTTCGGAGAACAACCGCAAGTCACGGATTTCGTACTTCAGATTTGTGATTCGCTCGATACCCATACCGAAGGCAAACCCCGTATATTTTTTACTATCTATACCGCAGTTTTCCAACACGTTCGGATCTACCATACCACATCCCAAAATTTCTACCCAACCGGAATACTTACACAATTGGCAACCTTCGCCTTTGCAAATGGTACAGGAAATATCCATTTCTGCTGAGGGTTCCGTGAATGGGAAATATGAAGGGCGGAAACGGACTTTGGTGCCCTCTCCATAGAGTTCTTGTACAAAATGGTAAAGCGTTTGCTTTAAATCGGCGAACGATACACCTTCATCGACATACAATCCCTCTACCTGATGGAAAAAACAATGGGCGCGTGCCGATATGGCTTCGTTGCGGTAAACACGCCCCGGCATGATCGCACGAAACGGTGGTTTTCCCATTTCCATCAAACGTACTTGAACCGAAGAGGTATGTGTACGCAAGGCGATATCATTCCCGTCCTTCTTCTCCACAAAAAATGTGTCTTGCATATCGCGCGCAGGATGTTCTGGCGGAAAATTAAGCGCCGAGAAATTATGCCAGTCATCTTCGATTTCGGGACCTTCGGCAACGATAAAACCTAATTTTTTGAATATCTCCACGATCTCTTTCCGAACGAGCGACAAGGGATGGCGGGAGCCCAGCTGGAATCCCACGCCCGGCAATGTCAGGTCGTCAGCTGTACGTTCAGCCTTCGCTGCCGAAGCAGCAAACTGCTCCTGTGCCTCCGAAAATTTAAGTTCAGCAAGCTGTTTAAAATCATTTAACACTTTGCCTAAGGTTCGCTTCTCTTCCGGACTGACGGACTTAAATTCATCAAAAAGAGATTTGACGATCCCTTTGGATACCAAAAACCTTAACCGAAATTGCTCTACATCAGCGGCTGACGTAGGCGTAAACTCATTTATTTCTTGCGAATACTGCGTAATTTTGTCCTGCAACATAAGGCCAAAGATACAGCAAAATATTAAAAATTAGGGGCAAACGCGCTTAATTTTTGCATGCATGGATGGCGCCGATCCCTTAAAAAGGCAACCCATCGGGGTCGTTGCTGTTTTCCGTAAAATCGACCTCCTGCTCCTTCTCGCCCTCGTCCGTCGTATTTTCGTTGGCCGAACTTTTTGTGGTCTGCCCAAAATCAGAGGGCCGTCCCAACAGTTTGAAGCTCTCTCCTACTATCTCCGTCACAAACCGCCTGTTCCCTTCCTTATCTTCGTAATTGCGTGTGCGCAGGCGTCCTTCAATATAAACGAGTTTCCCTTTCTTTAAATACTTCACGGCCATTTCTCCCAAGTTACGCCACATCACGATGTTGTGCCATTCGGTATGCTGCATCCGTACGCCATCCTTCGTATAGGTTTCGGATGTTGCCAACGGAAAACTACAGACCGTGATATTGCCTTCAAGATATCGCACTTCCGGATCCTTTCCCAGGTGCCCAACCAAAATTACTTTGTTAACGCTTGCCATAATTAGATTTTAGGATTAATCAGTTGTTTGTTCTTTTCAAGAAAAGAAAATATAAGTTTATGTTTAGCTAATGTATCAATTTTTTCCAACAGATGATATGTCCAGTTGCTTTTTTTTGCGTGACACATAGCCGGATCCGGAAGGATATAAAACTTTGCGTAAATGTTTTGGTGACTGAGCACATGCTTGGACACCTTCTCTAATTCAAACAAATGTGCATCTAATTGAAAGTGAGCGGCAAATGCTGCTGAACCGCGCAACGCATCTACCGGTGTATCATGCTCCGTCTCGATCATTGGGAATTCATACAAATTAGCCCATACATCTGCTGTGCCGCGTTTAGACATCAGTATATGATCGTCGGTGCGAATGATAAAATAGTGAAAAAAACGATCCCGGCTTGCTTTTCCTTTCAGTTTAACGGGAAGCATCTCGATGCTACCAGCGTTATAGGCCACACAATCCAGCCGTAACGGACATCCTGCACAGTGTGGTCTTTTGGGTCGGCACTGCAGTGCTCCAAAATCCATAATGGCTTGGTTGTAGGTGGCTGCGTGATCAACATCCATTACTTCTTGGGCTAGCTTAGCAAAGCGCTTTTTGCCCTGGCTACTATTGATAGGCTCGGCGATACCAAAATATCGAGCAAGCACGCGATACACATTCCCATCCACAACAGCTTTGGGCTCATTCGCGGAGAATGACGCAATGGCCGCTGCGGTATACTCGCCCACGCCCGACAAACGGATGGCTTCTGCATAACGCTGCGGGAAAACACCTCCAAACTCGTCCACGACCATCTTTGCGGCCTTGTGCATATTGCGGGCCCGCGAGTAATAGCCTAATCCTTGCCATAGGCGGAGGATTTCTCCCTCATCGGCAGCGGCAAACTTTGTTACAATTGGAAAAGCCTCCAAAAAACGGTGAAAATAGGGCAAGCCCTGTTCCACGCGGGTCTGTTGTAAAATAATCTCCGAAAGCCAAATAACATAGGGATCCTGGGTGTTTCTCCAAGGTAGGTCTCTTCCATGCTCACGGTACCAAATCATCAAATTTGAAGCAAACGACATGCACAAAGTTGCTTATTTTTTTACAATAAAAACAGCCTATCAAAATGTTAAAAAATGTAAAATATTGAACATAAACCACTTGATCGGATACCTTTGTGCTCCGTATCATTAAAAAAGTTTTTGTCATTGACGCTATGCTAAAGAAAAAAACAGCGGTACTGTTCGTGGAAACGGATGGTACATCCACCCGAAAAATGCAAGTACCGACACTGATCGTCAACCACTGGAAAAAAATAGTAGGATCTTTTGTAGCGCTGATCGCAATGACGGTCTTTTGCGTTGCGTATATCGTTAAACAGCAGACCTCCGAAGCGTATACCGCCGTCTATAATAAAAAAATAAATCTGCTGAACGAACAGAAGAAACAGTTGGAAGAAGAAGGCTTTAACAGCCAGTTGACGACCGACGAGATGAAAAAATCGTTCGATTCCATCGACAGCACCTTGACAAGCATCAATAAAAAAATGCGCACCCGAGGGCTGAAAGAAATTAAAATGAAACATGTCGGTGGACCTGTAGAAACAGGAGAAGACGATTTGGTCGAGCTATCCCTTTTCTACAAAAAACAACTCAAAAATCTGGAAGCTAAACTGGATGGTATGCCCCTGGGTGTGCCGCATCCCGGACGCATCACCTCACCTTTCGGCTATCGTCGCAATCCATTCACCAATCGTGGTCGAGAAATGCATGCCGGTGTTGATCTAAAAGGAAGAATGGGCGACCCTGTTCGGGCCACGGCCAAAGGCCGTGTCACCTTTGCGGGATACAAAGGGGATTACGGTTATGTCGTGATGGTGAAGCACAACAACGGATATGAAACACGTTATGCCCATCTGACACGAACCCGCGTAAAACGCGGGGAAGCAATCGAAGCTGGCGAAGTTGTGGGGTTGTTGGGTAGCACCGGCAGAAGCACCGGACCACATCTGCACTACGAGGTCGTAAAAAATGACAAAAAGTTGAACCCCAGCAAATTCTTTTCTTTCTAAAGCGGGACAGAAAGAAGTACGTCCGATTTACCCCCGTAAATATCTCGTGATATTCGAACAAAAGAGCTAAATATGATGGCTCTTTTGTTATTTTTGGTCCATGAGCGAAAATACGTTCCACATCGCAACCTTACATCGCGGAAAATACATGGCTCTACTTTTACTGGGCGTATGTATCGTCACGGCTATTTCGGCGAGGTTACCCTTGGCAGAAGCCGCGAAAATTCTAATCGTTCTGTGCAGTCTTCCGCTGCTGCTAATGCTTAGCATCAAGTGGAGTCGCAACGATTCGCAATGGGTCGTAAACCAGGAAGAGGTTACCATCACGTTTCCTGGTGGGAAGACCGAGCGCATTCCGCTTTTCGAGGTGAAATATCTCCGGAACGTACCCCGATCAGGCGGCAACCTCATCATGATGTTTATGAAAAATAAAAAGGTACCCAAGCGATATTGGCGCAATAAGCTCTTTCAAAAAGACGACGATCTGCAGGCTTTAATACATGTTTTAAAGCAAAAAGGGGTCGAATATTATTACATGTAAAATCTAACACACAAATGAGAAAACTATTAATCTTTGGTTTCTTTATGCTCTCCAGCGTGCTTATGTTCGCGCAACGTGCCGGCTATTGGCAGCAAGCCGTTGATTACCGCATGGAAATTGACGTAGATGAAAAAAACTACCAGTATCAGGGCAAGATGGATTTGAAATATACCAACAATTCCAATCAAGCACTATCCAAAGTATATTTTCATCTATATTTCAACGCTTTCCAACCGGGCAGTATGATGGATCACCGACTGAGCAATATAAGCGATCCCGATTCACGGATGACAAAAAATCTCGGCACCAAAGAAAATCCGCAATACCAAAGCCGCATTGCGACGTTGACGGAAGATCAAATCGGCTACCAAAAAATAAAGAGTCTTCGGATGAACGGGCAGCCTACCACTTACAAAATCGATGGGACGCTGTTGGAAGTCCTTTTGCCGCAGGCTATCGCAGCTGGCCAAACCGCAGACTTCGAAATGGAATGGAGCGCCCAAGTTCCCGAACAAATCCGCCGAAGCGGACGCAACTCATCCGAAGGTGTGGCGTTTTCGATGGCGCAATGGTATCCCAAAATGGCTCATTTCGATGAATTTGGCTGGCATCTGGATGAGTATGTTGCGCGCGAGTTTATCGCGCCGTTTGGCAACTTTGACGTTACCATACATTTGAACAAAGATTATGTAATTGGAGGATCGGGAAAACTGCAAAACCCCAACCAAGTGAAAGGCTATGTCAAAAAACCGAAAGTAAGCCCTGTCAATGGAAAGGCCACATGGCATTTTAAAGCAGAAAACATTCATGATTTCGCGTGGGCGGCCGATCCGAATTTTGTGGTTGATTCCGCCAGAAGCAACGGTGGTGTTACGGTTTATACCGTCTTCCTTCCGACGAATAAGGAGGTCAAAGAAAATTGGAAAACAGCGTTGAGCTTGGCGACGGAATTTTTTGATTATACCTCGGCACATTTCGGCACATACCCGTGGCCAACCTACAGTATCGTGCAGGGTGGAGACGGCGGTATGGAATACGGAACAGCCACCTTGGTTACTGGCGGACGTAATTTAAAGAGCTTGGTTGGCGTCATCTTCCACGAAGCTGCCCACTCGTGGTACCAACATCTATTTGGGATCAATGAGACCGTAGATGAATGGTTTGACGAGGGATTTACAAGTTACGTGCAGGCACTTGCCTTTCAGGCACTCTTTGAAAAGAGGGAAATACCGGCACCGAACCCAGTGATCAGCGGCTACCGTGCTTACTACAAATTGGCGATGTCCGGCAAAGAGGAACCTATGAGCCTATTGGCAGACTACTACAACAGCAATTACGCGTACAGCAATGAAGCATACAGCAAAGGCCAAGTGTTGGCCGAACAGCTGGGATATATCATCGGTAAAGAAAACCTGCAAAAAACCTTTCTCCAGTTTTATGATATCTGGAAACTGAAACATCCTACGCCGAATGATTTCAAGCGTGTCGCAGAGGAGGTATCCGGCATCAACCTCAAATGGTATTTTAATCTTTTTATCCATACAACCCGCAAAATAGATTATGCCATAAGCAAGGTAAGCGATCAGGAAATCACACTCACCAACAAGTCCGATTTTGCCATGCCCATAGATCTTTTGGTAACATATGCCGATGGCACGAAAGAACTTTTCTATATCCCTTTGCGAGAAATGCGGGGAGATAAGCCGGTCGAGAACTTCGCCGTGTACCAGGGCGTACGAAGAACGGTGTTGGAGGACTGGTTTTGGACAAAACCGACCTATACCATTCGTTTGAACAAGAAGGCGGTAAAAGTGGAGATTGATCCTACACAACGCCTCGCGGATGTGGAATCCGCAGATAATAGCTACACTGCCCAATAAAAAGTAAGGCTTACCCACATACGCGGTAAGCCTTACTTTTTTTATGACGCAGTCGCAGGCTCAGCTAGCGCATGGTATAATTAAACGCTTTTGGTCTTACCATATCTTCTGTATAAACGCGTCCGAAACGATCCGCAACCTTAATTTTTAAGGTGCTACTGGCCGACGAAGCCCTTACCTTAAACATATGTGACGAATTCGACGCATCGAAAGTGGGTACTGCATTCACGTTGATCCTTTTCATGGCATAGGAGATGAGCTGTAAGGGGTCAAAAGAAGCAACACGCTGTACGGACAATGCAAGGCCGTTTTCGGTCACGGAAATCGTCCAGCTGGGATCATACCCCCACACGTTAATTAACACCTCGTTATCCCGATTCTCATTCGCAAAATCAGCCGCATACTGCGGGACAAGATTTTGATGTGATGTGTTTGCATCCGGGGCGTATTTGGCCGCTGTAATGTGTACATTGTTCAGATCGTAGGATCGAAATTGGTAATCTTCGGGATAACCAATAGATTTATATTGCCACGTTAAATTTTTTCCGCTCACTTCCCAAATCCCATAGCCTCCGGGGCTTCCGTCTGGCGCGATATGGTTTCCGGCATAACCTGTCCTGCCGGTCCACCACCACGTTGCACACACCGCAGCCGTATTATGCTCCATGAAATGATCATTTCTGACCACGCGATAGTTTACGTGTGTGTGCCCAGTTAGCACATGCACCTGTTCAAACCGCGTAAATAAATCGACCAATTGCTGTCCGTTGCTCATGCGGAATGCGGGTAAGCTGCCCGTGATGGAGGGCGCATGATGTAATTGGATATGCGTTGCCAATATGATCGGCGTCGATGCGTCTACCGTTTCCAGATCCTTCTTAAGCCAAGCAAACTGCTGCTCGGCAACTTTTGCGTTATAATTCCGGTTCCCTATATTCCCCGTGGATCCACCTACATTGATATACTCGATGTTATCCAAAACGATATAGTGTATTTGGCCGATATTAAATGAATAGTAAGTAGGACCCAATACCCGACGGTACGCATTCTCTGACAGCCAGTCGCTGGCAAAGTACGGGTCGTTGTCGTGGTTCCCAATGGTGTTAAAGACCGGTGCTTGGAGCTTAGCAATCTCTTTTACATATTCGGGAAGCATAAAGTTATTGCTATACCAGTAGGTTTCCCACGTCTGGTCTCCCAGCGTCAGCGCGTAGACCTTTTTACCGGCACCCTGCATCTTGGCAATCTGCTGGTTGGCGTCTGCAATAAAACCAGCCTGAAATTGATGCAAGTCATCATTCCTGTTTGCCAAATGCATATCCGCTAGACTAAGCAGCACGTGGTTATTGTTATCGACTGCCTTCAGCTCAAAATCCCGCGTATCCACGACATTCGGGTTGGGGTTTAGATAGCGATAAAAGACTGGTAGGTTACTGGCCATGCTTAATACTTCGTGGTTTCCAGGCACCGAGACAAAGACATATCCATTTCTTTTGGTGGAAGACAGGTAGTATAAGCCATCGCGATCGGTTTTTGTCACCTCAGATCCATCCGAAACGACCACATTTGCGAGGCCTTGGCCTGCTATATGAACGACTCCCTTTATGGTTTTACCAGCTATATTCGGCAGGTTGGCACGCAACACGAAGTTGAAGGTGCTGCTGCCTAACGTTTGCTTGACACCCTCCCGATCGAGCACGACGGTGTAGCGTCCCTCTTGCAAATCTGCAGGAAGTGGAAACGAAGCGCCTGCCGAACCTATTTCAGACAAACGTATCCGGAAAAAGTTGGTTAATCCATCCAAGGGCTCCAGCAAAATTTCGTCGTTAGACTGAAATCCCTTGCCCGAAATCTGCGTCGCAGCGTCTCTTTGGACATCCCATACCAAAGGGATACGCACATCTTCGAGTCCGAGCTTGTTTTGTTCGGTGGTTGGCGGATGGATTTCTTCCGGTCTTGATACCACTTCTTTTCCGCATGAGAAGCAAATTAGCAACAACAGCAGCAGAAAGGCATGAACGGAACGCCTGCGTTGGGCAGGTAACAATATTTTTTTCAACAGCATAAAAAAAGCTTTTAAAAATTTAGGCAAAAAAAGGCGTCTGTTCCCTTAGCAACAGACGCCTTTCATAAAAAAAATCTACTCTGTTTGTCGTGTCACAAATTCCCCAACTTCTAGATCGCTAGCGAGAGACTGTTTTGACAGCTGCTTTGCGTTGTAGCCGCGGGCTGTTTCCCAGGTGCGTGTACGGGTATTGAATACGCCGCCCAATTGGATGAAGAAACCCACGTTTGCCGGGAGAAAATGCGGAACGCGATATTGATTGCTCCCCATGGAAAAGAAGGGTTGGGCAGCACCGGTTTCTGCATTAAAAGGTCGGTAATGATCGTTATTTGCGACGCGATAACCTAGATTCGCCACAGAATCGATGATGGTACTGGTGCCGAGACCGCCAAACATCACCAAATCTATTGGTACCGTACTTTCATTAATATTCGTCCCTACAAACAAGGCCATTCCACTGGCGTTTCCACTGTTCGCTAAGATATTTGCGTTTGCGTCGCCCAAGCCATCGCCCCCGGATGTGGCATATGGTATTGCACGTACCCAATTCAGTTCGGCTAGGGAAGTAGAGTTTGCGCCACTAATACGCTTCTGATGGCCACCTACATAAAAGAATTCGCCTTTTTTTACGGATCCTTCCGTTAGGTTGAATTTCAGGGTACGTGCACCGCCAGTTGCCCAGCCTGCACCTGGAGGCGCACCGGCATTCGGCTGATTTCCTCCAGCGTTATTGGTGGTGACTACCGAAAATGGGATCTCTGCAAAATTAATATCCGCATTTGCCCTGAGCTGAATGTACTCATAGTTACCGTCTCCACCCTCAGGATCAGGACAATAACCGGTAAAAACCAAGGGCATAGCGCCTAAATCCCCCGGAATCTCGGGATCGGAAACGTCCAAGATGTCGGAGGCCATCCTTGGCCAAATGGCCATGACGCCTGCATGGTCCGAATCGCCAAGGAGTATCCCCTGTACGTTCACATTGCGTGGCACTTGGAGATTGGCGAAAGGCGCGTTGGGGAGGGTGCGTATGTTTAAGGTATCAGCCCCATTTACCATTCTTTTTACGCCGGCGAATGTTTGACCCGCTTCCGGACGGGGAAACATCTCCCCACCAATGATCTGGACGTATGTACCCTCGAACTCATGGGGGCGCTGATAAATAGCGGAGGCTGTTACGTTGCGACGGTAGATGCGGGAGACGTTAGCGATGACCTCGATATCGGCCGCTTGCACCGCATCCACATAGAGAAACCCTGCTCGCTTTAATTGTTTATTGCTGATATTTACCGCTATGGAGTCGCCAACGCGATAGTTTGCTGCGATGTCGCCAACGTTGAGCGCGATACCGTGTAGCTTGCCCGGCTGCGCTTGCTGCACGATCAGCATTCCTGCAGGAACGTTTCCTAATTGGACATCCGAGATCACTACTCCCCGTGTCTGCTGCGCTTCGCTCAGCAGCGCACCGGTCAGTTGTATATCGGTACCCTTATGTATTTGCCGCAGATCCTCAATGCTGATGTACGGGCTTAATCTGCCTTCCAAAAAATTACGCTTTTCGCACGACTGCATCAGGAGCACGAGCAGCGGTAACAAAAAGATATAGTTTAAACTCTTTTTCATCAATATACGTTTTACAATAAATATTATGGTCTTTGCCACCAAACCAAGGTATTGATATCATCTGGGCCCTGTTCAGCTACCGCTTTCATATAATTCTCCCGATTTGCAGACTGCACATACACCGGGTAATTAAGACGGGCAGGCATTTTGCCGCCATTAAGATGCCCGGAACGAATAGGCAGTACGGGATGTCCCGTACGTCTGTACTCGAACCAAGACTGCATGTCGGTAAAAAATAGCGCATAGTATTTCTGTAAATGGATAAGCTCCATTTTCTCGAATTCGCTATATGAATCGTCCCACGCAACCAAGTCTGACGTCAAGTAAAAGGATGGAACGGTGTGGTTCCAAAGCTCTATGCCGGCGACAGTGCCGCGTTCGTAGTAGGTCTGCGCAGTTTCCGAACTGATCCAGCCCTTGACGGCAGCCTCAGCCAGTATCAACTGCAGCTCCCCATAGTTCAAGATGTTGCCCAGCAGCGGATTGGTCATCAAGCCCGTGTGTAGGGCAGATCCTGCTACGGGGGGCTGTCCGATAGGATAACCACTTGGCACCCCAAAATAGTCGCCATTGGCTAGAGACGCCCAAGTTACGATCCGTGGATCACTCCGTTCGTTTAGCTTGTCAATAAAAAAACTTGCGGAGCGAGGGCCATACCAATCGGCGGGGCGCCATGTCGCAAAGGGGGATACATAAGCTCCAACACCCGTCCATCTCAAAATAGCTGAATAATCGTTGTTCACCATAATAGGATAAATCAAGGGCGATTCATCAACGATTTTTTTGATGATCGCGGGTGTATTCAGCGCTGTTTTGTGCGATAGGCGCAGCGCTAGACGCAAATACAGTGAGTTGCCGAAAGTACGCCATTTAAGCATATCACCGGCGAATATAGGATCCACGCTGCCGTTGATACGCGTAGTTGCTGGCAATCCGCGCAAAAGTGTATTGGCTTCTTCCAATTTTGCAAATAATGCGGGGTAGATATCCTGCTGCTTATCAAATACAGGACGAACAAGATTCAAGTCTTTGGCACGTAAAGCTTCTGTAAATGGAATGTCACCATAAATATCCGTCAGTATAGAAAATATCCAAGCTTCACAGATTTGTGCAACCGCCATGTATTCAGGTTGGTTAAGCTCCTCCGCAAATTCGTAGATATCCCGGAAATTGCGCAGCTGCAGATACAGGTTGTTCCACATGTAGTCAGCTTCGCTCGTCCGGATATCGTACCGAAAGATACGCCCATCGCCATCGCCCATATTGACCGTAACCTGCATCAGCTCGTTGGTGATGCGTTGGCTACGACTCATGTTGTAACTCACCACTTTCGCTATCGCGGGAGCGAGCAAATTTTCCGGCTGTACGCGCGGACTGGAGTTCGGATCGGTATTGATTTCTTGAAAGTTTTTGTTGCACGAGGGCGCGAGCACAAGTGTCATCACTCCTAAGCCTAGCATGTATATTGATCGTTTAAAAATTCTCATCTTCATCATTCATTTAATTATAGTCCTATAACGAGGTTCAGGCCGAATGTGCGGGTGGCAGGGAATTGTCCGAGTTCGAAACCACGGGTAATTTCCCCATTGCCCAGCGTTCCAAATTCGGGATCGAAGGCCGGCCAACTCGACCAAATAAATAAGTCGCGGCCAAATACCCCTACCGACGCTCGCTGAAGCCCGATGTGGGATAGTATGGATGGGCTTAACGTATAGTCAAAACGTAACTCGCGAAGTTTTAAAAAGTCCGTTGAATAGCTGGTTCCCTCCACGTTATCACGCCCAAGGTGGGCATTGTAATAATCCCAAACATTGGTCGCGATAACATCATTTGGACGGTAGGTACCGTCACCGTTCGCAATCACACCATTTCCAATAATACCGTTGTACCGTCCGGGCAATGTGTTTTTTGTTTTCCCCTGTTCGCCATGTACGGCCGAAGTCAAGGAGTAACCCACCGCACCAAATTGCGCATCAAACATAAAGCCCAGGCGGAATTGTTTGTAGCGAAATTCATTGTGCAAGCCTACGCGCCATGCCGGGTTGGTTTGACCGATGTATTGCATGGTATCCGTCAATTGTGGCAAGCCATTCTCATAAACAATCTGTCCATCGGGCGCGCGCTCATACCCACGACCATAAAGGTCGTCCATACGTGCGCCAACCTTGGCAATAATGGCACCCCTGCTGCCGGGGCCATTCTGCAGAATCATCTCGTTCAACTCATCCGTCAATTCCAACACTTTATTTTTATTCGTGCTAAAAGTCGGACTCATCGTCCATTGGAAATTCTCCTTCCGTATCGGCATAATGCGCGACTCGATCTCCAAACCACTGTTTTGAATTAAACCTGCGTTGACCAATATCGAAGAAGCACCAGACGACCTGTCTACCGTCGCTGTCAAATGCTGATTGGAAGTCTTCGCGGTATAGTAGGTCATATTCAAGGAAAATCGACCCGCAAACATGGATATATCTGTCCCTGCTTCGTAACTTGTCGTATAAAGTGGTTCCAGCATCAAATTGGGCATCTTCGTTGGGTTGGATCGACCTCCCGAGAAAACAGATTCTACGGAGTAATTATAGGAAGTAACGTAAGGCTCATCGGAACCACTTCCAACGCCGGCAACCGATCCACGAAACTTAACCAGCGAAAATTGTTTAGGTAGGCGGACGACATCGGAAAGTACAAAGCTTAAGTTAAGCGAAGGATATTGGAAGGGTTTTCCTTTACTGACTGGAGAAGCCAATGCACTATTCCAATCGTTTCTGTAGGAGAAATCGGCAAACAGGTATTCTTTGAAAGATAATGTTCCCAGCGCATAAATACTATTTGTCACCTGCTGTTCTTTCCGCGGATTGCTCACGATAACACCTGCTGGGTTACCGAGATTAAATATGCCTGGATAGGCAAGCGAGTCGGCACTGTTTCTTTCCAAATCGCTTTCGCGCCTCCTCGTGCTCCCTCCTGCAGTCACCCGTAACTTAAGATCAGGCATAATTTCCTTCTTGTACGTTACCATGACGTCTGAGGTTGTTTCCGTGCTGTTGATAGTCTGTGTGCGGTACATACCCTTTCTGAATTTTTCGGTGTCATAAGGACGTTGCTGGCTCCTTTCTTCTGCATTCAGATCCATCGTTGTGCGAACCAAAATATCCCAGTTCTTGGAAAATTGATAGGTAGCATCCACGCTTCCCGTTAACCCATGACGTTTGTTTTTATTCAACATTTCATTTGTAATCAGGTACGGATTGTCGACCAAACTGCTGAACGGATAATTTTGCAAGATATGCTCTTGCCCTATACGCCAATAGTCTTTCAACCAATCTAACGATGCGTTAGGTTGCCAAAAGGCATTCCAGTACATCAGCGATTGGTTGTTGTATCCTGTTGACGGCAAGTTGTCACTGCGGTTTTGACGGTAATTGATCCGTGTTTGTATCCGCAATTTGTCCGTCACGCTATGTCCGGCCGTCAGGGACACGTTGTTCCGCTCGTAGCCGGTGTTAGGAATAATCCACTTGTTCCGCAGATCTGTAAAGGAAAATCGGATTTGTGTTTTATCGTTCCCTCCATCTAGACCAACAGAGTTGGTAAAGGTGGTGCCCGTGTTAAAGAATTTCTTCCGTTCGTTCGGATAAGCTTGCCACAAGGTGCGCTCCGTTGCACGTGTTTGTGTTACTGGATCGTACTGAAAAAAATATTGGCCATCAAACTTAGGTCCCCATGCTGAGCTGGTGCTACGGGTGCTTGCTCCATCAACACCGGCGTTAAAAGAGTAAAAACGAACCCCTTCCGTACCTTGCCCATATTCATATTGGTAATCCGGCCATCTAGAGATCGACTCCATAGTGGCATTCGAGGTTATCGTAACGCCGATCCCTTTCCTTGATCTACCGGACTTTGTCGTAATGACGATGGCACCGTTACCACCGCGCTCGCCATAAAGCGCCGTTGCGTTGGGTCCTTTTAAAACCGTCAATGTTTCGATATCTTCAGGATTGATATCACTAATACCTGTTCCAAAATCCGTCGGTGAGTCGCCGCCTAAATAGGCGCCAGACCCGTTTCCAATCTGCCTACCACTGCTTTGACTCACCATCACACCATCGATCACAATAAGCGCTTCATTATTTCCGGTAAGGTTGTTTTCACCACGGAGAATAATCTTGTTGGAACCTGCAGGGCCTGCTCCCGAACGGACGAGGTTTACGCCCGCAACGCGACCAGACAAGGCCTCGCTCCAGTTATTGGGCATTGTCTGTGCAATTTCTTCACCTTTCACTTCGGTAGCAGCGTAACCAAGCGCTTTTTTCTCTCTCGAGATACCGAGCGCCGTAACCACTACTTCTTCCAAATCACCCGTTGTCGGAAGAAGTGCAAAATTAACCTGTGCTGTTCCACCTTCAGTGACTGTGATTTTCGACTTGTTCATGGTCTCAAAAGAGATATACCGCGCGGCCAGCGTATAAGTGCCGGGCGGAACAGCGATGCTAAAGCGCCCTTCTGCATCGGCGATTGCCGTGCGGTTCAGTTCCACCACCTGCACGGACGCTGCGGCCAATGGCTCACCCTTACTGTCTGCAATAATTCCAGTGATCCGACCCGGGCGTTGCTGCTTCTTCAACACCAAGATACCATCAGGGCGTTCTTCATACATAATCGATGTACCTTTAAAAAGGGTTGTCAGCACTGCGTCTACCGATGTAGCGCGAAAGACATGCCCGGATACGGCGATATTGGCCAAATTAAGGGCCTTGTCATCATAAGCCATCTCCAGGCCTTGCTCTGCCTGCAGTTTTTTGATTGCTGCATGCAGCGAGCTGTTTGACACTGTAAAGTCCACTTTTCTTAAATGAACCTGTCCGCGAAGCGGAGCCGCCCACAGGAGCTGAGAAACTGTTAGGCCGATCAGATATATAATAATTGTCGTACGCATCATTATTCGTATGAACAATAGGTTTTTATTCATATTTTTATTGTCTTAGTAATTCATATTTAGCTAAGTGGCCTTGCTAAGGGTCTCAAGCTGAGCTCGGCCAAGCGAATTTAAACAGGTGCCTCTTTGGCGCCTGTTTACTGATTAATTAGTAAAGTATTATTTCATCGTTTTCCCTCCTGTAATTTGTCCGGTGCATGCGGCAAATAATATCCAGTGTTTGCGCAAGCGATCTATTGCTGTGTATCTGTAAATTGTATGAGTAATGTTTTCCGGATTGACGTTCATTTCGCAATCTTACACCATATATGTTGTAGATGGCTTGGGCAAGCTCTTCAAAGCTCGCTTCTTCCAAAACTATGCGCCCGTCTCTCCAAGAGCCCACTCCAGCAATGCTGCGCGTCAGGTTATTTCCATCATGCGTATTGTACGATAACATCTGTCCTTGGGTTAATTGGTTCAACGTCATGCCTACCTTGTCCTGCACCGCGACCTTGCCATGTGCTACACCGACGCGAAACGTCGTTGCGCCAGCATAGGCCTGTACGTTAAATGCCGTGCCTAGCACCTGAATGTTGAGATGGGAAGTTTTCACGACAAAGATCTTTTGAGGATTCGGCACGACATCGAAAAAGGCTTCCCCATCGATCGCCACCTGCCGAAATTCGCCACCATATCCCGCTGCTATCGATAAGGTAGAATTGGCATTCAGCCAGACGCGGGAACTATCAGGCAACGTCACAAGCTTTCGCTCTTTGCTTCCCGTGGTAAAGGTCGATGTGGCTATATCGTTGTTATGCGCTATTTGCGGATGCGGTTCATCGGGAATCGTAACCGTATAATGCCAAAGAAACGCTACGGTTAACAGTGCGGCTGCGCTTAGGCCAGCAAACAACTTACGATGCTGCCGAAACCATGAAGGTTGTTTCCGCAACGGCTGGACATTGTCCCATATCCGTTTGCGCATTGCCTCGCGCGCTGCAGGATTCTCCCATATTGGGCTGTCCTCTTTTTTTGAAGAAAAAGATTCGTACCAAATATCGACCGCGCGCCGTTCGGCGGGAGTAGCCTTCCCCTCTTCATATTGTTTTAACAGATTTTTTAATTTTCTTGAGATCACATCCACTCGTTTTACACCTATACAGTGCATCGAGAATAGCGAAAGTACCTCAAGAAATTGTTATGCGTCCGTTAACTTTTTGTTAACAGCAAAAGGAGGGCGTAGATGGAGGATGAAATTTCAGGATGTTGTTGAGCAAGCACCTGCTTTAAGCGCTTTAATGCTTCTGTGTTATTATTTTTCACCGTTTGCGGCGAGATTTGCAGTGCCTCGGCTATTTCTGCGACGGTAAAATCTTGGGTGCGCAGGGCAAAGATTTGCTGCATGTTCGCTGGGAAGTGGGCGATTGCATCTTGCAACGTTTTCTGCATTTCACCGGCAGCGATAACGTCGATGATGCTATCTTTTAATGTACGCATATGCAGGGCCAAGTGATCCACAACCGTTTGGTGCAGGCGCGAACGCGAAACATAACGAATGATTTGGTGCTTCAGCGCACCGTTAAGATAGGCACCGATCGAAGTAGATATCGTTAAAGTATATCGCCGTTGCCAAAAATCCGTAAAAATATCCTGCACGATATCCTGCGCCTCATCATGGCTTTTCAACCGATAACATGCATCCCGAAACAAACCTTCCCAGTGCTTATGGAATATGTGCTCGAACACTTCTTGCCGTCCATCTTTTATGCCTGCCAAAAGTTCTGCGTCTGTCATATAGCTCATCCCTTGCATGATACACAAAGATAGCTGTTTTATATTAACGAAATATTAATTTCAAAAGGTTCACACCAAGACACAAGCAGATCAGCGTATCCTGTTGTACAAAACGAAACAGCGCAGGCATTTCGGATCGGTATATGGTTCATATGTGTATCTTTGCTGCATGATTTACTTCCATATTCCTTTTTGCAAACAGGCTTGTCATTATTGCGACTTCCACTTTAGCACTTCACTGGGGCAAAAGACAGCCATACTGGAAGCCTTGCACAAGGAAGTCGATCAACGTCATGCCTACCTGCACGACCGAACAGTGCGTTCTATTTACTTTGGCGGAGGGACGCCCTCCATTTTAGACGCCTCGGATATTGATCGCCTAATTGACAAGGTTGCCCGGCATTTCGAGATTGCGTCAGACGTAGAAATCACCCTGGAAGCGAATCCCGATGACCTTCATAAACAAAAGGTGAGTATGTTGCGTCATACGGGCATCAATCGCTTCAGTATCGGTATACAATCGTTCTTTGAAGAAGACCTTCGCTGGATGAATCGCGCACACAATGCTGATGAAGCGGAATCCGCGATCAAGCGTGTACAGGATGCCGGCTTTGAAAATATCACCGCTGATCTTATCTATGGTTACCCGCTCCTAAGCGATGAGAAATGGAAAGCGAATATGCAGCGCCTCTTGGGCTACGACATCCCGCACATATCATCCTACGCGATGACCGTAGAGCATAAAACAGCTTTAGCACACTTTATCAAGCAGGGAAAGGCAAAACCGATGGACGAATCACAAAGTGCCGCGCAGATGTCTATGCTCATGGAAACCCTCACTACAAATGGCTTCGAGCACTATGAAATTTCGAATTTTGCGAAACCGGGGCATTATGCGAAGCACAACACCAATTACTGGCGCGGCATACATTACTTGGGGATCGGGCCCTCGGCACATTCTTTCGATGGTAAATCCAGAAGTTGGAATATCGCCAATAATGCACAATATATCCAACGTGTCATCAGTGGAGAAAACAACTTGGAAACCGAGCTACTTACGTTGGAAGATCGTTTAAATGAATACGTGATGACTTCCCTTCGAACAATGTGGGGCATTGACCTACCACATGTCGAACAGGTATTTGGCAGCGCTGCATGCAAGCATATCAACGATGCAGCGCAACGGTTTATAGAAAGACACGAAATGATCGCTGTGGACGGTCAACATCTTCGCTTAACAACTTCAGGAAAACTTTTGGCCGACCATATTGCTTCGGAACTCTTCCTACTCGATGGAAACGATTATCATTAAAAGTCACGTGTTTTCTTCATATGATGGTATAGATCTGCATATTGCAATCCGTTTAAAAAAGAGCGCGATACCTTTCTACCCTTTTACATGGGATACGAATACAAGGTGATATCGTTGATTTCTCCTTTTCTTATTTCGTAAACACCATACCCGAACCCCATGTTGCTATTTTTTGGATTATATATAACAAAATTATATGTGATATTCGAAGGAACTTTAATAGATACATAGCCCTGCGCATCGGTGGTACCTTTAAGTGTGGTGCTGTTTATATAATCTGTTAAGTTATCGGATTGCAGTGCAATATGTGATGGATAGGCAACAACGGATAAGTTCGCTAACGGCATAGTATAGTCGTAGTAGGAAAACAGCCTAATACGAAGTGTTCCCGAGAAATCGGAAACCTTTACCACTCTTTCTTTCACAACGCCTGCCACAGCCTGCATGTATTCTGCTGTCCGGTACCGAAGTCTATTCATAGGCACCGAGTCCGCTCGAATTAAGTAACTCTTCGGCAAAAGGTTCTGAAAGTAAACGATCCCTTGCTGATCGGTCAACACAGAGTCAATCAAAGAGTTAAAGTAAACATCACCTAAACCAGCATACGATCCATTATCATAGAGATAAACTTTTGCTCCTGCTATTCCTCTTCCATCATCATCCTGAAATATACAGCGCAGGGCGCCGGTAGTTTCCACATCTACAAGGGCTACATTCGTGGTCTTCTTACACGAAAACAACGAAAATAACAGGCACAACAACGTTGTTAAAAATCTGCATTTCATAGGGTCCAAAATCAGCTATTAGTAGATCAACACTGTTTGATCAGCCTTTTGACCTTTTTGTACTCGGATGTAATTATACGCGTTATAAGTAGCATTGGTCGAACTGTTGTAAAGGCACAGTACATATTCCTTATCGGAAGGAATCTTTAGCACTGCCTGACCTGACTCATCCGTCACGCCTTTTACATCTGCGACACGCAAGGCATAAGTCGTGTTTGCCGAATAATACCATCTATTAGCGGGGATAACTGCCACGCCTACATTTCTTAGTCGTTGGTTATTGTAGGCTTGAACGGTCACGGTAAGCGTTCCGGAAAAATCGGTTACTTTAGTTTCTCTTTGTCTTGTCTCTCCTGTGATGACCTGTAAGTATTCTTGAACCATGTATCCCACATTGTTCACCCCTACAGAATCGGCGCGTAATAGATACGTTTTTGGGTTAAGGTCACCAAAATCTGCTACACCGGCTGCATCCGTCGTACGCTGATCAATCAAAACATTTTGGTTCGAATAGCTTCCAATCATGTCATACAAAGAAACCTTCACATTAGGCACGCCTTTCCCGCTGTCATCAATAAGTTTATAATTCAATTTTCCGCTAGTGGAGAGGAGAACATCGACGTTGGTCGTTTTTTCGCATGCCGTTAGCAGTCCAATAATCAGAGTAAGTAAGCCTAATGTAGATTTCATATTTTTTGGTAATAATATTTGCGCCGCAAATATATTACATCTATTTATTATTTCTAAAAAAATAAAAAAAACATCACTATTGTTAGCGGCCACACCTTTGCTACATTGACTTTGCTGGTTATATAACCAGGTAAATATCCTCTTTTCAAGAAATTTGAAACAGCGCTTAAAAAAAAGAGGCATAAAATTATGTCCTCTTCTCATTCACACGATCACAACAATCACACACTGTATTAAACTATTTTTTATATTTCTCTGCCAACATTTTCATAAAATAACCGCCCACCACAGAGCGTGCTTTGAAACCACGACGTTCTGGCTTATCGGTAAATATCCAATCGGACATCGGTACACGATGCACCGTCTCGTTCATAAATGCATGAACGGGCTTGACAAACGCCTGAAAAGTTTGTAGATCGTCTGCAAGCACAGCAGACCAAATAATCCAGTCGGACTTTGTATAGGTTTCTCGGCTATCTAATGGTAAACCATATTTGTTTTGTTTACCCAGGTAATAGTTGACTTCTTTTTGGCGAATCTGTGGATCGAAAATCTGCATGTCCAGCACCTTATCCCATACAAGATTATATTTTTGGCTCCACGTTCCGGGTTTGTCAAAAGTTAACCGATAGTGGTCGCCATCGTTCGCCATACGTTCCCATTGCCGAGCCATATCCCGGGCGGCAGCAAGGTAGCGCTCAGCCACCTGTTCTTTGCCCAACATACTGGCTAAATGGCCGTATGATGCGATGCCTAAGATAGCTTTTACAGAAAGGTTGGCATTGTGGGCAAAATGTCCAGCGAAGTCGTCTGTACACAATTGATTGTCGGGATCAAGCCCTTTTTCAAGCAAATAATCGGCCCAAGTGGTCAGTACGTTCCAATGGTTTTTCGCGTAGTCGCCATTCCCTTCTGCTCGCGCGATAGCGTAGGTCAAGATCAGCATATTACCGCTTTCTTCCACCGGCATATCGCCTCCATAGGTTTGTCCATTTGCAATAGGGTATGTACCGATATCATGCGCCGCAAAAGGTTTCTGCCACTTGCCCGATTCGGAATAATAAAAAATAAAGTTTAACAGCGCTTTGGCCAGCTCGGGGTTATAATACAAAAACAGCGGGGCTGACGGATAAGTTACATCAACTGTGCCGATCGAACCGTTACTGTCATTCTCCTTGGATAGGAGCAGTAATTCACCATTCGGAGACTCGACAAGCTTATGTGCCGCAATCGCTTGCCTGTAGGCCAATGCACAAAGCTCCGCATACTCCTTTCCAAATGCAGCATATTGCTGCATAAATTTCCTATCAAAGGCATCGGCCTTTTCCATAACCTCATCGTAGCTTGCAAACGCCTGTTCAAACTGTCCCGCTATCGTTTGCTTTCCGTCGCGGTTCCAATATGGACGTAGATTATTTCCGAAATACTGTATGGCATATATGTCATCATATCCGACAGCTATTTTTCCTTTCCAACTTCCCTGCACAGTCCCTTTCTGCCGCAAAACGAGCTGCTTTCCTTGTTCAGCCGGCACCGTGCTAGATTTACCGCTCACAAAATTTGCCCTTAGCCCTTGTTCTGTCCCGACGGATGCTTGTGTTGTCGCCTCTTCGCCCGCCATATAGAAATAGCCCCAGTCATTACGTACATGATCTCCTTTACGACCTAAGATCCGTTGTGCCACACTCCCGGTTTTCACGTAACGTAAACCATTCTTGCTATACGATTCACTACCAGCATCCTGAGCCGGAAGATTCAATGCCCAATGCGGAGCAGCCTCAAAATAGAGTTCTACCGTTTGTGGCTTTTCGGAAATGACCTCGTAACTGATGTAGTTGACGGGCCGTGATAAAAGTCGGAGGTCATCCAAAAAGAGCGGAGCGGTAAATGTCAGCTTAAGTTTCACATCGCCGCAAGCGAATTCATAATGTGTTTGCATAGGTTGCACATCGGCAGAAAGCTGTTCAGCCTGCTTTTCAAAATATTTTCTTGCCGAACGTTCCACCTGCAACCCCATATCCAAAAAAGCATTTCCTCCGCGGTTATGGCAATAGGCTGCCAACAGGTTCTTACCCTTTTTCAAACTTTTCACCGCTGCAGCATCCAATTTGACCCGTCTATTTTTTCCGGTGGCTTGTCCCGTGGACAATATTTTGACTCCATTCACAAAAAACTCCGCATCATCGTCATGTGCATAGATTAAAAACACATCCCTCCCCGCTACGTTTTCCGTCAAGACTACCTCTCGCCTTACCCATATTTTCTCGGTTGTCCAGTCCGTCTTGCTGTGGGGTTCATTTTCAAACGTACCAAATGCCCCTTGGCCTGATGTCCAATCCGTGTCATCGAAAGACCTGCCCGTCCAGTCGCCTTGCGGTGCTACGGTGCTGTACTTGGCGTCCCATCCCTTATCCTCTCCGTTGGGCACCAAAGTGCTAAGCTCGACATCCTCTGTTCCCATAAAGCGATAGACTTGCTTGCCGACTTTTATGGCTCCCAAAAGGGGTAAGGGTCTGTTGTCTGACCAGTGTGAGACAGCGCTGCCATACAATTGATCTGATGCCGACCACGCACTTACATTGGGGTCAATACTGATCAGCGGATAGGCCGGTGCACGCAAACTATTCAGCGAATGCTGCCCTATAACCACACTTAGACTTGCGACGCTCAAGCCAATGGTGCATAAAAGATATTGAATTCCTTTATTCTTCATAAATGATTTGCTTTTTATCTTCATTAGAAATGTTCCAAAATTTCGCGACCGTCTCCATGCAATGAGCCAATAAACCTTTTGCAATGCTGGATAAAACCTACAGAACGGTTCATTATTAGTTAGCCCAAAAATATAATTTATCACGACACTTTGATCCCACTGCACGCAAGATCGATCTATTTTGAACAGTTTATATTATTTTTTGATCAGCGGAGTCTATAAGCTAATACGAATTAGCTTGTAATTTTCGATGACTACTGGGCAATTTGCGCTCGCTATAGCCTGCCTGGGAGGACAGCGCTATCGTTTGGCTCGTGGTATCCTCTACAAAAGAAGTTGCCACCAAGCTGCTTTACTCAGCGTTGGATTAGCGATATGCGCTTTATTCCGCGTGCGGCGGCCTATCGAAAAAATGCTGGCTCTCCAAATATTTCATCACAATCTGGGTTGCACCAGCCTTCTCGCGCACGTAACCTGCCGCTACCTGCGAAACCATGTGCAATTTCGCGACGTCGCGAAAAGTCATCATTAATTCGTGTAAACCATGGCTGCTATGCACAGAAAAACCCACGCCCAATTCGATTAGATCAACGGCCTCCTGAAACTTGGCATACCTTGGACCAAATACCACGGGCATCCCGTAGGTGGCGGCCTCCAAGGTATTATGTATACCTGCGCCAAAACCACCACCCACGTAAGCGATCTGACCATAGGCGTACAGCGATGACAGCATGCCGATATTATCGATAATAAGCACTTGAGCCGCCGCAATCTGCGCTGCTGTTGCTGCAGCAAACTCGGAATAGAAAAGTGCCGCGGGAAAAATCTGCCGCAACTGCTCCAGATGGCTGTCCGTAACTTCATGCGGCGCGAGAACCAATTTCCAATCGGCATGTTTTGCCAAACAAGCAGACAGGATCCGTTCATCGTCGGGCCAAGTGCTTCCAGCCACCATTACACGCTCGGCAATCGCGATAAACTGCTCAACGGCTGGCACACGTTTCCGAGACTTGGGCAATTCGGCAACGCGGTCGAAACGGGTATCGCCCGCCAATCCTGCTTTTTTGATATGAATAGCCTTGAGCAGATGCACAGCATCCATATTTTGCGCAAAGAAAAACGTTACCTGACGCAAAATTTTCCGAAAGAATACCCCATACCACTGAAAGAAAATCTGCTCTTCTCTAAAAATAGCGGAAACCATAAACAAGGGTATAGCACGTCGGTGCAATTCACGAAAATAATGGTACCAATATTCGTACTTGGTAAAGACGGCAAACTTAGGCTGTACGACATCCAAGAATTTCCGGGCGTTGCGGGCCGTGTCGAGGGGCAAATAGAAAACATAATCCGCCAACGGTGTCTCTCGGCGAATCGTATAACCCGAAGGAGAAAAGAAGGTAACCAGAATTTTTTCCTGTGGATATTTTTTTTTTATCGCCTCCATCACCGGTCTTCCTTGCTCAAATTCACCTAACGATGCGAAATGAAACCAAATGGGGTTTTGCTTCGGCTCAATAGTTTGTTCGATTGTGTTCAGCAGGTCCCTGCGCCCCGCTACCCATAGCTTTGCTTTAGGGTGAAAAGGGGCTATCAGCTGTAAAACAACAGCATAAAAGCCTATTCCAAAGTCGTACAAAACACGCATCTTGACAAAATATCCTTATATTCGTCAAAGATATTAAACTTTATCCATTCCCAACATTCGTGAATAAGCAAGAACAAAAACGAATACTCATAACTGGCGCCGCCGGCTTTTTGGGATCGCATCTGTGCGATCGTTTTATGCAGGAGGATTTCCATGTGATCGGCATGGATAACCTCATTACGGGCGACCTGCGCAACATCGAGCACTTGTTCAAGCTGCCTAACTTTGAATTCTACCAACACGATGTTTCCAAATTTGTACACGTTCCTGGAAGGTTAGATTACATCTTGCATTTTGCTTCGCCGGCGAGTCCGATCGATTACTTACAGATCCCGATTCAAACACTGAAAGTAGGGTCGTTGGGCACGCATAATCTGCTGGGACTGGCAAAGAGCAAATCAGCAAGGATATTGGTGGCCTCAACGTCTGAGGTGTATGGCGATCCTTTGGTTTCGCCGCAATCCGAAGAATATTGGGGCAATGTCAATCCTGTGGGGCCACGCGGTGTATATGATGAGGCCAAGCGCTTTCAAGAAGCCATGACGATGGCCTATCACAATTTTCATGGACTAGAGACCCGTATCGTTCGGATCTTTAATACCTACGGCCCGCGCATGCGCCTGAATGATGGACGTGCCTTGCCCTCTTTTATCGCCCAAGCACTTGCTGGCGAGGACCTCACCATTTTTGGCGATGGCACCCAAACGCGCTCTTTTTGCTATGTGTCGGATCAAGTGGAGGGCATTTACCGTCTTCTGCTGTCGGACTATCCATTGCCCATGAACATCGGAAACCCAGACGAAATGACCATCAATCAAATGGCGCAAGAGATTCTTCATGCTACAGGCAGCCATGCGGGAATACAGTACATGCCACTACCCATCGATGAT
This sequence comes from Sphingobacterium griseoflavum, assembly GCF_014653155.1. Classification (GTDB taxonomy): domain Bacteria; phylum Bacteroidota; class Bacteroidia; order Sphingobacteriales; family Sphingobacteriaceae; genus Sphingobacterium; species Sphingobacterium griseoflavum. The sequence goes on along the minus strand of NZ_BNAF01000007.1, from coordinate 27,923 downwards.
CCCAAACAAAGACGTCCCGACATCAGCAAAGCAAGTAAACTATTAGGCTGGGAACCAAAAATAACACGGCAAGTGGGATTGCAAAAAACTATTGACTACTTTCAAGCTTTACCACCAAACGAACTTAACCGAAAAGACTTCACGTATTATAATCAACGTTAGCAATCGAAACGTGCGCATGGATTACGCATGAACTTTTCATGATGATTTATCAAGCTGCGGAAAAGAGTAGGCTATTCAGCATAGTATTTGCGTGCTACACTGAATAGCCGTATAAACCCTACGGCACATCTCTTATACAGCGTACCGTGAAAGCAAAGTTCTTGTTATTTGTCCCTTGACCCATAACAGCAGAGGTTTGGTCCGTTATCAATCGTGCCGCATTGGTTGCCTCGCTGTCTGGTGCAATGGATAAACTTGTCCAATAAGCGCCAATAGATCCCCTGTTTTGTGACGTAGCTGGAGACGCACCATTTGTAGGACTAAAAACGCCGCCAGACGGGAAGGTAAGCACGACATTGCGATCGCGAAGGCTCCGGAATACCTTTGCCGTGCTGTAGTTTGTCGCACTGGCCGACCAAGAGGTTCCCACATTATCACTTTGGTTCTGTGTCGTATTAGCCAGTAACAAGTTCCATTCGGTTCTTGTTGGAATACGCCATCCCGCCGGGCAAGGATCATTTGCTGTATTTTTAACTGGGGCAGTTTCCGAACCTGTATTCCAAGCGATAAGGCTTTCTTCACGGGTACCCCAATGCGTACCGGTCTGGTTAGCAGTGGTACTTCCATTTCCTCTAGGCGTTATCCTACCCCATTGGTAATAGTTGCCAATATGGTCCCGGAAGCCAATAGACGCTGTTGCGTTGGGCAAATCGGGATTAGACACGGTAGAACCTAGGTTTCTGCGCAGCCAATATCTCCCTGCTATCAATGCGGCATCTTGTCCGTTGATTGTTACGAACTGGTCTGTGGGATTTAACCGCAGCCGAACGGTATAGGCAATTCCGGGCACAATATTGATGTTATTCAACGTGATGGGCGTTGTCCTGTTTAAAGGCCCAACAACCAACGAAGCTATTGAAAGTTGAGCCGTTGTTGTGTTGTTCGAGAAATAGGCCATATTGGAGCTCCATCGATCCGCGGCGCTGGTATTCGGGAAAACCATCGTTTGGGTCGTCGAGGATCCGCCAAAGTTTGAAACTGTACCCGCACTTAAATTAACCGTTGCTGTACCCCTGGTAGTTCCCAATGTCGTGGCTCCTACACTGGTGATTAAATAACCGTTGGTAGCTGTGGCATCAAGCAGCACCTGCATAGGCGAAGTAAGGTGTCTTAAGACAACATTTAAATTAACTGTCGCTTGGGAAGAAACGGTAATCAACCCAGAATTAAAAGCTAGAAACCCATTGGCAACAGGGGCATTGGCTATAGTAAAGTTCGAAACCGTCGTGCCAGAAAGGTTTTCAGATGGTGCCACATTTGTATTATACGAGTAAGCGATAAAGGTGTATTGCCCGTTAGGCAACTGCATAGCCACGCCATCGGCAGGCGTTACGGTACCGTTGGCCGCGATGTTATATATTTTCGCTTGAACAAAATTTCCGGCACTATTGAAAGCCGCTAGCCGAAAGGACAATGTCCGTTGTATGGGGTTGACAACCACCGCAGATCGGTTTCCTCCCGAAGAAGATCTAGCCGGTCTCGGACGATACACCGCCTGTTGGGCCGTTATCTCGGCGGTCATGTAAAGGCCATCACCCAAAGACATTTCCTGAACCTGAAGAGCCTCCATACTGCTTAAATTCGATTTGTTGGTCAATCCAGATCCACCTAAAGCAGACCTACCTGCATAGGTAGTCTCCTGTTCGTCATATTCTTCCCCACCCAGGCTTACTGTGAGCGTCACGATTTCTCGTCCAAAATCCTCCTCTCGGGTGCAAGATAAAAACGATAATAGGAACAAAACGCTGGATACTATGCTCAGTGATTTCATTATCATAAAAACATCTTAATGGAAAAACTACCAATCAAAGCCTCTATCCTGTTCCTGCAAATCGTACTGTTCCTGTACTTGGTTGCCACTATTCGTTGGCGATACCGTTGTTGATGTGGCCGCTATCCCTGTTTCCATCTGAACCATAGTGACCGTACTTTTTGGCGATGTGTAAGTCAATAAAACCTTGTCCTTGAATTGTTTGTCCTTTTCCATGTAATTCATGTTGTCGCTTGCTTATGAGTATAGAATAAAAATGTAATAGCATGTAATTTTTTTCCACAATAAATGAATTACATAAAAAAGTTTTCCGTTAGAGCAGGATATCAACTTTCAAAAATGTAATCAACTTATCAATAATAACGCATAAATACAGGAGCACTTAGCGTTGAGTCTAGGAACTATTTACTCGATTTCTACTGGAAATGCGAATAGAACGGCCGAAGTTTATCTATGATATATCTTTACAGCGTTCGGTCAAGTTTTAACAAACTGCATGCCAAGCGGTCAGCAAAAATGAAATTTAATTCAAAAAATAATATCTCTTTGTAGAAACAAAAACAAAGCGCCCGTATGCCAAACAAAATATTATCATCAACTTCGCCGACGCTATAAAATTCTCCTCTTTCGCTAAAAAAACTAGGAGCTTGTGCAAAATATCATCTATTCTGTTGCTAAAACGAACTTCCCAAAAGTTCATTTCGGACGATGCTATTCCGATAAAATCTTATTAGCACCTACAGAACAGCTTGAAAGTTTGGCACAACTCCAAAAGAGGCTAGTAAGCAAGTGTAGTTGCATTTGTCCGTACATTGACTTCTCGATTTCGCATCTGTACGTTCCGTCTCACGCGTAACCCCCGGCTCCTTCAGCAAGGCGATTAGCAGGTGAAAGTTGAAAGAAAGCATGCAAATTATTTTCAAATGTTACCATTTATTGAAACATATGTACTGTTCCACTTTTTTGGGATACCGGTAATGACCATTTTCAGTAGTTAGCACGTAAAGAATTTTGTATATTTGACAGGGATAAATGGCTTGTGTCAACAAAGGGAATACAGATGATGCAACAGCTTGAGGGCAAGGTCAGCTATAAAAAAGGAAATTGAAAATGGCTAAAAACCAAAGGTTAAGGCTATTTTCCAGTCGAGATGGATTGGATAGCCGAATGCTTTACCGCCTGGCAAACGAAAAGTTTATAGCAGGACCTATTGTACATGCGAAAGTTATCCTATATGCGTCATCGCATCATACGAGCAGCGTTTATTCATTCCATTACCAATCAGAAGCCTTTTCATGTGAGGCTCGACGAATGGACGCCCGCAGATACCGAATGCAGTAATACACACATATTATAATCAGAAATAATGAGCAAAATACTAGTTACAGGCGGTACCGGATACATCGGATCGCACACAGTGGTCGAGTTGCACCATGCGGGCTATACACCGATTATTGTTGACGACCTTTCCAACTCCAATATGCAGATCTTGGACCAGATTGAAAAAATTATTGGTGTGAGGCCAGCGTTTCATCAATTTGATCTTTGCGATGCAGCAAAAGTAGCGGATTTTGTGAACAGCAATACCGATATAAAGGGCATCATACATTTTGCAGCATCTAAGGCCGTAGGCGAGTCAGTCATCAAGCCTTTGAAATATTACCACAACAACTTTTTCTCGCTAATCAATTTGCTGCAGGCTTTCCAAGAGAAACCAATCAACTTCGTTTTTTCATCGAGCTGTACGGTTTATGGGGAGCCCGATACATTGCCCGTTACAGAATCAGCGCCGGTAAAGAAAGCTACGTCTCCCTATGGCAACACCAAACAGGTTGCGGAAGAAATCCTAGCAGAAACGGCGAAAGCGCATGACAATTACCGGGTCATTGCCCTCCGCTATTTTAATCCTGTTGGGGCGCACAAATCTGCTTTGATAGGCGAGCTGCCGCTGGGCGTGCCACAGAATCTCTTGCCCTTCATCACACAAACGGCTATCGGTAAACGGGACAAGCTTACCGTATTCGGCGGCGATTACGACACTGTCGATGGAAGCTGCGTGCGTGACTACATCCATGTGGTGGATTTAGCCAAGGCGCATGTGGCAGCTATTCAACTTTTGGAAAATGGGAACCCCAATGGAAACTACGATGTTTTCAACGTAGGTACCGGCATTGGCTACTCTGTTTTACAAACCATTGCCGCTTTTGAAAAAGTTTCCGGTAAACGGTTAAATTATGAGGTTGGGCCGCGTCGCGATGGCGACGTCGTGCAGGTTTGGGGCGATGTAAGCAAATCCAGCAAGGAGCTCGGCTGGACGGCCGAATTAGGTATTGACGATATGATGGCGTCGGCCTGGGCCTGGGAAAAATATCTAAAAGAAAACCCTATAGGTTAATATAACACATGAAAGTGGAGGCAGCATCTATGCCTCCACCTTTATCTCGCGGTTATATTTTTCGCCGTAGTATCTTGGTATAAAGTCCAAATTTGGCGTTAGCCAGTAAAGTTGGATCACGCGAGCATATCTAAAGTTAAATCCAGCGAGAAAAATAGCAGCTAAGCAACAGACAACTAGATACAGCCACGGAGATTCGGATTGCCCGGAAAACACATAAGTCGCCACACAAACCGCAATAAATTGCGCCACATTGAGCGCGTAGCTCACAAACATCGAAACGTAAAAGAAGCCAGGCTCCATCTCAAATTTAAGTGCGCAATGCGGACAGTACTTTGCCATCTTTTGCCCTTTCAAACTCATCAGTCCCCCCGCAAACATCTTTCCTGTTCTACAGCGTGGGCACCTGCATTGTCTTGCAGCTTGAAACTTTCCGATCGTATAGGCTGTCTTGTCTTCCATTTTATTTGTGTTTTATGACCATGGTCTTCCGAAATTCGTCTGGGGTTAGTCCGGTAGCTTTTTTAAAGAATTTTGTGAAGTAGGAGTTGTCGTTAAAGTTCAGCTCATAAGCAATGTCTGACACGCTGTAGTCGTGAATAACCAACAGGCGTTTCGCTTCCAGCACAATACGATCGCGAATCAACTCGCCGGCAGAAAAACCTAAAAACTCTTTTGCTAGCGCGTTAAGATGGTTTGGCGTGATATACAGCAAGGCGGCATACTCCTTCGGCAAGCGGAGCCTCCTGTAGTTTGTCTCTATCAAATCCATAAAATTACGCAGCAACGTATGGTTGTAAAGGTTGTTCTCTCCTACATCGGGTAGCCGACGCTGCTTCTCCAAGACATGGAAAAGATACAAGAGAGAAATGCGCGCAAAATCCAAATCATCGACATGCGCCAAGAGCCGTGCAAGAATGTGTAGCAATGCCTCACGCTCCTGCTCAACCACAACAAATACCTCATCTTTTACCAAACCCGAGAAGAAAGAAAAATTGTTTACATATTCAGGTCGCAAGAGGAACGTTTTAAAAAAGTCCCGATCAAAATTGATGACAAAGCCGGCTATATCTTTATCGAAAGCCCAGGTATGTATCTGCCCCGGCGACATGAAGTACATCTGCCAAGGTTCGATCTCGAACTGTTCGAAATCGATACTATGGCTTCCGCTACCTGAAGTAAAAAGAATAAAATGGTAAAAATTATGTCGATGCGGAAAAACAAGGTTTTTATTGCGACCCAAGTAGACCGCCAAATCCTCCACCAATAGGCCTCCATGTTGCAGGCTGTTGGTGACGGTACATTGCGCGATGACGGGTATTTTCGAAGCCATATACAAAGGTATTGTCATTTCAGCGAAATCCATGGTATATTTCATACCAATAATGGTACTTTTTAAGGATGGCTATGCTTTTGAAGACAGGTTGTATAAGCCCTTATTTCGGATTCCAGCATTTACTTATTATTTTTAACCTTTACATTGATAGCTATTACGCATGAGTCTCCATAAACAACCCGAATTAAAGGACGCAGTACTCAACTTGCCACAAAAAGAGAAGGATAAACTTTTGGTTCGCTTGGTCAGTAAGGACAAGATGCTCATGAAGCAGCTGCACTTTCAGTTGCTGGAGAGTCAAGTAGACCTTGAGGATCGGATTGAGCAGCTAAACAACACCCTTCGCAATCTCTTTGCCGAGAACAGGCATACCATTAAAAACATTCCGCAGTACAGTAATTACCGCGAACTGCAGTCGCTCTTGCGGCAGGCAAGCGGATTGGTCAATGAACACGAGAAGGTTACCAAGGATAAATTTAGCGAAATAGCATGCCGCATTTTTTTGTTGAAAGAAGCTTTTGAACGCTTCCCTACACTTTTTGAAGCATCCGCCATACATGCAGCCTTTAAACTCCACCTGTATGTAAAGGCACGAATAAAAGCTACCGCGAACAAATTCGACAAGCTGCACGAAGACCTGCAGTTCGACCTTCACGAAGATATGCAGCAGGTGCTCGATTTTGCCTTGGCCAATCGTTTGCTGTAGCGCCGCGTCGTGGTCGCCATGTTTCTAGCTATAGAAATAAGCAATTTAAAGCCACGGTGGCTTTTTATAGGTCGATCGACAATGTTTCCCCTTGCAAACTGCTTGGCACTGATTATTTTTGTAAATTCGCAAAAAAAGAAAAAAGGTAGCACGTGGGCATACAAGAGGTCATCGATAAATATACGCAAAGTGAGCAGCTAACAACATTGGTCAAGGCCATCCAGGCAAAAAATCCGAAGGTACAGCTTAAGGGGTTGGTCGGCTCGTCCGATGCTGTGCTGGCAGCGGCCGCCTATACATTACAGGAAAGGCCGTTTGTGTTTGTCCTTCCCACCCATGAAGATGCCTCGTATTTCCTCAGCGATCTGGAAAGTATTTTGGACAAACAGGTTCTTTTTTTCCCGGCATCTTTTCGCAAAGCATACGAGTTCACACAAATCGACGCTGCACACGTGTTGCAGCGGGCCGAAACATTGAGCGCACTTAACCATACATCGGAACTACCGAAAATGGTCGTGACCTATCCCGAAGCAATTGCCGAAAAAGTCATCAACCGTGACGACCTCGACAAAAACACCTTGGCCATAACCGAACACAGCAAGCTTAGCACCGACTTCATCAATGAGTTTCTATATGAATATGATTTTGAACGCGTCGATTTTGTTTATGAGCCCGGACAGTTCGCGATACGTGGTGGTATTGTAGATATCTTTTCTTTTTCCAACGATCTTCCCTACCGCATTGAGTTTTTTGGCGATGATATCGAAAGCATACGTACTTTCGATATCGAATCCCAGCTATCGGTGAGCAAAATGCATACGGTAACCATCGTTCCAAATGTGCAGGCGAAATTCCTGAGCAATAACCATATTTCATTGCTGGAATATGTTGATCGGGATACGGTATTTTGGCATAAGGATATTCAATTTATGCTCGATGTGCTCAAAGACGGCTATAAGAAAGCGGCTGAATTTTGGAAAGCTCTGCCGGAAAAAGATATTAAAGCAAATAGTGAATGGGTGGATCCCCGGGTGACCTTCACCAACGATCGCACCTTCAGCGAGATGCTCTTTGAGTTCCCTAACATTGAGTTTGGAAAACAATTTTACTACAAAGCAGATACCAAGATCCTGTTCGATACGCATCCACAACCCTCTTTCAACAAAGACTTTAACTTGCTTATTCACAATTTAAAGGAGAATGAAAAACAGGGAATTAGCAATCTCATCTTCTCAGACTCCACGAAACAGATTGAACGCATCTTCGCCATCTTGGAAGACATTGATAAATCGGCGACCTTCATTCCGGTACACCGCGGCCTGCGCGAAGGCTTCCGAGATGATAACGTTAAATTGGCGTGCTACACCGACCACCAGGTATTTGACAGATATTATAAATACAAACGTAAAAAAGGCTACGAACGGTCGCAGGCCATTACCTTAAAGGATCTGCGCGACTTGAAGCCTGGCGACTACATCACCCACATTGACCACGGCGTAGGGAAATATGCCGGTCTGGAAAAGGTAGAAGTTAACGGAAAAACACAAGAAATGATCCGCTTGGTTTATGCTGACAATGACCTGCTCTACGTCAACATCAACTCCTTAAACCGCATTTCCAAATATTCGGGGAAGGAAGGTACGCTGCCTAAAATGAACAAGCTCGGAACTGACGCCTGGGATAAGCTGAAGAAAACAACAAAAAAGAAAGTCAAAGATATTGCCCGCGACCTGATCAAGCTTTACGCTAAGCGGAAAGCGCAGACCGGAAATGCATTCAGCCCCGACAGTTACTTGCAGAATGAATTGGAAGCGTCCTTCATCTACGAAGATACGCCCGATCAGGAAAAAGCAACCAACGATGTCAAACGAGATATGGAGTCGCCACATCCGATGGATCGGCTGGTATGCGGCGATGTAGGCTTTGGTAAAACAGAAGTGGCTATCCGCGCAGCATTCAAGGCCGTTGCCGATAGCAAACAGGTTGCTGTCTTGGTACCTACGACAATCCTTGCCCTGCAGCACTACCGAACCTTCAGCGAACGGCTAAAAGGCTTTCCGGCCAACATTGATTACATCAACCGCTTTAAATCTGCCAAACAAATAAAAGAGACCTTAAGAAAGCTCGCTGCTGGCGAGGTGGACATCATCATCGGTACACACCGATTAGTGAGTAAAGACGTGAAGTTCAAAGAGCTTGGACTGATGATCATTGATGAGGAGCAGAAGTTTGGCGTATCCGTCAAGGAAAAACTGAAGGTGATGCGCGCGAATGTCGATTCGCTGACCCTAACCGCAACCCCCATTCCACGAACCTTACATCTTTCCCTGATGGGAGCCCGAGACTTGAGCATTATCTCTACCCCTCCCCCGAACCGCCAACCGGTGCAAACGGAACTCCATGTCTTTAATGAAACGTTGATCCAAGAATCGGTTGCTTTTGAGCTGGATCGCAACGGACAGGTTTTTTTCATACATAATCGCGTGGCAGACCTGAAACAGCTGGGAGCCATGATCCAAAAATTGGTGCCGGGTGCACGCGTTGGAATAGCGCACGGGCAATTGGAAGGCGACGATTTGGAAGATGTCATGCTCAAATTCATCAACCATGAATTCGATGTATTGGTTGCTACGACCATTATCGAAGCCGGGCTAGATATACCGAATGCCAATACCATCATCATCAACCACGCGCACATGTTCGGGCTCAGTGACCTGCACCAAATGCGCGGTCGGGTAGGTCGTTCCAACAAAAAGGCCTTCTGCTACCTGCTTAGCCCGCCGCTGTCTACCCTAACGAACGAAGCGTACAAAAGGCTTTCCGCGTTAGAAGAGTTCTCCGAACTGGGTTCCGGCTTTAATGTAGCCATGCGCGATTTAGATATCCGCGGATCGGGAAATCTTTTGGGCGCCGAGCAATCGGGCTTTATTGCCGAAATAGGGTTTGAGATGTATAACAAGATCTTGGATGAGGCCGTGCAAGAATTGAAAGATGACGAATTCAGCGAATTGTTTGCGGATGATAAAAACAGAAAATACGTCAATTTCACTCAAATTGACACGGATTTGGAAGTGATGATCCCCGATGAATATGTGACAAATATTGGGGAGCGCTACAACCTGTACAACGAGATTGCCAAACTTGATAACGACCAGCAACTTGCAGGTTTTCAAAAAGAGTTGGAAGATCGCTTTGGCCCTATTCCTGCCCCTGTTTTCGAACTGTTCAATACGTTGCGTCTGCAGTGGTTGGGCAAACAGATCGGTTTTGAAAAGATATCCTATAAGAAAAATGTGCTGAAGGGATATTTTCTTAACAACCCCAAGTCAAGCTATTTCGAGTCGGATCAATTTGGTAGGGTATTGGGATTTGTGCAAGCGCATCCGCACATCTCCAACCTTAAAGAGGTAAAAAACCAACTGCGCCTTGCGCTGAATAATGTGAATAACATTGACTATGCGCTCAATTTGTTGAGCAAAATGGTTTGAAGAAAATCTTCAATAAGCGAGGTGGGACAGAACGCATAAGAACACCATTATGCCATCTGTCTCATCCTCATTTATCCTTCGAAATGTCTTTTTCGAATTCCAAAATATCACCTGGCTGGCAGTCCAATACCTCACAAAGGATCTCCAACGTACTAAATCGGATTGCTTTTGCTTTACCCGTTTTAAGTATGGAGAGATTAGAAAGAGAAATCCCCACCCTTTCTGACAGTTCGTTAAGGGACATTTTCCGTTTGGCCATCATGACGTCCAAGTTTACAATTATTGCTCCCATCCTAAACCGTTAAATCATGTTCCACCTGTAAATCTATACCTCGACGGAAGATCTGTGCGATCACAAGAACCACGCCCCCCATAAACAAAAAAGCATCCCGACCCTCCCAAAAATCAATAGCTTTTCCTATTACAAGGCCATTTTTGACAAGCTGATCCGCAAATTGATGTGCTAGTAATCCAATTCCGCCCGTCGCAAGTGAAAAATAGCTAATCTTAGAAATTAACAAAAAAATCTCCTCACTGAAGGGACGAACCAAATTGAGCTTTTCAAAAATGGAAACCACGAAGTAAAAAATGAAGGCTTGCATACTTGATAAGATAATGGCAAATGCCATTAAAAAGATATAATCCAATCTGCTAGCGCTATAAAGTATGGAAAGATCGAGTCCTTGGTATAGATCTGCCGCATAGGGAGGATTGTACAAAGAGATCGTAAAGGTAAATAGAACCGCCCCAGCCTTAATACACAGGCCAAGGAATACGATCCACGATAAAACGCGAATCACGGGAATGATGGAGATAGTTTTCATATTTTCGTCATTTATAAAAACAAATATCAATAATTATTTTATGATAATCAATAAATATATATTCTTTTTTAAAAAATTAACGAAATATAATCGATAAATAACTTCCAAACATCCACCTATCTGGCTGATGCAGATCTTTCCGCGTGCATTGAGGCTGCTACAGCGACCAAACATCCCGAGTTTTACCATCGTCATGGAAACCCGACGAACAGTCAAGTCGCGGAAATCGTAGCCAAGATGGAAAATACGGAAGACGCGTTGGTGCTCGCTACCTGCATGGCAGCCATCATTCCGCTACTCAAAAGCAAACCTCCGGCATCACCCGCGGCATGTTGCGAAATCAGTGGGCATAGAGGATATCGATGATCTGATCGCCGACTTCCAGCAGGCATTCGAACATATTCAGAAATAATAGATAGACAGGTTAATAACCGAGAAGCTATAGCGATGATCGACAATGTTCCATGATTGCAGCAAACGATCTAGGAGAAGTCGGCCCCAACCGTCAGTTAAGCTATCCAAACCAAAATCTAATCCAAATTTTACCTCTTTGATTTATCTATTCATTTTTCCGCCCTCTTTTCCGTGTATTATAACTCGTATTATCTTCTTTCAACACGTCGTCTATCGACGCAAAAACGGATTTAGAGAGTTGTAGCGCCTCGATGATTTCTTCAAGACCTCCAAAAATCATCAAAAGCTTTACAAATGACTCTAAGGAGATTGATCATTTATGCTCAAACTTGCGTAATGTCGGAAGTGCAATGCCAGAGTGTTCTGCGAGCCTCTCCTGTGTGAGATTCATCGCAAGTCGCTTTGCACTTACTTTTTCGGCAATTTTTACTTGCGCTTTCGATGCAGAAATAAATAACACTATAATATTACTACTATAATAAAAGAGCCGTACAAAACTTTACTACGCAATTTTTCCACAGTGGGATCCCCGACAGGTTAAACAACTTACCCCGCAAAAAAGGGGGCTGCATCTGTATATGCAACCCCCTTGGCTTCTATACCTTATTTAGCTTACAAACTAAATTTGTAAATCGACTTTGTCGTATACGTTTGGCCGGGCTCTAAAACGGTAGATGCAAAATTCGCTTGATTTGGTGCATCAGGAAAATGTTGCGTCTCCAAGCATAGACCTGTCCTGAAGCTATCTTTTTTACCGTTCTTCAAGGTCACTTTCTCTGCCATAAAGTTGCCGCTGTAAAATTGCAAACCGGGTTCTTCGGTATAGATATCCATCTTGATGCCTGTTTTGTCACCGATTAGGGTTGCTGCATGGTTCAGCTGATCAACCTTATCACCCCGAAGCACAAAGTTATGGTCGTATCCGCCCCCGAAACGCAATTGTTCATCGTCTTGCTCAATATCCCGACCAATGGTTTTTGCTTGCGAGAAATCAAAAGGCGTGCCTTTCACAGCGGCTATGACTCCTGTAGGGATGAGGGTGCTATCCACCGGCGTATATTGATCGCCGTAGATCTGCAGACTATGGTTCAAAATTGTGCCACTACCTTCACCATTCAGGTTGAAATAGGCGTGATTGGTCAGATTGACGACCGTTTTCTTATCTGTTGTCGCTGTGTATGCAATCTCCAGCGCATTGTCCTCTGTAAGGGTATAGGTTACTGTCATGGCAATATTTCCAGGAAAACCTTCGTTTTTGTCAGGAAGTGTATAAGAAAACGTCAACTTGTTATCACCTTCCTGTCGACCCTCCCAAGAAGCGAAATGCACACCTTTAAATCCACCGTGCAGGGTGTTCGCTCCGTTGTTTGTAGGCAAGGTGTATTCTTCGCCATCCAAAGAAAATTTGCCTTTGGCAATGCGGTTACCAAATGGGCCGACAATCGTTCCATAGTATGGCTCTTCCGGGTTGTTATAATCTGTCGCCTTATTGAATCCGAGCACGACATCCGTTAACTTACCATCCTTATCCGGCACCCAAAGCGAAACGATACGGGCGCCAAAGTTCGTAAATGTCGCTTTCGCGCCTTTACTATTGTGCAATGTGAATAGTTTGGCTTCTTGGCCATCAATCGTGGCTGCGAAGGCGCTGTCCGCCACGTGGTTATCCGTTGTGGTTTTGCTCGCTTGATTTTGGCAAGCCGTCCAGGAAAGGCTCGTTGCCAAGCCGATAAACAGCAATGTTCTTTTCATCATGGGTATTTTTAAGGTTTATATCAATATCTCCGTTCCGTTGGAGGGAACTACTTTAATGGCGGTTAGATCCAGTCCAAATTTCGTCTGGTATATCGGCGTCAACCGCTCGATCAGAAGATCTTGGAAAGATTTCTTAACCAAGTTGATCGTACAGCCTCCGAAACCACCACCCATCATCCTTGCGCCCAGTACTTCCGGAAATTCGCGTACATATTCCACCAAAAAATCCAACTCCGGGCAACTCACTCCATATTCTTTGCTTAACCCTTCATGCGCACGGAAAAGCTGTTGTCCAAGTTGCTCAAGGTCGCCACGCTCCAACGCCGCGCAGGCATCGTTCAAGCGTTGATTTTCCTCCACCACAAAGCGGCATTTTGTATAGATGTCGTCATCAACGGATTTGACAAGCTCGTCCAGCATCGCCACCGAAACATCCCGCAGGCTGTTCACTTCCGGATACTTCGCTTGCACCAGGCGAACACCTTCCTCGCAGGATTCCCGCCGGTCATTGTAGGCTGATGAAGCCAGTGAATGCTTGACATTGGTATTTAACAGCAGAATGGCGTAGTCGCCAAGTTCTAAAGGGGTATAGACAAAAGAGAGGTCACGGCAATCCAGTTTAACGACGTGTCCAGCCTTGCTCATAACCGATGCAAACTGATCCATGATCCCACATTTGACGCCAGCGTAGGTATGCTCGGCTAACTGCCCGATCTTGGCAATATCTACGCGCTGCAATTGCAGGTCGAATACGACATTCAACGCAAAGCCCGCGGCACATTCCAAGGCCGCCGATGAAGACAAGCCAGCACCTAGGGGCACATCGCCATCGATATACATATTAAAACCACCCAAGGGCAGTGCGCGTTCACGCAGTTGATTGACGACGCCCAAGATATAATTTGGCCATCCCTCTGCTATGGGCTTAATATCATCCAATGCAATCTCAAAATAGGACTTGAAGTCCTCTGCATAAAGACGAATAAGATGATCATCTCTTTTGCCCACCGCTACATAGATAGCTTTGTCGATGGCCGTGGGCAACACAAAACCTTCATTGTAATCCGTATGCTCACCGATAATATTTATCCTTCCCGGCGAACGCACCACATGCGTAGATTTACTTTCAAAAACGTCTTTATATCGCTGTTCTAGTTGTTCTTTGGAAATCATGTTACTGTGCTTTGTAATGTACCGTTGCTTGTTGTTTTAGGGTGTCCGCGGCCTGTTCCGGCGTGATGTCACGTTGTGGATTGGCCAGCATCTCGTAACCCACCATAAATTTCTTCACTGTTGCCGAGCGCAACAGCGGTGGATAAAAGTGCATGTGCCAATGCCAGGCCGGCTGTTCGCCACTGTTAACTGGAGCCTGATGCATCCCCGCTGAGTAAGGAAAAGATGTCTTGAAGATATTATCGTAGCGTATGGTCAACTCCTGCAAGGTTTTCGCCAGATCTTCCTTCTCTTCCTCGGTAAATGCCAAGATAGAAGGTACGGCACGCTTACTGATGATCATGGTCTCGTAAGGCCAAGCTGCCCAAAAAGGTACCAGCGCCACAAAGTAATCGTTGTTCACAATAATACGTTCGTTTTTCCTCAACTCAACATCCAAATAATCTTGCAGCAGGGTACGACCTTTACTCCGGAAGTAAATTGCCTGCTGCTCGCTTTCCTTTTGTATCTCAACCGGCAGCGAGCTTTGCGCCCATATCTGACCATGTGGATGCGGATTGCTACAGCCCATGATACTGCCTTTATTTTCGAAAATCTGGATGTATTTGATCCACTCGTATGCCGATAGCTCCCGGAATTCGCGTTGCCACAAATCGACCACCGACTTGATCTCCGCGGCACTCATTTCAGGCAACGTCAAGTCGTGCCTCGGCGAAAAGGAAATGACCTTACAGATACCGCGTTCGGTCTCTGCCTGCAGTAGATCTTCCTCGTTGAAGGCATCCAAAGCTGTATCTTCCAGTAGCGCTGAAAAATCGTTAACAAAGACAAAACTGTCTTTGTAAGCGGGGTTGACGGTACCGTCGGCTCGTGCATTGCCAGGACATAAATAACATTTGGGATCGTACTGCGGACGATCATCAGGTGCCAGGTCTTCAACCTGTCCTTGCCACGGGCGCTTGCTGCGATGTGGCGAAACTAAAATATACTCCCCTGTTAATAGGTTTTTACGTTTGTGTGGTTGTTCTGAAAAATTAAGCATGGCTAGATTTTTATAAATATCTCCTTTTTAAATCAGATTTCAAAAAAAAGCCTATGAAAAACATAGGCTAAACAAGGATTAAATACTTTTTAAGAGAGAGGCGGCTTATTCCCCTTGATCAACTCAAAGATCGTGATCTCGGGCAAGATCCCTACACGACCGGGATAACCCAAGAATCCATAGCCTACGTTAACGTAAAGCTGTTGCTTTTGTTCTTGATACAGACCTGCCCACTCCTTATAGATATATTGGACAGGGCTCCACTGGAAATGCTCGGCACGTACACCAAACTGCATTCCATGGGTATGTCCGGCAAACATCACATCGACATCGGTATTCAACACCTGTGCTCGCCAATGCGAGGGGTCGTGCGATAGCAGCAATTTCACGGCCGATTCCTCCGTTCCCTGCAAGGCCTTCTTCAGGTCGCCTTTCTTGGGAAAACGATGTCCAGCACCCCAGTTCTGAACACCCACGATCGCCAATTGATCACCGCCTAAGCTCAGCATCCGATGTTCATCCATCAGCAGGTCCCATCCCATCACTTTATGGGTATCGATCAGGTCTTTTAGGTTCTTGCGCTTGGCAGGCGAATCTTCCTTGCCATAGTAATAATCGCCGTAATCGTGGTTCCCCAATACGGAAAAAACACCTAGATCAGCCTTTACTTTACTAAAAATATCTTGGTAGTCGCGCATCTCTGGCGCCACGTTGTTCACCAAATCTCCCGTAAAGAATATGGCATCGGGCTTTTCACCCAACAGCATTTCTACACCGCCCCTTACCGCTTTTTGATTGTAGAAGGATCCGGAGTGTACATCCGAAATCTGTCCGATGCGCAATCCATGAAAAGAAGCTGGCAAATCAGGAAGGTATAACTTTTGGCGTCGAATCCGGTAATCATATCCACCAGAAATGATGCCCCATGACAAAGGGAATATCGGCAAGGAGGCAACGATAAGGCCAGATTTTGTTAAAAATTCCGACCGACTTATGCCATTTCGCGGGGCGTCGGTCGTCGGTTCCGTATCGGCTATCGTAGACGCGGTAGCGTGGGACGCTCTTCCTTTCGCGGGCACAAAAAGCCGAACAATCCATAGCCCGCCACGACGCAGGTCATCGATCAACAAAATAATGATGAAGATAAATTTACAGACGGCCGTCATAAAGAAAGCCACCAGCACGACAGAGCGGAAAGAAAGCGGAAGATCAAATTTTGTGGCTAGCAGCAAACTTATCAGCAAGCCGATGGAATAACCCCACCACACAACAGGAAACCACTTTTTCCTAACCGTTTTTATCTTCGTTGCTCGCAGTGCGAAGAAAATATAGCAATCAAAAAAAAGCAGCAATATCGCATTAAATAGTAACATCGTATCAATTTTATCCTTGCGCTAAGCGCTTCAATACAGCGATCCATTTGGGATCGTCATTCAGGCTTTCCACCATCGCTACCTCTTCTCCGCCTAGTTCTTTAAATTCGTTCGCGTATTCCACTTGGATTTCGTCCAAGGTCTCAATACAGTCGGCTACAAACGCCGGACTGAACACCAAAAGTTTTTTAACCCCTTTTTCTGCCAATTGATGTAATGTATCCGAGGTATAGGGCTGTATCCAAGGCGTCTTGCCCAATCGAGACTGGAAGCATAGTGTATAGCGATCTTCAGAGAGCCCTAGTTTAGAAGCTATCATACGCGTGGTAGCATAACACTGGGAAAGGTAGCAGTAACTTTTCTTTTCCACGCGGCAGCTGTCGCACCCACGATCGGGACATGTAAGGGTACCGGAAGGGTCTACTTTCCCTAACTGGCGTACAGGCAAACCGTGATAGCTGAACAGGATGTGGTCATAATAGTCAATATCATGACGCTTGGCGTGATCGGCGAAGGTTTCGCACATCGACTCATCGTCGCAATAGTTACTCACAAAAGAGAGCTGCGGAAAATACTGCCAACTGCGCATCACTTCCATCACCCGGTCGATCACCGATCCGCTGGTTGCAGATGCATACTGTGGAAAAAGCGGAATGACACGAATAGACTCCAACATCATGGCTTCCATATTTTTCAGTGCATGGGCAATGGATGGATTTTGGTAACGCATGGCCAGCTCGACATGATATTCCTCGCCAAGCTCCTCTTGCAGCAAATCGCGTTGCAGTTGGCTGTAGTACATCAACGGCGATCCTGTGTTCTCGTCCCAAATCGTTCGGTAGGTAGCGGCAGACTTCGGTGCACGACGAGGAACAATCAGCCCCTTCACCAATAAGGTACGACCCACAACAGGAATGTCGATTACCCGAGGATCCATCAGAAATTCAGTCAAATATCTACGCACATCGGGCGTGGTGGGGGCATCGGGCGTGCCAAGCTGCACTAACAGAATCCCCTTCGTCGCGCTTTTACTCATTACTACAAAAATAATTATTATTTACAGCCACCGCAGCTAGGCATTTGAAAATGAAACTGACATGACGTTTTACAGCAGTTCCAACGTTTGTTTTACGTCCTTCATCAGCCACATGGGTGTCGAGGTGGCACCACAGATGCCTACGGTTTCATCATCGGCAAAAATCGACTGATCTAGCTCAGCAGGATCTGATATAAAGTAGCTGTTCGGATTCGCCTGCAAGCATACATCATACAGTACTTTTCCATTGGAAGATTTCTTTCCAGAAACAAACACAATCTTATCGTATTGCCGCGCAAAAGCTCCGAGATCCTCATAGCGATTCGACACCTGCCGGCATATCGTGTCATTTGCCTTCACTTCGTAGCCTCTTTTGAGCAGCTCCTCTTTGATTGCATAAAATTTGTCGACACTTTTCGTGGTTTGGCTGTAGAGCGTAAAAGAGGCCGGCAGATCTACATGATCCAATTCATCCAGATCCTGAAAAACCAGCGCCTCGTTGTTGGTTTGCCCTTGCAGACCAATAACTTCGGCATGGCCATGCTTGCCAAAAATAAGAATCTGCTCGTTATCATCGTACGATGTCTTGATCCGGTTTTGTAACTTCAATACTACGGGACAGGAGGCATCGATCAAGGTAATGTTGTTTTCCAAGGCGGTTCTGTATGTCTCTGGCGCTTCGCCATGCGCCCTGATCAAGACCTTTTCATTCCGCAGCCCAGCGAGATCCGCATGCCCAATAATACGGAGACCTTTGGCACGTAACCGTGCGACCTCTTCGTCGTTGTGCACGATATCGCCCAAACAATACAGGTAGCCATCCTCCGCGAGGATCTCTTCGGCCATATCGATGGCGTATACTACCCCAAAACAAAAGCCAGAG
This sequence comes from Sphingobacterium griseoflavum, assembly GCF_014653155.1. GTDB lineage: Bacteria > Bacteroidota > Bacteroidia > Sphingobacteriales > Sphingobacteriaceae > Sphingobacterium > Sphingobacterium griseoflavum. The sequence continues at coordinate 9,505 of NZ_BNAF01000007.1, read as the reverse complement.
TCCTTGTCGATCGTTACTTGAAGATTTTTAGCCATATACAAAGTTAAGCATTAGATGTTACATTAAAAGGGCGTCTGCACAGAAAAAGATCGGACCTTTATTGACTGTTCTCGCCAACCTGCTTATAACAATCCAATACAATTATCGTTTGGCCAGCACCGGTTTATTTGGGAAGCAATCCATCTATAGCTGATTTCATAAAAAAGCCGAATTGAAAAAATTCAATTCGGCTAAGAAACACTATGTTAAAACTATAACGGTACGGGCATTATTTAATAATACTCAATCATCCTCCATTCGCTCATTTGGAAAAGCGTTGCACCATTGTTAGCAACCACCACAATCCTATAGCGTGTATATGCGTCGGTATTAGCAAACTCAAATCGACGCGTTTGTGTCCGTGACGTAAACACTTGATCGGTTCGGGTATCCAAAACGGTCCATTCCGTACCATTATTTGAGCCCTCCAAGCGCCAAGTTTTAGGATCGCGCGTATCCGCATCGTTCCCTGATGTAAAGGTATAAGCACCCAATGCTTTCGCAGTTGGGAAGGTCAACTGAAACCACATACCCGACGTGTAATTCTGCGTGAGGTATTTCGTCGCGGTATTATTGTCCACCAACTTCAGCGAGCCTTCATTTGCATTTGCCCCCCCATTATTTTCATGACTGACAGCGATGGTACCTTGCGCGGTCACATCCCGTTCTCGGCGGATCAACGAGTCGATACGCAAATAAGAAACGGACAAGGCCTCATTAATTGGGCTCGAACCCGCACTTACCAACCGAACGGGCAACATATACGATACCCCCAACGATAATTCCTTTGCCGAAACGGCTATCTTTAAGGGATCGGAGTCAGAACGTCCGGAACGGATCGTGGACTGCAATCCAGAAATCGTATAGGAGCTTTGTGGAAACGCGATGAAATTTGTGCCAAATTCTTGGTTATAGCTGTCGATCAAGGCGGCATCAACCTCGAACACAACAGGGATATCTGACTCCGGATATTTTAAGCCACCATAAGAAGCCCCGAAATGTACATCTTGCAACGTATCGATGGCATACAAGGTCACTGCTGCAACATTCGAGTAGGCTTGTGCCATATAGATGGTGCCTTCGTTTTCCACTTGGTACTCGACGTCTTTTGTGCAGGCAGCGATGCCTGCGAGAACGACAGTGGCAAATAGCAAACGTACGCACACCTGTCTGTATCTTATATATATTCGTTTTTTCATTTTTTTATGCTAAAAGTATAACCGTCTAAATAAAATTTACCAGCCTGGATTCTGAACAAGAAGTTTGTTCTTTAAAATTTCATTATTCGGTATTGGCCATAGGTAATCACGTTGACGAAATACCCGATTCTCAATCAGCGTTTTCTCATAAAAAGCATTACCATCCGCAAACATATTCATACCGAACACTTCGCCTGCAAATTCCGATGCGGCTGTTTTCCAACGGCGACAATCGAAATAGCGTACATTTTCGAAGGCAAGCTCTATCTGCCGTTCTTTACGAATAGCTTCGCGCATAGCGGCCTGCGACGCCGGAATAGGCAATTGCCCGGCCGCAGCCCCATAAGTTGGCACGCCCGCCCTCGTCCGGATACGGTTTAAATACGTGATGATTTGTGCATTCCCGGGCTCGTACTCGTTGAGTGCTTCGGCATAGTCTAAAAAGATGAGCGCGAGGCGAAATTGCACAGAACCCCTATTGTTGCTGTTGACCACCACATTTTTACGCACGATATATCCGGTAGGTGATACATCAGACGTACTTTGCTTTCTACCAGAGTTTCCCGAGAGCTCCATATTAGTCACCACTTCGTTGCTGCTGCTCACCTGGTTCAACCAAAAACTTTTATTATAGGTAACGCCTACATAAAACCGAGGCTCCCGATTTGTCCATGGGTTAAAGGTCGATCGTTCTTTATTGTCGAAAGGTGCCTTAAAATTGGAAAAACCACTTCCCACATATCCCGACCCATTGGCCGTAATTGCCAGACCATTAGCCATGGCATAGGCATCTACCATTTTCTGGGTGACGCCAAGCGCACCGGCGCCCTGCACTTCCGTGGGGTATCCAATATGTTTTGGAGTTTTGTCATATTGCGACCGGTTCATCGAATTCGGCCTTGCAAAAATCCATTCCTTATTCCACTCGGCAGACATGACATTGCGGGTGGAGAGGTAAGCTTGCATAAACGGATCTGCATTCGCCACTACATACAAATCGTACACAGTTGGCACGAATTCATCAATGAAATCCTTCGCGGCGTCGGCCGCCAACTTCCATTTGTTCTGATCGTAGTTTTGATTGATCAAGGCTGTTCCGTCGGTGTTGGTCAATGCAGCCAAATCGGCGTTGCCATTAAAAAGTGGACTCGCGTTCAACATAAGGGCTTGCTGCTTGAAAGCCTTCACGATACCCTTGGTCATGCGCCCGTATTCCGCGCTTACCGGCGTGACGGGTAAATCTGCGTATGCCAAATCGAATTCGCTGGTGATGTAGGCAATGCATTCATCCATGGTGTTCCGCGCTTTTAACACGTCAGCCAACGGGGCATCAGGCGGCAATACCGTCTCGATGATGGGCACCGGACCATACACCCGTACAAGATAAAAATAGTACAATGCCCGTAGTGCCCTTGCCTCGGCTTTATACCTCGATTTGTATTCGGCCGTAATCTCACTTGTTTCCACGGCTCCGTCTATCTTATCGATAAAGTCTGACGCATTGCGGATGGACTTATAAAAGTTATCCCAGTAATTAGCTACCGAACCATCTGTCGTGGACCAGGTGCTGCGGTTCAGGTTATTGGCATAGTTGAAATCCCAGTTGTATTTTGCCTCGTCGGATCCGGCAGTCCACGGTCCTGAATATTGCTCTCCCAGACGCTGCGCCAATTCATTGGGCAAGTTTGCATATACCTGTGCTAAATAGTTATCAATGTAATTTTTCGATTTAAAAATATCATCAGTCGTCAATATGTTGTCGGGAATTTGATCCAAGAATCCAGCACATGAGCTCGCTGATAGCAAACTCGCCGTTGCGACACATAGCAGTAGGTTTCTTTTTATATTAAGTTTCATGTTGAAGTTCTTTTTAAGTTGTTAAGGCTATCGTTCCTAAAAATTTGCCTGTATACCGAGCGAGAATGTCCGTGTATTCGGATAACTGGATCCATTTCCGGTATTTAGCTCAGGATCCCACAGCTTGAATTTGCTCCAATACAAGAGGTTCACTCCTTGCGCGTAAATCCGTGCGGATTTCACGCCGATAGTCTTCAATTTTTCACCACGCAGGTTATACCCTAAATCCACGGTTTTAAGTCGCAGAAAGTCGATATCTTTCACCCACCAGGTAGAGGCAACCGAATTGTTTTTGTTTATCGAGTTACCGTAGCCCAGCCTTGGATAAAAGACATCTTCCGAAGGGTTCTCGGGGGTCCAACGCGATTCAGCCATGGCATATAAGTTACTGCGTTCGGGGCCTGTGCTGTTGTTGAACGGCAGGATACCATCTCCGGACAGTACACGGTTCGCACCGTTTATGCCTTGGAAAAATGCCCCAAAATAAAACCCTTTATAGCTTACGTTGAAGCCCGCTCCGTAAACCCAATTGGGCACGTCGCCATTTCCAATTTTGGTCTGGTCATAGCTATTGATGACACCATCACCGTTTAGATCTTTGTAACGGATATCGCCAACGCGTTGTGTCCCTAATTCAGACTGATCTGCATGATTATCGATTTCGCCCTGGCTTTGGAACAGCCCATCCGCAACATAACCGTAATTAGCTAAAAAATTTCGGCCTCTTCGCTCTAGATACGGATAAAGCTGTGTGGGATTGTCATTATCGATTACCTGATCTTTATTGTAGGAAAACGTGCCGTTGAAGGACCAAGTGGTTTGTCCCCACTGCGCTCCTTCCAACGCTATGGTACCATCAAATCCTTGGTTTTTTATAATGCCTAGATTTCCGAAGGGCTGATTTTGCAAACCCAAGTAGTTGGGCAAACTGCCCCGCTGCAGAAATATACCGCTTCTATTCTCCTTAAACCAGTCAACAGTGACGTTCAACTTCCCTTTAAGTGTGGTAAATTCCAAACCGATATCATGTTTATGTGATTCTGCCCATGTTACGTCATATCCATAATCCGATATCGCAACACCGCCATAACCTTTATTGGTAGCGCTGGACATATCATAGAATGAATACCCTGTTGCACCGGTTGATACAATGGTTAAGAAGCCAAATCGACGACCTCCGCCACCCGAGCCGGTTATACCATTTGAGTAACGCAGCTTAACCATTTGAAAGGTTTCCTTTGCGTTTTCGAAAAACTTCTCATTGGACAGGATCCAGCCGACACCAAAGGAAGGGAAAAATCCAAAACGTCTACTGGGCACAAAGTTCTCCGACCCATCGTAAGCGAAGTTGAATTCGGCGGCATAACGGTCATCGTATAAGTAGTTTGCGCGCCCGACGATACGCTGCGTACGGAAGGGAAGCGAGGCCGTAAGATCCGACGCAAATGCCCTTACTTCGTCCGTTTGTGTGTATAGCAATAGTCCAGTCACGTCATGTCTTCCAAATTGCCGGTTGTAGTTTGTACCGCCTTCGAAATAGAACTGACGCGTTCCGTTATTCGTCCTTCGGTACCCTAAGTCATCACTACCATTGGAAAGAAGAACCAAATTGAGGGATCCATCTTCGAGATACGGATTTGCTCGGTCAATCGTATAGGTATTCCGCATACGGTGACGAGCGATACTGTGCGAATTATTGGTATCAAAAGAGAACATGGCATATGCATTCAACCCCCTTGTAACGACATCTAGCTGTTGGCTAATCCTGGCGTTGGAGTAGACTTGGCTTCGAAAATTGTTAATATAGCCCGTTTGCGTAGCCAATGCGTAGGGATTGGGTTGCGCATCGGACGACTGATTGACAGCCGGAACCAGATTCCCCGGATACATGAGCGGGTAAAGCACAGGCGTCGCTTGCATTACCCGACCGAAAATAGATTGTACACCTCCGGCAGGGCTGTTGTTTGACGTGGCCGTGATGTCGGTTTGGGCATTTGGATAATTCGTATTTGTGATATAACCTTGGATACCTAAAGAGAATTTAGTCGTTTTCGTCCAATCCATATCGATGTTCGACGTGAAATTATACCGTCTAAAACGGGAATCTGCTTTGTAGTTTTGCAGGGCATCCATATTCAGTAAGCTCGACTCGTCATAATAGGCTATTGAAGAATAATATTGAGTGCTTTCAGACCCTCCTCGCGCACTAAAATTCGCCCGACGGTTGTAGGATGCCCCTTTGAAGATTTCATCCATCCAATTGACGTTGGGATATAGATAAGGATCTATCCCATTCAAGGTGTTGTCAATATATTCTTGGCTATATTCTGGCGCCAGCCCTGAAGCAACCATCGCTTCATTTCGCAAACGCATATATTGTTCCGCATTGGTCAGCTCGGGCGTTTTTGTAAAATTTACCATGCCTTGGTTGTAATTGAACATCAAGGTAGGCTTACCGGTACGTCCCTTCTTGGTCGTGATCAAAATTACACCATTTGCACCCTGCGCACCATAAACAGCGGTTGACGAAGCGTCTTTTAAAATCGTCAAACTTGCTATATCTTCTGGATCGAACGCGTTCAGATCCCGTCCCTGTACACCATCGACAACGATTAGTGGAGAGGCGCTGTTTTGGGAATTGAACGTCGAAATCCCGCGAATCCATACGTCAGCGGAATTACTGCCCGGCAACCCAGAGCGTTGAACACCCACAAGCCCCGCAATACGACCTGCCAAAGTTGCACTCAAATTCGCCACAGGCTGTTTCAAATCCTCTACCTTAACCGTGGCTTGCGCACCAACTGAATTAATCTTCCGCTGTTGCCCATATCCAACGACAACGACTTCATTCAGCGAATTGTCCTCGCCTTCTAGCACAACGTTGATCTCGATGCTAGTTGTGACACGCTGCTTCAAGGATTTGTAACCCACATATCGGTATTGCAAACTATCACCTTGGTTGGCAACGATAGCATACATCCCTAATGCATCGGTAGAAACGGTTTGTTGGTTGGTTAGATTGGTAATCGATACACCGATTAATGGTTGATTTAGGTTGTTCTGTACCTTACCAGTTATCGTTAATGTACGTTCGCTCTGTGCGGACGCTAGCAGACAACTGAAAAAGAAAAAACAAACTAAAAGGTTTTTGCGAATGGATCGCAACTTGACTTTTTCCATAACTTTTAGTAATTGCTTTTTTAGCTTAATGTTAAAATATCAGTTAGATTCGGTTAGTGAAATTAGCAAGATATTTAAGCCGATCTTGTTAATGACTTCCTAACGGATTGTTAACACTTTGTTAAGCAATATGCATATTTCAAAAAACAGCATCCCTAGCACAACTTAAAAAACCAATAAATCAATCGATTACAAACAGTGTGAAAGCATACAGTGGTCTGCATACGTGTAGCATTTTGGTGTCTTAAAACGGAAGTGATTACGTGGTATACCCAGCGCAAACCAGCAAGTGCGAATAGCTGAACACGACCTACTTGCTATCTGCCGACAGGGTGAAAAAGAGCATTAAAGACAATAAAACACAAGATGACTTGTGGAAATGGCCAGCAAGACAAAGGAGCGATTAGGGAAAATGTGGCCAAGCGTCAAAAAGTGAACCAGCAAAACACTGCTGCTCTTAGAAGAACGTAATAAGCTAAGAAGGTAGGGTTCAGGCCTTAGGACACCAACGTCTTGTCTGTTGTATCGAGCTCACCAAACACAGAATTTTGGGAGATAAACTCTGGCACAATATGCTTCAGCTGTCGAACCACTTCTCGTCCGGTATCCTCCACCGAGCTGTGCTCCTGCTGCACGTAGGTACATAGCACTTCAATTTGATGACGTTTCGCCAGCAAATTTTCGGTACATACCTTTGCGATCATAATTTTTGGATGATGTGTATTCACCGTATTTTCATTATTGGCCAATAGTTCTTCATAGATCTTTTCGCCCGGACGTAAACCGACAATTTTAATATCTATATCCTGCGGATAACGATAGCCTTTCAATTTGATCATACGTTTTGCCAGATCCATGATCTTCACGGATTTGCCCATATCAAAAACAAATATCTCTCCACCATGCCCCATCGTCCCGGCTTCCAGTACCAGCTGGCATGCCTCGGGAATGGTCATGAAATAACGCGTGATATCGGGATGGGTGAGTGTAAGCGGGCCTCCTCGTTCCATTTGCTTTTCAAAAAGCGGTATCACCGAGCCATTAGATCCCAGCACATTGCCAAAGCGGGTGATGATAAAGCTAGTTTTGCTACGCGCATTACAGGAGTTCACATAGATTTCGGCAGCCCGTTTAGTGGCTCCCATCACATTGGTGGGGTTAACGGCCTTATCAGTAGAGATCATCACAAATTTATACGCATGAAATTGCATAGCTAGGTCGGCCATAATCCGGCTACCATACACGTTCGTCCAAACAGCTTCATACGGATTTGCTTCCATGAGCGGTACATGTTTGTAAGCTGCGGCATGAAAAATAATTTCTGGACGGTATTTTTCGAACAACCGTGTCATGAAAACGCGATCCCGTACATCGCCCACAATGAATGCAGCCTCTTCTGGAAATTGCAGGTGCATGGTTTGTTGCAGATCATACAAAGGCGATTCTGCCTGATCCAGCAGGATCAGCTTTTTATAATGAACGCGGGCGATTTGACGCGCCAATTCACTGCCGATAGATCCTGCAGCACCCGTGACGATAATGACCCTGCCCTGCAGTTCCTCTTCCACAATAGGATTGTTCAACCGGATAGGCTTTCTGCCCAACAAATCCTCGATCTTTAATTTTCGAATTTGCCGCTTCCCTCCCCCATTCAAAAGCGATCGGCCGGGCTGCATGATCTTCAACTCCAGATTTAATTGCTGAAAGTGATCGGTCACGCGGGCCAAACGTTCAGGGTCATTGTTCTCTACCGCAATGATCACCTCGTCGATGTCATGTCTACGTACATATTCTTCGTCGATATCCGAGATATCCAATATGCGGATGCCTCGCGAATTTTTACCCACCTTATTTGCTTTATCTTCTACGAAAGCCACCACCTTATTCTTCGCCCGAATATCATCATTCAGCATCGCATAGGCCACCAGACCGGGCCGAGAGGCGCCAAAGATCAGTAAATGCCGACTTTTTCTTTTGGTAAAAAACAATATTTCGTACAGCTGCCTGTAAACCACGCGAGCGGCAACAAGCATCACCATGGTAAAAAAACCATGCGTGAAGATGAGTGCATAGGACTGTCTCATGTATGCGCTGACGACCGTATTAGCTGCAAAAGCCTGCCGAACAGCAAAAGAAAACACAAAGAGGAGCATACAAGCTAACCATACCGTCTTAAAGATCCGGATCGCTTCACTTAATCCGGTGTGCCGCACAATATCCCGGTAGGTGCGCATATACAAAAATGACCCCGCATACACGGTGAGGATCAAAACGCTTTTTTTGCTCATTGCCAAGGGATCGAAACTGCCTTTGAAGCTATTGACGATGTAATGCGAGACGAGATAACACACCGACACAATAAGTAAATCCACCAATAGGATGACCCAACGGGGATTATCTTTCCGCAACTTCCTTCGCAATAAATTCAGCTTCATATCTTGCCGATTTTTCCTCAAAACAACTACTACATGACAGCTTCCCCTACGGTACTCAACAGCTTCTTAATCGGATTTAACGCCCAGCAGACTAAGAAGATTTTTCTTGAAATAAGGGATGCGGCAAGTAACTAAGGGTTAATAACAATAAGTGCAAAAAGCTGCAAAATGACTACAATAGTCAATGCAGAAAACGCCCACAGATTACGTTCTGCAAACGATGCACGGGTGTAACGATTTATCAATTTTTCCATTCTCGTTGTGCGGCTAAAAAGATAACCGCATCATGCCAACTGCAATAACTATACCGAAAAAGAAAATTCTAAAACTTATTACCGCATATTTCCTCATAAAATAGCTTTAAAGCAACGCTAAAGACTTAATTCCCAGAAAACTCATTTTTATTTATTACCCCAAAATCTGCATAGCTATCCGTGTAGGTTATCACAAAAATATTACTAAATCGGTTTTGCTGTTCTAAAATTAGTTCATAGATTTGCACTATCATAATTTAGGTTTATAATTGGTTAGCAAAGGCTTTCATTCTCCCCGTTTGAAAGCCTTTTTTTTTGCACTAAGATCTGCTAAAATTCGTTTGGAAATAGCGATGTGTTAACTTGTTTTTTACCAAAGTCAAGCATTCTCATTCAACCCTTTGAAAGCTTCCCTTCCCACAACCGCTTCTGCCGCTCGTGCTAGCCGGATTCTTTCCTTCCCACAAAACCTTCCGCCGCTCGCCGCGGCAGGGCATCACTTTTGAAGGCCAAAAGTGATCAAAAGCCTTTGTCTCCTTGA